>CAWKIC010000042.1:0-4263 GCA_963849615.1 uncultured Bacteroidales bacterium
CATGTCGAAAGGACATGCCATGGCATGTCCCTACAATCTTTTAAACGGTACAAATCTTACGAAAGTAAGACGGCTTTTGTGGATCTTGCCATTCTTCTTTCTCCAAGTAATATTAATTCCTGGACTAGCAGAACGGCGCGCCAACAGGTATAACAAGCCTTCCGCTTCTCGGCCAGCTGCTCGATAAGTGGCGCCGGTATCTGCTCCGCAGCAGCGGTAACAACAATGATATCAAAGGGTGCATGTTCCAGGCCAGCCCTGGTACCCGTCGCCATATTTGACCGTGATATTCTTATAGCCCAGCTTCTTAAGCCGTCTCCGATGATTCCAGCGCCAGCTCGGGAACAATCTCAATACTGTATACCTGGCTTAACAATCTCGGCAAGAACTGCTGCCTGATACCCTGACCCGGTGCCGACTCTCAAGGGCGACTTTCTTTAGTTGCCGGAGGCTTCACAGCCTCAGTCATAAATGCGACTATATAAGGCTGCGATATTGTCTGTCCGTATCCTATCGGAAGCGGATTGTCGTCATAGGCTTCCGATTCATATTCTTTCGGGACAAAAAGATGCCTCGGCACCTTCCTCATTGCCCTCAGGACAGATACATCACTCACGCCGCGGTCGACTATCTGGACCCTCACCATCCTTTGCCTCGCAGCCTCAAACCTGTCGGTCTGCAGTATGCTTAAATCATCCATATAGAATTAGATCAAAGTTCCTGATGGATCAGTTACTTCCGGTTCCAATCTGAATGCAAATTGATCTACACTAATTTGATGACGTTTTTGTGAATTCTGCTAGGATTTTTACACAGTGTACACAGGGGCGAAACTATGCCGGAAATAGTCCGTTTAGAAGGGTCAGAAGCCCTTCGGTAAGAAAGTCGATGACAGGTCCGATCGGGAGCACGTTGATCTTAGTAATCACCATTACAAGTATCAGTCCGAAAAAGATATAGGAACCATACTTGTACATAGCTTCATATAAGGCAGGAAATTTCTTAAAATAGTTGAGTAAAAGATGGGATCCGTCAAGTGGCGGGAGGGGGATAAGATTAAAAACGAATAATCCCCAGTTAATATAGATTGCATACAGTAGCACCTCCTGAAGTATCCTGACGAGCCGAACTGGTAAGCCGGAACAAAGTGGAAAAAGGCTGAATAAAGAACGGAAAGCACTATTGCAGTAAGTGCATTTGAAAAGGGACCGGCAATTGCAATTTTGATCACGTCCTTTTCGGGATTCCTTAAATTTTGCTCGTTAAATTCAACAGGCTTCGCCCAGCCGAAACCTGCTACCATAAGCATCATAAAACCCAGCAGGTCGAATAGTGTTTAAACGGGTTCAGCGTAAGTCTGCCCTGTTCCTTTGAAGTTGAGTCCCCGCATCTGTTTGCGATATATGCATGACTGAATTCATGAACCGTCAGGCCAAGAATGATCCCGGGCAAAAATTTTAATATTCTTGCTAATGCAAAATCTTCCTTATTATAAGTTATTTTCCGGAAACGGTTCAGCCTGTTTTAATTCATAAATATTCTTAATTTATTCGTATTCCTTTGTGTTACCCTAGTGACGAACTTCATGACCCTTTGTGGTTTTTTTTACCACAAAGTCACACAAAGTAGACACAAAGGATTCACAAAGTACTTGAATTTTAAAAGTCAGGATTAAATCCCGGTAACCGTATTAGTTGCGTTCTTTTTTTACAGGCATGAAAAAATCCTTTTCAGTGAGCTTGCATTCTTTGATCATCTGAAGGGCATATTCAGCTCCTGTAAAATTCTCATCCGCATCTATTTGTCCCGACGGTGAACTTAACGCCTGCTCGTCTTTGCTCTTTTTACGAAGTCGGCTGGCGGTATCCTGTACCTGTTGTTGATTTCAATTGCGATGTTGTTGTCCCTTGCAGCCCTGATAACCGCTGTCCATCCTTTCCGGTGTCCAGAACTTGTCATACCGGTCGGCCATCTGCGGCGGGTAGAAACGTGGAATTCACATAGACGTCTATAGGTTCGGTGTTCAGTATGGTAACCAGGGTCTTAACAAGATGATCCATGAATTGCTCTTCATCTCTCGATCCAGGTCTCGGCGGGCATCCAGATCCGGTTCCGTCCTTCCCTGTTCATCAGTAAATGTCATTGCATCGGTAAATACATAATCGAATTTTCTCT
This sequence comes from uncultured Bacteroidales bacterium, assembly GCA_963849615.1. GTDB lineage: Bacteria > Bacteroidota > Bacteroidia > Bacteroidales > VadinHA17 > LD21. The sequence continues at coordinate 2,176 of CAWKIC010000042.1, forward strand.
ATCGACTCTCTGGAAAATATGTTGACCGATTCCCGTCCCTCTGCCTGCATGGCCACGAAAGAACTGGGGATAACTCTTTAAAAGTAGCCAGGACAGAATCTATCTGGCTGTCTTTGTGAACCGGGAAATCCTACTCCGCAGTCTACGGCAATGCCGTATTTTATATCTTTCATTTTTCGACTTGGCTACGGCATCGTCAATTGTAAGGTTACCCTTCAGATGCACATGAAGATCTGTTATCGGAAAGGTTGCCTCATTACTACAACTCATTGAAATAAAAAATATTACAACGGTTATCTGAAGGAATTGTTTCTTCATTATCATTATCAGTTTGATAAGTTAGATTTCAAAATTATATCTTTTTTCCTTCGCTTAGTTAAAATAAGCCGGTATAAATCTATATAAAAAGGGTAGAAAACCAAGGGATGGTTTTATTTTAATTATAAACCTTCCTCCGGAATTGCCCTGGGGCTGTTTGAAGTTTAAGCCCTTTTTAACCGCAAGAGAACGCTAAGTTTTGTCGCAAAGAACGCGAGAAGCTTAGGGGAAGAAGCGGCGATTCGCATAAAATCAGATGAGTATGACACAGAACATTTTGCGAATCGCCGTTTCCTTCCCCGCCCTAAAATATGCACCTGCCTCCCGAGCGCCAGCGAGGGATTCAGGGATTTTATACAATTACAACTTATAAATTAAGTTCCAAAACCTAAGGCTCATCAAGAGATGTGTATAAAGGGTAGCTTAAAACTACGGGGAAGGGTTTCGGAGTATATAATAGTTCGCCAAGATTTAAAAACTAAGGTCGCAAAGTGTTTACCACTTAAAAAACGGGTTTAATAAGTCCCCTTCTAGGGGATTTAGGGGTATCTTTCCTATCTTTGGCTGCACAAAGAGAATTTTTAATGAAAAAGGTAGTCCTTGCCCTGTTCTTTATTCTTGTAATCCATAATCCTGATTTAAAATCCCAGGAAACCCCAAAAGCTGAAGTGTACTTTTTAAACCTGTGGTCCGGGTCTCGAAACTTATTCTGTTTATGGTCACAGCGCTTTGAGGGTTGTTATTCCGGAGAGGGGAGTGACCTCGTTTTTAACTGGGGTGTGTTCGATTTCAATACCAGGAATTTTACCTGGAAGTTCGCAAAGGGCAGACTTGATTATATGCTTGGAGCAATTTCGTATGAATCGTTTCTTAAAGATTACATTAATGAAAAGAGATGGGTTATCTCACAAAAAGTCAATCTTGAAGAAGCTGAGATTCAGAAACTTTTCACCCTGATTAATGAAAATCTCAAGCCTGAAAACATAAAGTACCGCTATGACTTTTTCTATGATGATTGTTCCGCCAGGATCCGTGACCTCCTCGAAAAGGCTGTTGGGGATGACCTCCTTTACCCTTGGAAGAGCCAAAAAGCGACCTGCGGACATTCAGACAGTTAACAGGCGAATTTCAGAAGGGTTTTCCCTGGTACAAGTTTGGCGTGGATCTGATAATGGGTTCCCCCGGCGATAAGAAAGCTTCTTTCCGCGATATGATGTTCCTCCCTGTGTATCTGCAGTCCGGTCTGTCGAAACTTGTCATAAGAAGAGAGGGAAAGATGATTCCTTTGCACAGGGATCCGGAAGTGGTTGTGGATTTCGGTCAACCGGTGCCGGAGGAAATTTCTTCACTTCTCCGATATTTGTCTTCTCACTTCTGCTGGTGATCCTTATAGCCATGACAGGACTCCTGAGGGAAAGGAAATTTAACAGGTTGTTGGATATCTTTCTTTTTTCCCTTTTTTCAATTCTGGCTGTGATGATGATATTCTTCAATTTCTTTACCGATCATCAGCAGATGCGGTGGAACCTTAACATAATATGGCTGAGCCCCTTCACGATATTATGCCTCGCGAGTCTGATACTGAACAGGGACTGGAAGGCCTGGTTTCGTGTTGTGTTTTTTCTGTCAGTTGCATGTCTTGCCCTCAGCCCGGTTCTTCCTCCGCATTTAAATAATGCTTTTGCTCCTCTTATTGGCATTGTGATCATAAGGAGTTCAATAAGAGCCGGTTTCAGCTGGAATCCGCTGACATTGCCTTATTTAACAGAA
>CAWKIC010000043.1:0-58833 GCA_963849615.1 uncultured Bacteroidales bacterium
GGGGATTGTGCGAAATTCTCGGATTTGATCCGCTTTACCTGGCAAATGAAGGCAAAGTGTTTATTGTCGCCGGTGAAAATGAGAGTGATATGGTGCTGGATATACTGAGGAACGATCCGCGGGGTAAAGATGCAGCCCTGATAGGAGAGATGCACCAGTGAAAAAAGGGGTGTGGTATTGAATACTCTGATAGGAGGGAAGCGGGTATGTATATGCCATCGGGACTGCAGCTTCCAAGGATCTGTTAATAAAATAACAATGCACGAAATAGGGATTGCTGAGGATCTTGCAAGGATTGTACTCGATTCTGCAAAGACAGAAGGGCTTTCAGAGGTGTCGGCAATTAATGTCAGCTTCGGCCAGATGGTCCAGATAGTGCCTGAGATTTTTAGATTTGCTTTCGGTGAGGCGGTAAGTGAATCGATTGCCGGCAACGCTGAAATTAATATAGAGGTTCTGCCGGTTAAGCTGAAGTGCAGTGATTGCGGTACAGGTTTCCGGATGGGAGAAAATTATTTTACTTGTGAGAACTGCAGTTCGTCTGAACTTGAAATATTGCAGGGAAAGGAAATATTTATTAAAAGTATAGAGGGAGAGTAGTTATGGAAATAAAGATCATGAAAAACATCCTTGACAGGAATCAGAACAAGGCAGATGAGGTTAGAAGCCTGATGAGCTCCAGGAAAAATGTGATGATGGTGAACATATAAGTTCTCCGGGAGCAGGAAAGACAACCTTGCTTGAAAGGACCTGCGAAGAGCTTTGCGGAAAATTCAGGATAGGAGTTATTGAAGGTGATGTTACAACCGACAGGGATGCTCAGAGGCTTAAGAGATTTGATATCCCCATTGTAGTGATCAACACTGAAGGAGGATGCCATCTCGATTCACACAGCATTTCAAAGGTCCTGAGCTTGTTTGACCTTGATAGTCTTGATTTTTTGTTTGTTGAAAATGTCGGAAATCTTATTTGTCCTTCCCAGTTTGATCTCGGAGAGACTTTTAAGCTGGCAGTTGTAAGCACAACCGAGGGTGATGACAAGCCTGCAAAATATCCGATGCTGTTCCGGAAGCAAAAGCAGTGCTGCTGAATAAGATCGATTTGATACCATATACAAACTTTAATCTGGACAACTTCAGAACGGATCTCAGGCATATTAATGCCGGAGTACCCATCTTTGAAACTTCATTTACCAGGGGGGATGGACTTGGCGCCTGGTATAAATGGATTACCGGACAGGTAATGTTTTAAAACTTGAATCCGAATTTCACCTCAAGCCTGTTATAGTAGCTTTTGTATGTATACCTTACATCGTTATAGTTATTCTGACTATAACTGGTCCGGGCGTACCTGTATCCGAATGAAAGGTATGTTTCAATATCCTCTTTCGCCCAGGAAACTCCTGTTCCAAATCCAAAGGAAGGACCCCCCTTATAGTCTTTTGGATAATAATACTGACTATACGGATCCTTCATTTTCCTCATCGCCACCGGTGTGAACCAATGCACCTCCCCTGAAAAAGATAAACGGAGTTGCTCTTTTGTCGGTGAACAACCGTTTATACTCAAAAAAGAAAGGTGTAAATGTTGAACCGAGGAATTCAACACCTGATCCAAGACCCATTATATTTTTTGAATTGTTAGTATAGTTCATTATTACATTGAAACTGAACGGGGCAACAAATTCACTTGACTGTGAGCCGACATGAGTCCGGCCTCAAGAGCAAACCCCACACCGGGTTTTTCTTCCGGTGAGACAAAGGATTCTCTTTTACAAATTTCTCTACTTCAGCGGATGAGTAAATGAAGAGGCTGCCGTCAGAAGATTGAATTTTATATTTGTCGTCAGAAATTTCAATGAGCTTTCCATAGATAATACTGCCATTCTTAAGGTAAAGCGCATCTTTTAATTTTTGAGCTGATAATGGTAAAAACATGAATATCAGGATTGTGAATAGAGACAGGTATTTTTTCATGTAGTAACAGTTTAGGTGGTTAGTAGTTTAGCATGATTTTTGTTTAAATATTTTAAACTAAATCTAATCCTGATGAAAGCAAAAATCATTCCAATTATTGCTCTGTTTCCAATAGTTGTAATATTCCTGTTCTCCTGCGAAGACTCCACCTACAGGGAATACAGAGGAAACGCCCCGGTATTAATGTCTTACGACGATTTAAGGGCGGCCATAAAAAGCGAACAGAATGTGGAACTTAAAAATCCGGGCAAGATTTATTACAAGGATGACTTTATTTTCATTGTCGAAGAATTGAAAGGGATCCATGTTTTCGATAACACCGATCCTTCCTCACCTGTTAAGAAGACCTTTGTTAAGCTGCCAGGTGTTGTTGATATTTCAATCTCGGGATTTAATTTATATGCCGACAGTTTTGTTGACCTGGTGATTCTTGACGTTCAAAACATTGATAACATCAGGGAAGTGGGGAGGGTTAAGGATATACTTCCCTATACCGTTCCTCCGACGGGAAATGATCTCCCGGTTGCTTTTGTCGACAGCAAAAAAGGAGTGGTTATTGACTGGGAGGTGAAGACTATCAGGGAGAAGGTTGTTAATTATACAAATCCATGGCCTATCTTTTACGATAAAAGAGGCATAGAGTTTCTTGCGCTTTCAAACGCTTCCGGCGCATCCTCGGGAGTAAGCGGGAGCGGAGTAGGATTCGGCGGATCGATGGCCAGGTTTGGGATCAGGGATAAAGTGCTTTATGTAGTTGATCAGAACACCCTTAAAATTTTTGACATCTCAAATAAGACCGCTCCTGTCAAATCAGGTGATTTTTACCCGGGCTGGGGCGTCGAAACCATGTTCCTTTCGGGTAACAATATGTTCCTCGGGACAACTTCCGGAATGGTGATTTTTGACATTTCCAATCCACTGGTGCCGTCATCAAGGACATTTTTTACTCACGCCCGGAGCTGTGATCCGGTCATTGTTGATGACACCCTGGCTTATGTGACACTCAGGACAGGCACAACATGCGGTGGGAGCTACCAACTGCCTGGATATTATCAACATAAAAAACATAAGCCAGCCAAAACTGCTTATTACCTATGCCATGACAAATCCACACGGACTTGGAAAGGGCGGGGATCTTCTTTTTGTATGTGATGGATCGGCTGGATTGAAAATCTACGATGCTTCTGATCCGAAAACGCTTGGGAATCATCTTATTCATTCCTACCCGGGCATCAATGCTTTTGATGTCATTCCCATTGGGGATGTTCTTGTTATGATTGGAGATGATGGCCTCTACCAGTATGATTATTCAAATATTCAGAATATTACACTTCTGAGCAAGATTGAGGTAACGGGAACAGAATAAATGGCTTAGTCGCCACCCGAGCTAAACGAATTTTATACCCGGTCCCCTCTCGAATTGGGGCAACATGCCTGTGCTATTGCCTGTACAACAGTACTGTTGCCCTTTGCGTTCGTTGTTTATTCTAATTCTAAATAACGAATTATGACATAGGTATTTTTTTTTAAAAAGTATTGTTATTAATTTAACACCGCTTAAAAAATCAATTTTTTACCATTAAAAATTCTTTTAATTATCTAAAAATCAATAAGAAATGTATCTAGTAGGAAATCTTGTAAAGGAACTGAGCGAGAAACATGGTCGCGTAAGGGAAAGCCTGATGCCGATTCTTCAGGGAATTGTTGAGAAGCACAATTACCTTACTGATGAGGCGATGGTAGAAGTAGCAAAGGAACTTGATATTTCAGCAGCTGAAGTTTATGGAACAGCCTCCTTTTATACTTTTCTCGACACAAAGGTGAGAGGTAAATTTGTGATAAGAGTTTGTAAAACAATTACATGCTCAATGAAAGGAAAGGGAGAAATCATTCAGACTATTGAAGATATGCTTAAAATTAAAGTGGGAGAGACCACCTCTGATAAGATGTTCAGCCTTATAGAGACCAACTGCATTGGCTGGTGCCACAAAGCCCCGGCAATTCTGATTAATGAAATTCCCTACACAGAGCTTTCTCCCGAAAAGGTTGTTGAAATAATAAAAGGTTACTTGCAGAAATAATAATACGCTGAGAGATAATGAAAAATAAAGGATTAAATAAGGTAGACCTTATCTTCGAAAAAATCAATGCAAAGGAAGTCCTTGTAAAGGCTTTCAAGATGAGCAGTGAAGAGATCATTCAGCAGGTGCTTGAGTCAGGATTAAAGGGCCGTGGTGGCGCCGGATTCCCTACTGGATTAAAGTGGAAATACACGGCTGCTGAAAAGGACCCTGAGAAATATATTGTCTGTAATGCAGATGAGGGTGAACCAGGAACTTTTAAGGACAGGGAAATCCTCGACAGGGCTTCATAAAAAATGTACGGCGGAATGGCCATTGCAGGAAAAGCAATCGGTGCAAAAAATGGTATTGTTTACCTGCAGGGGTGAATACAGGTTCCTCCTTCCGCAACTGTATGAAAGAGCTCGAATCATTTCATAAGATAATAATGAAATAGGATATGACTTCCAGATCAGGTACTGTCTGGGAGCCGGAGCTTATATCTGCGGTGAGGAGAGCGCACTGTTTGAATCCATCCAGGGCGACAGGGGAGAACCCCGCAATAAGCCTCCATATCCTACGTCATCAGGTGTGTTTTATAAGCCTACTTCAATAAATAATGTCGAAACACTGGTTACAGTGACGATGATTATCAAGCATGGGGCAGAAGTTTACAATCAGCTGGGAACCAAGGACTCAAGAGGTTCAAAAGTATTTTCTGTTTCTGGAGATACTCCGACCCCGGGTATTTTTGAACTTGAACTGGGAATGACTGTACAGAATTTCGTTAATGAATTCGGTGATGGTGATACCAAGGCAGTCCAGGTCGGAGGTGCGTCAGGTTTTTGCGTACCCGAGAAAAAAATTCAACGAAACTATCATCGGTTTTGAAGGTGTGCCGACAGGCGGATCAATGAAGCTCTTCAACAGCTCAAGGTCGATGTATAATGTCCTTCATAACTATCTCGATTTCTTTGCCGAAGAATCATGCGGTCAGTGCACTCCATGCAGGATCGGCTGCCAGCAGCTGCTGAAAGGTGTTGAAAAAGTCAAAAAGGGAGAAGTTAAATCTACCTATCTTAATGAACTTGTGAAGCTTGCCGATACCATGAAAATAGCCTCAAAATGTGGTCTTGGCCAGTCAGTGGGCAATGCTTTCAGAACTATTGTTGAAAACTTCAGGGAGGAGATCATTTATTAATTACTTAATGAAAAAAAAGAGTTATATGATAAATCTTAATATAAATGACCAGTTTGTCTCAGTTCCAGCAGGAACCACAGTTCTTGCTGCTGCACAAAAACTGAAAATCAATATACCGACATTATGTAATCATCCAGACCTGTGTGTTGCCGGTAACTGCCGTGTATGCGTGGTCGAACAAAAAGGTGCGAGAACACTTATAGCTGCATGTGCCACTCCGGTTTCTGAAGGAATGGACATCCATACCAATACGCTTAAGGTCAGAAATGCGCAGGAAGCATATTGTTGAGCTGCTTCTTTCGGAACACAGATCCGACTGCACAAAATGCTATAAAAACCAGAAATGTGAATTGCAGGCTCTTGCCAATGAATTTGCATTTCGGCGATACTATCTTCCTTGACCTTGTTGAAGATCACCCATATTCGATTGACAGGTCATCTCCCTCATTTATCAAGGACGACAGCAAGTGCATCAGGTGTCAGCGTTGCGTTAGAACATGTTCCGAATTGCAGTATATTTCAGCCATAGCAGTTGCAAATAAAGGATGCTCATCAGAAGATTTCATCCTTCCACGACAGGCCTATGAGCCATGTTGTTTGCACCAATTGCGGACAGTGTGTTAACCGCTGTCCTACAGGTGCACTGGTTGAAAAAACATATATCGACCAGGTTTGGGATGCAATTTATGATCCTGACAAACATGTTGTTGTTCAGACAGCTCCGGCAGTAAGAGTTGCACTCGGTGAAGACCTTGGGTATGATCCGGGCGAAAGGGTCACAGGGAAAATGGTTACTGCTCTTAAACAGGTAGGTTTTGATTCAGTCCTTGATACCGATTTCAGCGCCGACCTGACAATTATGGAAGAAGGGACTGAATTGCTTACCAGACTCAAAAAAGCACTGGTTGACGGTGATAAGAAGACAAGAATTCCAATGTTTACTTCCTGTTCACCCGGGTGGATAAAATTTATTGAGCACAAGTATCCTGAATTCCTTCCCAATCTTTCAACATGCAAATCGCCCCAGCAGATGTTTGGTGCACTGGCGAAAACATATTTTGCAAAGAAACGTAAACTGGATCCTTCAAAAATAGTTTCGGTTTCGGTTATGCCCTGTACTGCTAAAAAATTTGAAGCCGACAGGCCTGAGATGAGAGCCAGCGGATACAAGGATATAGACTATGTTATTACTACAAGGGAACTTGCAGTTATGATAAAACAGGCAGGAATCGACTTCAGGGTGCTTAAACCATCACCATACGATTCAATTATGGGTGATTCAACCGGTGCTGCCGTTATTTTCGGAGCCACCGGAGGAGTTATGGAAGCTGCATTAAGGACCGCTTATGAAATTGTTACAGGGAGAGAGGTTCCGTTCAATAATCTCAATATTACACCGGTACGCGGAATGGACGGAGTGAAGGAAGCTTCGATCAAGATCGAAGGATGTACTGATGACTGGAAATTCCTCGAGGGTGTAGAACTGAAGGTTGCAATAGCCCACGGACTTGTAAATGCCAATAAGATCATGAAGATGGTGAGGAAGCGGGAAAGCTCCGTATCATTTCGTTGAGATCATGGCTTGTCCGGGAGGATGCATCGGCGGTGGCGGACAGCCAATTCCAACAAGCATGGAGATCCGTGAGAACAGGATGAAGGCAATATATTCTGAGGACGAACATATGGTTCTCCGGAAATCACATGAAAATCCGGATGTAATGGCTATCTACAAGGATTTTCTTGGTAGACCCAACAGCCATAAGGCTCATGAACTTATTGCATACTCATTATGTGGAAAGGGAAAACTACTAGAATTTAATTTATTAATTTTAAGGCCGGCATATATCATGCCGGCCTTTTATTTTATCAATATGGAAAAACTCAGGATTTCTACTGCACAGTTTGAAAACAGAAGCGGAGATAAGGAGTATAACCTGTCGGTGATTGATACTCTCTGCTGAAAAGGCAGCAGGCGAAGGCTCCGGTATAATTGCCTTTCACGAATGTTCAATCACAGGATATACTTTTGCCCGGAACTTTACCAAGAAAGCAAATGCTTGAACTTGCGGAATTTATTCCTGGAGGCGAAAGCATTTCAAAGCTCAGGAAGATAGCCGGTAAATATAATATAACAATTCTTGCCGGATTGTTTGAAAAAGACAGTGATGATAAAATTTACAAAGCTTACGTTTGTGTTGATAAAAACGGATTAATTGCAAAACACAGAAAAATACATCCATTTATAAATAAACATATTACTCCCGGTGACCAATATACTGTATTTGATCTGTCAGGCTGGAAATGCGGCATCCTGATATGTTATGACAACAATATTATAGAGAATGTAAGGGCGACAGTACTCTTGGGAGCACAGATAATTTTTATGCCGCATGTTACAATGTGTACGCCTTCCCCTCGTCCGGGAGCCGGATTTGTCGATCCTGAACTGTGGAAGAACAGGAAGGTCGATCCGGAGAATTGCGGATTGAATTTGATGGTCCGAAAGGCAGGGAATGGCTTATGAAATGGCTGCCTTCAAGGGCTTATGACAATGGTGTGTATGTTGTTTTTTCAAATCCCGATTGGAATGGATGATGATCAGCTTAAAAACGGCTGCTCAATGATCATGGATCCGTTCGGTGATATTATTGCAGAGTGCCGAAGCTTGATAATGATCTCGTTACAGGGACTCTGACACCCGAAAAGCTTACAATGGCCGGAGGATACAGGTATCTTAACGCCCGGAAACCTGAGCTTTACAGGGATATTATCGGGCAGGAGCATAAATCCGTACAGAAAGTAGCATGGATGGAGGCAGAAAGACAAAAGAAACAAGACAAAAGGCAAAAGATAAAAGTAAAAAGTCCAAAGACTGCAAGACCGCAAGACCGCAAGACTGCAAGACTGCAAGACCGCAAGACCGCAAGACCGCAAGACCGCAAGACCACAAGACTGCAAGACTGCAAGACCGCAAGACCGCAAGACAATATATAAATATCTGAACCATGGAAACTCTTCTCAACTGGAAAACAAAATTCTTCAGCAAAAGGTATGACATTTATAATCATACTCAACTGGCCGGCGGACTTCGCAAAGTAGGCTGGTCAAAAAAAGTTACGGGGGAACTGAATGGAAGAGAAATCCTGTTCGAAACAAAAGGCTTTTTCAGGCAGGAGACTCAGATCATGGATTTACAGAATGAATCAGTGATCGGACATATTACTTACAATTCGTGGAAGGTCCAAAGCAGTGATCAGTTACCAGGACAAAGAGTACAACTGGCAGTTCGATAATTTCTGGAGGACTAAATGGAGCATACAAAACAGGAATGGGGTTCTTGTAAGGTACATGTCGAATGGATTCAAGGGGACAATAGACTCCTACACAAATGAGGAAATCCTTATCCTTGCCGGATTCTTTATCAGGAATCTTATGAATGAACGGTCGTCACAGGCAGCAGCAACATCGTAAGGATTATGTATGACCGGGAGTCTGAAGAACAAAAGCTTTGAATCCTGATATTCAGGTTATCCTACTATATCGAGTATATGTTGTATGTCAACGTCTTTCAATGGATTGTTACTCCGGACAAAGGAATCAGCAAGTTTCGATTTTCTTTCCTGCAGCTTAATGATTTTCTCTTCGAGGGTCCCCGTGGAAATATATCTGTAAACAAAAACACTTTTTTCCTGTCCTATCCTGTGAGCTCTGTTGAGAGCCTGCATCTCGGATGCGGGATTCCACCACGGATCAAGTATAAAAACATAATCGGCTGCTGTCAGGTTGAGTCCAACACCTCCGGCTTTCAGCGAGATCAGGAATACTTTTTTTGAGGCATCGTTCTGAAATCCATTTACAATAGCTTCCCTGTTTGTACTGGCACCGGTGAGTACTGAAAAACCTATATTTTTCTTTTCGAGGGCAGTTAGCCAAAGAGTTTTAAATGCATCACGAATGATGAGAAAAGAAGGATTTTATGCCCTTCTGCCACTACATTTTCAATATCACTGAGGACAGCTTCGAATTTTCCGGAACCTCCCAGGTAACCTTCTTCAGCCAGGACAGGGTGATTGGATATCTGTCTGAGTCTCATAAGTCCCTGCAGAACAACAATTGCAGATTTCTCAATACTCTTCCTGTCCAATACTGTTTAGTATCGTGTTTCGGACAGCAGATTTTTCCTCTTCATAGATTTTCGCCTGCTCCTCGGTCATGTCGCAGTAAATAGCCTGCTCGGTTACAGGGGGCAGATCAGCGGCTACCATCTCCTTGGTGCGCCTTAGAATGAAGGGCGTAATAAGCTTCTTCAGCTTCTGCCTCCTTCTCCTCGTCATGCATCTTTTCAATCGGCCTTGTAAATTCCCTGTCGGAAGTAGGAAAGAGTGCCCAGAAGTCCGGGATTGACGAAGTTGAGCTGAGCCCAAAGATCTGTTAATGAATTTTCTACCGGTGTCCCGGAAAGAACAAGCCTGTAATCGGATCTTAACCGCGAAACACTTTTATATATCAGGGATCCGGGATTTTTTACAGACTGACTTTCATCAAGAATAATATAGTGGAATTTATACAAACTTAAAAGGTCAATGTCCTGTCTGACTGTATGATAACTTGAGATAACGATATCATATAAACCGAAAAGAGAAATCGTCCTGGTTCTGTGGATTCCTTTATGACTGTAGACTTTCATTCCCGGGACGAACCGTCTGATTTCACTTTCCCAGTTATAGACAAGCGTAGCCGGTACAATTATCAGCGAGGTAAATTTAGGGGCAGGGAGATCAAACAATGTGGGCATTGCATTTAAATGAGGCTGGCTTTTATCTGCCGGCATGCTCTCGATGTTACTCTGGAGAAGTGCCAGAGCCTGTATTGTTTTTCCAAGGCCCATATCATCGGCGAGACATCCCCCCAGGCCTGAGGACTGAAGCCAGTTAAGCCAGTTCAATCCTTCAACCTGGTACTTTCTCATTTCGCATTTCAATCCCTCCGGCTTACCAGGTGCCGAAAGTTGTGCAGGTATCAGCAACTTTTCGAGCTGTTCAATGCCACCGGAATCTTTTTTATCAACGATTTCGGATAGGAACGGAAAATGCTGCTTATGGATTTTTATCAGATCATCTTCGTCTTTGCCGAATTCAAATATATTCCGGTATTTCGTAAACCATTCCCGCGGAAGTACTGCATAGGTTCCGTCAGGAAGTTCAAATTCCCTGATACCTTCAATTATGCTATGCCTGAAACGTATAAAAGGTATTTCCCATTTATCAATTTTAATAACCGCCTTAAGATCAAACCAGTCACCAACCAGGGTGTTTACTATCTCAATGTTGACAGGCTTCAGATTATACTTCCTGTCAAGTTTCTGTGTTTCGATGGTGAAGCCCGATTCAATCAGGTCATTGTAATTTCTGTTGACAGCTTCTATCATTGAGGAAATCCCGTCACCAGGTTCCACTGATTCCTCCTCAGGGATATAAAAATTAATATTGTCATCCGAGATGAAACCAAGATCGGACAGCATTTCCCTGCATCCTGTTTCCCATGCAAAGTCGCGCAGGTACCGGGTGAAAATGAAATCCCCTGTATTGTTATTGAAGATGGTAAAAAATTCTGAAGTGTCTTCAGGCGAAATGTAGTGTCCGGAATAACAGAAACTGATTATCAGAACAGCAAAACTCTTAACACTCTTCTCGAGGCTTAAATGAACGCTTTTCTCAGGGATGGATCTGATTATTCTGAAACCAGAACCTTCTACCTTGTATTTGTTTACCGCATTAAGTACAAATCCCGAGAAATATCTGATCTCTGATTCTTTTGGTATCTTAACGTTTTCTTTCGCGAGAAATGGTTTCAGCTTCGGACCGTCAATATCTTCAATCATCAAAACTCTTTCGGATTCCATGATTATGCATGGGGAATTGCACAGGATTTCAATCGGGTTATGAAAAAGTTCAATAGGTTTTCCTTCAATTTCAATTTTTAACTTATAGGTGCTCCCTTCAGGATCACGGTTGAAAACAAAAACAGGACTGGCAGGTTCGGAAGCCAGGTCGATCCTGTCGCCGGGGTGAACGATATTGGAATTGGGCCTCTTGCGAAAGCATACTATTCCTTCATCTTTGGCAATTATAAAGCATCTTCTGATTCTACGCTCGATATATGGCCGAATAAACCTTTCGATTTTATCTGAAGTTACATTTAAAAGAAAATCCTTAACGCTGTTGTCCTTCGAAAATAGTTTGAAAAGTGCCCTGTCGGAATATTCATTTATGATCCTGACAATTTCCCTCTCTTCGTTGCTTAGCGATTTTATTGTCTCATCAGACTGGTATGGAGAAAGCGACTCGGACAATCTGAAATATTTCTTATCAGGTTCATTTACAAAAATATATGGAAGAAAAATATGCCCCCATAACCTGTGTTTTATGAGCACCAGTGCAAATTTCTCACCGCTTATTTCAGAAGAATTTTCCAAACTACTTCTATTAATCCACATTTATGTAATCAGTCCCCAAAACTGAAAAGACTACAATATTGATCAAACTTAAAGTATTTTCAAAATAATTTCTTGTTAGATTTGACATAGTGAGAAAGATCATACATATTGATATGGATGCGTTTTTTGCTTCCGTCGAACAGCTCGATAATCCTGAACTAAGGGGGAAACCTGTTGCAGTCGGCGGGAGCGGGGAGAGGCATGTTGTTGCCTCGGCAAGCTACGAGGCAAGGAAATTTGGGGTCAGATCTGCAATGCCCTCTGTGACAGCTAAAAAGCTTTGTCCTGAACTGATATTTGTCAGCCACAGATTTGACCGGTACACAGAGTTGTCCGGTAAGATACTTGAAATTTTCAGGGAATACTCTGATCTTGTTGAACCTCTTTCAATTGATGAAGCGTTTCTGGATGTCACAGATGACAAAAAAGGGATAGGGTCGGCTACCCTGATCGCCAGGGAGATAAAAAAGGAGATCAGGAAAAGGACAGGGCTTACAGCTTCAGCAGGAATATCTGTTAATAAATTTCTTGCCAAGATTGCCTCAGATATAAAAAAGCCTGACGGGCTTTTTCTAATACCTCCTGAAAATGCGGAGAAGTTTATCGAAGAACTTCCCGTTGAAAAATTTTATGGTATAGGCAGGGTTACGGCGGAAAAGATGCACAAATTAGGCATTCATAATGGTTCGGACCTGAAACAATGGGATTTGCTGTCGCTTATCAGGAATTTCGGGAAAGCAGGAAAGTTCTACTTCGATATTGTCAGGGGCATTGATGACCGCCCTGTCGAAACAGACTCTGAGCGTAAGTCAGTCGGGACAGAGATTACATATGAAAAAGACCTCACTACAAGGTTTGAGATCATTGCAGAGCTTTATAAGGTTGAAAGAGAGCTTATGGATAGACTTGAGAACTCCGGGACAACAGGCAGAACCATTACAATAAAAATTAAATTCTCTGATTTCAGACAGATAACCCGTAGCAGGACTCTGCAGCATTACATACGTGATTTTGATACCCTGCACAGGGAAGTTACTGTTATCAGGAAATCGCTTCAGCTGGAAGGCAGCAGGATAAGATTGCTGGGAGTCAGCGTTTCAAATCTGGAATCGGACGATTGCAGTGACCGGCAACTTTACCTGTTCGATGAGTAAACCGGCAGGTAAAAATGCACCCGGCATAAAGATTTCCTGTCACTTTTCAACAGGACCGGCGGTTGAATTTTCAGCCCAGGATATGAGCAATCTCTTTTCTGCCGGTAAAAGCCTTGCATCCTTGTGCATCAGCCTGTAAGACGGCAGGGGCATTGCATTTTCATTAATCTCATCCGCAATGGCGTTCAGCTTGCCCGACCGGCGTCTCTGGTTATAGGTGCCGAATTCACTGAAATTCAGGTTTTCTTTGGCCAACTTAATATCTCTCGCAAGAAACCATCCGACAGGTTGTATATTCGAATACCACGGATAAACAGTGTTATTACTGTGGCAGTCGTAACATGCATTTTTAAGTATTGTCTGAACGCTGTCAGGGATACTCATTACCTTTGAAATGTCATTTTCAAATCCCTGTTCATCCTTATTCCTTGCAGGGCGTATAAACTGAATGATAACCACTGCAAGCCCTATGGGCAGTAATATTTTGGTTAACAGCTTCATGACTTATTTAGTTTAGCATTTCTTTAATTGTTCCACAGGTCAGCATTTCCTTGCCAAAGTAAGGATTACGTATTTCCTTTGATTCGCTTAACCAGAAGCCACCCTTCCCCTTGTTATACATCGGGCAGAATTCTTTATACAAAACAAGTCCGGAACTGAAACTTTTTACCAGATCATACAATTCATTACTCAGCATCTCGAAATGTTCCCGCTGGTGTTCAATATTTCCTTTGCTTTGACCTATGTGTTCTGCATTTTCCCTTGCATCCTCTTCCACTTCTTCATATGTTTTCTTCTGCTCCGGTGATAGCTGACTTTTATCGAAATTCTTAAATGCTGCTTCCAGAACAGCTCCTTCAATTGCGGCATCAGAAGAATTATCGTCTGCCAGGGCATTCTTCAGTTGCAGATATGAGTTAACAATTTCTTTAATTGAAACAGTGCTTTTCGGATAGCTGACAGGAATACCTGATGAATTTGAATCATCAGACCCGGACATGTCTGATGGGCTATTACTGCCTGTTTGGTTTTGGGCTGATTTATTACTATTGCAGGCTGATAAGATTGAAACCGCAATTACAATGCAAAAAAATAAATTTTTCATTTTATGGTATTTTGGATTATGAAGATTGATTTATTAATATAAAACGCAATTAAAAGTTATTTGTTTATTATTATTTGGGATGCGTTGGAGGGATGACGGTGCTCTTTTCCTGGCTTTCAGACATTTGCATTCCTTCATGCTGGTGGGCTGACGTCACTTTTCCAGGCTGCGGATTCATCATACTTGGTTTACCTTCGAGCTGGGCTGCAGCGTCAACAGAGAATGTTCCATTGGTTACTATTTCCTCGCCCTCACTCAGGCCACTGACCACAACGTAGCTGTTGCCCAGAGAAGGACCCAGGGTAATCTCCCTCATTTTAAAAACCGGTTCTTTAGCATCTGGCTGTTTTATATAAACGATCGACCGGGTACCAGTCCAAAGAACAGATGAACGCGGAATAACCAGATTGTCACGATACTTATCCAGGCTTGCTTTTACTATACCGGAAGCAAACATTTCAGGCTTGAGCCTGCCTGATTCATTGCCAATTTCAACCCGTACTTTCGCCACACGTGTCAAAGGGTCAATAACGGGATCGATAAAGATAACCTTTCCCGTAAAGCTGATTCCGGGAAGAGCCTGAATTGTAAATGCAAGCCTGTCGCCTGTTTTGATGAAAGGCAAGTCGCTTTCGTAAGCATCAAACATAACCCAGACATTAGACAGGTCTGTTACATCAAAAAGCACTGTTCCCTGGTCCACATGATCGCCATTATTCACTCGACGGGCAATAATCACCCCATTTGTATTTGAA
Organism: uncultured Bacteroidales bacterium; assembly: GCA_963849615.1. Lineage (GTDB taxonomy): Bacteria > Bacteroidota > Bacteroidia > Bacteroidales > VadinHA17 > LD21. Next base: position 14,747 of record CAWKIC010000043.1, read on the forward strand.
AGGATCTCAAAGTCATCTTTGACCTTACCGGAATTTTCGATATCTGCGATCTGTGAATCTGTAAGTTTCCATTGCCGCAACTTATCTTTGGCTGCCTCATATATTTCAGGTTGAAGCTGCCTGATTTTTGCTGCTTCAAGCAGTTCCTGCTGGGCTGTAACCAGTTCGGGCGCGTAAATGACTGCAAGCGGCTCACCTTTGTTAACATTTTCCCCGGTAAAATTCACCATCAGCTTTTCAATTCTTCCCGGCATATGTGATACCTGGCTTTGAATGGAACGTTCATCTGCCTGGACTTTCCCATAAAGGCGGACTTCTTTTACCGGTTTCTGGCGTGTTACTATTGATGTTTGCACACTGGCCAGCTGTGCAGCTTCTATGGAAAGATGTATTGCATCAGGGTCGATATTATTTGCATCATCTGCCTGACCAACAGGAATCAGGTCCATGCCGCAGATCGGGCATTTTCCCGGCTTAACCATTCTAATCTGGGGATGCATTGCGCAAGTCCAGATGACAGCTTTACTTACCTCTTCCCCGTTTGTTTGTTTTTCCTGGGATTGAGGGGAATGAAAGACCAGCCATCCGAGAAAAATTCCTGTAACTAGGGTTACTGCTATGATGATAATTTTGTGTTTCATAATTCATTTTATTTTTTGAAATAAGTTGATATAGATTGAAATACATTGATATAGATTGAAATACATTGATATACATTGAAATACATTGAAATACATTGAAATATAGTTGAAATAAGGTGGGAGCAGTCTTATTTCCATTTATTTCCACCTATTTCCATCTATTTCCATCTATTTCCATCTATTTCCATCTATTTCCATCTATTTCCATCTATTTCCATCTATTTCCATCTATTTCCATCTATTTCCATCTATTTCCATTATTTCCATCTATTTCCATCTATTTCCATCTATTTCCATCTATTTCCATTATTTCCATCTATTTCCACTATTTCCATCATTTCCATCTATTTCCATTATTTCCATCTATTTCCAAATTTCCCAATCTTTTTAACCAGGCAATTGATGTATTATAATCTGCAACAGCTTCAACCTGTTTTAGCTCGTAATCGAGTGTTTGCTGCTGTATCCGCAGAATATCAGTAAGAGTGCTGCCCGTAGATGAAAAGCTTTTAAGCATTATATCAAGGGATTTTTGTGCAAGTTGAAATTGGTTTGAATACAGGCTTATCCTCCTTTTTGCATCCTGAAAAAACTGTACAGCCTGATAATATTCCGTTTGCAGGCTGTTAGCAGTGGCAGCGTAATTCTCCGCGACGGACGATTTCATAAGATCAGCTTCAGTTTGCATGGCTCTGTATTTTCTCCTGTAGACAGGCAGAGTGGCTGATACCATTGGCATAATCATATCAGTGCCATTCATCGGTGAAGCTGACATTTCACTTTTGTTGACAGGTGAATAGTTTACCCCTAATCCTACCATAGGGTATCCCATCCGGGTTACCATCTTTTTTCTTGCATCCAGAGACTGTTGTTCAAACCGGAGCATACCCAGCATTGGATTTTTATTCATTATGCTGTCTGAAATGGTTGTTAATGAAATATCCAGTGTATCAGTCCTTAATGTATCTGTCACCGCAACCGCCGATTCCGGATGCCTGTTCAGGTAACTGTTGAATTTTGCAGTGGCTGTTCTTTTTTTGCTATTAAGCAGGGCTATGTTGTTTTCAAGGTCCCCGATTTCAATTTGTATGAGGTAAAGATCAGATAAACCCGTACCACCGGAAGAGGAGCCCATATTATTTCCCTGTACTGACGAAGTGGAACCTGGGACTGAAGGAGGTACGGAAGTATTTCCTGCCGGCATACCCTTCATTCCGGGAGTACTGCCTGCAGGACTTTGTGATTGTAATGTATTTCCGGAGCCCATGGAGCCGGATGAAGTGCTTCCATTGCTTACACCTGAAGTCCTGAAACTGACCAGTGCGAGTCGCTCAATAGTTTTAAGTATCTGCAGATTTTTTTCAGAGATCCTAAGTTCCTGATTTATTTTATAGATCTCATACCAGGTGTTCTGTACATCATAAGTGACCTGCAGTTTTGCATCACGGAAGGATTCATATTTTGCGTTTGCCATCAGACTCATTTCATCTTTGGCAGATTTAAGTGTACCAAACCAGGGAAACATCTGCATCAACTTAATTTCAGCAGTCTGGTTTCCACTGACCAGTTCCATTGGTTTCAGGAATACACCGATGCTTAATTCAGGATCGGGCAGACTACCAACCTGCGGTACTTTTTGGAGCGCTGCCTGATATTCGTAAAACCGCTGCAGAACAACAGGATTATTCCTTGCAGCTATTTCAAGATATGATGCCAGTGAATCAGACTGAGCTAAAACCCATAGACCTTGAAACAGATTGAAATATATTGAAACAAGTAGAAATATTTTAAACAATCTGATTTTTCCAGCATATGGTAAAACTCTTATGTTTTAATTTCCTGATATGTATTATTTCTTGCATTTTTGGAAGTGGCTTTTATAAAATTATTGAGTTTGATCTGTAATTTTTGGGCAATTTCATTGATTGATTTAAATTCACTTTCAGAGATTCTCTCTCTTTCAAACATTAACTCTAACCAATGGATAAATGCCTCGAAATGAGATGCTCTTGAATTATAGTAAAATCTGACTTTGTCGAGATAATAGTATCTCCCATAACCTTCAGCAATATTTGCTCCTATTGAGTCGACGGAACGTAAAAACTGATCTCCGATATGTTTTTTGTCTTCAAAATGCATCCTGCAGAATATTTTCCACGCAATAGATGATAATTTTCTGGATAATTGGTATACCTCCAAATCCTTTAATTCAATAAAGTCCTGACTTTTCATGAGTAAAATATTTTAAGATTAATAGCACGAGTAACCAGAACATAATTTACAGTTATTTTCTCAAATACTAATTAATCTATCTCCATTTATTTCTATCTATTTCTATCTATTTCTATTTATTTCTATCTATTTCCATCTATTTCCATCTATTTCCATCTATTTCCATCTATTTCCATCTATTTCCATCTATTTCCTATCTATTTCTACCTATTTCCATCTCTTTCCCTTTCCACCACCCTTTCCCTCCATATCGATTGAAATAACGGAACGACAAATATTGTCATTACCTGGATTATCATTCCCCCGAACAAGGGGATAGCCATCGGCACCATGATATCAGCTCCTTTGCCGGTGGATGAGAGTACGGGCAACAATGCAATTACGGCAACGGCAGTGGTCATCATTGCCGGACGGACGCGTTTCTTCCCTGCGGTAACAACTGCTTCCCGTACATCGTCAACCGTTGCAGGATGACGTTCCTCAAAAACCTGGTGAATATATGTTCCCATTATTACGCCATCATTGGTTGCGATTCCAAAAAGTGCTATAAAACCTACCCATACCGCAACGCTAAGATTAATAGTGTGCATCTGGAACATATCACGAAGGTTCAATCCCGCAACTGAAAAATTCATGAACCAATCCTGCCCGTACAGCCAGAGCATAATGAATCCTCCGGAGAAGGCGACGAAAACTCCTGAGAAATGAATAAATGATGCTGTAACCGTTCGGAACTGGAAATACAGTAGTAGCAAAATTATTATCAGACTAACCGGAATAACTATTGACAATCTCTTCGTTGCTCTTAGTTGATTTTCATAATTGCCTGCAAACTTATAGGTAACCCCTGCCGGCAGGACAATAGCCCCTGACTCCAGTTTCTGCTTTATTAATCTCCCGGCCTCCTGAACAACATCAACCTCTGCTTTTCCTTCCAGTTTATCAAAAATGACATAACCGACGAGAAAAGTGTTTTCGCTCCTGATCATCTGTTCCCCACGGGTGTAATCAATATCAGCGATTTCACCCAACGGTACCTGGACACCATTCATTGCCGGAACCAGGATGCGTTTTAAATCCTCAGGATTGTCACGCAATTCACGCGCATATCTTACCCTCAAAGGAAACCGTTCACGGCCTTCAACAGAAGTTGAGAGCGTCATACCGCCGACGGCCACCTGCAGTATTTCCTGAACATCGCTGACCGTCATTCCGTACCGTGCCATTGCTTCACGATTCAGGTTTATCTCAAGATATGGAGCACCCACTGCACGGTCGTAGAAAACTGCCGAAGCCTTGATGGAAGGCACTTCTTTCAACGCTTGTTCGAAAATCATTCCTGCCTGTTCAATAGTGTTGAGATCAGTACCATAGACTTTTAGACCCATTGGGGCCCGCATTCCGGTTGAAAGCATGACAAGGCGCGTTTCAATTGGCTGTAGCTTGGGAGCGGAGGTTAGTCCGGGAATATTTGTCACTTTAACGATTTCATTCCAAATATCCAGCGGTTTTTTGACCTGAGGACGCCACTGGCGAAAATATTCTCCCTTATTATCCTGTATAAGACTGTCAGCCGGTATAACTCTGAAACCCTGAATCTGAGGATCGTATTTTGAATTGTCCTTCAGAATGTAATTTCCTTTTTTATCTACTTTAAACTGCATCCGGTGGCCGTTTTCATCCAGAATATACTCCGACCGGTAGTTAATGGTATTTTCAAACATCTGGATAGGTGCAGGGTCAAGAGCCGAGTTGACACGTCCCCATTTGCCGACGGCAACTTCAACCTCAGGAATAGCTGAAAGACGTTTATCAAGTGTTTCAATATAGTCGAGATTTTTTTCTATACTCGAATGCGGCATGCTGGTTGGCATAAGCAGAAATGAACCCTCATTCAGTGATGGCATAAATTCCTTGCCTGTACCGGGAAATGTTTTAATTGCACCCTGCCATCCCGTTGTCTGCCGGAACCTCTTCCAGCCGGCTTTTTCAGCCCCTGAGGCTGCAAAACCGAAGATTTTATCGACCCCCTGCCAGATAAGCAGTCCAAAAAAGAGAGTCAGGGCAGGGATCATCAGAAATTTCAGTTTATTCAGTAAAGCCCAGCGAAGTATCTTTTCATAAAAATGCACCAACGACATCAGGGCAAAAAGAATCAATGAGACAATACCGGCTACAAAAAAGAAATTGACAAATTCGCTGTTATGAGCTCCAAGCGGCAGCCATTCGATTGACAGGTACCAGGTTGCAAACAATACTGTGATAAATACAGTAATTAAAGTTGGATACTCCTTTCGTTTTTCAGACCATTTGTAATCAAGCAGATTGTTTATCCCTACGGCTGTTATGGCAAGGGCAGGCAGAAAATGGCCGAATATTGCAAAAAATATACCTGCCGTAATGAGAAATCCATTCCACATCCGCTTAATTCTTCTTTTATCGAACGGGATGTTAAAGAAGATATGGACCAGTGTCGGAAGGACTACTATCCCCAGGACAAATGACGAAAGAAGGGCAAAGGTCTTTGTCCATGCCAGGGGATGGAACATTTTTCCTTCCTGGGCCTGCATGGCAAATACCGGTATAAAGCTTACAATCGTTGTAGCTATCGATGTCACAACGGCTGCCCTGACTTCTGTTGTTGCACTGTATACTACCTGCAATAGCTTTTTACCCCGGATTCCCCGGTTCTCTGGCATTTCGAGATGCCTGAGAATGTTCTCAACATCAACAATGCCAATATCCACCATAACTCCGATTGCTATTGCAATGCCTGAGAGGGCTACAATATTTGCGTCAATTCCAAAAAAACGCATGAGTATAAAAGTCATCAGTACTCCCAACGGCAATAATCCGGCTACAATCAGTGAAGCCCTGAGGTTCATTACCAGGACAATAATCACTATGATGCTTATGAGAATTTCGTGCGAAAGCGCAGATTCAAGCGTCCCTATGGTTTCCTTTATCAATCCTGTCCTGTCATAGAACGGAACCACAGTCACTTTTGAAACCGAACCATCGGACAGTGTTTTTTGAGGTAAACCGGCATCGATTTCCCGAATCTTTTCTTTCACGTTGTTAATTACCTCCAGCGGATTTGATCCATAACGCGCTACAACCACAGCACCTACAGCTTCGGAACCTGACTTGTCAAGGCCGCCGCGCCGCGTAGCGGGTCCAAATGTGACATGAGCCACATCCTTAATCCGGACAGGAACATTATTACGAACAGCGACGACTGATAACTCAAGGTCATTCAGACTTTTAATATATCCCAATCCCCGAATGATGTACTCAACGTTGTTCAGCTCTATTGTTTCGGCTCCAATGTCCAGATTACTCTTCCTTACAGCATTCATGGCGTCCATAACGGATACGTTGTAAGCCTTGAGGGCATTGGGATTCAGGTCAACCTGGTATTCTTTAATGAAACCCCCTACAGATGCAACCTCTGACACACCTTCCGCTGTTGAAATACTATATTTGACATAAAAGTCCTGAAGAGTTCTGAGTTCCTGTGGATCCCAGCCTCCGTTTGGCTTTCCGGTTTCAGGATCGCGGCCTTCAAGAGTGTACCAGAATATCTGACCAAGTGCGGTGGCATCGGGACCTAATGTAGGTTGTACACCTGCAGGCAATGTTCCGGACGGAAGGGAATTCAGCTTTTCAATTATTCTTGACCTGCTCCAGTAGAACTCAATATTATCCCTGAAAATAATATAGATGAAGGACATCCCAAACATTGATGTACTTCTTATCGTCTGAACACCAGGGATACCGAGTAGGGCTGTAGTCAATGGGTAGGTGATCTGATCCTGTATATCCCTGGGAGAGCGACCCATCCATTCGGTGGCAACAATCTGCTGATTTTCACCGATATCGGGAATGGCATCCACAGGAACCGGATTTCTTGGCAAAATATCCGTTTTAATGTTGAACGGCATTGTTACCAGTCCCATTACCACAAAAGCGATCAGCAGAATAAAAGTAATAAGCCTGTTTTCAAGAAAATATTTTACTAACCGGTTAAACATCTGTTTTTTTGCTTTTAATAACTAAAAATTTAAATCAGGTCACCCGGATAAAAAGAGATTAATACCCTGAGATTCAGGTGACCCTTTAAAAAAAGGATTAAGTGACTATTCTTTTACTATGAGGGTCATGCCACATTTCGGACAATCCCCTGGTTTATCACTGACAACCTCTGGGTGCATAGGGCAGGTGTACTGAACCTTTGATACCTCTTTTGTGGTTTGTTGTTTTTCTGTAGATGAGTTGCTTCTGCAGGAGTTGAACATTAAAACAGAAAGCAATACGAAACCTATTATTAAAAGACTCTTTTTCATTTCTTTATATTTATTAAACCTTGAAAGTTTTACTTTAATTTCCTGATGATACTTAATCCTATCATAATGATAGCATTTTTATATCAGACTGATATTATTTTAATTGAAATAAGGATTACTGCAAATGAGGTTTATATCTCATTTGCATCACATTTGAGGAGGGAAAATTTCAGATGCGGAGAACACAAATGTCGGAGAGGTCTACATTAGTTGACCCCGAATGCCGGCGGAGGGCTTAGATTTGCAGACAACGATTTAAAAACCTCTGTTGAATGAACTTATATTCCGGGAGAATGCAGATAACCTGAAAGTTGTATTTAAAAGGATCCGGGATAAAAGAAAATGAAGGTGTGTAATTACTGCTTATACCGAGAAAAGTTACAACATCTTCACAACAGTGGTTAGAATAGTAAGTTCCCGGAGGAGGTACTTGCTTTTCTGTACCTTCCATACCACAATCAGCTAACTTACCAGAAAATGATACTTTTGAAGCTGCTAACTTTCCACAGCAATAATGGCTTGCTACAGAAAAGTTTAATATTGCTGTGATGATCAAAAGTACCAGTGATATGGAAATACCCTTTTTCATTATCTGGAAAACAGTGAATCTCTTAAATTGTTGCAAAGATATCGTATTTCCTGAATTTAATATTGGACTAAATTTATAAAAGGTTGAGGAAGGTTCAGAACAAACCTTCTGTTGACAAATATCTCTCTCCGGTATCATAATTGAAAGTCAGAATCCGTGTCCCGGCTTTAAACTCATTTAGTTTCGATTGAACGGCAGCCAGCACAGCTCCTGATGAAATACCTATAAAAAGGCCTTCTTCCCTTGCAGCTCTTCTGGTAAAGGAATAGGCTTCATCCTTTCCGATTTTAATTACACCATCCAGAAGGCTGGTATTGAGAATTGACGGAATAAATCCTGCCCCGATACCCTGGATCGGGTGAGGTCCAGGTGCTTCGCCGCTCAGAACAGCCGAGGCATCAGGTTCAACAGCGAGCACTTTGAGGTCGGGAAAACTCTTTTTCAGGACTTCGGCACAACCGGTAATGTGACCTCCTGTGCCTACACCTGCAATAAGATAATCGAGGCCTTCGGGGAAATCATTAAGGATTTCCATGGCAGTTGTGTTCCTGTGAATTTCAGTATTTGCCGGATTATCAAATTGCATGGGAATCCATGAACCGGTTATTTCTGAATTCAGTGCCCGGGCACGTTCAATGGCTCCTTTCATTCCACCTTCCCTGGGCGTCAGGTCGAACTCGGCACCATATGCAGTCATTATCCTTCTTCTTTCGAGCGACATTGATTCCGGCATTACCAGAATCAGCCTGTAGCCCTTTACGGCTGCAACCATTGCCAGGCCTATACCTGTATTTCCCGATGTTGGTTCAATGATGACGCTCCCTGCTTTTAAAATGCCTTTCTTCTCGGCATCTTCCACCATTGACAGGGCGATCCTGTCTTTGATGCTGGCCCCCGGATTAAATTTCTCAAGCTTGATCCAGACCGAAATATCCGGAGGGAAAAGATTGTTAATTTTAACGTGAGGAGTATTGCCTATAAGGTCAAGAATTGAATTTGCCTTCATAACATTTAATTATAAGAATTAAATAATGAAATTAATTGGCTCCTGGAATTTATTCTGGTCCCTCACAATGATTTCACTTTTGTTGTAAACCACCGAGAAAGGGGCAACGCTTTGGGTGAGCCACACATTTCCCCCAATTATGCTGTTTCTGCCAACGACCGTTTCTCCTCCTAAAATTGTACTTCCGGCATATAAGATAACATTGTCTTCGATGGTTGGATGCCTTTTTTTCGATGCTTTGTTTTTATCGACACTTAAAGCTCCGAGTGTAACCCCCTGATAGAGCTTTACGTAGTTCCCGATGTTTGTAGTTTCTCCTATTACTATCCCTGTGCCATGATCAATTGCAATAGGATTTCCAATCGATGCGGCAGGGTGAATATCAATTCCGGTTATTTTATGGGCATATTCGGTTATCATCCTTGGCAGCAATGGAACAGAAAGCTGATCAATCGAATGCGCAATGCGGTAACAGTAGATTGCAAAGAAGCCGGGGTAGACCGCTATGACTTCAATAAGTTCGCTCGCAGCAGGATCTGAGTCCAGTAAAAATTCTGCATCTTTCAACAGGATGGTTTTTACTTCAGGAAGCCCGTTTAAAAACTTCTGTGTAATTTGTTTGTCATCCGGAGTTAATCCCTTGAAAATGAGTTCAACCTGATCCACAAATGCATCTCCGGGAAACTCAATCTCTGAACTCCCAAGTTTTCCATCGTAGGGAAACATAATTCGAAACACCTTTTTAACAGCTATTTCGACACCTTTCTTGTTTGGAATATTTAATAACATGACAGCTAATGGCTTTTAAAATAAATAACCAACGGGCTACAGTAACTTAGACGAACAATCCAGACAGGAAAGAAGTTCACCTGAAATTATTTACAGCGGATTATTAGTTTAGCCGGTCATAAATTTCTTAATTCTTCGCTTCCAATCATTATAATTCTTGCCAGCAAAGCATCAAGTTCACGGACTGAAGTCACAGGGTTGATTATTGTAACCCGTATGTAAATTTTGCCCTCAATTTCAACCTGTACAATATAAAAGGAACCATCTTTAATTATTTTATCCCTGATCACGGCATTCACCTGGTTCAGAATTCCATTATCATATCCTGCGGGTGCAAACCTGAAGCACACGATATTGGCTTCAGGTTCTGTGCAGAGGTCAAGGTCAGGATTTGACATTATCATTTCTGCAAACTCAGTTGCAAGATCGTATCTGCTTTCAATGTACTCTTTGTAGTAGGTTTTCCCATAGTACTTTAAAGCCGTATATGCTATAATTCCAAGGGCGCTTTTTGTACATTCTATGGTTCGTATTGCACTGTTATACCAGACGTTGTTCATTGACTTATTGAAAAGATAACTGGCTTTCTGGGCAAACGTTTCGTAAGAATTGCTTCCGTTTTTAAACAACACCATGGAATTGAGAGCCGGGACAAGGAACATTTTATGGAAATCAATTACAACTGAATCAGCTCTTTCAATGCCGTCCACGAGCCGTCTGTATTTTTCAGAAAAAAGCACACCCATTCCATGTGCGCCGTCGACATGCATCCAGATGTTATTCTTTTCACAGAAGTCAGCAATTGCTCTCAGATCGTCATATGAACCTGTAGCTGTTGAACATGCATTTGCTATTACCGAGATTACCTTTATCCCTTTTTCCTCTGCCCTCGATTTTAGCTCACCGAGCTTTTCAACATTCATCCTGTAATGAGAGCTGCAGGGGACTTTAATGACTGAGCCTTCTCCAAGGCCGATTATTTTTGCAGATCTCTCAAGGCTGTAGTGTGACTGTTCCGAGATCATGAAACCCGGGCGCCCGGATCCTTAACTCCCTCCTCCCAGATATTATACTCAGTCATATTTTGACGTGCTGCCAGCATCGCAGTCAGATTGCCTGCAGAACCTCCATGTGTGAAAATGCCGTCATAGCCTGATTTGTAGCCTATCATTGAAGCAAACCTGTCAACAACATTCCTTTCCATTGCCATATTAACGGGTCCCATCTCATAGATCGCTGATCCGTTATTCAACAGTGAAGTGCAAAGCTGCACCAGTGCTGTCAGGGGAATGGGTGAGGTTATCTGGTGGCCTATGTACCTGGGGTGGACAAGATGGTTTGATCTGGCAATAATTCTTTTTATATAACTGCCAAAAGGTTCTTTCTCCCCGCCGGCTGATTCAAATGAAAATTCCTTTACCAGCTTGTCAGGTTCATTCCACGGCAGAACAGGCATGTCGTTGCCGGCTAAGGCCTCGTTTAAGTAATCAGCAAGAATATCGACAAGCTTATGTCCGTCATTTCTGAATTCCTCCGGATTGAACGGGGAAGTGGGGATCATTTCAGTATCTTTCATTCGATATTTTATGGGACAATTTAATTAGTAACTAATCAGTGCCTGGTCGGGTGCCCGGAGACCCCCAAATTCTTTTAATTCCTCATAAAGCCCCTGTAGAAAATTGAAGATAACAAAATCTTTGGAGAACTTTTCGCGGCCGGAAAGAATGGTTTCCAAAGGGATATTGTCAGTTACCATTGCGGAAACAATTTCCATCACTCCGCAATGACCTGCCGGGTTATCGTTAAATACATAACTTCCTGATTCCTTATTAAAATTGCTGAAGAATCTGTCAAGTACCAGATATCTTTGTCTGTGTTTTTTAACAAGCTCCGGGTTTGAACCAAAAAGTGAAATGAAATTGAGGAATCTCCCGGTAGCATTTTCCCGGATCATAAAACCTGCCCGTTGAGGTTGTATACCTCTTGTCAGGTATATCTCAGAATACCTGTAAATCCCTATATAACCAAATGCATCGAGGTCATCGGCAACCGAAAGCAATGACAGAATTGAATCTTCCCCGGAAGAGTCAACATTTTCTTTATTGTCGTGATTTTCAATGGCATCCAGGATTTCATAATTGTCGGGTATACTCAGCTCGTTTTCCTCAAGGAACTGAAGGCAGAATTCTCTTCCAAGCTTACCATGCCTGATACCCGGATCAGTTGACATTCCCAGGTCATGAAGATAACAGGCTATCAGAAGCTTTTCGGGTGTCACCTGACTGATTTTTAACCCGTTCAGAGTTACATCATCAAGTAGTTCCTTTGCGTAATGCCACACTCTGCGATGGTGATCAATGCCATGGGAAATGAGGATTGTTTTTCCCCAGATTTTAATAAAATATTGCTCAAGAATCTGCTTGTACTTATTTTCAGCAGATAAAATTATTTCAGCCGGATCCATTTTCTAAAAATAAAAAAAGCAAAAGACAAAGCCTTTTGCTTATGCAGGCTTTTAGTATTTTCTTCAGTCTTTGATCATCTTTTCAGCCAGATCAAGGATCGTAGTGTCATCAAATGTCACAATTCCGCCTCCCGGACCCTGTTCAAAATGAATACCAACGCTTTGTCCCTTATCAAAATTTCTCCCTCCGAAGTAGTTTCTGACTGTTTCTTCATTCAGATCAAGCTTTTCAGCTATCTTTCTCATACTACCGGAGGGTAATTGATCTTTTATCTTCCGGAGTTCATTAAAGGTGATTGTCTTTGTCATGATTCAATGCTTTTACGTTAGTATCTCCATGTAATTTTACAACCTTTTTACAAAGTTAATCATTATTTAATAAAGTTAAACTTCAAAGAAATTTATTAGATCAAAAATCCGATAAACGCTGAGGTAGAACGCTTCTAGGGTTGATAGAGTCAACTATTATAGAGGACTTGCACTTAGTGTCCACAGAGACCTATCACCAGAGGTTCCACAAAGGTCACATTAGCGGACATTCAGATGACTAACTCTGTGAGATCCTCTGTGGTTAAACATAATTTATTCACCCACCGAGGCTCACTTAAAATATCCTGTGAACACTTGTGAAGATTGTCATGGGAAAGGCAAACTTATGTGCGAATCAGTCTGTAGTAAGATTTCAGCTTTATTCACAGGTGTAAGGGGTTTAAACAGGCAGTTCTTTCAGTAATTCAAGAAAGAGTTTCATTGCTCTTCTCTTTTCATCATTGAGGTCAAAATCAATATTTTCAGAAAGATATGTTCTTAAGATCTGCTCCGGCTATCGGTCCGGTTTTGCTGAAGCGTTCGACTACCATATCGATGTTTTTTACACCTTCGAAAGAGCAGAATTAAATTCCTCTATGAAAACCGCCGGCAGAGCTTTGTTCGCGGTCCAGCAGGCAAATACAAACGGCAGTCCTGAAAATATCTTCCATTCCCCTGCCAGGTCATATTTGAATCTGTAGTTATTTTCAAATTCAAAGCATTGATCCCCGATAAGCACAACTGCCTCGTTCTTTCTGATCTTCACAAAGTCAAAACCCTCGGTTGTTTCTTCCCAGTTGAATTTTCCTTTCCATTTATTTTTTGCGAGAACTTTTACAAGATCAACCGATGTTCTTGACCTGTAGTCCAGATAAACAGTATCGAGATCTTTAAAATCAGAATTGGTCATGAGCTGCACGGTTCTTACATTGCCGTTTGCACCGATGCAGTAATCGCTTACGATATGGGCTTCCTTCAAAAGTGGTAATACGGCCACGGGGATAAGTCCCAGGTCGGCCCTGCCGCTGATGAGCTTTGCTGCACAATCAGCCGGATGATCTGTTTCAATGACAGCTTTTTTGTCAAAACCGGATTCTGCTAAACCATAGATGAATGGATAGGTATTAGCATATCTGACGGCTGAAATTCTGATTTTCTCCATTCCATTTTTTTACTGCCCCGAAAATACTACATTTGTGCGTATAGCTAAAACAACTGAACCCCCAAAATAGGTAAACTATGGAATTAAATAGTCTTACTGCCATTTCTCCTCTTGACGGAAGGTACAGGCAAAAGGTGGATGAACTAGACATTTACTTTTCCGAATTTGGCCTTATTCGGTATCGTTTGCTGGTGGAAATCGAATATTTTATTGCACTGTGCGACATCCCTCTCCCTCAGTTGGCCGACTTCAAAAAAGAGACCTTTGCTGCTCTCAGAGAACTGTATGAGGATTTTAATATTAAAGAAGCCCAGAAGATCAAAGAAATCGAGAAGGTAACAAATCATGATGTAAAAGCTGTTGAATACTATCTCAAGGAAAAATTCTTCCAGTCGGGTTGGGGAAAATGGTCGGAATTCATTCATTTCGGCCTGACTTCACAGGATATAAATAATACTGCAATACCTTTATCTTTAAAAGATGCCCTGACTGAAGTCTATTTTCCGCTTCTTTTTGAATTAAGGGAGACATTGGCCGGTTTCGCCGAGGAGTGGAAGGATATCCCGATGCTTGCAAGAACCCATGGACAACCGGCTTCGCCGACAAGACTGGGAAAAGAGATTTCAGTATTTATTGCCAGGATTGACGAGCAGTCAAAATATTTTGGACAGATCCCATATTCTGCCAAATTCGGCGGTGCCACGGGTAACCTGAACGCCCATAAGGTTGCCTTTCCCGATATCGATTGGAACTCCTTTGCCGGAAATTTTGTAAATGAAGTACTCGGATTGCAGCGCTCATTCCCTACAACACAGATCGAACACTATGACAACCTTGCCGCACTCTTTGATAACCTGCGCAGGATCAACGTAATCCTTCTGGACCTGTCAAGGGATATGTGGACCTATATTTCAATGGATTATTTCAGGCAGAAAATTAAAAAGGGTGAGATCGGGTCATCGGCGATGCCTCATAAAATAAATCCTATTGATTTTGAAAATGGGGAAGGAAACTTTGGCTATGCGAATGCCATTTTTGAACATCTTTCAATGAAACTTCCTGTTTCCAGGCTTCAGCGGGATCTTACCGATTCAACGGTGCTCAGGAATATAGGAGTCCCGGTCGGTCATACGATTATTGCGTTAAACTCGTTACTGAAAGGGCTTAACAAGATTGTTGTCAATCTGGAAAAGATAAATTATGATCTTGATAATAACTGGGCTGTAGTAGCCGAAGCCATACAGACCATCCTGAGAAGGGAAGGATTCCATAAACCTTATGAAGCACTCCTGAACCTCACACGAACCAATAACAAGATCACAAAAGAATCACTAGTTGACTTTATTGAAAACCTTGATATAGCCGACAGTGTAAAGTCGGAGCTTAAAGGAATCACTCCGTTTAATTTTACAGGTTTTTAATATAGGGATTCAATGAACAAAGCCAGGTTGCTGCTGAAATATCTTGAACCTTATAAATGGTCGGCTGTCAGGAATATAATCTATAACATCCTGAGTGCAATATTTGCACTTGTTTCCTATACCCTTGTCATCCCTTTCCTGAAGATACTTTTCAGTCATATTGAGGCAGTTCCGGATCCCGGGGAATTTCAGCTTAACCTTGATTACCTGGGTTCCCTCAGCAGATACTATCTCTACGCCTTTATAGAAAAAAACGGGGAGGTTGGAGCTCTTTTGCTTGTGATACTCATAGTGATAGTTGCCAGCCTTTTTAAAAACGGATTTATATTCCTTGCCAATAACAGCATGGCATACATAAGGGCCTGCACGGTAAGGGATCTCAGGAAAAAAATGTATTTTAAAGTTCTGAGATTGCCGTTGTCTTTTTTTACCGACGCCCGGAAAGGTGATGTAATGACCAGGATATCAAATGATGTCCAGGAGATTGAGATTTCCGTGATGTCATCGCTTACGATGTTATTCCGGGACCCTTTATATATACTTATTTTCGTTGTTTACCTTTTCATTACGAGCTTCCAGCTGACCATGTTTGCACTGATTCTGTTACCGGTTAGCGGATGGCTCATAGGGAGGGCAAGCCGCACCTTAAGATCGTCATCCCTTCTGGGACAGCAATACCTTGGAAGATTGCTTTCAGTCGTAGAAGAATCTCTGACCGGACTGAGGATAATCAAGGGATTCAACGCCGAGGAGAAAATGAAGAAGCAGTTCACTGAAACCAATGAGAAGTATTCAAAGGTATTTAAGAGGGTCACCCGTAAAGCTTACCTTGCTTCTCCTATCAGCGAATTCCTGGCAACTGTAGTCCTGATGGTGATATTGTATTTTGGCAGCATTCTGGCATTGCAGGGTACAGGTAATATGACCCAGGAGAAGCTGATAGCCTTCCTTGTGGTCTTCTCTCAGATAATTCAGCCAGCCAAAAATATTACCACTGCATGGTTCAGTATTCAGAAAGGAATGGCCTCGATCGACAGGATCGACCAGATACTGGAAGCAGAGGAGAAAATAGGAGAGAAGGAAGATGCGATCTCTGTTCAGGGATTCAGCGAGTCGATCGAATTTAAAGGAGTATGGTATGGCTATAATAATGAGCCTGTTCTAAGGGATATTAACCTTAAGATACTAAAGGGACAAACAATTGCAATAGTTGGTAAGTCGGGAGCCGGGAAATCCACCCTGGCTGATCTTCTTCCGAGATTTATGGATGTCGGCAGGGGCTCGATACTTATCGACGGTACCGACATTCGGGATCTTAAGGTACGCGGACTTCGTAATCTGATGGGAATAGTGAGCCAGCATCCCATTCTTTTTAATACTTCATTTAAAGAGAACATTGCTTTTGGTGTTGAAGTGCCTGACAACGTAAAGGTTGAAAATGCGGCACGTATTGCCAATGCTCACGACTTCATCATGGAAACTGAGCTTGGTTATGACAATAATGTTGGAGAATCGGGTAATAAGCTCAGTGGCGGACAGAGGCAGAGGATAAGCATTGCCCGTGCAATAATGGCAAATCCACCCATCCTTATTCTCGATGAGGCTACATCAGCCCTGGATACTGAATCGGAAAGACTTGTCCAGGATGCAATCCTTAACCTTATGAAGAACAGGACCTCGGTAGTAATAGCTCACAGGCTTTCGACAATTCAGCATTCTGACCTTATTGTCGTTATGGATGATGGAAGAATTGTGGAAACAGGCACCCATTCTGAGCTTATTTCAAAATGCGACGGATATTACCGTAAACTTCATAGCTTTCAAACCATCTGACCAGAATAAACTGCCTACCTGATTTAAAGAAAACAGGATGATATGAGGAAATCCGGAAAGCGAATATTACAGTTATGTTTCCCCATTATTCTGTTGATAATATGCAAAGGGGTGGATGCACAGGTCGACTTTTCATTCCATTCCGGGTATGCGTATCTGAAAGGTAAGGATGCATCCTCCATTCCAGCAACCTGGATGAATCCTGGATTTGACGACTCAGGCTGGGCGAGGGGCCCTGCACCATTCCGGTATGGAGATGGGACCGGCGGAACAGAACTGTCAGATATGCAGGGCAACTATTCGTCGCTCTATCTCAGATCAACATTTACCTGTTCTGCCAGCGATCTGATAAAAGAGCTTTTAATTATGTCTGATTATGATGACGGATTTATTATATGGATCAACGGGGTTATCGCCCTCTACAGGAACGTACCCGGAAACCTTCAATATAACGGTTTCGCCCCTGTAAATCATGAATCTGGCATGGCGGAAGAGACAATAATTAATGCTATCCCGTTAAACCTTGTTGACGGGGTGAACCAGATTGCTGTCCAGGCATTCAATGTTAATCTCCCAAGTACGGATTTTTACATTGACATAGCAATCTATGCGGAGAAATATCTGCCTGAATTAATTGACAGCATAGGAGTCTGTTTCTCTGTTAAGCCGGGTTTTAAGACTGAGCCATTTAATCTTACCCTTACATCGCCCGACACTGCTTTACAGGTAATCTATACCCTTGATGGAAGTAATCCGCAAAACTCACGGAACAGCTTTATCTGCGGCTCAACCACCGAGCTTCTTATAAATCCTGAAGACACTACCGGGAGACCTGTTACACCGTCGGTTGTGGTGCGGGCTTCCGTAACGAGGGAAGGATATAAACCTTCAAAACCAACCTCCGGAACCTATATTTTTGCAGAAAAGGTAAAAACACAGTCGTGGCCCGGAGGCGATTGGCCGACAGGAAGTGTCAATGGTCAGCTCATTGATCTTGCGATGGACAGCGAGGTGATCAACAATCCTGAGTATTCAAACCAGATTATCGGTTCACTGACCGGAATTCCTTCTATTTCAGTTATAACCGATAATAAAAACCTTTTTGACCCGGCATCGGGGATTTATGTTAATGCAAGCGGACACGGACTGAACTGGGAAAGGGAATGCAGCGTGGAACTTATTAATCCTGATGGTTCTGAAGGATTCAGTGTGAATGCAGGACTCAGGATAAGAGGAGGATGGAGCCGTAATGATAATTTCCCAAAGCATGCTTTCAGACTCTTTTTCCGGGAGAAGTATGGGAACGATAAGCTTTATTACCCCCTCTTCGGGGATGAAGGGGTTAGTCAATTTGATAAAATTGACCTGCGCACTGACCAGAATTATGCATGGAGTAACGGATTCCCGAAAATTCAATGGTAAGGGAAGTTTTTTCGCGCGACAGTCAAAGGGACATGGGTCAGCCATATACCAGAAGCAGGTATTACCACCTTTACCTGAACGGAATGTACTGGGGTCTTTATCAAACCCAGGAAAGGTCGGAAGCAAGGTATGCCCAATCCTACTTCGGGGATAGCGAAGATGAATATGATGTAATAAAAGTCAATACTGAAGCAGGATACAATGTTGAAGTGACCGACGGGACGATTGACTCATGGAAGGTATTGTGGAACATGTGCCAGAAGGGATTTGAATCAAATGCCGATTATTTCAGGATTGAAGGGAAAGATCAATACGGGAGACCGGTTAAAGGAGGTAAAATAATGGTAGATCTTGATAACCTTATTGATTTCATGATAGTTATATTTTATACCGGCAATTTTGATTCTCCTACGGCAGCATTCATGCAAAACAAGGGTTCAAACAACTTCTATGCCATCGACAACAGGGTCGACAACTCCAAAGGGTTTACCTTCTATGTTCATGATGCCGAACATTCACTCTTCGATGAAGCTCATAATCCCGGAATTGGTTTGTATGAAGACAGGGTCAACATTGGAACAAGGACAGACAATATGAAAATGGAAGTAAATGACTTTATTAAATTCCATCCCCAATGGCTCCACTTTAAACTTTCGGCAAATGCCGAATACCGTATCAGGTTTGCTGACCGGGCATTGAAACATCTTTCTGAAGGAGGCGCCTTTTCACCGGTCAACGCGCTTGAGCGGATAAATAAACGGATCAATGAAGTTGATCCTGCAGTGGTTGCGGAATCGGCAAGGTGGGGTGATGCAAGGACTTCAGGCAGTTACCCCTATACGAAAAACGGGAACTGGCTGCCTGAGGTTAATAAGATAAGGAACAAGTTTATCCCCTACCGGACAAATATCCTGATTGACCAGTTAGTGAATGCACAACTCTATCCCGTGACCAAAGCCCCGGTGATTAAAAACCAGGGAGTAGCTGTTAATGGTGATGACATTGAACTTGTTTCTCCTGT
This sequence comes from uncultured Bacteroidales bacterium, assembly GCA_963849615.1. Classification (GTDB taxonomy): domain Bacteria; phylum Bacteroidota; class Bacteroidia; order Bacteroidales; family VadinHA17; genus LD21. The sequence continues at coordinate 33,982 of CAWKIC010000043.1, forward strand.
GAGTCTCCTGATTGAAAACCCAAACAATTCCGGAACAATCTATTACACCCTTGATGGTTCCGATCCAAGGAATCCCGGAGGAAGTATCAGCAGCGGAGCCCGGTTTTCGCTTAATGATATCAGCCTCCGGATCGATAAATCGACTGTGATTCTTGCGAGGATTCTTGCCGGAAGCGATTGGAGCCCAATCAGACATGTGAATTTTATCGGACAACAGACTGACTTCGACGACATGAAAGTTACAGAACTGCATTATCATCCCTATGCAGAAGCAGGGAGCGATACAAGCGGGGGAAAGGACCTTGAGTTTATTGAATTTAAAAATACGGGTATGAATGCATTGAATATGTCAGGCCTGGTTTTGGATTCGGCTGTTCATTATACTTTTCCGGAAAACCGGTTACTGGCGCCAACGCAATTCTTTGTCCTGGCCTCTAAACCTTCGGAATTTTATGACTATTACGGACTCGTGGCTTCGGGTAATTTTCAGGGCAACTTTTCAAATTCGGGAGAGGAGGTATTATTATACGATACTTCTGGAACTGAAATTATCAGGTTTACGTATGATGATTCCTCTCCCTGGCCGTACGCTGCTGACGGTGAAGGTTACTCACTCTCCTCAGAAGATTTTAATCCCGGTGGAGACCCGCAGGATTTTAACTATTGGACTTTATCGGTAAAGAAGGATGGGACGCCGTTTGCTGATAATGTTTTAAATAATGATGGTAACCCGGGATCAACGGATGACGGATCACTAATAGTCTATCCTAACCCGACTACCGGGCTGCTACGGGTTCAGCTTATCACAGATCAGGTGGCCCCAGGTATTGATATTTTGCTGTTTACAACAACAGGCAGATTATTAAGACGTGAAACAATCGGTAACCCGGGGCTCATAGATTTATCAGACTATGGCCTGCCGGCAGGAGTTTATATTCTGAAAGTCAATACTCCCAGCTATTCAACCAGGGTTCCTGTAATATTGACTAAATAATAAATTAATTAATCTGACAATATGTGTAAACAGTTCATTTTAAGCATTTTAACTGTTATTTTATTAACAACTGCAAGTTACGGACAGAAACTGAGGGGTAAACACACCTTTACCCTTGGAACAACTGAATTTCTGCTTGACGGTGATCCATACCAGCTGATAAGCGGGGAGATGCACCCTGCAAGGATACCTGCCGAATACTGGCGTCACAGGATTCAGATGGCTAAGGCAATGGGTTGTAATACAATCAGTGTTTACCTGTTCTGGAATTATCATGAGGCAGAAGAAGGCGTTTTTGATTTTACAACAGGTAATCATAACCTGGCTGAATTTTTTAAAATAGTTCAGGATGAAGGATTATGGCTTATTGTGCGCCCTGGTCCATATGTTTGTGCGGAATGGGAACTGGGTGGAATTCCTCCTTATCTCCTGAGGATCCCTGATATAAAGCTTAGGTGCATGGATCCGAGGTATATGGCAGCTGTCGAGAGGTATCTGTCAAAACTGGCTGTGGAGATTAAGCCATTCCTGATTACAAATGGGGGTCCGGTCCTTATGCTTCAGATTGAAAATGAATACGGAAGCTTTGGTAATGACAGGAACTATTTATCGAGGCTTAAAGATCTGTGGATCCAGAACGGCATCGATGTGCCTTTTTTTACAGGTGATGGGCCAACGACCTATATGCTTGAGGCAGGTAGCCTGCCGGGATGTGCCGTTGGACTTGATTCCGGCAGCAGGCTATCTCATTTTGAACTTGCAGCGAAAATGAATCCCGGTGTTCCTGTTTTCAGCAGCGAAACTTACCCGGGATGGCTTACACATTGGGGTGAAAAATGGGCCAGACCCGATACTACGGAGCTGCTTAAGGAAGTTAAGTTCCTGATGGATAACAAAAAGTCATTTAATTTTTACGTTATCCATGGCGGCACCAATTTTGGCTGGACCGCCGGGGCCAACTCCGGTGGAAAAGGATATGAACCTGACATAACAAGTTATGACTACGATGCACCTGTGGATGAGCAGGGCAGAGCAACTCCAAAATATATGGCTCTTCGCAGGCTCTTAAGTTCATATCTTCCGAAAGGAAAGAAACTTCCGGAGATACCTGACTCAATAGCCAACTATTGAAATTCCTCCTATCGGTCCCGGTCTTTTTACATCTGTCTGGGATAATCTCCCTCAGCCGGTTAATTCGGTTCAGCCAAAGCCTTTTGAAGCATACGGTCAGGATTACGGTTTCATGCTTTATAGCACTGAACTTATAGGGCATAAAAAGGGTAAGCTGGTAATAACTGACCTCCATGATTATGCAACGATCTTCCTTAACGGGGAATATATAGGATACCTCGACAGGAGAGAAGGACTAAACACCATCGATATTCCTGAAAGCAAAGCTGAACGTCCATCTGCTTGAAATTCTGGTTGAGGGAATGGGCAGGATTAATTTCGCCCAGTATCTTATTGATAGAAAGGGAATTACCGACCGTGTTACTCTTAACGGCATGACACTGATGAACTGGAAAGTGTACAGCCTGCCTATGGATGACAAATTCATCTATAACCTGAGGTCTTCCTCCAAAAATCCGGGTAAGAAGGGTATATTCTTTAAATCCAACTTTTACATTGAGAAGGCAGGGGACACATTTTTTGACATGTCGAACTTTAAAAAGGGCATAGTCTGGGTAAATGGTCATAACCTTGGCAGGTATTGGGAGATAGGACCACAGAAGAGGCTCTTCTGTCCGGGGACCTTTCTGAGGACCGGACCCAATGAGATGATGGTCTTCGACCTTCAGCAGACAGCTCCTCAGGTAATTCTGGGTTTTAAAAGCATGGAATGATGGAGGTGTTGAAAAAGTCAAAATCCTTACCCGCAGAGTCCCCTGCTACGAAAATTTTAGGAACTCAAATTAGTAACTCACTGGAAATAATGTTACAAAAAGAGTTTTATAGTAGCTCTTTGTGACCTTAGTGCGAACTTTGCGACCTTTGTGGTTATGGATTTATTTTTTTACCACTAAGTACACAAAGGTCCCACCAAGGGGCACGAAGGAAATTTTCTTTTCGCTTGACTTTTCAGAAAAAGAAGCGTTTAAACAAGTATTTTTGTTGTAAGATTTGTTATGCTTTTCTTGATTGCTTCAAAGGGCAGTCCGTCTTTTGCAAGATCCTGTTCAACAACCATATATTTCATTCCGGCAATATCCTTGGCAGCCAGAATCTCCCTGAAGTTTATGACACCATCGCCAACCGGGGCAAAGTCGTCTTCACCGACAGTTGTATAATAAGGAGCTTCTTTGGTATACATATCCTTCATATGGAAAAGCTGGAATCTGCCCGGGTATTTCTTAAAGATATCAATCGGGTTCTGACCGGCTTTCGTTGTCCAGAAAAGATCAATCTCCATTGTTACGAGATCTTTGTCAAGTTCAGCCAGCATGATATCGTAGTAAGGAATTTTTCCTTCAAGGGTTGCAAATTCGAAGTTGTGGTTGTGGTATCCGAACTGTATGCCGTTTTCTTTCATGATGCCTCCTACTTTGTTCCAGTCGGCTACCATCTTTTTATAACTGGCGATTGTTGTTCTTGCTTCCTCGACAACCCAGGGCTGGATGCAATATTTGACCCCTAGTTTTGCATGATCTTCAGCCATTTTTGCAGCATTCTCAACTGTAATACCTGCGGCTTCAACCTGGGTGTGACTGCTGAGAATCTCCATTCCAAGGTCGTTGACCAGTTTTTTAAAATCAGCAGGTTCATACTTATAAAATTTACCGTCGGCATAACCGGCCAGCTCAAGATATTTATACCCTGCATCTGAAACCTTCTTTAGTGATCCGGGCACATCCACATCCATGGCATCGCGGATTGTGTATAACTGAAGGGCAATACCAAATGACTTTGGATCAACAACTGCAGTGGTTGCCTGGGCTGCTGGTTTTGCTGCGTTCCTGCATGCATACTGTGACAATGCAAATGCCCCGAGAGCGCCGGCGGCTGACACTCTTAGGAATTCTCTTCTCGATTGTGGTTTTTTCATGGTTATGGTGTGATTTTTAAAGAGGTTTTGTTGTTGGTAATTAAAAATTAAGCAAATAAAAATAATACAATTCTTTTGGAAGACGATACGTTGATTACAATTTTATCAGATGGTAAGACATTTATGAATAACCTCCACTATTTTCCTGATAACAGGAGGTTACTTTTCAATTTTGATCCTGCTTGGCGGATGTCCGAACTGAGCTTTAAAGAGACGGCTGAAATACTTAACATCTGAAAAACCTGTTTTGTAGGCAGCTTCGGATACATTAAATCCGTTTTCGAGAAGCTTTCTTCCGATGTTCATTTTTATTCTTCTCGTAAATTCTACGGGGGAAAATCCGGTCAGCCCTTTTATCTTGTTATACAGCACAGTACGGCTGACATTACACTGGTCAGCAAGGGTATCTATCGAAAGATCACCTGTATAATTCTCTTCAATGTAAAGAACTACCTTGTTAGGAACTCTCCATCCTTTGATGTTATCTTCAGGGACTCCTCCCGTAAGCTGATTGTTGAAATAGAAATGCCAGTATCCTGCTTCTTTGATTTAGAAGGTTTGCGCCGACTGTCTGGAGATATTGCATGCTGAATGGTTTGACAATGTAGGCCTCGGCGCCCGTTTCAATTCCGGCAATCTGATCGGAGAGATCACCTTTTGCCGTCAGCATGATGACCGGAATATGGCTGGTGGCAAAATCAGTCTTCAGTTGCCTTGTCATTTCCATTCCATCCATACCCGGCATTCTTATATCAGTTATTATCAGATCAGGATTCATTGTCTTTGCAAGATGTAATCCTTCTTCCCGTGATCTGGCGTCGATAGGAGTGAAGGATGATTTCAGCGACTGGCATATGTAATTCAGGATCTCGTGGTTATCTTCAACGACAAGTACAAGGTTTTTCTCCGATGAGTCGGTAATTGGCGGATTGCCGTCTGTTTCGACATCCTCTGATAAAAACCTGGTGTGGGTGAATCCCGGCTGTGCAAGTTAATGTCGTCTGTCTCTATTCCGGGTACATTGAGAAAATGTTCGTTTCCTTTTAAAAGTCTGATTGTAAACTGTGCTCCCCTTACCTACAACCGAGGTGATAACGATTTCTCCCCTGTGCAGCCTGGCAAGTTCATAAGATAGTGACAGACCAATGCCCGTTCCGGCAAGGTTCTGGTTGCTGAGGATTGTGTACCTCGTAAAGATATCCGAAAGGTTCTTTTGCGGGATGCCTGGTCCCTTCATCAGTTATTGAGATGTCGACAGAATTATCCTTATTCGATTCTTCTATCCTTACCTGGACCTTCTTTCCTGTTTCAGTAAATTTTATGGCATTTGAAATAATGTTATATATAATGATATCGAGTTTGTTGGGATCCCATAAATTTTCAGTGAATCCAAATTGTGATTCAAATTCGCAGGTAATTCCCTTATGCCTGGCCAGCGGGCCAAAACTGTTATAAATCTCTTTTGTAAACTCCACAATATCTATTTCCCTGATCTTCAGGATCATTTTGTTGTTTTGAACCTTTCTGAAATCGAGGAGCTGGTTTGTGAGATGAAGCATTCTTCGGGCATTTTTAAGCATGATCCCCATCTGAAGCTTTTTAACGGGTGCAAGACTCTTTTCCTCTATCATATCCTCGAGCGGGACCAATTATTAAAGTAAGAGGTGTCCTTATTTCATGCGATATATTGGTGAAAAACTGAAGCTTGACTTCGTTTACCCTCTTTTCAATGGCAAGTTCGTTCTTGTACCTGTTAATTCTTGTTATTGCATTGTAAATCAACACTGCAGTAAATCCGGCCAAAATAGTGTATAAGATAAATGCCACCCTGGTTTTCCACCAGGGAGGCGTAATGCGGATATTTAAAATACGTTCTTCAGATGCGGCTTGACCGTTGCGTTTCAAGCGATTTTACCCTGAAAATGTATTTCCCGGGCGACAGGTTAGTATAGGTAGCCCTGTGCTGGTTACCGATGTAGTTCCAGCTGTCTTCAAAATTGTCAAGTTTATAAGTGTATTGGATCCTGTCAGGATCGAGAAAGTCAAGAGCTGAAAAATCGATGCTGAAACTCGACTGGTAATATTTAAGTGATAAATTATCCGAGAAAGAAATACTCTTTTTCAGGGGAGAATCTTTTTGATCAAAGGAGACTTCCTTATTGAACAACAGAAATTTTGTAAGTTCAATATTCTTGACTGCATGACTGGGAATGATGTTATCCGGATCTATTGCCTCGAATCCGAGTGACCCTCCAAACAGAAGCAGTCCGTTCTCCTTCGTGCAGCAGGTATTTTCAGAGAAGCTGTTAAATCCCAAACCGTTATAACTGTTAAATACTTCTGTGTTGTTATTTTCCGGATTAATCCGGACCAATCCATTTTCGGTACTTACCCAGATCTTTCCGTCAGTATCCCCAAGGATCCCGTAAATTATGCCGAAACCTGATCCTTCTTTGGTTCCAAAATGTCTGAATGATGCATTAACGCCGTCAAATGTATCAAGCAGATCAACGCCTCCGCCGAAGGTGCCAAACCACAGTCTCCCGTTCTTGTCTTCATATATATGAATTATATCATTGTAGATAAGGCTTCCGGGATCGGAAGGATTCTTCAGAAAAACCCTGAACCTGAAATTGCCTGCCTCCATATCTTTTCTTTCAAGAAAATTCAGGCCGAAAGTGGTTGCAACCCAAAGGTTTCCTGAGGAATCAATCAGCAGATGTCTGATAAGGTTACTTGAAAGGTTGCTGTTCTGCTGGTTGATCCTTGTGAATGTAATATCCTTTTGTTCGCGGATCCTTCAGCAGGCTGATCCCGTTTCCGTAAGTTCCGACCCAGATATTTCCTGATTTGTCTTCGCAGACCGAATAGATGTTATTGTTTCCGATGCTGGTACTGTCGGTTGGTGAATGTTCAAACCGTCTGAATCTGATGTCGGCATAATCTGATGAAAAATGGTCAAGAGGTTCAGTTGAAACACTCAGTCCGTAACCTTTTGATCCGGCCCACAGATATCCTTTTGAATCGTTAAAGAACGAATAAGTGATGTTCCTGAAAGATTCCAACCCTATCCCCGGCAACGAATAAAAGACCCTGACCTGCCTGAGCAGGCTGTCGAAGAGGTGTATTTTCCCTGCTTTTGTTGCTACCCATAAGTAATTGTTCTGATCTTCAAGAATGGCTCTTGAAACATTGTCAAGCACGTCAACCCTTTCCTTCTCAAGAAGATAGTGCCTGAAAGCATTGTTACCGAGAATTACTTTTTCGACACCGCCCAGCACCTGCCCGGTGCCAATCCACAGCTGGCCGTATTTGTCTTCGGTAATGCAATAGACAATATTCGAAGAAATGGTATTTGGATCCTTGGGATTATTTCGGAAGAATTTAAAACTATCATTTTCCCGGTCATAAAGACCCAGCCCGTTACCATGAAGACCTATCCACAGATTATTGTTCGAATCTTCATAGAATTGCGGTCTTTCAAGGTCCGTGAGAGGTTTTATCTCTTCGGGAGTCAGCACATATTGTTTACTCACCTGACTCTTAAGGTCAAAACGGGTCATTCCGAATTCAAGGGCAGTCAGCCACAACTGACCATAGCGGTCTTCATATATTTTATCCAGGTTGTCTGAGTGGAATTTCACATCTTTCCATGGCTTACCGCTGCCGGTAAAGATCATCAGGCCATTATCCCTGAATCCCGCAAGTATGAACCCTGAACCGGTACAATAAAGATGCGTGATTTTATCGGATTTCAGCTCAGGCGTATTCCGGGTGTTTATTTGCCTTGTCGAACCCGAGGATTTGCTGCATATAAAGATCCCTGATGATCCTGTACCAAACCATATCTCATCGCTGGTTTCGCATACAGATGTAAATGAATAGTTTATAAGCTTATCGGTGAAAGCGGGTAGTTCAGTTTCAATTTCGTTTTTCGAGATCAAACTGATCCCTTTTTCTGTCCCGATCCATACATTTCTTAACGAATCAGAATGTATAAACCTGATGCTGTTATTTGCGATTGAGCCATCTTGTGTATCAATAAAATTCTTTACAGAATAAGTGTTTTTAAGGGGATCGAATTTAAGAATGTATAAGCCGGATTCAGACGATCCCAGGAGTATTATATCTTCCGAGTACTGAAGGAAAATCTTCATTGCCCCATTTTTCACATCTCCTTCATATGAAGGAAGAGAATGAAACGTTTCTGTTTCGGGGTTGAAGAAATGGTAATAGCCATCATATGTTTCAAGCCAGATGAATCCTTTAAGGTCCTCCCACAGCTTTATGACTCTGTTGTTGGTAAAACTTGCGGGATCGCCTGTTGAGCTTCTGAAGATTTTAAATTCATATCCATCATATCTGTTAAGCCCGTTGTACGTTCCGACCCACATAAATCCCTTGCTGTCGAACAGAATGCTGAATCCTGTATTCTGTGACAAACCGTCTTCTGAACCTATATGATCAAATCTGAAAATATTCTGGCTGTTACCATGAAAAGGCAGGAGAACAAGAAAAACCAACAGGAGGAACCGGAGCCAGATTTTCATGAAAGCTGGTTTTGTTTTCAAAAATAGCATTTTAACTGCCATAATGATCAATTTGTCTACCTAAAACTGATGATTAGTATACCATAGGAGTGACGATTATCGAATAAATTTAAACTTGAAAAACCTGCCAACCGTAGCAAATATGAAAAGAACAATCGCCCTGCTTATAGTTATTTCCGGTTTCACAGCTGTGAATTGTCAGCCTGTCTGGACAAATGCAGTCAGTTACGGTGCTGATCCGTCAGGCAAAATAAAATGCACCGGGATTATCAATAATCTCATTGACAGCCTGGCAGGGATAGGTGGCGGGACTCTGTTCTTCCCCGCAGGAACTTATCTCACCGGTCCAGTTATAATGAAAAGCAATATCACACTTTACCTTGACGCCGGATCTGTTATTAAATTCACAGATGATTTTGATGATTATCTGCCCATGGTTCAGTCGAGATGGGAAGATGTCAGGGTTAAAAACTTCAAGTCCCAGATCTATGCATACCGGTGTGAAAACATTGCCATAAAGGGTGACGGACATTTTGACGGGCAGGGCAGAAAATGGTGGACCTTCATGCGGGATATCGCTGCAAATAAGCAGGTCGATAATAAATGGCAGGAGATCTTTAAAAATGAAAATGTAGAATTGCTCGCGAAAAACCAATACATACGGGACAAAAATAATTTTTTACGTCCTCCAATGATCACAACCTATGAATGCAGAAATGTTCTGATAGAAGGGGTAAGTTTTTCAAATCCCCCTTTCTGGACGATAATGCCTGCCTTCACCGATAATATAACGATTACAGGTATAACCATCGACAATCCATCCGATTCCCCGAACACTGACGGTATCGATCCCTCATCCTGTACAAATGTGCATATTTCAAATTGTCATATAACCGTCGGAGACGACTGTATCGTTATAAAGTCCGGCCGCGATGAGGACGGAAGGGATGCGGGAGTTGCAACAGAAAACATAACAATTACAAATTGCACTATGCTCAAAGGCCACGGAGGGGTAGTTATAGGAAGTGAAATGAGTGGCGGGGTTAAAAGGGTTACAATCTCAAATTGTGTTTTTGAAGGTACGGATATCGGGATAAGAATTAAAACAATGCGGGGCAGGGGAGGTCTGGTCGAGGATATAAGGGTCTCCAATATTACAATGTATGATATAGTTAACGAGGGAATACTGATAACACTTCGTTACCAGGCATCCCAGCCGGAGCCTCTGTCTGAACGAACTCCCGATGTGAGGAATATACAGCTTTCGAACATCAATATCAGGGGAGCCCTGCGGCCGGTTTCAATTTATGGCCTTGAGGAGAGGGATGTAACTCAGGTATCCTTTAATGACCTTCAGATCGCTTCCGAAAAGGGAATTGTGCTTGAAAATGCATCCGGGATAAGTTTCCATGATGTCCGCATGGAAATAAAAGAAGGAAGTTCCCTTGAGGCAAAAGACTGCCGGGGAATCTCCTGGGATATGGTTTCTGTAAAAAGCGAGGTTAAGGATGTTCCTTACCTGAAACTTATCAATTGCCAGTATGTAAAAGTATCAAATTGTTTTCAGCCTGACCCGATAAATGATTATATTTCAGAGGATGAAAGATGCAGCAATATTTACATGATTAACAATGTGTTCCCCGGAACAATTCTGCCAAATAAGAGAAAAGGTAAAATAATAGTATCCGAAAATAACATAACAGGAAAATCACTCTAACCCATTAATTAATTCATTATGAAAAGAATCCTATTTAACCGCAGTTTTGTCTTTCTGCTTATGATGTTATTTACAATATCATCATTCGGGCAGAATGGCAGGACTATTACTGGAAAGGTTACTGACACCAACGGGGCTGCCCTGTCAGGAGCAAACGTGGTAGTTCAGGGTACCACTACAGGGGTGCAGGCCGATGCCAACGGGAATTTCCAGATATTTGTTGATAACCCGTCAGCTGCCGTCCTGGAGTTCACATTTATCGGCTTCAGCAAGCTACAGATGGCAGTGGGAGCTCAGAGCACAATTAATGCAGTTTTACAGGAAGAATATATTGGCCTGAATGAACTCGTAGTTGTGGGTTATGGAACAGTGAAAAAGAAAGATCTTGACCGGGGCTGTCTCTTCAATAAAGTCAGCCGAAATCACAAAGACCGCTACAAATAATGCCCTTCAGTCAATGCAGGGCAAAGTCGCAGGGCTTGATATTACAAAATCAAGCGGAGAATCGGGGTCAGGCATTAACATCGCTCTCCGGGGGAACCGTTCCATCAATGCTTCAAACACTCCTTTGTTTCTGGTGGATGGGATCGAATATGGCTCTACACTTGATCTAAATGCTTCAGATATTCAGTCGATTGAGGTTCTGAAGGATGCTTCTTCAACTGCAATTTACGGAACCAGGGGAGCAAACGGTGTTGTGATAATTACAACCAAGAAAGGCACTGCGTTGACAGGAAAATCAAGGATATCAATTAATTCGTATGTATCATTCAACAGTCCTACAAATCTGCCAAAGATAATGAGTGTTGAGCAGGATTACCTTTTAATAGCGGAACGTCAGCGGTACAATGCTGAGAAAGGCACCTCAGCCTGGGGAACAACGAGTTTGTCAAATTATTCTCCCTCAACTGTCCTCTCAAACTTAGTCAGCGCTCCCTATGAAAAATCAGTATACCAGCTTTATACCGAAGGAGGGGTGAACTGGTTTGATCTTATTCTGCGTAACAGCATGACAAATAACCATGAAGTTTCCTTGTCGGGTGGTGATGCAAAGACTTCATTCGTCGTATCGCTGGGATTTATGGATGAGCAGGGACTTCTAAGAAATGATGATCTGAAGAGGTATAACGGCAGGATCAACCTTGATCACAAAATTACGGCAAGGCTTAATGTGGGTGCCAACCTCCAGTACACTTACCGCAATTGGGACAGGAGGGAGGACAATGTTTACTCCCAGCTGATTAAAATGCATTCATTGGCACAGCCGTATCTGGCTGATGGTACCATCCTTGACCGGCCTTCAGAACTTGCAATCAGCCATACAAATCCGTTGCTGAACGAAGTTCCCGGCTATTACAGCGATAATACCCGGGGCAACAGGCTTTTCGGCAACCTGTTCCTTGAATGGGAATTGTTAAAAGGACTGAAATTCAAGTCGGTTTTCGGAGTTGACCAGCAATCCAACAGGGCAGGAGAGTATGAAGATTTTATGTGTACCGCAAACTATCAGTTTGGAAGAGGATCCTCCTTCACAGCACTGAACAGCCAGTCGATTGGTTATACTCTTGAAAATACGCTTAATTATACTTTTACATTGGGTGCTGCAAATTCTTTGCAACTGCTGGCAGGACAAAGTGCACACCAGGGTGTTTCTGAATCGCATGGATCTTCAGGGATCGGGACATTTGACCACTACATAAAAAGCTCTTTTTATGACCTGTCTTTCATCCCGACCACCGGACGGGCAATAACAAATAGCTATATAAAGAGCAATATGTTGTCTTATTTCGGACGTGTCAATTACAAACTGCTCGACAAATATCTTCTGACTGCAACATTACGCGCTGATGGTTCCTCCGTTCTGTCAGAGGGAAATAAATGGGGCTATTTTCCATCAGTTAGCCGCTGCCTGGGTAATATCTGATGAGCCCTTTCTGAGTTCATCCGACCTGATCAACAACCTGAAGCTGCGTTTAAGCTGGGGAAAAGCCGGGAATGCCGCGATAGATCCTTATCAGACTCTTACTATTCTGGGTATTGATAAAATTCCGTACACTTATGGGGCAATCCTTGTCCAGGGTCAGGTCCCTGCCAATCTTGGGAATCCTGACCTGACATGGGAGACCACAGCAACCTATGACGTGGGTCTGGATATTTCCCTCTTGAAAGACAGAATAACCGCAGCTCTCGACTTTTACTATTCAAAAACAAATGATTTGTTGGTTTACAAAGGATTGCCTGCTTCATCAGTTTACCCGCAGGTGCTTGAGAACGTTGGTACTACTGAAAACAGGGGATTCGAAGCCGCCCTTAATTTCAGGATTATAGAAAAGAGTAACTTCAGCTGGAACTCCGATCTGACATATTCAATGAACCGGGATAAAATAGTATCACTGGCAAGCGGCGAGATACGGGATGTTTCAAATCCCGATCAGGCTTTGATCGTTGGTGAACCGGTAAGGGCATTCTATAATTATGAGGCCGACGGATGCTGGTCGATCGCTGAAGCGGAAAAGGCTCTTGTATATGGAAAAGTTCCGGGTGATGTTAAACTGGTGGATGCGAATAACGACAATGTAATCAATGATCTTGACAAGACGGATTTATAGCAAAAGCCCGAAATTCATCGTTGGATGGAATAATAGTTTTAGCTACAAGGGATTGACTCTATCCTCCCTTATCTATGCCCGTGTCGGGCAATGGATCGATTATGACTTATAATACTGCATATAAACCTACCGAAGCCGATGGTTCTCCGGCTGTTGATTTCTGGACACCTGAAAACCAGGGGGCCAAATTTCCCCGGCCAGGTATTGCTTCCCAGAATGATATGCCGGCGGTTGGTTTTGAGAATGCCTCATTCCTTAAAATAAGAGAAGTGACGCTCGGTTATACTATTCCAAATCAGGCTGTTTCAAAAATCGGGATTTCAAACCTAAGAATCTACGGATCGCTTCAGAATTACTTCACATTCAGCAATCTTGATAACTATGATCCTGAACGTGGCGGGGCTATTTCAAATCCGCTGTCGAAACAAATGGTCTTTGGTGTTAATCTTGAATTTTAAATACTATAAATCAAACATCTTATGAAAACAGGATTAAAATATATAACGGCAATATTTACAATAGTCTTAATTTCAAATATTGCATGCACCGATTATCTGCTGGAAGACAATAAAACAGGTGCAAGTGAAGAGGTAATTTATTCTACCAAGTCAGGATTGGACGGGTTGCTGGCTGCAAGCTATTCTTATTTACGCGGATGGTATGGTAAAGAGGCTGCATTCGGATTGAGTGAAGGCGGAACTGACATCTGGCTGACTGGCTATGACAACAGGCAGAAAGTGCTTATCGATTATTCAGGGATCACACCTGAAGTTGCAACAAGTTCACGGGAAACTATGAACGCCTGTTTCGATGAGTACTGGGAACTTTTCTACACAGCTGTGAACACCTGTAATACGGGTATTAAATATGTTGAAGCTGCAGCCTGCTGTCATATTGACGGAATCAGATAAAAATGCTTACCTGGGTGAATTAAAGACCCTGAGGGCATTTTATTACTGGCACCTGGTAGAAACCTGGGGCCCGGTTCAGATTAACAGGGAACCGGTTAACAGTGTTTCAACCCTTGCCTATCGCGATTCTGAAGAAGATGTTTATGCCTTTATGCTTGAGGATCTTGACGATGCAGTGACTAAGCTTGCATCAAGGACAACCAAGAACGGTCATATAAATCTCTGGGCTGCAAAAGCCCTTAGAGCGCGAATCCTTCTCTATAAGGCAAGCAAATTCAATGATAACCAGGCTTATCTTGATGCTGCAACTGCTGCAGAAGAGGTTATCTCGCAGAAGCGGATTCTCATTTTATTCAAATTATTCCGATTGCTGGAGCGGAGCCAATGAAAACGGAACTTCAAATAAAGAGGTTATCTGGTGGGTCGACTATTCTGATGTGCTTGAAAACAACATTCTTCCAAAACGACTGAAGCTGGATGCCAACGGGAGTCAGTTGACCTGGTCACAGATGATCCTCCGTAATGCTGCAAACACCATAGGAGGAAATGCTGCTCATCTGATGTTCGTAGGGGTATGGAACTCTGTACCGGGCCTGACGACTGTATTTAAACGTACTGATACGGAAGCAAATAAAATACTTAAGTATTCAGGAGTCGATTATAATCTGGGTACCAGCTATCAGGCTTATAGCAAAGGCTTTACACGATATGTTCCTTCAGGATATCTTCTTGATCTTTTTAATGATACAACCGATCAGCGATATCAGGCATCGTTCAGGGATATATATTATCTTGCTCCCGTCCTTCAGACTGCGTTTGCAGGGAGTGTAACCCCTCCGTCAGGGTTTGCAAATATGAGAGATACTGCAATATTTATGACGAAGAAAACTGCTACACCTGCACAGATCGCCAGGGCTGCAAACCGGTATGTTCTCTTCTCGCGAACCGATGTTGGAAACACCAAAGTGTATCCGCTATATCAGGATGATTCAGCCAAATTGCCTACCATAGCAACAGGAACTTCGGGAAATGAAAACTTCAAGGGCAACAGGATGTATATTCAGCTGAAGAAATTTGATGATCTTACAGGATCAATTATCAGAGACCTTGGTTCACGCGATGCGTTTGTTTTTCGTCTTTCTGAAATGTATCTGATTGCTGCGGAGGGTTATATGATGGCGAGGTCAGTCATCCAATGCTATACAGAAACTGAATGATCTCAGAACAGCCCGGGCAATTGCCGGCATGTCAAATGTTTTGACCGCACCGGAAGAAGCTTTGGTTACAGGAAAAGACATCAACATTATTCTTGATGAGAGGGCGAGGGAACTCTGCGGTGAACAGCAGAGGTGGTTTGATCTGAAAAGGACCGGAAAACTTATTGAGAGGTTAACAGCTTACAATGGAACTGCCGGACTTAATATCAAGGCTTTCCACACACTGCGACCGATACCTACCCCGCAGATTGATGCTGTTACAAATCTCACAACCGGACCTGATCCGGAAGGATTCTGGCAAAATGAAGGATATTAGAATTTTATTGGGTTAGTTTTAACTAAGGGCTGTATTACAGGGAAGGTAATAAAGATTTTTTGTAATACACAGAATGAAAAGAGACCCTGTAAAAGGGGCCTCTTTTCTTTCTTTGCGATTCTTAGAAAGTTTTGAATTAGTAACTTAACAGAATATGTATAAAAAAGTAATTTCAATATTGATCATTGCACTCGCTGCCTGTACTTTCCAACCGAAGGATAAGAAGAGAAGTAATGTATCAACCGAAAAATGGTCGGTCAGAATGGCTAATACAGTTATCGCCAGGTCCGACAGCCTTGTATTCTATGTCGACACCAATCCAAAATGGGCGTATGATGTGGCATTCCTTGGCATGGCGATAGACAGGCTGGGAAACATAGATCAAAGGTATTCCGACTATATGAAAGAATGGGTGGATTATTTCGTACAGCCGGATGGTACTGTAACTGATTACAGGAAGGATGAATACAACCTGGACAGGATTTTTCCGGGAAGGAATGTGATGACTCTCTACAGAAGGGATCCGGAAGAGAGATATAAAATAGCCCTCGATAATTTCATCGATCAGTTAAGGAGCCATCCAAAAACGAATTCCGGAGGTTACTGGCATAAGAAGATCTATCCATGGCAGATGTGGCTCGACGGGATATTCATGGGTTCAACTTTTATGGTGCAATATGCCAGTGAGTTTAATGCACCGGAATGGTTTGATATTGCGGCCGGACAGACTAAAATGATCTATGAAAAAACGCTTGACGGAAGCTCCGGCCTGCTCATGCATGCATGGGATGAGAGCCGGCAGCAAAAATGGTGCGATCCTGAAACCGGCAAATCGCATTACCCCTGGAGCCGGGCTACCGGCTGGTACGTGATGGCCATCCTTGATATACTTGATTACCTTCCCCGGGATCATCCTGACAGAGGTGACCTTATTGAAATTCTTCAGAAGGAATGTGATGCCATCCTGAAGGTCCGTGATCCGGAAACCGGACTATGGTTCCAGGTATTGAATCAGGCGGACAGGAAGGGCAATTATATTGAAGGATCAGGTTCAGCAATGTTTACATATGTATTTGCGAGGGGAGCACATTCAGGGTACCTTGACAGGAAATACCTTGACATTGCGGAAACGTCTTTTATAAACATACTTAAGGAGCTTATTACCGTCGATGAAAATGGACTGATTACAATGCATAATATTTGCGGTGGATGCGGCCTCGGGGGAAATCCCTACAGAGACGGGTCATATGAATACTATGTGAACGAAAAACGTATTGATAATGATCCGAAAGGTGTTGCTCCGTTTATTCTGGCGGCACTTGAGCTTAATAAGTAACGCGGCTCTTTCTGCTAAAATCGGGTCTTGAAACATAGATTAACCACCCCGGCCAGGATAGCTTATGTTAATTCAAATTGGGGTTGTTGAAAAAGTCCTTCGTGAACCTTCGTGATAACCCCTGCCTGCCGGTAGGCAGGTTTCAGTACTTTGTGGTTAAACATAATTTATTTAACCACAAAGGATCACAAAGTATAACACTATGGAACACAAAGGGAAAAAGTCCAAAAAATCAACTTTTTCAACAGCCCCAAAGTTATCAAACTTAAATTCAGTACTTTACATTCGGTTTTGGATTAAACTCTCTCCCTATTTCCCTTTATCCATCCCCTTAAGTTGACTTCTATGCCCTGAATCCCCTTAACTTTAGACTATTTCAAACAGCCTGCAAATATGTCTTTTGTAGATGTTTTCAAAGACACATTCTGCTACAACATCTTCGTGCTCCTCAAGAAGTTTGTAATAAACATCCATTTTCTGAGCTGCCAGTTTATAAGCCACATGTATCAGCTGCCGCATGTTTGGATTATAGTCGGGATTACCGGGGATATGCCTTAATGATGCAGCAAACTTCCCGCTGTTCCAGCTTGCGGCCTCACCGGCCGATGGGAGGGATGTTACGTTTATGTCAATAACATCAGCATATGGTGCGCACAATTCCTCGATTTTTTCAAGGGATTTCTTATATATCTCTTTTATAAAATTAAGCCCTTCGCCTCCTGCTTCTGCCAGACCGATAACTTCTTCGACCCATGTAGTCCCGGCTGTCTTAAGGTGGATCCCCTTACCGTGCTTCCTCAGCATCTGGCCTATATGAGGATAGATCGCAAACTTATCCGATCCTGAATGAACACTCATTTTAAGATTTTCCGGCAGGTTAAATTCACCTGTTGCATGATTTATTACCAGCAGGTCACTTTCGAACTCTGCTGCAAACTTCAAAGGATCCCCGACATAGTCGACTCCTTTATTAAATCTTCCCGTGAACTTGGGTGCTATCGTCTGCAAAGGAACTTTTTCGCCCGCGAGCATAAATAAAATGAAAAAAAGCTCAACAGGACTCTGTGGCTGAGCAACTTCATCCATTGATACTTCGGTTATGAATTTCCCGGCTCCTTTTTTGCTTTCTATGGTTCTATAGATTTCACCGGCTTTCTTAGCTGCGAAAAGGTATTTTTCTGCAATGTCCCTGAGCTCTGCTATTGAGCACTTAATAGATTTGCTCTTACCGGGAATATCCAGGCGTCCTGAATATTTTGAGGACGAAGAAAGGAATTCGAGAATTTCAGATTCACTGGCTCTTTTGCCGATATATGAGGCAACATCTATTGTAAAAAAATCCGAACTTTCGATAAACCTGTCGACAGTATCAAGATTTATGTGGTCAGCATCAACAAAATACTGACCTTTATAATCGGCACGTTTTGTTACGGCATCTGCTTCAATTCTGACATCACCGGGTTGTGTGCCAATGATCTGGTGCTCCCTGTTTGATTTGTTCCATACGGGAGTTATATTCACCCCGTTTTTGCCGGCTTCCATTATTGCTCTGATCTGAGCGAAGCCCTGGTGTCCAAACCTGTCACCTAACCCGATTGAATACTTTCCGAGTTTTTTCATTGTTTAAGGTATTTATAATAAATGTCAGGATCAGAGTTCGATTTTTTTCATTTTAGGAACCAGGAAATGCATTACCGCCCAGGCAATCAGATAGGCTAAAGCGCAAAATACAAATACGATGGTATAGGCTGTTGTCATATTCCCCTGTACAATGGGTACCTGTATGGCTTTTAACTGTTCAAACATGGCCGGATCAACTGTCTGGAACTGCTGTATCACTTCGGCAGGAAGGTTGCCCAGTTCGACTTTATCAAGATTTATAATATCATTGTATTGTTAATTAATGTCAGCGATTTGATTTTTTCAAGAAACCTCCCAGGTTTTGTCCCTGTGCTTCAACCCACGATTTGGCAATTCCTGCATGACGGTAACCATCGAAAACCCAGCCTGAGATTTTGTTAATAAAAATGCCTCCAAATCCTCCGGCCATTCCGCCGATTCCGGTTACACTTGCAACTGCCTTTTTGGGAAACATATCTGAAACCGTTGTAAAAATATTGGCCGACCATGCCTGGTGGGCGGCTGTTCCGATTCCAATAATAAATACAGGCATCCAGATAACTAATTCCTCCAAGATATTGGGCAGACAGAACAAGCAGCGGAACCAGGGCAATAATCAGCATGGCTTTCATTCGTCCGGCATAGGGTTCATACCCTTTTTTGATAAAATACATTGGAAACCAGCCTCCGGTAATACTGCCAACAGTTGACATGGTATAAAGTACAGCCAGCGGAAATGCAACCTGCATCCCTGTCATCCCGTATTGAGCTTTAAGATAGGCAGGCAACCAGAATAAATAGAACCACCAGACACCGTCGGTCATGAATTTTCCAAAACTGAATGCCCAGGTCTGCTTGTATTTAAGCAGTTTAAACCAGGGAACTTTTTCTGTTTTCTCTGCACCGTGTGTTTCCGATTCATCAGGATTATCACGAGTGAATATAGTCAAATTCAGCTTTGCCGACACGTTTGCTTCTGGAAGGAATTTCATAAAGCCAGAACCAGAAAATGAGCCATGAGAAACCGATACCCCCGATAATTAAAAATGCTGCCTGCCAGCCAAGGTGTTTAGCAATCCAGGGGACGGTAAGAGGAGCAAGAATAGCTCCGACATTTGCACCTGAATTAAAAATCCCGGTGGCCAGTGCTCTTTCTTTCTTGGGAAACCATTCTGCTACTGTTTTGATCGCTGCCGGGAAGTTGCCGGATTCACCAAAACCAAGCACTCCGCGGGCAAACATGAAACCACCCGTGCCTTTTGCCAGTGCATGCGACCATG
Source organism: uncultured Bacteroidales bacterium (assembly GCA_963849615.1). GTDB lineage: Bacteria > Bacteroidota > Bacteroidia > Bacteroidales > VadinHA17 > LD21. The sequence continues at coordinate 53,575 of CAWKIC010000043.1, forward strand.
GCGCCCACCGACCATATGATCAGTGACCAGGCATATCCCAATTTGGTACCCAGCCAGTCAATGATACGTCCGGCAAAAAGCATTGAAATGGCATATACAAATTGAAAAACTGAAACAATGTTGGCATAATCGGAATCACTCCAGTTAAATTGTACTTCAAGCCTGTCTTTTAGCAAACTGAGTACCTGCCTGTCGAGATAGTTAACGGTGGTGGCAAAAAATACAAGTGCACAGATCGTCCATCTGTATTTGCCGATTTTGTTCTGTAGTTCTGACATAGCTGATTAGGGTAGTTAGGATTTAGACATTATAGGTTGATGAAGCGGTAGTTCCACCGCGGCCTGTCCAGTTGGTGTGGAAAAATTCTCCTCTTGGTTTGTCGGTGCGTTCGTAGGTATGAGCACCGAAGTAATCACGCTGTGCCTGAAGAAGGTTGGCAGGAAGTCGTTTGGATCTGTACCCATCAAAATAACACAGAGCCGAAGAGATCGCAGGAACAGGAATTCCGTTCGAGATTGCAGCGGCAACGACGTTCCTCCAGCCGTCTTGGGCTTTCTCTACTTTATCTTTAAAGAAAGGATCGAGCAGGAGATTTGTTATTTCTGGTTATTATCGAAAGCCTCCTTGATTTTGCCCAGGAAAGCCGATCGGATAATGCATCCTCCGCGCCACATCAATGCTATCCCTCCGTAGTTTAGCTTCCATCCGTATTCTACCGCTGCAGCTTTCATCAGCGCATATCCCTGTGCATAGGAAACAATCTTTGATGCATAAAGGGCATCCCTTATATCATCGATGAATTTATCTTTCTCTTCCGGGATCACCGGAGTGGGTCCACAGAGTACTGCCGCAGCTTTTACTCTCTCCTCTTTTAGTGCTGAGAGACATCGTGCAAAAACTGCTTCACCGATCAAGGTCAGCGGAATACCGAGATCCAGTGCGGTGACTGCAGTCCATTTTCCTGTTCCTTTTTGTCCCGCAGTGTCTAGAATTTTGTCGACGAGCGGTTTGCCATCGTGTCATTGTAAGCAAGAATATCCCCTGTAATTTCAATCAGATAACTGTTGAGATCACCTTTATTCCATTCTTTGAAAACCTGGTGCATTTCATCAGCGGTCATTCCCAGCAGATCCTTCATTATCTGGTATGCTTCGCAGATCAGCTGCATATCACCGTATTCTATCCCGTTGTGGACCATTTTTACAAAATGTCCGGCGCCATTTTCACCAACCCAGTCGCAGCATGGGGATCCATCTTCAACTTTGGCAGCAATCGCCTGAAAGATTGGTTTTACTTCTGGCCATGCTGCTTTTGAACCGCCAGGCATTATGGAAGGACCAAGCAAGCGCTCCCTCTTCACCCCCCGACACTCCTGTCCCGATATATAGCAGTCCTTTGCTTTCAACAAATGCCGTACGACGGTTTGTATCGGGAAAATGAGTATTGCCTCCGTCAATGATGATATCTCCAGTCTCCAAGATACGGAAGGAGGGTATCTATCATATCGTCGACTGCATTTCCGGCTTTTACCATCATCATTACTTTCCTTGGACGTGCAAGCGATTTTACAAGTTCTTCAATTGTAGTGAGTTCCGGTAATATTTTTCCCCTTTGCCCTTCCGGTCAGGAAATCATCAACTTTTTTTGTGGTCCGGTTAAAACAGTTACCTGAAATCCTTTACTTTCCATATTGAGAACAAGATTTTCACCCATTACTGCAAGCCCTATCAGTCCGATATCAGATAGTTTGTTCATAATTAGTTAGTCTTGTTATGTTGATAAAATGTATTACTTTCCTGCTATGTTGCTAGTTGCAGGTTGCTGTTGCGTGTTGCATGTTGCATGTTGCATGTTGTTTACTCAGTTAATGACCATGCACCCAGCAACCAGCAACCAGTAACCAGCAACCAGCAACCAGTAACCAGTAACCAGTAACCAGTAACCAGTAACCAGCAACCAGTAACCAGTAACCAGCACCTATCTTTTATAATATCCCCTGACCACCTCATCCATCACCTTGCTTGTTCTTGCCGCCGAAATGCCGGTACTTACAACCTCCGATCCGGTTGTTAATGATTTAACAATCTGCTCAATAAGGTAGTACTGAACATTTTCAGGACGTTCGTTTATAAATTCCGGTACTCCATTCTCATTTTCAAGCCTTATCGGCTCAAAGCTGAATGTCGATGTTTTTATAATCCCCTTTTCACCGAAGACCTCAAGCGAATCCCTGTTCCCTTCAGGTGATACAGTAAAACACCAGTGTTCCAGTATCCTGCTACATTGTTCTGAAATTCAAATCCGGCAGATACAAAGTCTTCTGCAGGATACAGGCCTGCCTGGTTTAACACGACTGATGCGACCTTTTTAACAGGGCCCAATAAAAAATCAAGATAATCAAGCTGATGGGATGCAAGGTCGAAAAAGTGGCCTCCACCCGATATTTCAGGTATCACCCTCCAGGGGAGATTACCATTCTTTTCATCGGCAGATAAAGACTTGAACAACCGTATCTGACAAACCTGACTTTGCCTATCTCTCCTTTATCAATGAGTTCTCTTATCTTGAGAAATCCCGGAAGCGTCCTTCTGTAGTATGCCACAAAAACCGGCAGGTTATATTTTTGCGCTGTCTTATTTATCTTTTCACATTCAGAGTAATTCAGGGCCATCGGTTTTTCAATGTAAACGGGCTTTCCAGCCTTAAGGGCTTTAATTGCATATTCGGCGTGGTTTGCCGGGGGTGTGGCTATATAAACAGCATTTATTTCACTGTCATTGATCAGGTCGTCTGCATTTGTATAGAACCTGGGGACATTATGCCTTGCAGCATAATCCTCGGCAAGAGCTGCATTTCTTCTCATTACCGCTACCAGTCTGGAATTACTGATCTTATTAAAAGCAGGGCCGCTTTTAAGCTCAGTTACCTTGCCGCAGCCTATCATCCCCCAGTTTATCATCTGAGCTTATCTTTTGAAGCCCAAAGTCCGGTTGCAGGGTTTGAAATGTAAAATATTTCTTCTCCATCAGGCAATTTATTGAGACCTTCTCTAAGTCTTTCAGGATTATATTTTCCAAGCATCTGTTTCAGGTCAGCAAATTTGAAGTTGACCGATTCAATTTCTTTTCTTGTAAGTGTTCCGGGACAATATGTAATTGAGAATCTGCCTTCTGAACTTCCATGTATAAGATGTGCCGCGGCGCTGAGATTGTTTCTTAGTTCTTCATTTTCACTCACAGCCTTGAGGGTGGCCGGAGTTCCGCGATACCCATACTTTCTGATTAAGCCTGTCAATCTCTTTATCTTCACCAAACTCTTTCAGCCCGGGAGCAAGAATTAATCAGTTCGCCGTTGTCAGCCATTACCATACGGGTACGGTAAATACTTTTGTTTCCCAGCCATGTACTTTTGTATTCGGCAGGATCGAGATAAACAACAACCTTCTTCAATGGTTTATCGAGGACTGCAAAATTTACCTTTACGGAAAGCTCTGATGCCAGTCTGAATACTTCTTCGTCATCTCCGATATAAAGCCCTCTTATTACTAGTTTTCCGCTCTCATCACGACCAATCACTGTCTGAATATATACAACAGGCAGATGTGGAATGAAATTTTTCGATGCATAGTTTAGCAGTCTTCTTACCGGTGTATCGGCTTTCCCCATCATCCTTTCCATTCCATAAACAGCTCCAATAAAGTGGCTTTTATTGATGCCCTCAGGTCCGCCGGTTCCTATAAAAAGGTTTTTGTTATAATTGGCCATCCCGACAACCTCGTGCGGAACAACCTGACCGACGGAAACAATGAGATCATGACCTCCGTTATAAAACGAGCCTGTTAAGCTGTGCCGGCCAGGAATAGTCAAGCTTACCTTCAGTTATCTCCGAAACGAATTCACCCGGAACAGTCCCCACGGTTACCACATCATTTCTCCAGTCATGGATTCTGAACAGCTCCCTGGGAACTCCTTTGTACATTTCGGAAAGTTCCCTCTGAGTCATTGGAGAATGTGTTCCGAGAGCCGGAAGAATATCTTTAAGATTTTCTTTGTAATAGTTATAGATAAGTGTTGTAATATCTCCCGAGCGTGAATGAAATCGTGTAAAATCGGGTGGTACAACAAGAACTTTCTTCCTTGGCCCGATCTTTACAAGAGCGGCATAAACTCCATATTCAAGGTCATTTGGACCTATTATCGTATCTTCTGAACCTGATTGATAATATATCATGACGACAAAGCTATAAAATTCAGCTAAATGGTTGGACGTTTATTGCTTATTCGTCTTATTTGCCATTCAATTTACACTCCAAAAAACCCTGGCCTTCGGCCTGAGCCCTGAGCCACTGATGCTCCTTCGTCGGTTCATCGTTGCCAGCCTGTCTGATAGCGAGTTGTATTTGATTTGCTGAAGAGGGTCTATCTTAAATAAGTACCTTAAACTTATTGGATTGTAAAGGATTGCTCTAAGGGTTCGCAGGCTGGATCTCTTGCTAATCAAGCAGCCCATATAGGAGTAAAAAAAACATAGTACGACCAAAAAGCTTCTTGACTTGATAGTCTACGTTGGTATCCTTTATGATTGAAGCAAAGTTATCTTCTGGAATCAACTTCAGAAGATCTCTGGCATGTATATTTTTTATTTTTTTGTCCACAGTTAATTGCTGTGTCAAAAATAAATATGCAGAAATTAGTATATTTGTAATATATTTGATTTACAAACACTTAAGTTTATTTTTGTTGATAACCAGAGCCCTCTAGTGTTCGAAACCTTGTTTAATTATGAAAAAAGAACTTTTTTGTTTTTATTTATTTATTTATTGATATTTAGTGTGATAGCTTTTCTTTTCGTAAAGCTATCAAACGCGAGGTTGGGGTCTCCACCCAGTCGTTCCACCAGCATCTCTCCATAAATATCATCTAATTGGTAGAAAAGTTGGAACATAGCGAGTTTATATCCAAGGTTATTTGCTTTTTTATATACCAGGATAAGCATCGAAACAATCATAGTCATGTAAAGCATAATACTTAATCCATTCATCTTTGTAGAGAATATGTGTTTAAAGTTCAGTTCCTGCTTAAGGAATCTGAAGAATACTTCAATATCCCAACGTTTTTTATAGATTTCAACTATAGTTTCAACCTTATCTTCTATAAGATTAGTAACGAACCATAACGCTTTCCCCTTTTCATCTTCGGTCTGAACAAGGCGAAATGGGTTAGATCGTTTATGACGCTTATCAAACAGGATAACCTTATC
>CAWKIC010000044.1:0-74426 GCA_963849615.1 uncultured Bacteroidales bacterium
TCCGGCCCAAGAACCTGATACCGACCGTTCAGGTAAAAGGGGATGGATGATGACCCATGGATTCTGTGTTGTGGAACAAAAAGGGAAAGAAAGGCTTATTCAGTTACTCCTGGATGAGCCAAATGCTTATTATTTTTCTGATCCTTACGACGTTGTAATAACACCTGACGGGAAAAAAGCCTTTATATCAAATTCTGGTGTTGACCGCATTTCTGTAATTGATATTGACCGACTCGATAAGGAAAATAATTGGTGAAACGCCCGATGAAAAGCTGAAGTCATTTTCCAATCATCTTGGAATAAGCAGCCGGTTTATCCTTGGTCGCATTCCTACCGGAGCCAATCCGAAAGGTATGGCTCTCTCCCCGGACGGAAAACTGCTCTACGTTGCTGAACATCTGCAGGGTTCCGGATCACCGTAATAAATACTGAAACCCTTGAGACAAAATCCACTATTGACCTGGGAGGACCGAAAAGGGTAACTGTCGTCCAGCGGGGGGCAAAGTTTTTAACAATGCCGGTCATACTTTCCAGACCCAGTATTCATGCCACACCTGCCATCCTGAGCGATTCACACGAGGACGGGCTTGTGTATAATATGGCGTCAATTGATATGGGCAGGAATATTACAAATACCCAGTAGCGTTAAGGGAAATAGGCGACACGCCGTACAAGTGGAGCGGGAAAAATCAGACTGTTTACAGGCAGGACGGGATTCGTTTTTCAACAGTTCTGACAAGGACGGAACCGTTTAATTATAAAGATCTTGACGCCCTTGTCGCCTATGTCATGACCAATCTCCTACCCGCCTAACCTCCAGTATAACCCAAACGGAGAACTGACAGAGACCCGAGGCTCCGGGGAAAGGCTATCTTTGACCGCACACACGATACCCGGGAAAATGTACTTCCCGCTGGAAACGGTGTATTACATGCCATCCTCCACCATACTATACTAACCTGAAAATGGTGGATGTCGGTACACTTGCGGCAACTGATGATTCGATGCTGTTCGACACTCCTCATCTAAATAATATTTATGCTTCATCTCCCTATTTGCATGACGGAAGGGCAGAGACACTTGAAGAAATATGGACAAAGTACAGCCCGGAAGATAAGCATGGTGTCGCTGATGAATTTCGTACTAAAATTGAGCTAAACGAACTTGTTGAATATCTGAAAACACTGAGAGGTCCAGGAATATTACAGAGTCTCCCGGAAAAATATCAGGCAAAAATCTCGGCGCACTAATCCAGTTAACCATGAATAAATTTTTTAAAAAGAAGTCAGTCCGGTTTTCAGCAGTTTTGAGTTTCTCATCCTGGCAATCTGTCTTATTGCGCTGGGAAAAGGCAGGACTTATCGTTCCGCTTCCGGAAAGAGTAAATCTGAAAAGGCAGATTCAGGCGTTTCTTTCAAAAGGATCAGGTGAAATGCCAGCGGGCTATACCGGTGGAATTTACAAGCCGGCAGGCGTCCCGGTTTATGGCAATTGGAAGAATTTTACAATGGCTGAGCCGATTACCTTCAGACAAGGCATATGCTGTCCGTATTGATGGCAGCCGTGTTCTGGCCGGAACACACGACGGCCTTGCCGTTATCGAGAAAGGGGAAATGGAGTACTTACACAACTAAAGATGGCCTGGCACACAATGGGATGGCGTCAATCGATATCAGTGATCTGATTGGTGATGTATGGCTGGGTACACTTGCCGGGCTGACACGCTGGTCGTCCGGTAAATTAGCCACCTTTAATCAGTTCAATAGCGGCCTCCCCAACGATCTGGTTTACTGCGTTATCTGCGATGGGAAAGATGTGTGGGTCGCAACTGGCGGCGGAGCTGGTCGCCTTGATACATTCACAAACGAGTGGGAAATATTTACCGAGAAAGTGCACCCATGCACGAGCCATGGACATACGGAGTATCAGCCGGTGGTGGCAAGGTCTATATTGCCGCCTGGGGCGGCGGTGTGATCGAATATACTCCCGGAACCAGAAAATTCAGGGACTATACGATCCTGACGGTGAAATGGAAATCGACCTGTTGCCTGATGATCGCCTGGTTCATGATATCACGACAGCGACCTCCTGGGCAGACAGCATTTTATGGGTTTCAACCTATTTCGGTATGAGCCGTTATGACGGGAAGAACTGGAAAGGATATTTCAAGGAAGATAGCGGTCTTGCAAGTAACTTCATTAATTTTATCAGGGCGGAAGGTAGGGTTGTGTTCGTTTGCAGCGACAACGGTTTAAGCTGCACTGACGGAGAGACCTGGGTCACCTACAAGAAAAATGACAATAGCTCTGATGGTAAAGCTATCATAACCAAAGGCAAAGATATAAAAGAGGTAGCTTTATCTCCCTCAATTTCGCACAACTTCATAATTGGAGTGGATGCGGAAGATGATGTATTATGGGTGGCAACTTCAAAAGGGGTCAGCCGCGGTGAATTGCTAAAATAAATAATAACATGAATCTTAATTACAGGTTAATATCAACAGCCGCACTTGCAATTATGCTTGCTATCTCAATCCTGACCGGACAGGAAAAGGGACAGAACTACGGGAAAGCTCCCGATGAACTGTTCCCGTACAGTAAGTATCAGAAAGCCTACAGGTATCATTTTCTGGAACCCATATTGTTCTATGGAGCCGGTCGCGAAAAGCTGCCCCCAAAGGACCTTAAGGAAGTAAGGATAGGCTTTCTTGGACCTCTGAGCGCATCGGTATTGGTCCCGCAGGGCAAACAGATGCTCCAGGGTGCAACCCTTGCAGTGGAAGAAGCTAACGGAAGAGGCGGTTATAAAGGCCTTCCGTTTAAAATATTGCCTCACAATGACGCGGGATTGTGGGGCGCTGCAGCAAATGAAGTGGTAAAGATGGACGACGAAAAGGTATGGATATTCCTCGGCTCTATCGACGATAATGTCTCACATATAGCACTACGTGCAGCCTTAAAGCTCGAGATTTTTATGGTTTGCACCGGTGACCCCGATCCTACCTTTACCGAGACCAACATCCCATGGACAATCCGTGTTATCAGCGATGACCGGCAGAGTGGTTACATTCTTGGCAGCTATATTCATAAAAAAATGGGGCTTGCCCGTGTAGCAATGATAAGGGCAAACAACCGGTATGGAAGGGTCGGGGTCATGGAATACGCCGACGCTGCAACCCGCATGGGCTACCCATACGTTATCGAGGAGAGGTTCAACGATGGGGAATCGGATTTTAAAGCGCAGCTGGAGAGGATCAGGAAGACATCCCCCAATGCTATCCTTATCTGGGGAAATGCGAGGGAGTCAGCTCTTATCCTGCAGCAGATCCGCGCCATGGGTCTCAAACAGCCTGTCTTTGGTTCTGACAGAATGGTATCCCCGGAATTTCTTGAAATTGCAGGACCGCTTGCTGAAGGAATAGTAACTACCTGTCAGTATAATCCTGATGATAATAATCCAAAACTAAAGGCATTCCGGGAGCATTATTTAAAGAGGTTCGGCCAGGAACCTGATGTATTTGCCGCGCATGCCTACGACGGGATGAATATCATTATTGAAGCAATTCAGAAAGTTGGGCTTAACAGGGTTCTGATCCGCGATGTGCTCACTGACCTTAAAACATTTCAGAATTACAAAGGAGTTACAGGAGAGATAATATTTGATAAAAGCTGGAATGATATCGGTGAGATCTACCTCGCAGAGGTTCACGGCGGCAAATTTGTTTTCTCCAAAGCTCCCCCTCTTGAGCCGGGGACCCGGACAGTAGGTAAATCAAGATATTAATAATTAAGGAAAGGCTAAAATGGAAACAAATCCTTGCAGTAATCCGGTAATTGATGTTCAAATTCCAAAAAGGGTGAGTCGCGAAGCAAAACCGGATTTAACGAAAGTAACAGTTGGAAGGTCAGAGTTCGGGGGTGAAACAGTAGTAGTTATTGCTGGTCCCTGTGCTGTGGAGAGCAGGGAACAACTCTTTAAGACGGCAGCCGGTGTCAGCAAAGCAGGCGCAGGTGTATTAAGAGGCGGTGCTTTTAAGCCGCGTTCATCCCCTTATAATTTTCAGGGAATGGGAGAAGAAGGACTTAAACTGCTGAGCCTAGTAAGAGCCGCAACCGGTTTGCCCATTGTAACTGAGGTTATGGATACACGGAAGGTTGAACTGGTCGCTGAGTACGCCGATATGATCCAGATAGGTTCGAAATATGCAAAATTACCCTCTGCTGAAGGAGGCCGGCTTGTGCCGTAAACCGGTTTTGCTAAAAAGAGGCATGATGGCAACTATTGAAGAATTTTTGCTCGCAGCTGAATATATTCTTAACCAGGGAAATGAACAGGTTGTGTTATGCGAAAGAGGTATCCGTACTTTTGAAACTTCCACAAGAAACACTCTTGACCTGAGCGCTGTCCCGATGTTGAAACGGCTCTGCCATCTCCCTGTCATCGTTGATCCGAGCCACGGAACAGGGCTCCGCTGGATGGTGCCGGTAATGGCAAACGCAGCTGTTGCTGCCGGAGCCGATGGTCTCATTATTGAGGTTCATCATAAACCGGAAAATGCATTATGCGATGGTTATCAATCGCTTAGTATCGATGAATTTGGAGCGATGATGACAGTCCTAAAGAAAGTTGCGGTTGCAATCGGAAGAGATCTTCTAATTCCATAACCTTCTGTCAGATGAAGGTGCCATGGGGGAATTCCCTGAATTTATCCAGACTTCTGCCCGCATTCAGCCTCGTCCTCTCCATGCTGGTGCCCGATACCCGTGACCTGAAAGTTAGCCGGTTTTCTGATGATCAGGAAATGACAGTTAAGATCGGCTTATTGATCTCTGATGGCAAATCAAATGCTGCCCGGCAGGGTGCTGAAATGGCAATCCGGAATGCAAATCTGAATGGCGGACTTAACGGCAAACCCTTTCAGCTCATTGTAAAGTCGATGGAAGGTCCATGGGGGACAGGTTCTAAAGAAGCAATCGATCTGATCTTTGAAGAAAAAGTGTGGGCTCTGCTGGGATCTCACGACGGACGCAACGCCCACCTTGTTGAACAAGCCTCTGCCAAAGCTCAGATCGTTTTTCTGTCTGCATGGCCGGCCGACCCTACTCTGTCTCAGGCTTTTATTCCCTGGTTCTTTAATTGTGTGCCAAACGACGTTCAACAGGCTGAATCGCTCTTTAAAGAGATATATAATATCAATAAATTAAGTCATACTGCAGTCGTATATGATTCTCAATATGACTCCAATAAATCCCTTGCCAGCTTCCTTGGTAAAATCAGATCCGAAGGAAAAACCCCTCCTGCACGGTTCCAGTATGAGGGAAACGGGCACGATTTAAATGATCTTGCCCGACGAATTATTAAGTCTGAGCCTGATTGCCTTATCCTGTTTTGCAAACCTGCTGCCTCCCTCGGATTATTTCTCCGGATAAGACAGGGAGATTTCAAAAAACCTGTTTACGGTCCACTATGGCTTCTCAATGAGGATGAATTATCCTGCAATGAATTGCGGAATTACGACAACGATCTTCGTATCCCCTCAGGTTGCTGGTCAGACACAAAAACCTCAGACTTCGGGAAGAAATACACGGGATTATATGGAAATCCTCCCGGTATGGTTGCATCTTATGCTTTCGACGGTATGAACCTGCTTATTGGTGCCATCAAAGAAGCGGGGATCCGCGACCGCGAAAAAATCCAGACAGCTCTGATGGGGATGCGTTATGAGGGGGTTACAGGGCTGCTTCAATTCGATCAGAAAGGAAACAGGTCCGGCACTTATAAGGTTGTCCCGGTAAATGAAGGCATCCCGGCAAAACCAAAAAAGGAATAATAGTTTATTTCTTAACTTTATACGCATGAAAAAAATAAAAGTCCTTTTATTTCTGGCAGCCTTCTCCGCAATTCTTTTCAGCTGCCGGAACAATCCTGAAAAAGATCAGCAGAAGTCGACAGACCTGATTACTTCTAAAACACTTGGACTTGCCTACCTTGAAGAATTTAAACTGGAAGAAGCAGAAGCCGAATTCCTTAAATTTATCGATCTGGCGCCAAAGGAAAAGCTCGGATACGCAAACCTTGGACTTACATATTTAAGAATGGGCAGATATCCTGAAGCTCAAAAGCAACTGTTAAAGGCAATCAAAATTGATACGAAAGATCCTGATATACGTCTGATCCTGGCAACTGTATACCAGATGAATGATGAAAGAGATCGCGCAATTTCGGAGCTTAAGGAAGCTCTTACGTTTGCCCCGGGTCATATCAAAGTACTTTATGATCTTTCAGAGCTTTACGCCGCAGAAACAGATTCGGATTCACAAAATGAATATCGCAACTACCTGCTTAAACTTGTTGAAAATGCGCCGGGAAATGAAGTTCCGCTACTGAGCCTTATTTCTGTATATATCCGTGAAGGTGAGATGGATAAAGCAATGGAGCAACTTGAGGTCATCCGTAAGCAATTTCCGGAATTTCCTAAGGAGGCGCTGGATTATTATGATAAAACCATCTTAGCCCTTAAAAATCAGGACAGGCAAAATGCGATACTGCAATTCACTATTTTTCATAACTACCTGAAAGTCACGCCACCATATCAGGCAGGTATCATGGATCTGAAAGGTCCCGGTGGCTCACTGATAGGATTTCCCCTTATCACATTTGACCAGCAGTCCTCGTTACAGGACGCCGGAGAGGGATCACTTCTTGATGTTATAAAATTCACGGATGCAACAGCGCTGGCAGGATTGAATATAATTCCTGCCTTCAGCGAGGGCGAGGATGGCAACTCCGCGAAGCCCACACATATTGAGGCTTCAGACTATGACGGCGATGGGGATATCGATCTTTATGCAGGCAGTTTTGATCCGGCATCTTCCGCTTACAGGCACTATCTTTTCAACAATGAGATGGGCCGGTTCACCGAAGTCTCACAGCAGGCCGGAATAAACCATAATGGAACAGAAACATCAGCTTCATTCGGTGATTTTGACAATGACGGATTCCTTGATCTTTACATTGTCCGGGAAAATGGTGATCTGTTGTACAGGAATTCAGGCACCGGAACATTTGATGATGTTACTGTGCGGGCAAAAATAGTTAGCGCAGGAGAAGGAATTATGACCCTGTTTTTCGACGCCGATCATGACGGGGATCTGGATTTGTTTGAAGCAAAAGCCGGACCCGATATGTTGTTCCGGAATAATTCTGACGGTACTTTCCAGGAACAGGCAGAAAAAATGGGTCTGGCCGGAGCTGACGCTAATACGCTCGATGCAGCCTTTGCTGATTTCGATGTGGATGCCGACATAGACCTTGTCACTGTAAATGAAAATTCCGGAATTACACTGTTTTCAAACCAGAGACAGGGAATTTATAAAGAAATAACTGAGGAGAGCGGACTGAAAGCCGGAGCCAGCCCTGGTTCCGTAGCTGTCGGGGATTATGATAATGACGGATTTCCGGATATCTTCGCCCCTTCATCGAGAGGAGATGCAACAGGATTATTCAGGAATAAGAACAACGGCACCTTTGAGCAGGCGGAAAACACAGCTGAAATGTTCAGCCTGCTGAAGAATGTGAAGGTTCATGATGCTTCATTTTTGGATTTTGACAATGATGGATTCCTTGATATAATAGTCGTTGGAGAACCTGTGGTTCACGGCGGTAAGGGCATATTCCTTTTCCATAATGAAGGGAAAGGAAAATTTATTGATGTTTCCAGGTTGTTACCTGATGAGATCAGGTCGGGCGGCAGGCAGATAACCAGGTTTGATTATAATGATGATGGCGACATAGACCTTGTTATAGCCGGCCTTCATGGCGGTATAAAACTGCTCCGTAACGATGGCGGCAACGGGAACCACTTTGTAAGGATCAAACTGGTGGGTCTGCGTGCAGGCAGTGCAAAAAACAACCATTTCGGGATCGGTGCAACTGTGGAAATAAGAGCCGGTGATCTGTACCAGTCTATGGTGGTAACTGAACCAGAAGTCCATTTTGGTATAGGTAAACGGTCCCTGACCGATGTTATCAGAATAATATGGACCAACGGAGTACCTCAGAACATCTTCTTCCCTGAAACTGATCAGTCACTTATAGAGGCTCAGACGCTTAAAGGCTCCTGCCCGTTCCTTTATACCTGGGACGGGGATGAATATGTTTTTGTAAAGGATGTACTCTGGCGCAGCGGGCTCGGAATGCCTCTTGGCATCATGGGCGGCACTACCGCCTATGCGTTTGCTGATGCTTCGGATGATTATATAAAAGTTCCCGGTGATCTGCTAAAACCGGAGAATGGAGTTTATTCCATCCAGGTCACTTCAGAATTGTGGGAAACGATTTATCTTGACAAGGTTCAGCTTGTTGCCGTTGACCATCCCGCTTCGGTTGATGTTTTTGTCGCGGAACAGTTTTCTCCTCCCCCATTCCCGGGATTCGAAATCTACAGGGTAAAAGACAACCACATCCCCACGCTGCAACCGATGCTGACGGTAATGATGTTCTTCCTCTGATTTCCGAAAAGACGATAATTACCTTCACGGTTTAAAACCTGACAAATACCAGGGTATAACCGAGATGAAGGAACTGATACTTGATCCCGGCGAAACTGAGGCATCAGGCACATTGTATCTTTTTATGAATGGCTGGATATTTCCGACTGATGCCAGTATCAATGTTGCAGTTTCACAATCGGATAAACTTAAGGTCCTTGCCCCAATTATCCAGGTTATTAATAAGAAGGGGGAATGGGAAACTATAATTGACAATGTTGGCTTCCCCATGGGAAAAGACAAAACAGTTATCATTGATCTTTCAGGCAAATTCCTTACAGATGATCACCATATAAAGATCAGAACGAACATGGATATCTATTGGGATTATGTCTTCTTTTCAGGCGCTCTTTCAGATGAATCCGTGATTTCTACTACACTTGACCCTGCCTCGGCTGACCTGCATTACCGGGGATTTTCTGCAGGCTTCAGAAAAGGAGGCAGATACGGACCTCACTGGTTTGACTATTCAAACGTTTCCGGGGATCCCAGATGGCACGACCTTACGGGCAGCTATACAAGATATGGTAATGTGCTACCGCTTCTGACAGGAGCAGATAATAAATATATAATCTCAAATGCCGGTGATGAGGCCACTATCAGATTTGACGGCGCACTTCTGCCTGAACTGAAACCCGGATGGAAACGGGACTTCCTCATTAATTTTGTCGGATGGGTAAAGGACGGAGATCTGAATACAGCGTACGGCAATACTGTCCTGCCCCTCCCCTTTCATGGCATGAAAAGCTATCCTCCTTCACCCGGTAGATATTTATCCCGATAACCCTGAACTTGAGAAATATAACCGTGAATACAACACAAGGGTTATAACCGGGAAAGAATATCTTAACGCTCTGAAAGCTAAAAAATAATCTGCTCGTAAAGTGAAAATCAACAAACTTAGCTACTCCCCTTCCGAAGGCGTTGTTGAATAAGTGCCTTTCAATATATCTTCCCTTTGAGCACCTTTGTGTTAACCTTTGTGAACCTTTGTGTTTAAAGTCTTTAATTTTTACCACAAAGGACTCAAAGGTCTTCACTAAGGTCCACAAAGGACTTTTTAAACAGACTCTGGTTTTTTGTGAACCTTTGTGTTTAAGGGATTTAATATTTACCACAAAGGACTCAAAGGTTTTCACTAAGGTGCAAAAAGGAATTCTTTTAAGGCCTCTGATATTCATTTGTACTCTTCTTTTTTGCGTCCATTTTATAGCTTCCGCACAGAAGAATAACATTGTATTTACAGACATAACGAAAAAAGCCGGGATTGATTTCAAATATACCTTCGGTGACTATTCCTATGTCAATATACTCGAAAGCAGCGGATCGGGGGTTACTGTCTTTGACTATAACAACGACAATTTAATGGATCTGTATATGCTGAACGGCACCTACCTTGAAGGCATTTCTGATCCGAAAGGGAAAGAATTTAAAAATTCCCGGGATATATTATACAAAAACAACGGGAACGGCACTTTTACTGACATAACTTTAGCTGCCGGCCTCAATGATTTGAACTGGAGCATGGCAGCCGGGGCAATTGATTATGATAACGACGGAGACCAGGATCTCTATCTTCTGAATTATGGCAGAAATGTTTTTTACCGTAATAACGGGAACGGAACATTCACTGATATTACCAGTTCAACCGGACTTGCGGGGCCTGATAAATTGAATGGATTCACAAAATGGAGCATCGGCGTTGCATTTCTGGATCATAACCTTGATGGCAGGCTTGATGCCATGGTTGGTAATTTTCTGGCTTTTGACCCTGCATATGATTCACCCGTAACACCCGGACTTATGCCGCATCCTTCTGAATATAAAGGTCAGGCTTCGATGCTGTATGAACAGCAGCCGGACGGGAAGTTTGTGGATGTTACGGAGAAAAACGGTCTTTTTTATCCTGATTCTAAATGCATGGGACTTACTGTTTTTGATTATGACGATGATAGGGACCTGGACATCTTTCAGGCTAACGATCATCAATTTAATTACATGTTCAGAAATGATAATAGAATTTTTAAGGAGGTAGGGGTAGAGATTGGTGTGGCAGCTAACAACCAGGGCCGGGGTACCGGTTCAATGCACGGCACAATTGGCGATGTTGATGGGGACGGTCTGATCGATATTCTGGTAGCCGACCTTGATTTCGGAGCCCTGTACAGGAACCTGGGCAATGGTCTGTTTGAAGATATCACGGAAGTCAGCGGCATTTCAGGTCCTCTTGCAGGGAAAGGGGCCTGGGGCACTGCGCTTTTTGATTTCGACAACGACGGCGACCTCGATATTGCCTCTGCTGATGGTACGGCTGAAGATCTTATATTGCAGTATCCACTGCTGCTTGAGAATGATGGCAAAGGCCATTTCAGGGACAAGGGCAGGGATTATGGAGCTTACTTTTCCACTAAACGCTCGGGCAGAGGCCTTGCTGTATGGGATTTTGATAACGATGGTGACATAGATATCGTTATTTCACATGTCGATCTGCAGGCCACACCGGCACTGCTCAGAAATGACG
The DNA here is from genome assembly GCA_963849615.1 of uncultured Bacteroidales bacterium. Taxonomy (GTDB): domain Bacteria; phylum Bacteroidota; class Bacteroidia; order Bacteroidales; family VadinHA17; genus LD21. Next base: position 11,071 of record CAWKIC010000044.1, read on the forward strand.
GGGGCAACAGGAACAACTGGCTGGGTGTAAATCTGATAGGGAAAAATGGCCCGGCTCCCGCAATCGGGGCAAAAGTAACAGTTTCAGCAGGTGAAATGAAGCAGGTTCTCATCAACCAGTGGTCTACAAGCTACCTTTCGAACAATGATCCGAGGCTCCATATCGGCCTGGGAAAAGCAAAACTTATAGACAAACTTGAGGTCAGGTGGTCTGATGGTAAAACTGAGGTCTTTGAAGATATTGTTCCAAACCGTTTTATCACTATTGTTCAGGGTAAAGGAATAGTAGAATAATGTGCCTGAAGTTTTTAATTACTAAGACACTCAATTTACTTTAATTATTACAGGCACTACAGGCACTTTAGCCATTTAGCCACTTGATTGATGAATGAGCTGTGCAAATTTATTTTGAGAAGAGTTCCTTAAAAAAAGGTCCGGGCTAATTTTTTAATTCGGCAGAGGAATCCAGGATCATGCTTTTCTTCCATTCCTTCAAACCGGCAAAAGACATAAGAAAGTAAATCATGTACAATATTACTGTTGGATAAAGACCTTTGATTATAAATAATAATACAGAGACACTATTCACTATGAGCCACAGGAACCAGTGTTCATAGATCTTACGGGCAAGCATCCAGGTAGCCACAACCGACATTGATGTTATAAATGCATCCCAAACCGGAACAGGAGAATCGGTCAGACGTGTAAGAAAAAGCCATATGCCTGTATAAATAACAATAAACACTCCACCAAGAGTCAGTCCTGTTCTCAATTTCAGCCTGGTCACCCTTAACCCACCCTCTCCCTCTCTCCCCCTCTCCTCCTCTCCCCTACGCCCTGCGCCTCTAATCCACCAGTACCATCCAACGCAGCTGATCACCAGGTAATATACCTGCAGACTCATATCAGCATAAAGCTTTCCGGTAAAGAAAATCCAGATATAGACCGCGGAGGTGATAATTCCCACCGGCCAAAGCCAGAGTTTCTGCCTGATCTCGAGGATTACATAAATTATTCCTGATGCCACACCAAAAATTTCGATCCAGTGATTTAACAGCCAGTCAGACATTGTCTCTTTTTTAGAATCTGATCAGAATTTCAGGCTAAGCCTCATCATGATGTTTGTCCCGGCCTGCGGAAAGTAATATGACCATGTTTTTTCAACACCATCTTCAAACCAGTTGCCCCCATAAGCATTGCTTTCATACTCCGTATTAAAGATATTATTCACAAGAAGCTGTAATTCAGCGCCTTTCAAGCTTAATGCAACAGGCACAAAATCAATCCGTACATTATTTACAAAATAGGGATCGATAATCCTTTCATTGTTCATGGTATTATCAAAGTATTGCTTACCCGCATACTTACTTATAAAATGAAGATTCACAGTACGGTGGAGCTTAAGTGAAAGATCACTGCTCCCGGTAAAGGAGGGTGAGTACGCGATATCCACCGCTCCAAGAGCCCTGCCTTTATATTCTGATGTCCCGTCAGAAGTATTATAATCAGTATAATATTCAATAAAATCAGAGATTCTGTTTTTGCTGAAAGTCAGGCTGAAGTTCCATTCCACAAAGTCTGATGGAATAATCCCCGCCGTGAACTCAACACCTGCCCGGTAACTTTTACTGACATTTGTTGTTATCGGATATCCGACATTTGAAAGTTCTCCGGTAGGTACCAGCTGGTCTTTATATATCATACCATAAAGATTCAGACCGAAGGAGCTTTTTCCGGTCCTCATCTTATACCCGGCCTCAATATCATACAATCGTTCAGGCAGAGGCATTGACGCCGGATCACCGGCAGCTTCCTTGAAATCAGCCCTTGTCGGTTCCCTGTTGGCAATTGAAAGGGAAAGATAAGCATCCCTGTCAGGAGCAATCGAAAAGAACAGGCCCGCTTTGGGGTTGAAGAAATTATATCTGTGACCCTGACTGATATCCTTCAGATCATCATCGAATCCCTTTAGCTCATACTTTATATATCTGTACTGAAGATCTCCGAAAAGCGAGAACCTTTTAGTAAATGAGTAGCTTGCCTTTCCATAAAGACTCATTTCGCCTTTTTCGCCGTTATTCAGATACCACTGGTGATCCATTTCAATATTTCCCGGATTCTTCATCCAGATTATCCTTCCGTAATGATCGCCTGAGTACAGGTTTAATCCCCCTCCCAGGTTAGCTTCAAGTCTATTGCCTTTGTAATTCAGAGAGTAAATAAGTCCGTAAAAGTCGTTCGATAACCATTTTCTCTGAATAAGGTCTGTTTGACCGATTGTCGAGTCTCCCTCTAAAATATCAGGTAACCCGTAAGCGGAAAGGGAACGGTCTTCTTTGTATTCTTCATAGTAACCCTCACCTTTGGTATAGTGTAGGGCTGAATGAAAAGAGAAAATATCACTGATTTTTTGTGTATAGATCAGTTGATAATGGCTTTGAATATAGTTATCGCTTTCATTATCATAATATTGTATTAGACCGTTCTCGTCGGTGTACCCTCCCGCCGGATTAAATCTCCTGCTCACTGCCAGCAATTCACCCGGAACTCCCCACCACCCGATTCCCGTGTGCTCTTTTCCTAGAAGGACATTAGCCTTTAAAATTGACTTTTCAGTCCTGTAAATTCCGCTCAAATAAGCAGAACTGTGATTAGAACCGGTCCTTTCAATAAAACCATCGCTTCTGATATCGGAAAACCGCATCTGGAATGCGTATTTATTATAAAGAAGTCCTGTTCCCACAGCCAGACTGTTTTTAAAAGTATTGTATGAACCTGCCGATGAATTTACTTCTGCAAACGGTTTTGCTTCAATACTTTTTGTCTGAATATTGACCGAAGCTCCAAATGCTCCCGCTCCATTTGTAGAGGTCCCCACGCCTCTCTGAACCTGTATATTATCGACTGAAGAAGCCAGATCGGGAAGGTCAACCCAGAATACCTGCTGGGACTCCGCATCATTCAACGGTATGCCGTCAATTGTAACGTTAATTCTGCTCGCGTCCGTTCCTCGGATCCTGAAACTGGTGTATCCAACCCCGTTTCCCGCTTCTGAAGTTTCAATAAGGGACGGGGTCAGACTCAGTAGAAAAGGAAGATCCTGACCTGTGTTTTGTTTCATGATCGCCTCCCTGGATATATTGGAATAAGCCAGGGGAGCGTGTTCTCCTGCCCTTGTGGCCTTAATTATAACATCATCGGTCATTAAAACCTTCTCTTCCAGCACAATATCAAGAATTGTATCTGATTCAAGCTTAACAACTTGTTGCTGTGGTTCATAACCGACAAATGAAAAACGGATTGAATAGCTTCCTTTAGCAAGGTCACCGATGGAATAGGTCCCGTTCGGTCCTGTTATAACCCCGATGTTTGTGCCCGTAATAACGACGCTTGCCCCTGCAAGTGCGGCTCCTTCACTGCCGGTCACCTTTCCCTTCAGTACCAGCCTCTCCACATCCTGCCCTGAAACCAGGAATGTGATCCAGAATGAAAATAAAAATAGAAAGATCAGTCTCATTTTATATAGGTTTTAAAACCATCGTTAAAATGAGGACGAAATACACGGCTGAATAAAAGGATTCTCAAACTTTCCTCCGCCGGCATTACCCGGATCAGGTTCAAGGGTTTGATCTCAGCCCGTGGTATTAAGGCACCCCATTTTTGATAATGCAAAGATACAACCTTTTGTATAATATTGTTCAGGTGAAATTGATTGGTAAGATAAATCCAATAACCAAAGCCTGATCTGCGCTAATCTGCGGAATCTGCGGGAAAATTTATTGTAAATCAGGCTATGAGTAGCCCTGCATCTGTACAGAATTCATATATTTGTTAACTTGGTGGACAAAAAATCCGGCTTGTATGAAAACCCTTCTTGAAAAACTCAATTTTAAAGGCCAAAAAAGAATTGCGTTGATCAATGCGGAGAAAAACTTCTCCCTTGCACCGGCTAAGGATCTTAAGGACGTAATTATAGATATTGAGATAGACCAGCGTTTCCCCTACGATTTCATGATTGTTTTTACAAAGAAGGTTTCAGAAGTAAAAGAAATTGCTCCGGTTGCACTTCACAATCTGGTGGCAGACGGTATTCTGTGGTTTTGCTATCCTAAAAAAACTTCAAAGAGATTCACCTCCGAAATTGAAAGGGACCATGGCTGGAAATCACTGAATGATCTTGATTTCTATGGCATCAGGTTGGTATCAATTGATGATGATTGGTCAGCCATGAGGTTCAGAAACAAAAAATATATTAAATCGACCTCAGGCAGGTTTTCGAAATAAAGGTTAGTATTGTATTCATGATCAAACTGACTAAAATAGAGACACCATTAGGTGAGATGACAGCCGGGGCGACAAAAGAGGGAGTCTGCCTTCTCGAATTCAGTGACAGGGAGCACATGACTATTAGAGAGGAACATGTTGCAACCCTGTTCGAATCCATTGTCGGATATGGAGGAAACAGGCATCTCAGGACTCTCAAAAAGCAGCTTAAGGAATACTTTAAGGGCAAGCGAAAAGAATTTAGTGTACCACTTGTCATCCAGGGCACTGACTTTCAACAGGCTGTCTGGAAAGAACTTCAGAAAATACCATTTGGAACCACAAGATCCTACCTTGAACAGGCACAATCGCTCCATAATCCCAGACTGGTGCGGGTTGTGGCGAATGCCAACGCCACAAACAGAATAGCGATTATTATCCCATGCCACAGGGTAATCGGATCCGACGGCAGCCTTGTTGGATACGGGGGAGGTCTTGGAAGAAAAAAGTGGCTGATCGATCATGAAAAAAAATATTCAGGCAAACCTGTCGAAGGAATCCTTTTCTGAACCAATAAATCCTTAAAATAAACAAAATGAAATTATTTAACCATCGCAGAAATTTTATTGTTGTGTTTGTACTCTTCGCCCTGATCCTGTTATCGGGGTGTGCCAATAATGAAGTAGTGGACCAATGCCTATCCGGCCACAAATACGGTTTCTTTGGAGGATTATGGCACGGCTTTATTGCCCCTTTCGATTTTTTAGGCATGCTTTTTAACAATGAGATTACCATGTATGCCCAGAATAATAACGGAGGATTCTATGCTCTTGGTTTTCTTCTGGGCAGCGGAGGCTGGGGTTTCTTTGGAAGCCGCGGTGTACATAAGGTCCGGAACCGTCGTGTGACTGTTCAATCCCGTAATTTTGATGAAGCCGAGATAGTTGAGTAGACTCCCCTGCCTCTCCCAGGCTATAAAAAATAATTGGCTTTCATGACGAAAAAACTCAAAAGAGGGACCACAATCTTATTAGACCTCATCATAATTGTTTTCATCCTGACAAGTTGTGTAACCCGCAAAAACGTGCTGCCTTCAGAGGTGACCAAAATGCCTGAAAAGAAAAATATCTACTACTTTCATTCAGGCGACAGCGTCTGGATGGTTTACCCTGTTTCAGGACAAAACGGGCTTTTTACCGGTATTATAGTGGACAATGATCACATCAGAACCAATAAATTGAGGCAGGTTCACATCTATGCCGGTCCGCCATCTGCTGTAAAAGTTGGGAATCAGACCCTTTCCTGCCCCATGGAAAATATCGGGAAGGTAGAAAGGCATAAAGTAAATGCAGGAATGATAATAACCTCTGTAGGAGTCGTTCTGCTGCTCTTTACCCTGCCAGTTTTCCTGTAAAAACTGAGAATCGGTTTATCAATGACATCATTAAAAGATATCTGCAAATTCTCCTGCCTTTTCATAATATTGGCTTTTGAAACCGCCTTATCAGGCTGCTATTCATTGCAGCACATTCCCGCAAATGAAATGACGGATCCTGGCAATAAATACACCTATATCCATTCGGGATACAACAGCTACCGGATATCAGATATATCAGCAACAGATGGTTTTTTAACGGGGACCATTGAAGAGAAGGAAGTCTTCCATTCTAAAAACAAAGCAATTCACATTTATTTTGCTCCCGATTCAATTGTGAAAAAAGGCGAGAGTCACATTTTTATACCTTTTGAGAATATAGTGTCTGTAGAAAAATTCAGGCTGGAAGGCGCACGTGTGCTTGCAGGTTTTGCAGGTGCTGCGGGTTACGCCATAACAGCTGTATTGACATTGTACATCATCGCATACTCCTCTGGCGATGATCATTGACCTGATGTAAAACCTCAACCAGGGAAGCTCCTTTTCAGTTTCGTCCACATGGCTTAAAATATTCCTCCCTGAATAATACAATTTAAACTATTTTTCATAATTTACAGTTTCATTCTAACCCTTTCTGAAATGAACGAAACAGAAAAAGACCGGGAATGCTGTCCGAAATTTGAACCGGAACCCTGGGATGGCAAAACAAACATCTGGACTGAAAAACAATTTATCAGGGATTATTTGCCACAGTTTCTGCACATGCCTCTGCCATCAATGATGGGCAAAGTCATCGGCAGGATGTGGAAAAAAGCACAGGATGCCGGCGCAACTTGTGAAAAGAAGGATTTTCTTTTGTTGGCTTATGATCCGTCACCCTGGAAAAGTGAACTTTATATGAATGTAACAAAAGAGGTCACGGGAGCAGAAAATGTTAAGCTTACCGGAACTTTTACGAGTAAAGTTTTTGACGGACCATATAACCAGGTTCCGAAATACCTGAGGGAATTTAAAAAATACCTGGAAGAGGCTGATAAGAAAGCAAAAAAATATTATTTCTATTTCACTACTTGTCCGAAGTGTGCTAAAAAATACGGACATAACTATATAGTGGCATTTGCCGAGGTATAATGTCAGAGGTTCCTAAGGTAATAAACATAAGGAAAGCATTCAGGAACAGTGATTCAGGGTTCTTCAGATCTCTTCCCGGTTTTGCCGTCAGAATGGTGGAAAAGCTTATCCGTCAGGATGAGATGAATGCCACAATCTACAGGAGCAACGACAAAACCGGAATACCATTTATAAATGATGTCCTTAAGGGCTGGAACGTGAAAGTCGATGTAAGGGGCGCCGGGAAAATTCCGGCCAGGGGCAGGTTTATCTTTGCATCAAATCACCCTGTCGGAGGTATGGACGCCCTGGCTTTTTACAGCATGGTTTTCAAGTTCTTTCCTGATGTGAAATCACCGACAAATGAGCTTCTTGGACAGATACCAAATCTCAGACCTGTGATGCTTGGAATAAATGTATTCGGGAAAAATTCAAGGGAGGTGGTGTCGGAGCTTGAAGAGCTTTTCAAATCTGATACCCAGATCCTGATATTCCCGTCGGGGGAGGTTTCAAGGAGAAAGAAGGGAGTCATATCTGATCCCGTCTGGCAAAAGACATTCGTCACAAAGGCTGTTCAATATAAAAGGGACATTATTCCCGTATATATCAGCGGCAGGAATTCCAACCTGTTTTACTTTGTGGCTAATCTCAGGAAACGTCTGGGGATCAAAATGTTTATCGAATCTGCGCTACTCCCGCGGGAAATGATGAACCAGCGTAATTCGACAGTAACACTCACAGTGGGTGATCCAATACTCTGGCACACACTGACAACCGTGAAATCACAATCTGAATGGGCACAATATATTAAAGAAATCGTTTATGAACTTCCATATGAAAAACAAAAATCGGCCGGCCAGAGCTGAACAGCCTGGAAATCTGGTACTGGAAACCAGAAAGGTTTTTATGCACAGGGGAAACCATTATGCATTGATTTCCATTGCATTTTTAATGTTATTTGCTGCCCGCGAAGCAAGTTCTCAAAAAGCTCCGGTAAGCAGGATCGTTTATACTGTCTCAATGGAAAATCCGAACAACCACTATTTTCATGTCGCTCTGGTCTATTCGGGTATCTCCGAAGAATCGGTTGAACTGAAATTGCCTGTCTGGACTCCAGGTTATTATATGATTATGGATTACCCGAAATATGTTGTTAATTTCAAAGCCACCAATGAATTGGGAAAGAGCCTGAACTGGGAAAAAACTTCAAAAAACAGGTGGAAAATTGAAACTTCAAAAACCATTAGTTTAACTGTGCAGTATGACGTCTTTGCATTCAGAACGTCAGTGGCCGACTCATTTCTGGACGACGGGAGGGGATTTATCTCCCCGACAGGCATTTTCATGCATCCCGCCGGACATAAGGATCATCCTGTCATAGTTATTGTTTTGCCTTATGAGAAGTTCACGCAGATATCTACAGGGCTCGATCCTTCTGCGGACAATAAGAATACTTTCTATGCTGCAAATTTCGATATCCTTTATGACTGCCCTATTCTGACAGGCAACCAGGAAATTCTGAAATTTGAAACGGGAGGAATTCCTTATACCATTGCAGCTGAAAATCTTGGGGGAATCGACAGGTCTGAACTGACAACTGATTTCAGAAAAATTGCCGAGGCGACTACTTCAATCATCGGTGAGATACCATATAACCACTATACTTTTATAATGATGAACCGGGGTATGGGTGGACTCGAACACACCAACTCGATGGCCGTTTTCACAAACAGGCTCGATTTCAGTAAACCTGCATCGAAAACCGGATGGCTGAGCTTTATTGCTCACGAATTCTTTCACCTGTATAATGTAAAGACAATAAGGCCTGTTGCACTCGGACCATTTGATTATGATAAGGAGAATTACACCACAATGCTCTGGTTTTCGGAGGGGGTCACCGTATATTATGAGCATCTGATCCTTAACCGTGCAGGCTTCCTTAGCCGTGAAGATTTTTTCAGGGAATTGAAATCGGATATTTCCGCCTATGAAAATATTCCCGGTCATCTGTTTCAGTCTGCAGCACAATCCAGCTACGATTCCTGGATGCTTTTTTTCAACAGGTCGGAAAATGCAGCTAACACAACGATTTCATATTATGACAAGGGATGCGGTCTCGGACTGCTTCTCGACCTGGCGATACGGCATGAATCGGGTAACAAAAAGTCGCTTGATGATGTAATGCGGACCCTTTACCAGGTCTATTACAAGGAGAAGAATAGGGGATTTACAGATTCGGAGTTCAGGGAGGTATGCGAAAAAACTGCCACGGCTTCACTTTCTGAAATATTTGATGTTTATATCCCTACTGTTCAGAACATAAACTATGCAAAATACCTGGCGTATGCAGGCCTTTCAATTGACACGGATCCCACTGTAACCGATGGCGCCTGGCTCGGGATCAATACACGTGAAGATAATGGGAATCTGTTAATTACAGGCGTTGAATGGGATTCCCCGGCATATAAGGCAGGACTGAGCCCCCAGGATATAATAAAAGAGATAAACGGGGAGAAGGCGACAGCTGAATTGCTTAAAAAAGCCCTGAATCCTGATATTCAACAAGGTAAAATTTCATTATCTGTCACCCACCGTGATATAAACAATACCGTCGAAGTTGTTCCGGGGAAGAAATCGGTGAGAAGCTTTGAAATCAAACCAATGCCTGATCCCACCCCAAAACAAAAAGCAATCCTGGAAAAATGGCTGAAGTAACCTGGTCCGCAGCCACTTCCGGACTTAAAGGAGGGGAAGTGCGGTTTCACCATGCAATAGTAAAGCTTCCATGCCCGGAAATGATCCGTGGAATATCCCGGTCATCCCTGGGTAAACCCGACTATCCGAAAGCATTGGAGCAACATTCTGAATATGTTGAAGCGCTTAAAATGTGCGGATTATCGGTAATGATCCTTGAAGCTGACGATCGCTTCCCCGACTCAACATTTATTGAGGATGTAGCTCTCTGTACTCCGGCATGCGCAATAATTACAAATCCGGGCGCCCTTTCCAGGAAGGGGGAAACAGACGGGATCAGGCAGGTACTTCAGGAGTTTTATACGGATATCGAAGAGATAGCAATTCCCGGAACCCTCGAAGCGGGTGATGTGATGATGGTCTCAAACAATTTCTATATTGGTCTGTCTGAGCGGACAAATAATGCGGGAATCAGCCAGCTGACCGGGATCCTCCGGAGGTATGGCTTCACTGCATCAAAGGTCCCGCTGAAGCAGATGCTTCATCTTAAAACAGGTGTTTCATATATTGAAAACAATAACCTCCTGGTATCTGGTGAACTTATTGACCACAGGGAATTTGCAGGATTCAACAGAATAATTGTTGACAGGGTCGAAGCTTATGCGTCAAACTCGGTATGGATAAACGGGAAAGTACTCGTCCCTGAAGGATACCCAAAAACAAGGCATCAGATAGAAGAAGCGGGATATGAAACCATAATTCTTGATGTCTCCGAATTCCGTAAACTCGACGGTGGTTTAAGCTGTCTCTCTTTAAGGTTCTGAAACAGTCCGGGACACATAATAATTTAATATGTCTTTTAAGGGCGCTTATATAGATTATGCCTCTCCCACCGGGAAAGGGGATAGAAGGAGTGCGGTGCATAGCCAAAGAATCAGTTTAAAACTGAGGATTATTTAATTAGCTGAAACACAATTAAATAACTTTCCCCTTCACTACTTCACCCCATGGCGGACCGACCGTAAGAAATTGCCCAGCTGGGCAATTTTATGGAGGAGCCAGCTTGCAGGGGTCCCCTTTTGAAGGAGGGGTGGCCAGACGGTGAAATCATCTCCCACGCAGAAACTAAATTCGTCTGGTCGGGGTGGTTGATTCAAGTCTTTCTTATTACCTTTATTCAAATGGATAGACTGAAACATAAATTAACCACCCCGGCCGGGAAAACAGATTGTAACCTCCTCAAAATCTATAGTCCCGGCCACCCCTCCTTGAAAAGGAGGGGAAATGTAAATTTATTCCAACTCAGTTGCATACAGTTTGTTTCATAAGCTATCCCATTCCTTAGGATCGGCTATGGGGTTAGGTGGTGCAAACGGGTTTTAATCTATATAAGCGCCCTTTTAAGACGTATTTCATTTGAATTTAATATGTCTTTTAAGACGTATTTCTTTTTTTTAATATGTCTTTTAAGACGTATTTCTTTTAAATTTAATATGTCTTTTAAGACGTATTTCTTCTGCCTTCTGTCTTCGGAAATCACGAACTCACCCCCGGCCCCTCTCTACTTCGTAAAGAGGGGTGCCTCTTCTATAAGGCTTTTTAGACTGCTTTTGATTCTTTTTAATTTAATATGTCTTTTAACTCGCCACCGGCCTTTCCCTACCCTGCAGCCTGGCTCCTCCCTAAATCCCGCCACCGGCAGGATTCTTAACGGTCGGTCCTGTCTTCCGACTTCCGACATTCCGACTTCCGACTTTTTACTATTTACTTTTGCCATTTATCTTTCTTCCTCTTCGCTATTCTGGCTTTAACTATCAGGTATACAACAAACACAACACCCAGCCCGATCAGTATATGCCCCAGGTAAGGGAATATCTGCTCCCTGACCTCATAAAGATAATACCCGATAATGGCAAGTATAATATTCCATATTCCGGCGCCCACAAATGTGTAAAGCATAAAGTCACCCAGATTCATTTTAGCCAGCCCGGCGGGAATAGAGATAAGATGACGGATGCCAGGTACGAGACGGCCAATGAAAGTAGAAGTTTTGCCGTTCCTGATAAAATAATTCTCTGCATGTTCTACCTTTTCTTTTGAGAGAAGGAAAAAATGACCTACACGCGAATCAGCAAGTTTGTATATTATTGGCCTGCCCAGATAGTATGCCAGAGTATAGTTGATCAGTGATCCGCAGAGAGCGCCGACAGTGCCGAACAGAACAACGCCAAATACGTTAAGATCGCCCTGGGCGGCTTTGTAAGCTGCAAACGGGATGACAATTTCAGAGGGTAACGGAAGAAAAGTGCTTTCTATCATCATAAGTAAAGCGACAGTAAAATAGTTCAGATTAGTAATGTACCAATCGAGAAGGTTTTGAAACAATTCCATTATTTATTTCTTATTGTTTTAATAATCACTTACATATGAAGGAGCCGCTTCAGCATCCTTTTTGCTTACTGAGTTTAATCCAGGCTGACAGGCTGATTTTGGTTTATTTGACGTTACTGTAAAATTACAACTTTAACGGGACCTTCTTAGCTGAAACTGCTTTTACCCATTGGGGAATTGCATTCGATAAAATGACAATCGCAGATATGATAATTGAACATGTTAATGCGAGGTTGATTATTCCGGGAACGAGTGTTTCCGGTATCCTGCATTGCGGAATATAGATATTTTTAATATTCAGGTATGCTGCCGTAAGAGTCGTTACTCCGACAAATGTCATCGGGATTATAGTAACCCAGGCGTACCTGGCTCTGCCTCTGTTAATAATAAATGATGTGCCTATTGCAAGAGCAACAGTCGCGAGCAGCTGGTTGGCTGTCCCGAACATAGGCCATATAGTGGCAACTGTGCCGGTATAGATAAAATAAGCCCAGGCAAAAACAATCAAACCGCTGGAAATCAAATTGCCCGGCAGCCAGTTAGTTTTTTGAAATGGTTTGTACACCTTTCCGAAGGTCTCCTGTAAAAGGAACCTTCCTATTCTCGTCCCGGCGTCTATTGTTGTCAGGATGAACAATGCCTCAAACATTATCGCAAAATGATACCAGTACGACATTAAATGTTTCATACCAGGGATTGAAGAAAAAATGTATGCCATCCCGACACCCAGGGAAACAGCGCCACCTGTGCGCCCTGCAATGTTTTCGCCCACGCTGGATGAGAGCTGATCGAGGTTTGATTCCGTAAACCCCATTTCATGCAGTGTTGGTAGAATAGCCTGCAATTTCTCGACAGGCACGTTTATCTGGAAATAGTCAAGCGGAAGCAGGCTGGTTGCTGCAATAAGGGCCATTATACTGACAGCCCCCTCGGTAAGCATCGAACCAACAGCTATTGTTTTTATATCTGCCTCCCTCATGATCATCTTGGGTGTGGTCCCGGAACTTACGAGCGAGTGGAATCCTGAAATTGCACCACAGGCTATGGTGATAAAAAGGTAAGGGTATAACTTCCCCGGTATAATTGGTCCACCTCCTTCCGTAAAAACGGTGAAAGCCGGCATTTTGATCTCAGGTGCTACTATTATTAACCCGACAGCAAGCAGTCCGATGACCGAAATCTTCATTATTGAACTTAAATAATCGCGGGGTGAAAGCAGCAGCCATACCGGCAGAACGGAGGCAAAGAAGCCATATATTGCTATGAGGATTGTCAGGGTTTTATGGTTGAAGGTAAACCATCCTGCGAATTGCGAGCCAGGTATATAACGGCCAGCAATAACAACAACAATAAGCATTATCACTCCAAAAATTGTAGCCTCCAGAGTCTTTCCTTTTCTGATCCTGAACATCCAGACTCCCATTATGATCGCGATAGGGATCGTGGAGGCGATAGTGAAGGTTCCCCACGAGCTTTCAGCAAGGGCGTTTACAACAACCAGGCCAAGGCCGGCAAGGGCGACAACTATTATTAAAATGATTGCAAATGAAGTAGTAGCGCCGCTCACCTTATTTATCTCAGCTTTGGCTATGGCAGCAAGCGATTTTCCGTCGTGTTGAACCGACGCCGTCAGTATTACAAAATCATGAACAGCTCCTGCCATCACGGCGCCGATAAGCATCCATAAAAATCCCGGCATAAACCCGAACTGGGCTGCAAGAACAGGCCCGACAAGCGGTCCGGCCCCTGCAATAGCTGCAAAATGATGTCCGAACAATACCCATTTGTTCATTGGGTAGTAATTCTGACCATCATAAAGCCGGTGTGCAGGAGTCAGCCCAATATCATTTCTCACCGCTACCCTTGCTGCCACAAAGCTGAAATAAAACCGGTATGCAAGTGCAAAGACTGCAATTGTTCCGATCACTATGGGCATAGCATTCATCCGCAACAAAATCAATTTAAAAATGCCTGAATATAATCAATTCAGTTTATACCGGCAAAGAGGCAGTTTTTGTTCAAAAACTTTTGGGCTGCCACGGGGCTATACGTTTAATCCTCTGGTGTACAGGCTGATCAATCAGTATCGGGACTTGCTCAATTGTTGTATTTGTCGAATCAAGCTGGAAGGATTTAATATCTGTGATGCTTAATCTGTTGGCAAAACCATAAAGAGTAAGTATCAGGTTTTCCCAGTTCGTAAGTTTGTAATCCTTTGGCATGATCCGTTCTATAAGAATAAACTTGAAATCGCCGGGTATATTTAACTTCCTCAATGATTCGTACCCGCTTTCAAGGTTTATTTCACCTGTAGCAACGAGATCTTCAATGACTTCTCTGAAATAGAGGTTGATCCTGGGTTCAACCTTAAACCCAAGATGAAAATCAACCCTTATCAGAATGCCGGGAATGATCTGGGTGACAAGGTATTCGAACTGATTTGGATCATTGACCCTGTCAATGTGAATAAACCAGTATTTGTCGGCACGTTTGGGCTGCTTCTGAAAAATAGAGTATATCACCTTCGATTCAACCTGGTCCTTTCTGTTAGCCCTTATAATATAGACAAGATTAGTTGCTGTCTTCGGAACGGATTCATCTCTGGAGAGTTCTTTGAACAGGTCAATATATTTATTCAGATTGGCAAAAGTAATGTACCTGTTCTTTATCTTTCTTCCAAAATACCAGCCGAACATCAGCAGGAAGTAGATTGATCCAAGCAACAGGGTAAACCAGCCTCCGCTGTTGAATTTGTGCAGATTTGCGATAAGGAAGCTTCCTTCAATGGTAAGGTAAACCATTACCAGCAGTGATACCAGCCTGAGATTGACCCCTTTGTGATACAAATAATAGGACAACAGGAATGTAGTCATTATTTCAGTTATGGTAATGGCAAGCCCGTAGGCTGCGTTCATATTGTCCGATTCCCGGAATGAAAAGACAACGAGCGAACAGGCAATCCAGAGGAACCAGTTGACAAGTGGCAGATATACCTGACCCCTGACATGTGTCGGGTGAAGGATCCTTATTCTTGGCCAGAAATTTAAAGAGATGGCTTCGCTGATAAGAGTAAATGAACCGCTGATAATAGCCTGGCTTGCAATTATAGCTGCTCCCGTTGCAATGATTATTCCGGGCAGCAACAGCCATTTCGGCATAAGTCCGTAAAAAGGATTTACATTCACACCTGCCGGATGATTTATGAGTAACCATGCACCCTGCCCGAAATAGTTAAGCAAAAGACAGGTTTTTACAAAAATCCAGGAGACCCTTATGTTTGTTTTCCCACACTGACCAAGATCGGCATAAAGAGCCTCGGCACCCGTCGTACAAAGGAATACGGCGCCTAAAAGGATAAATCCTCCCGGGTATTCCGAGAGAAACCTGAATGCATATGCAGGATTGACTGCTCCAAGTATAAAGGGGTGAACAAACAACTGCGAAAGACCCAGTATCCCAAGCATTGAAAACCACACTACCATTATAGGTCCATAGGAGCTTCCTACAAAATGCGTCCCGAATTGTTGTATAAAAAACAATGCACCTATTATTAACAGAACCACAGGAACAACAGGAATTCCCGGATTAATAAGCCTCAGTCCTTCAATTGCCGAAGTGACAGTTATCGACGGGGTGATGACGCCATCTGCCAGCAGGGCTCCACCTCCTATCATTGTCAGAACAGCTGCCCAGGTCGATTTTTTTTTCATAAGGGCAAACAGCGCGAAAATCCCGCCTTCTCCCTTATTATCCGCCCTGAGGGTGATGGTTACATATTTAATCGTTGTTGAAAGGGTCAGAGTCCAGAAGATACACGACAACGACCCATATATTAACAGATCGTTTATTTCGCCCCCACTCCCGACAAGAATTGCCCTCATTGTGTACAGGGGACTTGTGCCAAGATCACCAAAGACGATCCCCATAGTCACAATCACACCTGCAAGTGAGAGCTTCTTAATGCCTGGCTGACTAAGCTTTAATTTCATAGACCGTCTGTATCAATAACAGGTTCCAAAGAAATGCCGGCAAATTTAATAATTATTAACTTTAGGAATTCTTTAAACAAAAATTTATGTTAAGAAAGTTACTTATTCTATTCCTTATATTTTGCTGTTCTTTTCAGGTTTCTGCTCAGGAGGAACAAGGCACTGAAAAAATTTCCCTCCTCTTCATTGGTGATATCATGGGGCACGATGAACAGATCTGGTCAGCAGAGAACAGGGAAACACATACCTATAACTATGACGATGTATTTGAATATGTAAAGGAAGAGATTTCTGAGGCTGATATTACATTTGCAAACTTTGAAGTTACCCTTGGCGGTACTCCTTATACCGGATATCCTCAATTCAGCTCCCCTGCTGAACTTGCAGTTGCGTGCAGGAATGCCGGAATTGACTTTCTTTTCACAGCCAATAACCACTCGGCCGATCGTGGCAGGAAAGGCATCATAGCTACCATAAACAGGCTCGACAGTCTTGGAATTCCTCACACCGGCACTTTTACCGGTCCTGCCGGAAGGGATTCTCTTTACCCTGCCCTGGTAGAAAAGAATGGATTTTCAATTGCGCTGCTAAACTATACTTACGGTACCAACGGCATCACGGTTTCTCCCCCTGCAATCGTCAATATGATCGATAAAGCGGTCATCAGCAGGGATATCGAAAAAGCAATGGGAAAAAAACCTGATGCGGTAATAGCCTTCCTGCACTGGGGTACGGAATACGATACCATTCCTTCCCTGATCCAGACTGACCTTGCCCGCTTCATGCTCGACCAGGGTGTAGATCTTGTAATCGGGTCTCATCCTCACGTTCTGCAGAAAATGGTATGGATCAGGAACAGCCCCGACAGAAAAGACGGAGTAGTTGTTTATTCCCTCGGTAATTTTGTATCGAATCAGAGAAGACCTAAAACAGACGGAGGAACTATGGTGAGGATCGAACTTGAAAAAAGGGCCGGTTCAACAATTGTATCAAATGCCGGATTTTACCTCACATGGGTCTTTACGCCAATCGAAGAGTACAGGAAGAAGTTCTTCATCCTTCCATGTTCAAAATTTGAAAATAATCAGGAGTTTTTCAACAAGCCTGCCGACTATCTTAAAATGAAATCATTTATCGGGAATTCAAGGAAATTGCTGGATAATCAGAATGTTAATGTTCATGAATTCATCTATTCGGGGAACGCGTGGATATTCGAATAAAAACGCCTTTTCGTTTTAAAGGAAAGAATAAATATCACAAAATATTATAATTCCGATTTTTATAAATATTATTGCAAAATAAAACCGATTATCTCACGAGGTTTAAAAGAATTCAATGGACAACTCAATCGCCCTTTTATCTGTAACAGCTGTTTCATTGGGTTTTATCCATACGCTTTTGGGCCCCGACCATTATCTTCCGTTCATTGTACTCAGCGAAGCGAAGAAATGGACGATCAAAAAAACAATGCTCATCACTTTGTTTTGCGGTATGGGGCATGTCCTTAGTTCAGTAGTAGTTGGATTCGTGGGGATAGCAATAGGAATTTCAGTCAACAAGCTGATCCCGGTAGAGTCGTTCCGCGGGAACATTGCAGGATGGCTCTTTATCGCTTTCGGGCTTGTTTACCTGATAATCAGCATCAGGCACCTTTACAGGAAAAGAAAGCATTCACATGCTCATTTTCACCAGGGGGGAAGCAAGCATTTTCATGAACACACCCACTTCCGGGAACATACTCATTTGCATGAATCGGAGGTGGTCAGGACAACTCCCTGGATCCTGTTTCTGATTTTCGTATTTGGCCCCTGCGAGCCACTGATCCCTTTGCTTATGTACCCGGCTGCTGCAAACAACATTCCCGGAACCATAATGGTATCTGTACTCTTTTCTGCCGTCACCATTGCTACAATGATGACGATCGTACTGGCGTTTAAGCTGGGATTCAGCAAGATAAACCTGAAACCTGTTGAGAAATACAGTAATATTATAGCCGGTGCGATGATCCTGTTCTCAGGAATTGCAATGCAGTTCCTTGGTCTCTGAATGGCGCTTAAGAAACTTCAAAATTAATATCTCTCTGAAAATCATGCAGGTACAAAAAGAGTTATATAGTAGTCCTTTGTGTACCTTAGTGCTGAACTTTGTGATCCTTTGTGGTTAATGGATTTATTTTTTTACCACTAAGTACACAAAGGTCCTCACAAAGGGGCACGAAGGAGATCAGCATGTTTATAAGAAATAAAAACGTTGCATAATCTATATAATCGCCCTCTGAATCACCTAATTATATACCTGCCTGAAAAGCAGATTTACTTCCGGGTCAGTGATTATTTCTTTTATACTCCCCGATTCAACCGGAATCTTTGTTATTCTTTCAGATATCTGAATGGACTTTGAAAATGAGCTGTCCTGTGAATTAATTAACAATTCTACAGGAAAACTATAATAGATTTTGCTGTTTCTGCTCCACAACAATATCTGTCCAGCCCTTCGTTCGCGATCGCTGTCTGGTGATCTTAAGGTCAGGCTGACCTTGAAAATAGAGCCATTGCGTGAAAAAGCGGCCGAGCTCCTTCCCGCTTACCTCCTCCATAATGCTTTTGAAGTCGTCGGTCATAGCATTCTTGTTCCTGTACCGTTCATAAAAAAGCCTCATTCCTTTCCAGAATGACACCTCCCCAATTTCACGACGCAGCATATGAAGCACCCAGGCGCCCTTTTGATAAGAGTTGGCACTGAGAAGTTTCATAAGGTCAGTAATAGTTGTGTCGATCACTGAACCGGGCAATTTGAGATTTTCTTTGACAACTCTTTCCCTTGCTGATTTCATACTTTCAGCCAGCCTTGCCTCCCCATATGTCATCTCCATATAAACGGAGGTCAGGTATGTGGCAAAACCTTCGCTGAGCCAGATATGATGCCAGTCGTTTTCAGTTACTGAATTGCCAAACCACTGATGGGCTATCTCATGGGCCAGAAGACCTTCCGCTTTACCCTTGCCTGTTACCGACTTTTCGGCATAAAAAATACAGCCTGCATTTTCAAGGCCTCCAAAAATTGTTTTTGATTGTACATTCGCCAGCTTTTCAAAAGGATACTCACCAATTAAGTGACTGAAAAATGTTACAGGCTTTACTGCGGCAGAATAATCATAAAATCCTTCCTCCATGTTGCCTGCAAAGACATATGACCATACCGGGACATTTTCACGGCTTTCCGGCAAGCTGAATATCAAACCGTGCAGCCCCGAAAGCCATTACCTTAACGGGTATCGGAATATCTTCACGCCAGTGCGTCAGCTTCATATCCCCTCCGCGATGGCTCTCTTCAACAATATAACCACTTGCAACAACTTCATAGTGTGAAGGAGCATAAATCATAAAGTCAACTGTTGCCTTATCATACGGGTGATCAATGCACGGCAGGTAATTACTTGCCCTGTTGGGCCAGTGATCAGAAAAAAATGTCCTGTCTTTAAATTTATTATTTGAAATAATGAGACCGTCGGACGGGATTCCATGATATACAATTGTCAGTTTCCCGGTTACATCTTTACTTACCGGTCGGGCAGGTATGATTGTGATCTTGTTCCCAATATGGTCCCATCCAATTTCTTCATTACTGAAAAGGACTGAATCGACTATCATACCTTTACCGTCAGCCTCAAGGTTTTTCAGGTCAAATTCAATTGAAGCGGCAGTTTGCCTGAAGTTAATGGTGATGACTGACCTGCCGGAAATCATGTCGCTGGTATCGCTGAGGGAAACTGAAAAGGTATAATTGATCACATCAATATCAGGATTGCGCCTGTAACCGTCTTTTGCTGTTATTGGATATACTGACGCCATAACCAGCATCGCAGTAAGAAATAGTTTCATAACTCCCTTTTTGTTAGCCGGGCAAAGTTAAGAATGATTCAAGAGATCACGATACTGCAGGAATTATTTATGCGATAAACACAAAGGGTGAGAAATTTCAATTCTTTCATTAATTGCCATTAAATTATTAGCTTTGCAGAAAACAGATGATTGCAGATGAATTACGATTACAATACACAACGTAAAAGGATGGCATTACCAGAATATGGAAGAAACGTCCAAAAAATGGTTGATCATATAAAAACCATTGAAAACCGGGATGAGAGAAACCGGGCTGCAAAAACAATCATCCAGATCATGGGCAATCTGAATCCCCAGATCAGGGATATCGGGGACTTCAGGCATAAACTCTGGGATCACCTTGCCCTGATAGCCAATTTTGACCTTGATATTGATTCGCCGTTTCCACCTCCGGAGGCCTCTAAATTTGTTGAGAAACCAAAGCAGATACCCTATCAGCACGGAGGTATCAGATATTTACACTACGGCAGAATAATTCAGACTTATGATTGCTGCCGCTTCAGAGATGGATGACGGGGAAGAAAAAGAATATCTTACAACACTGATAGTCAACCAGATGAAAAAATCATACATAACCTGGAACCGCAGCCAGGTGAGCGATGAGGTTATTATCGGTGATATGAAACTGTTATCAGGTGGAAAACTTAAAATGACAGAAGGTGTAAGAATTCTTGAAGTCAGGGAACTGGTACCGCCTGTAAAGAGGAAACCTCTGCAGGGCAAGCCTCGCGGGAAGCAGCAAAACAAACAATTCGTAAGGAAAAAAGGACAATACAGGCACTAATGGGCAGCTTCATTGTTCATGGAGGTAAATCGCTCAAGGGAGAAATTATACCTCAGGGAGCAAAAAATGAAGCTCTTCAGGTAATCTGTGCTACCCTGCTTACCCCGCAAAAAGTTACAATCAAAAATATTCCGGATATCAACGATGTCAATAACCTTATTGATCTTATCGGATGTCTGGGTGTTAAGATTTCAAGAGAATCAGGTTCCGAAATATCTTTTGAAGCACGGAATATAAATATGGGCTACCTTCAGACCCCGGAATTCCGGAATCAGAGTGCAAGCCTGAGGGGTTCAATTATGATTGTAGGACCTTTACTTGCACGGTTTGGAAAGGCATTTATTCCCAAACCCGGTGGCGACAAGATCGGGCGCCGCAGAGTTGATACGCATTTTACAGGTTTTCAGAAACTTGGGGCCAGATTTGAATTTGACACAACCGACCCATTCTTTAAAGTTGAGGCAACCAGACTGGCTGGCGCCTATATTCATCTTGATGAAGCTTCGGTTACCGGAACTGCAAATATTATTATGGCGGCGGTCCTTGCAAAGGGAAGGACTACAATTTACAATGCCGCCTGCGAACCATATATCCAGCAGCTTTGCAGAATGCTGGTGTCGATGGGTGCAAAAATTGATGGTATCGCCTCCAACCTCCTTCATATTGATGGGGTGACCGAACTTGGAGGATGTACACATTCTGTTCTTCCCGATATGATCGAGATCGGATCATTCATTGGCCTGGCAGCCATGACAGGGTCGGAAATAACGATTAAAAATGTTTCATACGGGAATCTTGGTATTATTCCTGACTCATTCCGACGGCTGGGGATCATTTTCGAAAGGATTGAGAGATGACATTTATATACCCTGTCAGCAACATTATGAGATAGAAACATTTATTGACGGGTCAATAATGACAATTGCCGATGCCATCTGGCCGGGACTCACACCCGACCTCCTCAGTGTTTTCCTTGTCACCGCCGTCCAGGCTAAAGGCGCAGTGCTGATCCATCAGAAGATGTTTGAAAGCCGTCTCTTCTTCGTCGATAAGCTTATTGACATGGGGGCACAGATAATTCTCTGTGATCCCCACCGTGCAACTGTAATAGGTCTTGATAAGATGTTCAGGCTGAGAGGTACAACAATGTCTTCACCCGACATCAGGGCCGGGGTGGCTTTGCTGATAGCAGCATTGTCGGCCGATGGACAAAGTATCATCCATAACATTGAACAGATCGACAGGGGATATCAGAATATAGATGTACGGCTGAATGCACTCGGGGCGGATATAAGAAGGGTGTAACGGTGCAACGGCTCAACGGCTTAACGGCTCAACGGCTTAACGGCTTAACGGCTCAACGGGCCGATGGGATAGCGGCCCAACAGTGCAACGGGAAGAAATTTTCCATCTGTTACTTTACCCCCTTTACACATCTGTCAATTTGTCAAAATAGTTTTGTTGGCAGATATTTTGTTTAGGTTTAGAGTTAAACTGTAAAAATGATGATGATGGTAAAGAAGAAGACACCCGAATCTGAAGATAATAAACAAGAAAACGACAGTGAAATAATTGATAATAAAGATAATAAGCAAACGGCTCCAGGGGACAACGATATGACGGAATCATTTACCGTGGAGGTCACGGCAGAATACTCTGCAGAAAATGAGGCCTCATCCGGATCAGATGCTGACAAAGTGGTATCGCAAGAGAAGGCTTTTGAAGCAAAACTGGCAGAGATGCAGGATAAATATCTTCGTCTCTCGGCTGAATTTGACAATTACAGGAAAAGGACCCTGAGGGAAAAAATGGATATCTCGAAATATGCCGGGGAGGATTTGCTTAAGGTGATCCTGACATTCATCGATGATTTTGAAAGGGCATTAAAGCATATGGAATGCTTACCTGAATGTTCAGCCGTGAAGGAAGGAATTGACCTCATTTATATGAAGCTGTCGGAGTTCCTTGCACAACAGGGAATTAAGGAAATTGAATCGATGAACCATGAGTTTAATGTTGAGCTGCATGAAGCGGTGGCACAGATTCCGGTGACAGAGGAGGAGAAAAAGGGCAAAATAGTGGATGTCGTTTTAAAAGGGTATTTCCTTAAAGACAAGGTTATCAGACATTCAAAAGTAATAATAGGCGGTTAATTTAAAACCCGTAATTCTATAGCTTTAATTTATCAAAGGAGACTGAGGAATGGAAAAAAGGGATTACTATGAGGTGCTTGGTGTCTCCAGGACTGCCACTAAGGAAGAGATTAAGAAGGCTTACAGGAAACAGGCTTTAAAATATCATCCGGATAAAAATCCCGGAGATAAAAAGGCTGAGGAGAATTTCAAGGAGGCTGCCTCAGCTTATGAGATCCTCAGTAGTGATGAAAAGAGGGCAAGGTATGACCGTTATGGTCACGAAGGAGTAGGCAGTGCTGCAAACGGTTATGGTGGTGGCGGAATGACAGTGGAAGATATCTTCTCATCATTCGGTGACATTTTTGGAGATGCTTTTGGCGGATTCGGAGGCTTTGGAAACTCAAGACGCAGCTCTGGCAGAAGGGTCAGCAAGGGAAGTAATCTCCGGGTAAAAGTAAAGCTCGATCTTCAGGAAATTGCTGCCGGGACCGAAAAAAAGATCAAGGTTAATAAATATGTCTCATGTGAGGTTTGCGGTGGCAGCGGGGCAGCTGATAACAACAGCATGTCGGCATGTTCGACTTGCCACGGTTCGGGACATGTGACACGCTTAACCAATACCATGCTCGGTCAGATGCAGACGACATCTGTTTGTCCCGCCTGTGGAGGAGAAGGCAGGATTATAACGAAAAAATGCCCTGCATGCTACGGTGAAGGGATCGTTCAGAAAGAAGAGATAATCAAAATAAATATCCCTGCCGGCGTTGGCAAAGGGATGCAGATGACTGTGAGCGGAAAAGGAAATGCCCCAAGACGCGGCGGCGTAAACGGCGACCTTCTTGTAGTTATCGACGAGGAAGAACATCCGGAACTAATAAGGGAAGGCAACGATCTGATATATAATTTGTTTATAAGCATCCCAGATGCAATTCTCGGCACCCATGTAGAGATACCAACTGTGGATAATAACGTCAAAATAAAGATCGAACCCGGCACACAGCCTGGTAAAATACTCCGTCTCCGGGGAAAGGGCCTGCCGGAAGTGAACGGTTACGGAAGAGGTGATCTGCTCGTTAATGTCAATGTCTGGATACCTAAGAGCGTCACCAGGGAAGAGATGAAGATTATTGAAAAATTCAGGGACACCGATACATTTACACCCAATCCCGACAAAGATGACAAAGGCTTCTTCGAAAGGATGAGAGGCTACTTCCAATAAAACCGGTCTGCTGGTCTGCTGGTCTGCTGGTCTGATCTGCGTAAATCAGCGTGATCTGCGGGGAAAATTTTGATAACCACCCAATTCTTTTCATAAAGTCCGGGGAACAAGGCAGATTCACGAGAAAGTGATCATAGATTCACAGAGTTTTATATATTTACACTCTTTAATAAATATAAAACTCTATATGGCACTCTTTGAAGCAAAGAACATTACCAAACAGTTTGGAACCCAGTTTGCCCTCGATAAGGTCAGCATATCCGTACCTGAACAATGCATTTTTGGACTGCTTGGACCCAATGGCGCCGGAAAAACAACACTCATAAGAATCATCAATCAGATCACAGGACCTGATTCCGGGGAACTGTTCCTGAATGGCAAAAAACTTAAACCTGAAGATGTCCTCGCTATCGGGTACCTGCCCGAAGAACGGGGATTGTACAAGAAAATGAAGGTAGGCGAACAGGCTCTATATTTCGCTCAGCTTAAAGGACTTTCTAAAGCTGAAGCAATGAAGAGACTGAAATACTGGTTTAAAAAACTTGACATTATAGACTGGTGGGGCAAAAAAGTCGAAGAATTGTCGAAAGGTATGCAACAGAAGGTCCAGTTTGTCACAACTATCCTCCATGAACCCAAACTACTGATATTTGACGAGCCTTTTACAGGATTTGACCCTGTTAATACAAATACTATAAAAAAAGAGATACTTTTTCTCCGGGAACGGGGCGCCACAATCATTTTTTCAACCCATAACATGGCTTCGGTTGAGGAGCTGTGCGATAATATAACCCTGATCAACAAGGCAAAAACTCTTCTTGAGGGAAGTGTAAACGAAATCCGTAAACATTGGGCAGGCAACGAATATGAACTTGTTTTTGAAGGGGACGTAACAATTGAAAGCAATGGGATGTATAGTATTCTGAACAGGAACACCGACGGAGGCAAAAGCACGATAAAGCTGAAAACAACAACGAGCCTTGATACAAATGAAATCCTTGGTGCCGCATTAAAATCAGGCAAAATAATCTCATTTAACCCCGCCCTTCCTTCAATGAACGAAATATTCATAAGAGTGGTTGAAGCGAGGAACTAAGAGAGGACTAACAATATAAAATATTAAATATGAACAAGGTATCTATTATAATAAAAAGGGAATACGTAACCAGGGTCAGAAAAAAATCATTTATAATTATGACAATTCTGGCGCCGGTCCTTATGGCAGCTTTAATTGTTGTCCCTACACTGGTTATGATGAACCAGGATCAGGATTTCAAAAAAATAGCGGTAGTTGAGGATGGCACTGACCTGTTCAAAGGGGTAATTAAGAACACAGAGAACCTTGAGTTTGATTACCTTGAAAATGTGAAGTTAAACGACCTGAAAAATTCCTTTGAACAGGCCGGATATTACGGCATTCTTTATATTTCTCCTGAAGTTGTCAATACCCCCGATGCCATCCAGCTGATCTCTAAAAAGCAGCCGCCGATAGGGCTTCTCACTCACATAGAGAGTTCACTTGAAAAGGAGATTGAGAAACAGAAACTAATGACATTTCACATCGATAATCTCGATGAGATAATGAAGAACGTGGACACTAAAGTCTCCATCCAGACTGTAAATATTGACGATTCGGGAAAGGTCAAGGAAACAAGTACGGGAATAGCAATGGCGATGGCCTATATAAGCGGCTTTCTGATGTATATGCTTGTTTTTATGTTCGGCGCCCAGGTTATGAGAGGCGTAATTGAGGAAAAAACAAGCAGGGTGGTGGAGGTTATAGTGTCCTCGGTAAAACCTGTCCAGCTCATGATGGGCAAGATCGTTGGTATTGCACTTGTCGGTCTGACGCAGTTCCTTATCTGGGTCTTTCTGACAATTGGTATTGTAGGTGTACTAAAATCCACAGTACTTCAGAAAGGGAATATAACTGAGATGTCGCAGAATGTTACAAAAAGCATTATGACTGAAGATCAACAAGCCGCAATGGGGACGCAGACTGCAGAAATAGCTCCTCAGATGACCGAGTTCTCTAAAATGTTTGAAAGTGCAATGAACCAGCCGTGGGGCCTTATCATCATCTGTTTCATCTTTTATTTCATAACAGGTTACCTTCTCTACGCATCAATATTCGCAGCAATCGGGTCGGCTGTTGATAATGAGACAGAGACCCAGCAATTTATGCTGCCGGTGACAATACCCATTATCCTGGCACTGATGGTAGCAATGGGCACAATGCAGAATCCCGAGAGTTCACTCTCATTCTGGTGTTCCTTGATTCCTCTTACATCGCCCATTGTTATGGTTGCACGGCTTCCGTTTGGAGTCCCGTTCTGGCAGCTTGCAGTTTCGATGGTACTGATGGTAGTCACTTTTATCGCTTTTGTCTGGATGGCTGCCAAAGTGTACCGGACTGGTATATTAATGTACGGTAAAAAAACCTCCTGGAAGGAGATGTGGAAGTGGTTGAGGTACACTGGATAGGGCGGAGAGCACAGAGCGCAGGCTTTGCCAGCCATAGCCGACCGGAGGGAGGCGAAGGCTGCGCGAAGGGCTAAGAGCGCAGGGCTCAGAGCGCAGGGCTCAGGGTTGGAGGTGAATTAGATGGTTTAAAAGAATAGAATAACATAATATGTCCAAGATTTTAGTTATCGATGATGAAAGGGCTATCCGCAACACCCTGAAGGAGGTTCTTGAATACGAGAAACATGAGGTGGACCTGGCGGAGGACGGGCCTTCAGGTCTTGAAGCATTCAGCGCCAATTCTTACGACATTGTTCTCTGTGACATCAAAATGGCAAAGATGGATGGGATTGAGGTTCTCCAGAAAATCTACGAGGCATCTCCCGATATTCCGGTAATTATGATCTCAGGCCACGGGAACATCGACACGGCTGTCGAAGCGATCAAAAAGGGCGCTTATGATTTCCTTGAAAAACCCCTCGACCTCAACAGGCTCCTGATAACAATACGCAATGCCACCGATAAATCAACACTTATCACACAGACGCAGGTTCTTAAGAACAAGGTCAGCAAAATGTATGAGATGGTTGGCGAATCGGAAGCCATCAAAAAAGTTAAGGAGATGATTGACAGG
This sequence comes from uncultured Bacteroidales bacterium, assembly GCA_963849615.1. Taxonomy (GTDB): domain Bacteria; phylum Bacteroidota; class Bacteroidia; order Bacteroidales; family VadinHA17; genus LD21. The sequence continues at coordinate 38,029 of CAWKIC010000044.1, forward strand.
ATCGCTCCTACTGAAGCCCGTGTTCTTATAACCGGGGCAAACGGGACCGGCAAGGAGCTTGTGGCTCATCAGATTCATGAAAAGAGCAACAGGGCAAGAGGGCCATTTGTGGAAGTTAACTGTGCAGCAATACCTTCAGAACTTATTGAAAGTGAGCTGTTCGGACACGAGAAGGGCTCTTTTACCTCCGCTATAAAACAACGGATTGGTAAATTTGAACAGGCAAACGGCGGTACATTGTTCCTTGATGAGATCGGAGATATGAGTCTCTCGGCCCAGGCCAAAGTGCTGCGAGCCCTCCAGGAGAATAAGATTTCAAGGGTTGGCTCGGACAAGGATATCCATGTCAATGTAAGGGTGGTTACCGCAACCAACAAGAATATAAAGCAGGAGATCGAGAACAAGAATTTCAGAGAAGACCTGTACCACAGGCTCAGTGTGATCCTCATACATGTACCCACTCTCAACGAACGCCCCGATGATATCCCGATCCTTGCGGAACATTTTAATACCCTTATCTGCAGTGAATACGGAATGAGCAAAAAGGTGATCAGAAAGGATGCTATCGGAGAGCTTCAGAAAATAGAATGGACAGGCAACATCAGGGAATTCAGGAATGTACTTGAAAGATTGATAATACTCTGCAGGGATGATATAACGGGAGAAGATGTCCTGGCGTACGCAAGACCAGTTTCGGATTCCGGTATTTAAACCCCTTGTTATCTCAACACATGTTCCGCATAAGAAAAAGATGCCCTTGGCCAGAAAGAGGTCCCCTCGGATGCTCTCTACGGCATCCATGCATTAAGGGCAAAAGAGAACTTCCCCGACAACACCCCGTTTCATATCGAGTGGTATAAGGCCGTTGGTACAATAAAACTGGCTTGTTACAACACGTACCGCAAATTCCGGGAAGCCGCAGCTGCAAAATACGGTATGGATCTTTCTTTCAGGATCATCAGCGATGATATTCTTGATGCTCTGGCTGAAGCAGCCGGGGAGGTCTCTGAAGGAAAGTACTTTGAACATTTCATAGTACCTGCCATACAGGGTGGTGCCGGAACGAGCATAAACATGAATATCAATGAAATAATAGCAAATGCTGCCCTTCATAAAAAAGGCAGCAAGTATGGAAGCTACGAAATAATTGATCCTACAGAGCATGCAAATGTTTACCAGTCGACCAATGATGTAATTCCAACAGCCCTGACAATTGCTGCAATGTTATTGCTGCAGTCGCTTGAATTCCACATTAACCTTCTCAGATTAAAGATAGAAAAGCTTGAAAAAGAATCAGATGACAAGCTGCGGCCCGGTTTCACACAGATGCAGGAGGCGGTACCATCTTCTTTCAGCCTTCTTTTCAGTACTTACAATGAAGCATTGTCACGCGACTGGTGGAGAGTGTCGAAGTGTATCGAGCGGCTGAAACCTGTAAATCTGGGTGGAGGAGCAATCGGGACAGGCCTGGCTGTGCCAAGGTTTTTCATCATGCAGGTTGTCCCTGAACTCCGTAACCTGACACAGCTCCCGGTCTCTCACAGCGAAAACCTGTCGGATGCCACTTCAAATCTCGACAAATGGGTCGAGGTACACGCTACTCTGAAAACCCTTGCTGTAAACCTCGAAAAGATGGTTTCGGATTTGCGACTGCTGGCATCGGATGTTGCGGGAGACAAGAGTATTTTAATCCCGGAGAGACAGGTGGGCAGTTCAATTATGCCGGGGAAGATCAACCCTGTAGTCCCTGAGTTTGTTATATCTGCATCCCACAAAGTATATTCGAATGACAATCTTATAACTAACCTGTGCGGACAGGGTTGTCTTGAACTCAATGCCTATCTTCCTGTTATCGGATTTGCAATTCTCGAAAGCATCAAGCTTCTTATCTCATCCTGTAAAACCACCGGAAACAATCTGATCGACGGGCTCACAATCAACGAGACAGCCGGATATTCTTCACTAATGCATAGTCCGTCAATAACGACAGCTCTGACGCCCCATACCGGTTATCATAAGGCTGCTGAGCTGGCTAAGCTGATGAAGGAGAAGAATTGTGACATCTTCGAAGCAAACCGGATCCTAAATATCATAGATGTTGTCAGGCTGAAAGAGATACTTCAAGCCGGGCAATCTGCTAAAGCTCGGTTTTTCGCTTGAAGATCTTAAACAAGGATGATGGATTTGCTTCCTCTCCCGTTACCCGGGTTCCCGGATATTCCTCACTCCCCAATTCATTGCCAGGTAGTTAAGCCTAAATAGAATTTAAACCTGAATTATTGTTAATTTTGCAAAAATTATTTTATTAATGACCAGAGGCAGGGATTTAAAACCTCATATCGGCATCTACGGACAGCGGAATAATGGAAAGAGCAGCCTCATCAACTGTCTTGCCGGACAGGATATTGCCATAGTCTCTGCGCAGGCGGGCACCACAACTGACCCTGTTAAAAAATCATTTGAGATCACCGGTTTTGGTCCTGTGGTCCTTGTTGATACTGCGGGAATCGATGATTCTGGTGATCTGGGCGATAAAAGAGTGGCACGTACCCTGAGAACTCTGGAAATTATCGATCTCGCCCTGCTGGTTATCACCGGAAATTCATGGGGAGAATTTGAAGATGACCTTGTCAAAAAGCTCAGTTTTTATGATGTCCCTTATATAATAATACATAACAAATCAGACATAATTGAGCCCTCTGTACGGTTTTCGGATACTGTTATGACCCTTACAGGTCACAGAGTATTCGAATTTTCGGCAGTTGACAGGAGAAATTTTGAAAATCTCATAAATCTTATCAAAGAGACCATTCCCGAACAATCTTACCGGACGCCCACCCTGCTTGGGGACTTACTAACCCAGGGGGATATTGTTATTCTTATAACACCAATTGATGTCGAAGCGCCCGAAGGCAGGCTCATCCTGCCGCAGGTACAGGCAATCCGCGACATCCTTGATAATGATGCAGTAGCTATTGTCCTCAAGGAACGGGAAGTGGATGCATTCCTTAAAAAAACAAAAATTAAGCCAGCCCTTGCAATCACAGATTCACAGGTATTTGTAAAGGCCGACGCCTCTATCCCCCGGGATATTCCGCTGACAAGCTTCAGTATAATGCTTGCAAGGTTCAAGGGAGATTTTGACAGCTATCTGAAGGGCACTCCAGGAATTTCTTCTCTCCGGGATGGAGACAGGGTTCTGTGCTGGAGTCGTGCACCCATCATGTGGCTTGCGACGATATAGGACGGACAAAAATACCCCGATGGATTACCAAATTTACAGGAAAGAAAATTGATTATGATGTTGTTGCCGGGCTGGATGTCCTTCCCCGCCCCATTACTGATTATGCGCTTGTGATCCAGTGCGGTGGCTGCATGATGACCAGGAAACAGCTTCACAACAGGCTTCTGCCAGCGTTAAAAGCCGGTATCCCCGTAACCAACTACGGTATGGCAATAGCATATGTGCAGGGAATATATAAAAGGGCGATAGAACCTTTTGTTCCTGATTCAAATAGCGGAGATACCTATCTGTAAGTTATATGTACAGCCCCTTTTTCCCGCTCCCTCCGGGTTACACGTACTCACCCCCTTTTTAGGGCTGTCTAAAAAGTCTAAATCCATTAACCGCAGAGGACGCAAAGGAAAGACGCAAAGTTCGCAAAGAGCTGATATTATGTGTTTTAGCTTTGCGTTCTTTGCGACATCTTAGCGTTCTTTGCGGTTAAAAAGGACTTTTTCCAGTAATATGGGTTTAAACTAAAATCTGAAATAAATAAACGGCAATACTTCATCTGTCCTCATCTGAAAGAGCATAAGAGCCACCAGCATCACTATGGCCAGCTGACCTGCAACGGGGATCCTGATAAACAGTCCCCTGTACGATTCCTTGAATCTCTCCGGCAGAAAATGTATCAGGTACGCCGCGGCCATGAGCAAAAAGACGCTCCCGTATGCTGCAAACATGTTACCATCGGCTGCCGGAAGGAAGCTTTTCAAAGATCTGCCGTAACATCAGCGATATATTGTGCATGTCGGGCGCCCTGAAAAATATCCAGCAGAAACTGACGAACTGGAAGGTCATAAAAATTGAAAACGACTTTGCCAGCCATCCTTTTTGAGAGCTGTCGCCAAAAAAATAATTCCATATTTTATTCATGATCAGCCCTATGCCATGTAAACCTCCCCAGATTATGAATCTCAAATCAGCTCCGTGCCACAATCCGCCGATCAGCATTGTTGTCATAAGGTTGAGGACGGTGCGGAATTTACCTTTCCTGTTGCCACCCAGGGGTATATAAAGGTAATCCTTAAGCCACCTTGAAAGTGAAATGTGCCATCTCTTCCAGAAATCGGAGATCCCTGCTGCCTTGTATGGGGAGTTGAAATTAAGCGGAAGCCTGAATCCAAGTATCAGGGCAAGCCCGATTGCGATATCAGTATATCCCGAAAAATCGCAATAGATTTGCAAACCATAACCGTAAACCGCCATCAGGTTCTCAAATCCCGAAAATGAAGTGGGCACATCAAAGACACGGTCAACAAAGTTCACCGCTATAAAATCAGAAATTATAATCTTCTTTATCAGTCCCTTTGAGATGAGGAAGAGAGCATGTCCGAATTCCCTTTTGCTGAGATGGAACTTACTGTAAAGCTGCGGAATAAATTCAGATGCTCTGACTATGGGTCCCGCTACCAGCTGGGGAAAAAAGGAAACATAAAATCCAAAATCAATAATATTCCTTACCGGATCAAGCTTCCTTCTGTAAACATCAATGGTATAACTTAACGACTGAAATGTAAAAAAAGAGATGCCTACCGGCAGGATAATGTTGCTTACATTAAAGTTGGTTCCCAGGATGTTATTGGAAAAAGACTGAAGAAAATCCGAGACTACAATCTGTGTTCCAAGGAGGGAGTTCAGGGTCTCTACAAAAAATCCGGTGTACTTAAACCAGGCAAGGATGCCAATATTTGAAATTATACTGACAACAATAAAAGCACGTCGTACAGCCTTTGTCTTTGAATGATGGATCAGAAGGCCGCAGGTAAAATCGATTAATGTGACAATTATCAATAGGATCAGAAACAGTCCTCCTGTTTTGTAATAAAAGAACAGGCTTACCCCAAAAAGATATAAATTCCTTACAAACAACTGTTTATAAAGAAGGCAGAAACCTGCCAGGACGAACAGGAAGAAAATCCAGAATGCCGGCGATGTGAAAATAAAGGGCTTTTCGGGGTCGTAGCTGATTATCTTTGCCAGGAGGATCTTAAATGTGCTTTTTTCTTCCGTGGCTTTCAGCGATTCGGCTTTCTCATGATCCGGAATCAGAGAAGCAGTATCCTGCATGGCAACTTTAACCGGTATATCTGGCGATTCCTTTCCTTCAACAGCAAAGAGGTCAGTCACCATCATCCTTGCCAGAGTGTCGGCCCCCTGGTCGGTAAAATGGACATAGTCTTTTTTGGCAAGTGGAGGATCCATACCAAACCATTTTATAATTGAAGACCGGCCCCCCATTGCTTTATAGGCATCCCAGAAAGAAGCTCCCGATTCGTTGGCGGCTTTTTTCTGCGCATCTATGATATCAGGAATATTGGGATACGACTGCAGGATGTCGCCCTCAATGTAAGCCATGTCGGTCAGACCGATAACAAGGAACCCGGTACCGGGTGAGATCTCTTTCAGCAACGAGATCTGGCGGTTAAGCCCTTTTTCATAGTAAGTATAATTTCCCCTTACATTCCTTACAATATTTAAACCGTAGTGAAGGACAACAAGATCTGGTGCGTAAAACCTGAAGGCATCCCGGAGGTTTTCACGGTCAACCATTGTAAATTCCAGCCCGGCGCTCCCTCGCTGGGGAATGTTGTCGACCACGATTCCGGTTTCACTTTCAATACTGATTCCATAGATGTCAGGGCTTACCCTTCCCGAGAAATCTATAAGGATATTTTTTGCATTAAAAAGGGGGCATACGAACTCCTGCAGATCACTGCCGGTAGCGAGAGTATCGGTAATTACCGGGTAAGTTCCTGCTTTAATATCAATTTTAACAATATCGCGGCTGTTTCTGTAAAGGATCCTCAGGCGATCATACCTTGAAGTCGTGCTGTCTGCAAATCTCGAAGGTACGATCCTGATCCATGCTTTTACCGTTGCCTGCGAATATTCCTCTTCAGGCATATACCTGCAGAAAGCCATGAACGGGCCAAGGTCATTGTGAGCAATCTCTCCGTTCTTAAAGGAAAGGTAATTATACCTCTTCCAGTTAGAGGATGCCCTGACATAAACTGATCTCGTATATGTCACCGGCATAACCGGCAGGAAGAGCCCCGGACCTGTACCCCCACGCTCCTTCCTCAGGCATGTTCGCAGGTAGGAAGTAACCCGGTCTCCTTCAATCTGTGAATCGCCATAGTACATTATTCTGACCTGCCCCTTTGAGTATTTCAGCGAATCGATAAATCCACCGAGCGGAGTAGCAGGAATAATACCTGAAAGATCCGTCGAATCAGATATGGTTATACTGTCGTTAATGGCCATTAACAGGGTATCGACGGAAGTATTGAACAGGGTGTCGGCTGAAAATTCAGCGAGGGTATCAGGAGAAGCCTCTGCAGGTGAATCGTTATCTGTTGCCTGGTTACTGCCGGCAATTAATGAGTCATCCGGGAAAAGGCTCCGGATGAGCTCTCGTGAGAGAAGTGTCTCAGCATCGGGTAATTTTATGTCGCCGGGCAAAAAATATGAAAGGCCTGCAAAACAGATCAAAAAGAGAAATAACAACAGGAATGATCTGAAAGGACGCATATTCAACAAAAGGTCAGCTCTTCTTCTTAATTTTAAGTCTTTGTCCGACCTGGATCTTACCCGGATCTGAAATGTTATTTAATGAGAGGACATCTGTTGTACTTACATTTTCAAACATCCTGACTATATCCCAAATTGTATCTCCGTAACGGACAGTATAGGTTATGAAGTCTCCTTCAGGTCCTGATGGGATTGACGCCAGGGTAACAGGGTTGGTGGGCGCCGGTTTACCGCTCATCTGTTGTTTTTCTGCAAAGGACATTGTGTTGAGATTTGAATAAAAACCAGATTTTGAAGGATCGATGTAAATGGCGAGTTTCTGGCCGACACGGATAGTATTACGGTAAATATTGTTCCAGTACCTGAGGTCTGAAAGTCCGACATTATACCATGTGGAAATGAAACCCAGGTTATCACCATCCTTTACTGTGTAGGTGAGCTTTGTTTTTCCCTTTACATCAGGAGGCAGGTAAGTTGAGCGCGAAGGATCAGCCGTAATGTTTATTCTTGAAAGATAAAGTTCGGGTTTATAATTCCTTATGGTATCGTTCAGATCGATAAAATCACCAAGGTGGCTTAAGGGAAGAGTCAGGGAAAGTGGTTTTGACGAACCGGGAACAAGTCCCGACCTGTACTGTGGATTAAGAGCCCGGAGTTCGCCAAGAGGAATTCCCATAACCTCTGATATCTGGTTAAGATGAATATCCTTATTCACCATGATCGTATCGGTTGATACAGGTATATTAAGTGGCAGCGGCTTTATTTTATGCTCTGCATAAAAATTGACAGCATAGGTTGCGGCAACATACTGAGGGATGTAACCTCTTGTCTCCCTCGGTAATCTGTAGTAGATTTGCCAGTAATCCTTCTTGTTACCCGACCGCATGATTGCCTTATTAACGTTTCCCGGACCGCAGTTATATGCAGCAATTACCAGTATCCAGTCGTGATAGATATTGTAAAGATCCTTGAGATAACTTGCGGCAGCATGTGTTGCTTTAACCGGATCCCTCCGCTCATCTACGAGTGAATTGATTGTAAGTCCGTACATACGCCCGGTGCTGTACATAAACTGCCACATTCCTGTTGCCCCGGCCCGTGATACTGCGTTTACATTCAGCGCTGATTCAATCACAGCCATATATTTCAATTCCACAGGCAATCCATAGGAATCGAATATATCTTCTATCATGGGGAAGTAGTAAGTCATCAACCCGAGTACGGCACTGAATTTATCCCTTTGTTTTATTGTATAAACATGAATATGATTCCTGATAATGCTGTTATAAGGAAGTTTAATCACAGAATTCACCATGCGCAACCGTTCACAATAGAGTGTATCCGGGTACTCTCTTCCTGCTGAGTCGTTTTCCATCTCGAAGGGAAAATCCTTCATTGCCATCCTGACGTACCAGCTGTTTACAAGGCTGTCAAGATCTCTTGTTATCTTTTCAGTATATATTTCCGATTTGAGTATTATTGTATCGTTATCAGCAAGAGCACCGGGACTGACTGATGCCAGAAAGAATATTACAAGGAATCTATTTAGTTTCATCTTAAAATTTCTTTTAGAACGTAAAAGTTAAGCAAATATTTAATCCCGTCCCAATATAACCCGGCGCGGGCAAATTTAAGGGGGAAACCCTCAGGTCAAGATCATCGTTTATGTCAAAATTGAAAAGGCTGGCATCCACGTTTGCATCGAGCACCGAAATGAGATACCAGACGCCGATACCGATGTACGAAAGATCGCGGTATTTTTTGTAATAATCAACTGCCTGAAGCAAATTGTCTTTTACCCAAGACTCATTGGCCGGATCGTACGTTTCAGGGAACAGTACAGGATCGTAATCTGAGGGTTTAGCCCATTCAATCAGCTCAATATAGCTGTCAGTATCCCTGATCTTATCGATAAAATCCTGGTAAGCCTTCATCATGGTATTGTATTTCGAGCTATTAAAGCTTACACTGTAAGCAAGTCCGCCAAATCCGGCGTAGACAAACGGTATCTTCCAGTATTTCCTGTTATAGACCTGACCCAGTCCGGGGAAAGCTATTGCAAGCATTGTCGCCTTCAGCGGTTCTGCTTTAAAGTACTTTCTTCGTGATCCGGCAACCGATATGGTATCCTGTGCAGTAATGTTATGCGGAATGCAAAACATAAGCACGATGAGGATTATTGCAGTTTTATGAACCTTTGCCAAGCCAGATGGACCGGAGTTTAGCTTACTTCTTTAGTAATCCGGTGTGACAAATATAATTAAATTCAGCTGTTGAGGCTGTCAAAGACTCCTAAAATGCGCTCCATCTCTTCCGGATTTTCAAAGGGGATAACTATCTTCCCCTTACCTGTCTCATTAATCCTGAAACTGACTTTTGTGGTGAAAATGCGATTGAGATGCTCGGAAAGTTGTTTGAAATCATCATTCAGCTTCTTCTTCCTTTCATTTCTTGCAGGATCTTTGATTTTTTCGGTTTGCATCATTCTGACAAGATCCTCAGCCTGCCGTACTGATAGTTCTCCTTCTATAATCCGGTAATAAATATCCATTTGTGTTTTCGGATTTTCGATATTGACAAGAGTACGGGCATGCCCCATCATAAGGTGCTTATTTTTTATGCCAAGCTGAATTTCTGCCGGAAGGCGGAGAAGCCTCAGGTAGTTTGAAATTGTTGATCTTTGCTTCCCGACCCTGTCACTAAGCTGTTCCTGTGTAAGGGTACACTCCTCGATAAGCCTCTGGAAGCTGATAGCGACCTCCACAGCATCAAGGTCCTCACGCTGAATGTTCTCAACCAGAGCCAGTTCCAGCATTGCCTGGTCGTCTGCTGTTCTGATATATGCCGGGACGGTTGCCAGGCCTGCAAGACGGGCCGCCCTGAGACGTCTCTCCCCCGCAATAAGCTGATATCTCCCATTGCCGGTCTCCCTTACAGTCAGCGGCTGTACGATCCCGAGCTTCCTTATCGACGATGCAAGCTCTTCAAGCGCCTGTTCATCAAAGTGCGTCCTGGGCTGGAAAGGATTTCCATCAATCGAATCGACAGAAATATCAGAATTTGCTTCAACCTTTTTTTCAAGGGCCTCTTTTTCAACTCCCTCTATTAAAGCACCCAATCCTCTGCCCAAAGCATTTTTCTTTATCATCTTCTCCGGTTAAAGTAAAAGTAGTGACACTCTTAAAAGCTGACTTTTATTTCCTGCTTTTCAATAAGTTCCTTTGCCAGATTCAGGTAGTTGACAGTACCCCTTGAATCAACATCGTAAAGTATAGCAGGTTGTCCGAAACTTGGCGCTTCCGATAGCTTCACATTCCTCTGTATAATAGTCTTGAACACCATTTGTTGGAAATGTTTATTTACCTCTTCGGCAACCTGGTTCGACAACCTGAGCCTCGAATCATACATTGTAAGAAGGAATCCTTCAATTTCAAGCTCAGGATTCAGGTTATTCTGAATTATCTTAATCGTATTAAGGAGTTTTCCGAGGCCCTCCAGAGCAAAATATTCGCACTGTACGGGGATAATTACAGAATGGGCTGCTGTTAAAGCATTTACTGTCAGAAGACCCAGCGAAGGTGAACAGTCAATAATTACATAGTCAAAGTTATCTACAATCTTCACGAGAAGCTTCTTGAGTATCTTTTCCCTTTCATGCCTGTCAAGCATTTCGATCTCCGCACCAACCAGATCAATATTCGAGGGCATTATAGAAAGATTCTCAACCCCGCACTCATGCAGGGCGTCGGAAGGTTCCTTCCCGTCGATCAGGCAGTCGTAAACTGTACATTTAATCTGCCGTGAATCAACCCCTATCCCGGAGGTGGCATTAGCCTGTGGATCGGCATCGACAATAAGCACCTTTTTCTCAAGCGCTGCAAGACTTGCGGCAAGATTTATCGCCGTGGTTGTCTTCCCTACCCCGCCTTTCTGATTTGCAATTGCTATAATCCTTCCCATTTGTATTTCTTTAAATTAAACAGCATCTCTTTCGAGCCTCAAATTTACAACTTATGACCCTTAGCCTCAGTCCACCTTTAAGCTAATTGTAAACATTTCCTTCACGGTTTTCAACACTTTATTAACATGATAATTCTCCTGATTGCACTCTATATCTTTGACTTTGTTTAAGTTAACCTCTTTGTGCCTTCATTGTAAAAATCAAAGCCCCAATAACCGGATTTTACCTATTTATTTCCATCTTTACCTTATATATAAGCACTTTGATGGAAAACAAGCAAGAAACCCGGGAATGGTTCGCAATTGTTAATCCAAACGCCGGGAACGGAAAAGGGAAAAAAGACTGGAGCAGGATCTCCGGTATTTTCAGTAGAAATAAAATCCCGCTGGAAATCAGATTCACAGAAAGAAAAGGACAGGGCATTGAATTTACCCGCGAGGCGATTGCCGGTGGATACAGAAAGCTGGTTTCAGTCGGGGGCGACGGAACGCTGAACGAAGTGGTAAATGGCGTTTTCACCCAGGTTATCTGCGCTCCTTCAGAGATCATCATCAGTATGATACCCGTTGGTACCGGCAATGACTGGGGACGGATGCACGGTATTCCGCTTGTTTATGAGGGAGCCGTCCAGTTTATAAAAGAGGAGAAAAGAATGCTTCACGATATTGGTGTGGTCGACTATTTCAATGAAGGTAAAAAAGAAAGACGTTATTTTATAAATATTGCCGGACTGGGATTTGAATCGGTTGTAGTTAAAAAGACAAATAAACAGAAAGACAAAGGAAAGAGCAACAAAGCGATTTATTTCTATAACCTTTTGTCAAGCCTCATTACATACCGGAACACGCCTGTTGAAATCATAATTGATGGCGTAAAAAGCTCATCAAAAGTATTCTCTATAAATGTGGGGAACGGCAGATACTGCGGAGGCGGAATGAGACAGACCCCTGATGCCCTGCCCGATGACGGTCTGCTTGATATAACTGTAATCAGGGAGATGGGAAGGCTTGAAATAATAAGAAGCCTGAAATTGCTTTACGATGGGACAATCCTAAGCCATCCTAAGGTAGATGGTTATCGCAGCACTAATTTAAACGTAAGTTCTGAATCATTGCTTTTTCTGGAGGCCGACGGGGAATCGCTTGGACATACTCCGGCGGAGTTTGGGATTATCCCCTCCGCCATAAATATTATATATGGTACAAAGCTTATTCGGTGACCTTTATCTCAAAAAGTTTTGGCCACCTCTTTCCGGTGACAAATATCCTTCTATTCGCCGCATCGTAGGCAATTCCGTTAAGAACATCGGAACCCGACTCCCTCCTCTTAGCATCAGGGTATAATGCCGACAGGTCAACGTATGAGTTGACTTTACCGCTCACCGGATCAATCCGGGCGATCAGATCAGACTGCCAGATATTTGCCCAGATCTCACCCTCAATGAATTCCAGTTCATTAAGCTGATCAACCTTTTTTTCATCGTCGTAAACCTCAATCCTGGAAACGACTGTAAACATCTCTGGCTCAAAGAAGTAAAGGACATTTGTTCCGTCACTCATTACGATATTGTCGTTCATAGTTGTCAAGCCCCATCCCTCAGTCTGATAAAAAATCTTATTGATCAGGTTAAAGGTGGATCTTTCATAAACGAATCCGACTTTGTTTCTCCACGAAACCTGATATATCCTGTCATTGTACAGCGTAATCCCTTCACCAAAGAGCGATGATTCCAGATTATGCTGCCTGAGTACCTTCCCGGTTTCAAGCTCAACTTCCCGGAGACTTGAACCTGCTTCCTGGCCTGTTCCTTCATAGAAAACACCAGCGTCATAGAACAACCCCTGTGTAAATGCATCCGGGTCGTGTGGGTATGAATGAACCAGCTTATAGTTGTACTTAGGGGGTTTAACGTTAGAGTATATAATTACAAAACGGGTTAGGGTCTGGATTTTGTTCTTACTGTAGGCAACAGCTTTTATAGATTTCCTTCCGGTAACTCCGGTCATGCCAGATGGTACAGAATACTCCCACGGAGCTGATTTCATGACTGCAACACTTTTGCCATCAAAGAAAACCTTAACAGAATCAATTGATTTTTCTTCCCGGTCTGGCGCTACTGCAACCTTTATCGGCTCATGGAGCTTAAATTCAGCATTTTCTTCGGGAGACAACATCTTCATTATCAGCGCAGTATAATCGCCAGCTGCTGATGGTGCGGGTTTGGCGGTCGGGTTCCTGGTCTCACCCGGACGACCGGAGCATGAGATTGCCCATAAGATCAGAAGTATGAGGGAGGTTGTCAGAATATACCTGCTGAATTCAGTTTTCATCCTGTTTATCTTTCTTGCCAAACAATCGCATTATACTGTTCTTTCTTGCTGCTGCTATCTGCTTTTCCATTTCTTTCTGATGAAGATCAAAGGGAACAAGTATCTGCCAAATCTCACTCCAACCCGGAAATCCCCCGATATTCTTGTCGTCGATATAAATATCGGCATCAATTTTACGGCTGACGGTTTCATCATAGATCTCCTCGGGATAATTCCTGTTAACGGCATAAAATTCAATCCCGTTCTTCCTGCAAAACTCCACAGCTTCATCAAGCTGCTCCCCGCTTCTGAAAGTCCAGAGAATAAGTCTCGCACCCAGCTTTTCAAGTTCCTTCAGTGTCTGAAACGCAAAAAGCTTCTCTTTTCCGATTCCGGGATACTCATGTTCTACGATTGTTCCATCAAAATCCACAGCTATTCTGATGTTTCTTAAATTTGTCATCCAGACAGCAAATTTTACACAAATCTAATAAAAAACGGTAAATGACAACCTGGCAAAAAAGTCTCCTTTCGGTTTATCATAAGTGAAACGAATTAATTAACGAAAAAGTATTCAATTCCCAATGCCGATTTGACCCTGCCGATTTACAATCCTGAAGAAATTTGAATACATTTGTTTGACTGACCGCGCCCGCTTAATATGATAGAATGAAACATATTCCGAACACCATTACCTGCCTGAACCTGATTTCAGGTTTTATGGCTGTTGTTTTTGCATCAAACGGCGATCTGGTTACATCCTCCTGGCTGATCCTCGCCGCCATGATATTTGATTTCCTTGATGGTTTTGCTGCCAGGTTGCTTAAAGCTTACTCTGCGATCGGAAAAGAGCTCGACAGCCTTGCCGACATAGTCAGCTTTGGAGTTGCCCCCGGATTGATAATCTATAAGCTGGTTTACAGTTCCATGCATACATTAGTCCCTGGCGCGATGAGTGTAATTCTGCCCTTCATCCCTGCTATAGTGCCTGTATGCGCCGGATTAAGACTCGCAGTATTCAATGTCGACACCAGACAGGCAGTATCATTCCGCGGTTTACCAACTCCGGCAAATGCAATTGCTGTAATTTCAGTTGTTATTGCAGCACATTATTCAGACGTAGCAATGTTAAAGTCCTTTATTGCAGCCCCTGTTTTGCTTATTGTCTATACCATTATCCTGTCGCTCCTGATGATTACAAGGATACCATTATTATCACTTAAGATCACCTCTTTCGGTATAACCGGAAATGAAGGAAGATATATACTTATGATATTGGTTCTGGCTTCTTTTATAATCTTTGGGATTGCAGCCGCCCCTCTTGTGATTCCCTTCTATTTGCTTTCTTCATTTATTTCAGCTCTTTTCCCTTCTGCCGTTTCTGCCGGCTGATCCCTGAATGGAAATTTCTTCTCATAATACGACAGGCTTGCCTTAATAATGAACCAGGCTATTATTATAAATGCAGGCCAGAGCAGATATTGTATTAATGCCGGGATATACATATTTTTTGATTTTTGATTGCGTGTTTTTGTCTTTATCTTCTGTACTAAATATTGCTGCTTCTTTTTGGTCTTCAGACTTCGGAAATCACGAACTCACCCCCTCCCGATAGTTATCGGGACCCTCTCTGCTAGCGCAAAGAGGGGTGCCTATTCTATCAGGTTTTCTGACTATAAATTGATTCTTTTTAATTTAATTTGTCTTCTGACTTCTGTCTTCTGACTTCTGTCTTCTGTCTTCTGTCTTCTGACTTCTGACTTCTGTCTTCTGTCTTCTGTCTTCTGTCTTCTCCGAAAATCTGCGAAATCAGCGGGAAATTTTTTGTTTTCCCGCAGATCGCGCGGATCTTCGCAGATTTATCTTTTATCTTATTACTTTTATCTTTTATCTTATTCGGTCTTCTGACTTCGGTCTTCTGACTTCGGTCTTCCGTCTTCTGTCTCTTTCCTTTTATCTTTTTACTTTTATCTTTTATCTTTTATCTTTTATCTTTAATACACATGTCCTTCCGTCTTCAATTCCTCTTCCGAAATCCTTGTTACATTGATCGATTTCCAGGCATACCAGATATAAGCGAAAATAAAAGGGACAAGGAATGAGACATACATCATGGTTTTCAGGGTAAATAAGCTTGATGAGGCTTTAATGATTGTAAGAGAACTGTTAATGTCCTGAACGGAGGGATAAAAAGCAGTTGAGTTAAACCCTGCGACAAGAAATAAGGAAAATACTGTAAGAACAGTACCAGTGCCTGTAAACCAGATCCCTTTCCGGCTGCCCCTGAAGAGTGTCACTGCAATTCCCCACAGGACCAGAATGACTCCTGCCAGAAACAGGACCAGCACGGCTGGCATCTGAACCAGATTGTGCAGATATTTGTACTTTTCCATTGTCACGGCCCCACTGACAGAATCGGCTGCAAATCCCCGTGAAAGGAGCAATGTCACAACAAATAGGAGAAAGAACACAAGAAATGTTATTGAGTTCATTATAAGCTTCCTGGCCGATCTCTCAACAAGCTCTTTTTCATCTATCGAGTTGATTATATAAAGAAGGCCATTTGTGCGCGAAAGAAAGAGGACCGTTAGTCCCAGGGCAAGGTTCCGGCCATTGAGCAATGCTTCGAGGCCATGCCATGGTGTGGCCCATTTGACCTGGTTCATTTCATTCAGACTGAAGGCGGAGCCTGTAAAGAAGGTAGCTACTGCGGTTCCAATAAGAAAAGGGCCAAGAGAGCCATTAAGGAACAGAAAAACATCGAATGTTTTTTGCCCGTATATATTTGCCGGTTTTGATCTGTATTCATAAGCAATTGCCTGGATAATAAAGCTGAAGAGGATCGCTATCCATACCCAGTAGGCTCCCCCGAAGCTGGTCGAATAAAACAGGGGAAATGCAGCAAAGAATGCGCCTCCGAAAGTTACAAGGGTAGTAAATGTAAACTCCCATTTTCTTCCGAGAGTATTTACCATCATTGTTTTCTGAATATTGTTACCGGGAAGTGAGAAGATCATTGATTGCCCTCCCTGGACAAACATAAGGAATACCAGCAGTCCGCCGAGCAGGGAGATGATAATCCACCAGTAATGCTGCAGGAACAGATGTGAGATCATTAATGTCATTGTTTCTCCTCCTGATGTTTTGGTCCGATTTTTATCTGCTTAACCATTATTGATATCTCGGCTATCAGCAGAACAGTAAAAAGCACCGCGAACATTATGAATGTCGTTATTACCGAGCCTGTTTCAAGCCGGGATACCGCAGCCGAAACCGGCATAAGATCCTGAATTATCCAGGGCTGGCGGCCAACTTCAGCAAGAACCCAACCCGATTCGCCCGCAACATAGGGCAGAAGGATAGAACATAGTGCCACCCAGAGAAACCATCTTTTTTTAAGAAGGCTGTCCGTGAACAGGAAGTAAAGGGCAAGGCTGAAAACCAGTATAAAGAAAAAACCGAGGTACACCATCAGATGAAATGAATAAAATGAAACAGATACATTCGGAATGGCATCCTCCGGTTTTTGAAGTGAAGAATAGCCAAAATACCTGAAGTAATTATCATTGAATTTCCGGTCGCGAAACATGCCTGAAATGCCATCAGCCATATCAGTCTGGTTGTTATTCCTTGCCTCCCTGAAGTCTGCAACCAGTTTCCGTGCAACCTCTCCCCTTTCTATTTTTTCCGAAACCGGCAGGATACCCCGTGAGGTGTTGCCTGAAACCAGATCAGTTATACCCGGCACAAAAACATTCCTGTCACCTCCAGTCATAACAGAAAGAAAATCAGGTATTTCAATTCTGAATGCAAACTCTTTCTTGCTCTTTTCGCCTATTTTTTCTCCCGAATCCTTTAAGATGCCGAATGCAACCAATCCAGCTTCCTCTTTTCCCTCGTACAGAGCTTCGAACGCTGCAAATTTAACCGGTTGAACCCTTGAGAGTGTTCTGGCTGAGCTGTCGCCGGTATAGGCAACAAGCAGGGAAGAAAGCAGACCGAAAATACCGGCAATAAGGATGCTTCGTCTGGCAAGAAGTCCTTCCCTGTTCCTGAGCAGATAGAATGCGCTTATTCCAAGAACGAACATCGAACCCAGGAGAAATCCGGATGCAATAGTGTGCAGGAATTTATCAGCTGCCACCTCATTAAACAGTACATCCCGGAAACTTGTCATCTCATTCCTTGCAGTATCCGGGTTAAAAACCATGCCCACCGGATTTTGCATCCAGGCGTTTGCTACAAGTATCCAAAGAGCTGACAGATTTGCTCCTATGGCAACAAGCCAGGATGATATCATATGGAACTTTTTGCTGACCTTATTCCACCCGAAAAACATGACTGCCACAAATGTCGATTCGAGGAAAAAGGCCAGGATACCTTCAATGGCAAGGGGGGCTCCGAAAATATCTCCGACAAACCATGAATAGTTCGACCAGTTGGTGCCAAATTCAAATTCAAGGATAATACCGGTTGCCACGCCAATTGCAAAATTGATTCCGAAAAGCGTCATCCAGAACCGGGTAATGCGTTTCCATTCCTCGTCGCCTGTTTTAAAATAGATTGTCTCCATAATGGCAACAATGAATGATAATCCAAGGGTGAGGGGAACAAAAAGCCAGTGATAAATGGCCGTCAGGGCAAACTGCGCCCTTGACCAGTCAATAAGAGACAAATCTAAATTACCAATCATAATTTTACTCTGAATTTATTAATTGATCCAGGACATATTCGCTTTTCTGCTTGTCATTATCATACTTCTTCCCAAGAAAATCCTTAAAAAAGAAAATCCTGAGAATAAAAATTATTACGAACAGCTTTATCAATATTATGATCCAGACCCGTCTGCCCCACCAGGACATATTTCCAAAGCCTTCATGGTAAAAACTTATTACCCTTTTTAAATTAGATGTCAACGAATTCATTTTCAGTACTCTTATCCGGTTTTACCTTCGGGTTGCTCCACCCTGTGTGGTCTGTCAGACAGGCTCGAGGTTATCTTCTGAACAGCTTTGAATCCGTAGAAGAATTCCCTCGCAAAGACCCTCAGAACTGTGTAGGCAGGTATACCCAGGATCATACCCGGTATACCCGCTGCAAAACCGGCTACAAGCACAACCACAAAAATCTCAAGCGGATGGGCTTTCACGCTGTTTGAGAAAATAACCGGTTGAAATACTACATTGTCAATAAGGTGAGTAATTGCTTCTACAATTATCATGTAATAGACCAGAGGAATTACAACCGACTCAAAGTCCTGGTTTATGTGAGATGCAACTCCCATTATTATGGCAATGAACAATCCGAGCCATGGTCCCACATAGGGAATAACGTTGAGTATGCCAAGGATTAGTCCCATAACGAGCGCCTGCTGAAAATCAATTCCGGCGATTGTCATTCCTATGTCAATTAGTATCATTATACAGGTGCTCTGGATCACTATCCCGATAAAATATCTCGTAAGCAGGTTCTTTATTGAATTGAGAGCCCTCGTAACGTTGTCCACATATTTGTCAGGGATCCACATCAGGATTGATTCGTAAAAAAGATGCTGATCCTTCAGAAAGAAAAATGTTATAAAGGTTATCGAAAAAATAGCTATAATGACACTTCCTAATGTGCTTATAAAAGAGCCAATGAAATTCTGGATCATTTCAATATTAAGCACCCCTGTTATTTTCGACTCAAGGTAGTCCTTAAGCGACAATTGATTTGAAATTTCAGGACTGATGCTTTTAAAAACTCTTTCAATCTTCTCAATCGGATTTTCTATAATCTGGACTAATTTCCCGGTCTCAATCGAAGAAAAGTAGTTTATCTGCTTTGTCACGAGCGGTACAAAGATTATGAAGAAGAGTACTATTACGCCCCAGATGATTGTAAGGGTGAACAGAGCGCCCAGGGCACGGGGAAATCTCCAGTTTTTTATTCTTATCCTGCAGAACAGATCAACAAGCGGTCTCCCCATTATTGACAACACTCCTGAAACAAGTATAAAAACCACAATACTGCGGAAATACCATAATGCTGCCAGAAAAATCAGAATGCCTAAAACTATCAGTATGTTTCTTAATGTGGCTTTCATCAAAGGGGCTTTTCTCTATACAAACCTAAGTTAAATTTTCGTAATTACATATCGTTTCGCCCTGAAGGTCATTCTATCTATTCCATTCTCTGTGGAACTCTGTGATTCCTCTGTGGAACTCTGTGTAAGTTCTTAATTTCTTTGCATTTACAGAGCCTTCAAAGAATTCAAAACTATATTACTATGCCATTTTGTCCTATTTGATTTTTTATTTACTGCCATTATGGCTGTATTTTTATTTTGGAATGCAAATTGTAATCGATAGTGCGTAAATGATCAAATGTTAAACTAAAAATAAGGAGGACAAAACTATGTTACCATCGATTTCAAAAAGGACATTCAGTCCATTTTACATGCCGGGGTTTTTTGAGGATGACTTTTTCCCGGTAATCACAAACAGGACAGATTCAATGCCGGCAGTTAATATAAAGGAAGATGACAAGAAATTCATGTTGGATCTTGCTGTCCCCGGGATAGATAAAAAGGATCTTAAGATTGACATAAATGAAGATGTTCTTACAGTCTCTTCCGAGACCAAAAATGAATCGGAAGAAAGCAGGGACGGTTATAAGAGAAAGGAATTCAGCTATGCTTCCTTCTGCAGGAGTTTTCAGATACCTGAGAATGTGAACAAGGATAAGATTGAAGCAAACTACAAAGACGGGATCCTGACTGTCTCTCTTCCAAAGTCTGAAGAAGAAAAGGACAAGATTTCACGTCAGGTTAAGATTTCATAAATAATTCTGGTAAAAATAAATCCCGGTAAACTGCCGGGATTTTTTTTAGTTTTCAAGTACCTTTCGGGCGAATTTTCTTCCAAACTCTATCATGGCATTCTTCTTTTCCGCACCCGGAGAAAATTTAAACAACCCTGGCTCATCAGATACATTCAGCTTAAGATTTTTTAAATTCTCGAGGATTATTTTTGGCGCCTCACCGCTCCAGCCGTAAGAACCGAAAGTCCCGGCAACCTTGCCTTTGTCCCTCAGGGGATTTATAAGTGCAAGTAATTTGTAAACCGGCAGCAGTGTATTCTGATTTATGGTGGGTGATCCTACAAGGATGGCATCGGAGGTAATAAGCTTTGCATCGAGTTCATCGATTGAAATATTTTCAATATCGGAAATATCAACCTCAAGGTCCGAAGCTGAAGTAATGCCTGAAGCTATAAGCTCAGCTGCATCCCTGGTGTAACCATAGGCAGAAACGTAAGCGATCAGCACCTTCTTCACCGGCTTTTCCTGAATAAGTTTCAGATATTCCCTCGAGTAATCTTCTGTCAGTTCTATGACCTCCTTTAAGTTATCACGGTGAAGTGGTCCATGTCCCGGGCAGATTACATTTATCTCAAGTGGCCTTATCTTTTCAATTGCCTTTATCATGAACCTGCTGAAGGGCTTCAGGATCACATCAAAGTAATACTTGTATGATTTTATAAAATCAGGGGTAAGATTGCTGTACAATTCTTCATCGCAATAGTGTGCTCCGAATGAATCACAGGTAAACAGGATTTTATCTTCCTCGAGGTAGGTATAAATCGTATCAGGCCAGTGAAGATTGGGCGCCGATATAAATCTTAAGGTTTTATTGCCGAGGTCAAGTTTGTCTCCGTCTTTAACCGCCATCGATTTAAACGGCACATTGACGATATCCTGAAGATATCTTATGGCGTTGCCGCTCCCGACGACCGTTGCTGACGGAGCAATCTCCAGCAGAAGCTTCAGGCTGCCTGAATGGTCAGGTTCCGTATGGTCAAGAATTATGTATTGAATTTCCTCAGGATTTACAACGGAACGAAGCTTTTCCAGATAACTGCCACAGAATTTTTCTTTGGCGACTTCTACTATTGCCTTTTTTTCTGCATTTATAAAGAATGAATTATAGGTTGTCCCGAATTCCGTTGTCATTACAATATCAAACGTTCTGATATCATAATCAAGGATGCCAATCCATTTTACATCATCTGTAATATTTAAAACCCTGTTGTCTTCTCTTTTCATGGCTTTAAGCTTTTCAGATTTTCGCTATTATGCTTTTATTAGCCCTGACCAGTTGAAGTATTGGCACTTCAACCTCTGTCCCAAGGGGCAGAAATATGTCGACCCTTGATCCAAATTTTATAAACCCGAGCTCTTCGCCCTGGGTAACTATCTGATCGGTCTTTGCATATGTCACAATCCTTCTCGCAATCGCTCCCGCTATCTGACGTATCAGGATCTCTTCCCCGCTTTCGGTTTCAATAACTATCGAACTTCTTTCATTCAGTTCTGAAGATTTCGGATGCCAGGCTACCATGTAATTGCCCGGATGATAGCATACATACTTGACATGACCCGAAACCGGGTACCTGTTGCTATGCATATTGAATGGGGACATAAAAATTGAAATCTGCAGCCTCTTATCTTTAAAATATTCCTTCTCCTCAGTCTCCTCAATAACAACTACTTTTCCGTCGGCAGGAGCATAAACCAATCCGGGATCGGGCTCAAGTACCCTTGAAGGAAACCGGAAGAAAAAAAGCAAAAAAACATAAAGCAGTACTGAACAGAAAAGGAATGCCCATTTAAGGAGAGTGTTGTCGGCCCAGATAATTCCTGCCAGAATATTAAATATCAGCAGAATGAAGAAACCAAGTGCCAGAATTTTATAACCTTCCTTATGAATAGCCATCACAAAATAATTTTACACAAAACTAATCAAGACTTAATAATCATCCAAAAAGTGAAATAAATAGATAGACGAGCGGAAACGAAAATATGGCACTGTCGAAGCGATCAAGGAAACCTCCGTGTCCGGGCATTATCGTACCTGAGTCTTTAACCCCCATGCTCCGCTTGAGCATCGATTCGATAAGGTCGCCAAATGTACCTGCAAATGAAATGATAAGAGCAATAACAATCCATCCGGCGGTCCCGGTAACCCCCATCCACCCTGAAAGAATCCAGGCGGCTAAAACAGCAATTACTGCTCCTCCCAAAAATCCTTCCCACGACTTTTTGGGCGAAATCCGTTCCATCAACCTGTGACGCCCGAATGTGATTCCTGAAATGTATGCCCCGGTATCATTGGCCCAAAGAATAAGAAAGAAACCGACAACTATTCCGGGTGAAAAGATCATGCTGCCATGTGGAAGAAGTGAGTAAAGTCCGGTTTTGGAGAATGCCGAAAAGGGAAACAATGAGAACGGAATTCCAATATAGATTACTGCTAAAAAAGTATGTGCCAGTGAATCAAATGGTTTATCTTCTTTTTTGTAGAGTTCGATGATCATAATAATTGTAATAACCGGCAACATTAAGAGAAAATACTTTGCAGGTACCAATGAAGCGGCTACAAGTGTCGAGATTGTATAGAGAGCCGTACCCGTAAGAATTCCTGAGATCATCTGAGGACGGATCCCTGTATTTCTTATCATTAAATAATACTCATACTGGGAGCCCGCAAGTATCACTAAACCCGTTAAAAAAAATGAAATTGGATGGAGCCAGAACCCACCCAAAACGAAAATCACGATCCAGACCGCGGTAAAAGTCCGCATTAAGAAGTTACTCAAAATATCGGCTTTTATTCTTTTTCTTTAATTTCAGTCTTTGATCCTTCTTCTGAAATCTTAACATTATCCGGGGAAACCTCTCCGGAATTATCTTTTTTACTTTTCGGCGGAGCTTCAATAGCAGTCTTTTCACCTATGGGATTTGCCGGTGATAACTTTTTTGCAGCTTCATCCCTTTCATCTTTTAATACCTCTGCCCTCCTTTTCCCGAAAATCCTTTCAAGATCTTCACTGAAGATCACCTCCTTTTCCAGAAGGAGTTCGGCAAGCTCGGTCAATCCCTTGAGGTTGTCTTTGAGAACCTCCTGAGCCCTGATGTATGACTCTTCGATTATCTGTTTGACCTCATTGTCGATGATTTCTGCAGTCTTCTCACTGTAAGGTTTTGTGAAACCGTAGTCGGCCTGCCCGGTAGAATCATAGAAGCTGACATTGCCAACCTTATCACTCATCCCGAAGTAAGAAACCATCGCATATGCCTGTTTTGTGATCTTTTCAAGATCGCTGAGCGCTCCTGTTGAAATCTTGCCGAAGACAAGCTGTTCTGCAGCCCTGCCTCCAAGTGCATAGGCCATTTCGTCAAGAAGCTGTTCCCGTGTTGTAATCTGTCTCTCTTCAGGAAGGTACCATGCTGCACCAAGAGCCCTTCCTCGTGGTATTATGGTGACTTTAAGCAGCGGACTGGCATATTCAAGGAGCCAGCTAACCGTTGCATGACCTGCTTCGTGATAGGCGATGGTTTTCTTTTCAACCATTGATATGATCTTGCTTTTCCGTTCAAGACCGCCGACAATCCTGTCTATTGCATCGAGAAAATCCTGCTTTTCAACAACTGTTTTGTTCTTGCGTGCAGCAATAAGCGCTGATTCGTTGCAGACGTTAGCAATGTCGGCACCTGAAAAACCAGGAGTCTGCTTTGCAAGGAAACTGACATCAAGGTTTTTTTCGAGCTTAATCGGCCTGAGGTGCACTTTGAAGATGGCTTCTCTTTCATTAAGGTCGGGCAGTTCAACATGTATCTGACGGTCAAACCTTCCGGCTCTCAGGAGCGCCCTGTCGAGTATGTCGGCCCTGTTTGTAGCTGCAAGAATGATAACTCCCATATTGGTACCAAAACCATCCATTTCGGTAAGAAGCTGATTAAGAGTATTTTCACGCTCATCATTTGATCCGAAATTTACATTTCGTCCTCTTGCCCGGCCCACTGCATCGATCTCATCGATAAAGACGATACAGGGAGCTTTTTCCTTTGCCTGTTTGAAAAGATCCCTGACCCTCGATGCGCCTACACCAACGAACATTTCAACGAAATCGGATCCGGAGATTGAGAAGAACGGGACATTGGCTTCACCTGCAACAGCTTTGGCAAGAAGGGTTTTCCCTGTTCCCGGAGGTCCTATCAGAAGAGCTCCCTTTGGTATTTTACCACCCAGCTGGGTGTATTTTTTCGGATTCTTGAGGAAATCAACAATCTCCATCACCTCTGTCTTTGCTTCTTCCAGACCGGCTACATCATTAAAGTTCAGTTTCACATTAGTGTCTTTGTCAAAGATCTGGGCTCTCGATTTGCCAACGCTGAAAATTCCTCCTGCTCCTCCGGCCCCTCCGCCTGACATTCGCCGCATCAGGAACATCCATAGCACAATAAGGACAATAAATGGCAATGTCCATCCAAGTATCTCTCCCAGGTAATTATGACGGTTTTCCGATTCGGGATAGATTATTTCCTTATCACTATAGCCCGCACTTTTCTGCTCCTCAAGAATAAATGGCTCAAAGTTGGATATGTCTCCAATATTGTAGGAGTAATCCGGCTTCTGGACTCCAAGACCCATTCCCCTGTTCGCGGGTTTAGGAAGGTCAGGGTATTTGCCCGATTCACGTGCTTCTTTTTTAAGATATATTTCAGCCACTTCCTTGTTAACGACTACTATCTTTTCAATATCGTGGTTGGCAATCATTACCTTCAGGTCGCGTGTCTGGGCCTTAGGCACTGTCTTACCACCATAGATGAACTGAATGGCAATTATAGAGAATGCCAGAATGGCAAATATCCAGTTTGAATTGAACTTTGGTTTCAGATTTTTATCAGGAGATGGTCCGGAACCCTGATTTTTGTTATTATTTTCAGCCATAAAATTAACTTATCATATGTTATCCTTTATCGCTTCAATTGAGGCATCAGCCCAAAGCGATTCAAGGCTGTAGAAATGTCTGTACTCATCCAGAAAAATATGTACTATCACATTCCCATAATCCAGAAGAACCCAGAAACAGTTGTCAAGCCCTTCCACATGCAGGGGTTTTTCGCCGGCTCCGATCCTTACGGTATCCTCAACAGAATCACAAAGAGAATCAACCTGAGTAGTTGAGGCGCCATGACATATAACAAAATAATCTGTTATTCTGTTGTCAAGCTTTCGTAAATCAATTTTAAGAACGTCCTGTCCCTTCTTCTCGAAGATCCCCTTTATTATATTTCCCAGTAGTATATCAGTTCCGTCCTGCCTTTTCTTCATCAATAATTATCAATTAGATATCAAACCGCAAAAGTACAAACTTTATCTGTAATTTTGTAATAGACAACCTCTTTTTACAATTTCAGTGCCAGTGTGTGAATGCCCCAAAACAATGGCCTGATCTGGCAGTAATGAAGCGCTTTTTGACAATGATAATCGGATCAAACATAATTTTTCATAATGAGCTGATCTCAACGAATACCTGTGCCGCCCTGTTATTAAAACAGCAAAAGCCGCCCGAGGGAACTGTAATACATGCAAATTTTCAGACCGCAGGGAAGGGCCAGAAGGGGAATATATGGGTAAGCGAGGCCGGTAAAAACCTGCTGTTCAGCATAATATTGTTCCCTGATATGATAAAGCCCGAAGAACAATTCGGTATCTCAATGGCCATTTCCCTGGGAATATGCGACTTTTTGAATAAGCTGATCCCGGTTTGCAGTATCAAGTGGCCGAATGACATTTATGCAGGTGATGACAAAATAGCAGGTATTCTTATCGAAAATTCGATCAGGGGAGGGAATATTGAAAGTTCAATCGCCGGAATAGGGCTGAATATCAACCAGGTAATATTTCCGTCCTATTTGCCCAATCCTGTGTCGCTTAAGCTGATAACAGGAAAAGAGCATGATCCTGATTATTGCCTGAATGAGCTCCTCTCCTCGCTTGATAAAAGATATAAAATGCTGATCTCCCGCCCGTCTGACGACCCTGAAAAATGACTATGCTTCATCTCTATACCGCCTTGGGGAATGGCATAGTTATAAATCGGCTGGAAATTATTTTTACGGAAGGATCGTTGATGTAACCGGTTCAGGCTGTCTCCGGGTTGAGGATGAAAAGATGAATATCCGTCAATTTTCCTTTAAGGAAATTGAGTTCATTCCCTGACTTTATTCCAGTCCCCGAATTTTTCCATCTCATCGATAAGTGTCTCAAGAAACCGGTTAACCGGTTTGGCAGCCATCATTTTCAGCACGGGGTTCATCTCGGCATCAAGGGTTATCATCACCTCAGCCTTCCCGGAATCGTCCTCCCCGATATTAAGTAAAAGGGAGAAATCATTTGACCGCAGGGCTGATCCTGTGTAGATCACCTTTTTGTCAGGTTCCCTTTCTGAAATTTTAACATTTACATTTCCCAGGGGAGATACAAGAAAACTGCATGATTCCTTGTCCAGTTGCAGGTCCTCTACAGTGTTCCCATGTATGAATTGCCTGAAATTCCTTAAGTCAGTCACGAACCGGAATAATTCCGCGGGTTTACAACTCACTTTTCCTCTCCTGCTTTTAAAATTTGATATTTCGGTCATAATTGTATTTTTTTAACTCCTGCCCTCCTGCCCAATCCTGATTTTTTTAAAGTTCCGCCTGCGGGATTGGATGTCCTCCCCACTTTGAAGGATCATTCCTCCATTCTTTCAATGTCTCCACCTCCGATGTACTGATAAATCCCGTTTTCACAGCTGTTTCAATAAGGGTGCTGTAATTGCTGAGGGTATGAAGCTCAACGTTCCCGGCGGCAAACGCGTCGGAGGCTTTCCTGAATTCATATGTAAATATGGCTATCATTCCCAATACAATGCAGCCGGCCTCCCGGAGAGCCCTTACGGCTCCCAGACTGCTGCCTCCGGTTGAGATAAGGTCCTCGATCACAACAACTTTCTGACCAGGGACAAAATAACCTTCAATCTGATTTCCAAGTCCGTGTTCTTTGGCCTCCGATCGCACATAAACAAATGGTAATCCAAGTTTTTCAGCTGTGAGCGCCCCATGGGCTATTGCTCCTGTTGCCACGCCTGCAATAAGTTCAGTTCCGGGAAAGTATTCACCTGTCATCGCCGAAAAAGTATCTCTTATGTATGATCTGACTTCAGGAAATGAAAGAGTCTTACGGTTATCGCAATAGATTGGTGATTTCCACCCTGATGCCCACGTAAAAGGATTTGACGGTTGTAATTTAATTGCTTTAATTTGTAAAAGATATTCAGCGATTTTTTGAGCACTATTCACCATTTGAGTATGTATAAAGTTCATTTTGAAAACAGATTCATACTTATCAGTTCCGAACCTGACCGTATACAAAAATACGGCTTATTCCATAAGTTTCATGCTACCCGTGAACTTTATAAAATAATATCTGGATTCCAGGCAGATACAACAATTCCGTCCATTAATATTTACGGGACCGACATAACGCATATCTGGAAAATATTCAGGATATACTTCACTGAAGTGGGTGCCGCAGGCGGTCTGGTGAAGCATTCATCCGGAAAATATCTCTTCATCGAGAAGAAAGGCAAGCTTGACCTTCCGAAAGGCCATATTGAGGCTGGAGAAGAACCTGAGGCCTGTGCCCTGAGGGAAGTGCATGAGGAAACGGGGATCACCGGACACCGGATAGTAAAGGCGCTTATGCCAAGCTACCATACCTACAGCTGGGAAGGTATTTCTTACCTTAAAAAGACAACCTGGTTCCTTATGACTTATGACGGATCATTGCTTCTCGAACCTCAGATAAACGAAGGGATAACACAGGTCTTTTGGCTTTCGCCAGATGAGCTAAGCACCATCAGGGACACGGCATGGCTTTCTCTGATGGACCTTATTAACAGTTCTGTATTTAAAGACTGAAAAGAACCCGGTAAATTACTGTTCGTCATCCTCTTTATAGTCTTTGAGGTTGATCTCAACCGGAACAAACTGCGAAGCATCACCGCCACTTCTTATAATATCCCTGACTATAGTTGAATTAATTGAAGTATGCTCCGGAACCGTCAGTAGAAATACCGACTCCACATCTGAAGCCATAGCTTTATTGACCTGGGCTATGGCCCTTTCAAATTCAAAGTCAGCCGACGTTCTCAGCCCTCTCAGCAGATACATTGCTGCGTTCCTCCTGCAGTAATCAACCGTCAGCCCTTCATAATGGTCAACCCTGATCCTTGGCTCATCAGCAAAGACCTTTTTTATCATCTCCTTCCTGTCAATCAGTGAGTAATGACTTTTTTTGAGAGCGTTAGCCCCTACCGCAATTATTATCTCATCAAAAAGGCTGAGAGCCCTCCTTACAATTCCTTCATGCCCGATCGTGAAGGGATCAAAGGAGCCGGGAAATACAGCTGTCTTTTTCATTCAAAAGATATTTTTTTTGGGTTCCTGACTTTTTGTTTCAATAACGAAAGCTCCAGAACCTCCATAATTGTATCGACGTAATGGAATTTCAAACCTTCAATATAGATTTCTTTGATATCCTCGACATCTTTCCTGTTCTCTTCCGACACAATAATCTCCTTAATTTTTGCTCTTTTTGCCGCCAGGATCTTTTCCTTTATACCACCTACAGGAAGCACTTTCCCTCTAAGAGTGATCTCTCCTGTCATTGCCAGGTATTTTTTCACTTTTCTCTGAGAGAAGGCCGAAGCTATGGACGAGGCCATAGTAATTCCGGCCGAAGGTCCATCCTTGGGAATTGCACCTTCCGGGACATGGATATGAATATTCCATTTCTCGGAGAAATTGTCGGGCAGATCGAGCATCTCAGCATTCGATTTCAGGTACTCAAGCGCAATAATTGCCGATTCCTTCATTACCTCCCCGAGATTACCCGTAAGGGTAAGCTTTCCCATCCCCCTGCTGAGGCTGGTCTCAACAAAAAGTATCTCACCACCCGAGGGTGTCCAGGCCAGCCCCGTCACAACACCGGCCTGATCGTTCCCGGCATAAATGTCGCGTACGTATTTGGGAGGGCCCAGTATTTCCATCAGCTTTTTTTCTGAAAGATCCGGATTGTATTCCGTTTCAGATGCAATATTTTTTGCGGTTACCCTGACAGCTTTTGCGAGTTTCTTATCAAGTTCCCTGACTCCCGACTCCCTTGTGTATTTTTCAATAAGGACTTCCATAACTTCCTTGCTGATAGTAAGCTGATCAGGTTTAACACCATGGTTATCGAGCTGTTTTGGAAGCAGGTGCTGCTGCGCGATTTCAAGCTTCTCCTCAACCAGGTAGCCCGTTATCTCAATAAGCTCCATTCTGTCCCTCAACGCCGGACTTATGGTTGAAAGTGTATTGGCAGTAGCAATGAAGAGTACCTTCGAAAGGTCATATTCCATTTCAAGAAAATTGTCAAAAAATGTGCTGTTCTGCTCAGGGTCAAGAACTTCCAGAAGTGCAGATGATGGGTCTCCCCTGAAATCCTGTCCGACCTTGTCAATCTCATCGAGTATAAATACGGGATTCGATGAGCCGGCTCTCTTCAGATTTTGAATAATACGACCGGGCATTGCCCCGATGTAAGTCTTCCTGTGGCCCCTGATCTCTGCTTCATCATGCAAACCCCCGAGCGACATCCGGATATACTTCCTGTCGAGAGCTTTGGCCACGGATTTTCCAAGCGATGTCTTTCCTACTCCGGGAGGACCATAGAGGCAAAGAATAGGAGATTTAAGGTCGCCTTTAAGCTTAAGAACGGCAAGGTGTTCAAGTATTCTCTCCTTAACCTCCTCAAGGCCGAAGTGGTCATTGTCAAGAACCCTTCGGGCATTATTGAGATCAAGATTATCAGGTGTATAGAAATTCCATGGAAGATCGAGGAGGGTCTGGATATAGTTAACCTGCACCGAATACTCTGCCGCTGCAGGATTCAACCGGTGAAGCTTATCAAGCTCCTTCTCGAATGTCTTCTTAACTTCAACGGTCCACAACTTACCTTCCGCTTTCTTTTTGTACTCGTCGATCTCCTTTTCAACAGGATTGCCGCCAAGTTCATTCTGAATAGTCTTCATCTGCTGATGAAGCAGGAATTCACGCTGCTGCTGGTCAAGGTCGCTTTTAACCTTTGACTGCAACTCGTTCTTTAGTTCAAGTACCTGGATCTCCTGAACCAGAAACTCAAGAAGCTGGAATCCCCTGTCGCGGAGACTGTTTATTTCAAGAAGTCTTTGCTTATCCTGAACTTTTATATCTGTATTGGAACAGATGAAATTTATGAGGTAGGTGTTGTTTTCTATGTTCTTGATAGCAAATGAGGCTTCAGGACTTATATTGGGATTTATTTTTATAATCTTGAGTGACAGATCTTTAAGCGATCCGATTATCGCATTGAAATCTTTGCTTGGTATTTCGGGCTTAATCTCCGGAATTGTCCTCACCCTGGCAATAAAATAGGGGTCACTGGTAATGAGCTCGTTAAGTATCATCCTTTTCCGCCCCTGGATTATTGCAGTGGTCGAGCCATCAGGCATTTCAAGGAGTTTTATGATCTGGCCGATAGTTCCAATGTTTTGAAGCTCGCCAAACGTGGGATTTTCCAAATCCGGATCTTTCTGGGCAACAGTGCCCACAATCTTATCAGTCCGGTAAGCGTCCTTTATTAGCTGTATCGACCTGGGCCGCCCTATTGAAATAGGCAATACGACTCCTGGAAAAAGCACAGTGTTTTTAAGGGATAGTATTGGAATTGAATCGGGAACGTCAACATCCTCAAGATCTCCCTCATCACC
Source organism: uncultured Bacteroidales bacterium (assembly GCA_963849615.1). Taxonomy (GTDB): domain Bacteria; phylum Bacteroidota; class Bacteroidia; order Bacteroidales; family VadinHA17; genus LD21. The sequence continues at coordinate 68,776 of CAWKIC010000044.1, forward strand.
GTCAGCAATAATGGGGACAATATCCCCTTCCCCATCCGCCAGGTCAGGAATTAGTAGCTCTTTAAGGTTCCTTCTGAATTTCTTTTCCATACTTTTAACTAAATTCTGCCAAATTTACATAATAATTTTAACACAAAAGCCAGATGGGTCATAGAGCAATCATTATGCCAGAATTGAATACCTGGGGATCCTCTATTAACTTTGTTTCGTTCCGTTGAGGCTGTTTATAAAGGCCTTAGTGTACCTTAGTGAGAACCTTTGAGTACTTTGTGTTAAAAACACGAGTGGTCACAAAGCCTGACACATTGGTTCAAAAAGAATAAAAACTCTAAAAGTTAAAAAACAGGGAGTAAAAAAAAGGGATCCTGTGACAGACCCTTTCAGAAATTATATGAAGTTAATTCTTATTTCTTTTTGACTACATGGTCCTTGTAACGGTTCATGAATTTATCAACCCTTCCTGCAGTATCGACAAGCTTCATCTTGCCCGTATAAAAAGGATGTGACGTATTTGAGATCTCAAGCTTGATCAACGGATATTCCTTACCATCTTCCCATTTAATGTTTTCCTTCGACGGAGCTGTTGATTTTGTCATGAATGAAGTGCCGTTTGACATATCCTGAAAAACCACCAGTCTGTAATTACCAGGATGTATACCCTCTTTCATCGCTCTGTATATTTAATTCTTTTTATCTAAAAAATAACCCATAATTAGGGTTCGCAAAATTAAGTAACAAAATGTAAAAAACAAAATGAAACAGAAAATTATTATTCAGATTGTGAATTAGCCTGAGTAATCGTTTGTCTCTGAGCCATTTCATCTTTATACCTTGTAAAGTTCAGCTTTTCGATGAAAAGGTACCTGTAGGTTATGTGCGTCTTTGCCCGGTGCGCACCCAGGGCTTCATAAATTGCAATCATCCTGGGATTAAAATCACCCACCCACGATAGTTCGAGCTCTCTGTACCATGGTTTGCGCTTAAAGACCTGGTAAAGATGAAAGAAAATAGCCGACTCAACTCCGCTATTCTGGTGAGCGGGATTAACACCGCCGACGATAGCCCGCATTCTTGTCATTTTATGAGTGGTCCTGGAATAAACAAATCTTAACTTATTCCAGAAGTTCAATTTTCCTAAGAACGGTTTTATGATCTGGTTAAGGTCAGGGAGGAGAATAAAGAATGCGATCGGCTTGTCATTGTAATATGCAAACCAGATAAGCTCTTCATCAATTACAGGTTTGGATTTCTGAATAGCAGCTTCCATCATCTCAGGATCGAGTGGAGTGAAATCTTCTTTGAAAACCGGCCATGCTGAATTATAGACATCCACCAGGTCATTTACAAATTTTTTCCTTTCCCCTAATTCCAGGTGCCTGAATGAGTATCCCGGTCTTTTGGACAGCCACTCTGCAATTTTCATGATCCTGGAGGGGAACTCTTCAATCTGATTCTCTTTGTTTCTGACTTCCCTGTGATATGAATACTGTTCATAGTAGTTCCTGAAACCGTAATCTTCAAATAAAGTCTTGTAATACTTCTTATTATAAGGCATCCCAAAGCCCTGCTGCATAAATCCCTCTACAAGAAGTCCCCAGTTATTATCATTCCCTCCAAAATTTACGGGTCCGTCCATTGCTTCCATACCATATGAAGCAAGCCACTTTTTACCCGTATCAAAGAGCAGAAATGCGGCTTCCCTGCTCTCAATCACCTCAAAAAACCCTATCCCTCCGGTGGGCTGACTGTATTTTGACGATTTCTGTTTATCAAAAAATGCGGCAATCCTTCCAATTGTATTTCCGTTATCATCTTTTAAGATCCAGCGTGCAGCGTTACCCCGTTTAAACAGGTAGTTTTTTTTAGGATTAAAAATTGATTCAAGCTCAATATCAAGCTGACACACCCAATTGGGATCATCTTTATATAAATGTTTCGGAAAATCCAAAAATTTCCTTACTGTTTGTGCTGATTTAACTTCAATTACCTCCATAGTGATGAAAATAAAAGTTCAGTTATCCCTTACGGATGAGTACGGATATTTTTCTCTGAATATCGCAGCAAATATAGGGAATTTTGATTTCGGATTTCGGATTGCTGATTGCGGATTACGGATTGCATTACGGAACCCCGGGTAGGAATTAAATCCGCAATCCCAAATCTGAAATCCGAAATTTCTTTTTAGTGTATATCAATTATCCTGTGGTCAATAAGAATGAAAAGGGCTATAAGCAGGACAGAATAAATGGCATAGATCTTCAAAGGAATATACTCTGAAGGCTTTATTTTCATCTTTATCCACAGGTAAGCGGCAAGAAAGATCTTTCCGACACAATATACGAAGAAGGTGGTCAGTGCAACACCAACAATATTATAGCCCCATTTTATCATGAGAAGGCTTAAGGGGATGTTCAGTCCAAGCTCCAGCAATGCAGCTATCAGGGAGATATGGGTTTTTTTTCGTCCGACAATAATGGTTTGGGGGAACACCAGCCTCGGGATTACAAGCAGGGAATAGATAAGGAAAATATCAGCACTTTTCTGGAATTCGGGTGTGAACATCCGGGGGTAAAGCCACCTGGCAATAAGCATGACTGCCATGGTTGCAGGGAAACAAAGATGCATGAGCCGTTTTGACCTGGCTTTAATTTTTGCCAGCGACTCTTTCATCATTGTTCGTGTCGAGAACTCCGGTAACATTGCATTACTCAGACCATTAGCAAGCATCAGCACAAGAGGAAATTCCTTTGCGCCATACCGGAACCAGGCAAACCATCCGGGATCACGGTAAACTGCCGACACGATAACCCCGTCAGTATATTGCGCCGACCCGCTTATAAGCGACGTAAGGATTAATGGCAATCCCAGATAAAGATGTTCTTTTATGAACTGAACGGATATCTTCATCTCGGTGTATCTCCGCAGAAGTATAAGAAGCCACACCCACCTTACTACGGTAATTAAAAGCAGTCCATAAATTGACCAGATAATGCCTTTTCCAAGAATAACCGGAACTATAACAAGAATAAGCTGTGCGGAAAATGTGTAGACTCCATATTGAAAGATCCGGTACGAGCGGTTATTCAGAAGATAAATATATTCAATCAGGCACACCGGATTGCTCAGGAGAAGGTAGAGCAGGAGAAGATTGATATATGGGACATTACCCGAAAAGTGAAAGACTGAGAAGTTGTTCTTAATAGTGTGGCCTATTCCAAAGAAAATGAGACTGAAGATACACAGCAAAAGAAATGCATTGAAAATCTCGGGAGATTTGCCTGTCCCGTTGTCACCCATTTTCCTGTAGGTCCTGTTCCTGTGGTAAAGAGGCAGGAGCGACTGGATTATTCCGGTAACCCAGAAGAAACTTATAAGCCCTGCAATAAACAGGAACATTTCCCAGGATCCTATTTCCGCCCTGGTGAGATAACTTTTTGTAAATACAATGCTGATTATCAGGAAGACAGTAAACCGCATCAGCTGAAAAAGCTGCAGCCCTGAAACATTGTCTATTAGGTTTATTTTTTTCAATCAGCCATAAAAGTATTCAAAATTCTACCTGAAAACTTTAACCCCGCCCAAAAAATTGCAGGAGCGGGTTTATTTAGTTATGAACTGTGATGTTCACAAATGGATGATTTACAGAAATCAAAATCAAAATTTTGCAGAATGGAAATTTTGGCCTTAATTTGCACACCAGAAACGGTGGATGTAGTTCAGCTGGTTAGAACGTCGGATTGTGGTTCCGAAGGTCGTGGGTTCGAACCCCATCTTCCACCCCACTAATAAAAAGCAAAGGCAATTATCAGTATTTCAGATAATTGCCTTTCGTGTTCTTCTGACGATTATTTCTTCTGACCGAATTCTGAATTAACAATTTAAAAAGTGTTGTTTTTAAACTTAATAGAGAATCTATGCATTTTTAAATGCCTTCTTACCTGCAAAATTGGAAGCGCTGCCTAACGCATGTTCTATTCTCATGAGCTGGTTGAATTTTTCAACTCTCTCACCCCTGCATCCGCTTCCGGTTTTAAGGTGACCTGCATTTACTGCTACAGTCAAATCAGCAATAAAACTGTCAACGGTTTCACCACTACGGTGCGAAACGAAGCAATTATAAGAGTTTTTAAATGCCAGTTCGATAGTCTCCAGTGTTTCAGTAACAGTACCAATCTGGTTTAATTTAATCAGTACTGCATTGGCCACACCCTTCTGAATACCTTCAGTCAGGATTGCTTTATTGGTGCAGAACAGATCATCGCCAACAATTTCAATTTTCTTGCCCAATACTTTGGTCATGTTATGCCAGCCTGTCCAGTCATTCTCTGCCATACCGTCTTCAATCAAAACAATCGGGTATTGCTTCACCCAATTTTCCCATAGTTTAACCATTTGATCACTGGTAAGGAACTTCCCCGTACTTTTAAATAATTTATATTTGCCATCTTCCCAAAGTTCGCTGGCAGCAGGGTCAAGACATATACTAACTTCTGAACCTGCTTTATATCCGGCTTTCCCAATTGCTTCAAGAATTACTTCAATGGCTTCATCATTCGATTTCAAATCCGGAGCAAAGCCACCTTCATCACCGACACCGGTACTGTAACCTTTCCCTTTTAGCACGGATTTAAGGGAATGGAAGACTTCAATACCCATACGTATCGCCTCTGTAAATGACGAAGCACCATGCGGGGCAATCATGAATTCCTGAAAATCAACATTATTGTCAGCATGTTTGCCACCATTGATGATATTCAGACATGGAACAGGCAGTAAATGAGCGTTACTTCCACCCAGGTACTGGTAAAGGGGCACACCGGCACTCATAGCTTCAGCACGGGCGTATGCCATCGATACACCAAGTATTGCATTTGCTCCAAGTTTTGATTTATTTGGGGTTCCATCAAGATTAATCATTGAATAATCCAGTTCACGCTGGCTGACATAGCATTTACCGATAATCTCTTTTGCTATAATCTTATTAACGTTCTCAACGGCTTTTAGAACACCTTTCCCTCCAAAACGTTTTTTGTCCCCGTCGCGTAACTCACATGCTTCACGTTCACCTGTTGAAGCGCCACTTGGTACTGCTGCTCTGGCTTCAGTTCCGTCTTCAAGTGTTAAACTCACCTCAACCGTAGGGTTACCACGTGAGTCAAGTATTTCTAATGCTTGTACATCAATAATTTCCATTGTGCTTAATTTTAAATGGTTAATAATTTATCCCGTTTGTTATTTCAATAAGTTTTGCAATATCAGAATCATATTCATCAACATATTTTTTAGGAAGCGTACCATAACCTTTGATTTTTCTTGAGAGAGTATTCGTTAACATTTCCCAAATCCTGGTTCTTTTTGCATCAATAATACGCTGAAGGCTTAGTTTTTCTTTCGAAATGCCATATTTATCAGCCAGTCTGCAGATTTCATTTCTTGCTTCTTTAATGATAAAGATATTGTTTAATATCGTATCATTATCGACATCTTTCAGAACTTCAGAACAACACGCACCATCTTTCTCCAAAAATAGTTCTTCCATTTCCATAAGTGACTTTTCAACGAGGTTAAGACTTGATGACAGAACTCGTGTATTATTTTCAGGAAGGTGTATTTTTTTATGAATTCATGAGAGATGCTCAGCTATTATTTTG
>CAWKIC010000045.1:0-140459 GCA_963849615.1 uncultured Bacteroidales bacterium
ACCCCAAGGGGGGCTTGAAGAATTAAAATAGAATTCATGATCTATCTCAATTTAAAGTTAGCTTTTCGAAATCTGGTAAAGAATAAGGTCTATTCTTTTCTTATTATCGGAGGATTTGCCATCGGGTTTGCAGCCTGTATTCTTATAGGTTTATTTTACCATACCGAAACAACAGTCAATAATGATTTTGCAAACCATAAACAGATATACAGGATTTATGATGTAAAAAAGAATCGCTGCAACATCAACTGGGATCTCCACCCGGTACTGGTTTCAGATTATGCTGCAGTCGAAGATGCCTGCCCGCTCGACTATAACATAAGTGACGATCTGACAATAAAGGATGAACAAACAAATATCACTGCAGAGTTCACTCATTTGCTTGACAACAACTGAAAACTTCTTTTCGATCTTCTCAGTCGATATGACCCAAACCCTCTCAGGTAAAGCTTTCGCCGGAAAAGAATCAGTGCTCTTTCAGTTACACTCGCAAAATCATTATTCGGAACCCAAAATCCGCTAGGCAGACAGGTAAATATTGGTAATTATTTCTTTGGCACTGTCACTTCTAGTATTCAGGGAATTTCCTGTCAATTCAAGTTTCAGTGCTGATATTATTATTAAACAGCGAGAATGAAAAATTCCGTATTTCCTCAACAATGTCAATGGGATTAAGATACAACCCTACAAATCATTTTGTAAAGTTGAGGGAAGGATAATGCCGGTGATTTGATTTAGTGAGCTGAATTCCACCGATAAAATCAGAGCACTTGGATATCGACAGCCTTTCCCTGCAGGGCCTTGATGAAATTTACCTGTCTGATCTGACAATAAAAAGCAGGCACGCCAAAGGAAATCCGGTCCTGCTGAAGATCTTTCTTGCGATTGCTTTATTGATCCTTATCCTTTCAAGTATTAATTACCTTAATTACTCCGTTTCGGTCCATTATGCCAGACTAAGGGTAACAGGAATAAAAAAGACCTTCGGAGCAGGATGGAAAGAATTGGTGAACAATGCACTTGTCGAAGTAAGCCTCGGAATACTAATCTCAATGGTCCTTGCAATTGGAATTACCGACATTGCTCTGCCATATTCGGAAAGCCTGTTTGGAAAAGCAATGTATATTGATTGGGCCGACATGCTTGCTGTTGCTCTAATTTTTATGATAGTTTTGATTTTATTGATCCTGGTCAACAGCCTTGCTCCCATATATATCCTGTCGAAGTTCAATATTACCGAGTCATTGTCCGGATTTAAGGGGACCAGGAACAAAAAGCAAATCTGGAAACAGGCTTTACTTACCTTCCAGTTATCGGTTTCGATAGCTCTGATTGCAGTTGTTCTGATCATTTTCAGACAGCTCAATTTTGTGAAACATTCGGACCCTGGATTTAACCAGGAAATGCTTTTAAGGATAAACATTCCTTACAGGTTCCAGCAAACCGAGGCACTAAGGCTGGAACTTGATAATCTCTCCTTTGTGAAGAGTACAACAATTAGCAGTGGTTGCCCCGGAATGATCAATCACAAAATGGATAATGACTACGAAGGGAAAAGCATTGCGGTAAATTGCATTTATGTTGGTGATAATTACCTGAAAACAATGAATATGGGGCTGATTGATGGGCGGGATTTCCTGGAGAGTGATATTAAAAGGGCCTGTTTGATAAATGAAGAGGCATTTAAACAGTACGGGTGGGAAAGTACTGAGGGAAAGATGTTTCGGTTTGCTGAGGAAGAGGAATATGAAGTAATTGGAATTATTAAAGACTTTAAGTTCGAGTCATTTCATTACCCTGTTGAACCCTTAGCACTCCTATATACCGGAGCTGACTTTGGTAATGTTCTGTCTATCAGACTAACTCCGGGTAATACAGGACAGCAGATTGAGCAGATAAATAGTGTATGGAAAACACTTTCACCTTATGAACCGTTCAGCTTTATTTTCTATGATGATTTCTATCAGTCTTTCTATGAAAAGGAAGATAAGCTGGCCTGTTCAATCACCTTCTTTACCATAATTGCAATTGCCCTTACCTGTATGGGTATTCTGGGACAGATATTTATGATCTGCCTGGGCAGGGTTAAGGAAATCGGCATCCGTAAAATATCCGGAGCAACGATCTCAGAAGTGCTCTTAATGCTTAACCGAGATTTCATAAAGTGGTTCGTGCTGGCATTTTTTATTGCAACTCCGGTTTCGTGGTTTATCGCTCATAAATGGCTCGAAAACTTTGCTTATAAGACCAGCCTGAACTGGTGGATCTTTGCTCTTGCAGGAGTACTCGCTCTTATCATAATACTAGTGACAGTGAGCTGGCAGAGCTGGCGGGCTGCAACGAGGAATCCGGTTGAAGCGTTGAGGTATGAGTAATTTAAAACAAGTCACCCTACGGGTGCCTGATCCTCAACCCGATAGCTATCGGAATCCCAAGGGGCTAACCCCCAACCCCCCAAGGGGGGCTTGAAGAATTAGATAGGATTAAATGAACTGAAGATGGAATTAATAACAGAATTAAAAGTCCCCCCTGGGGGATTTAGGGGTGGATTTCTGGCAAAGCTGGTGGGCAGCATTAAGGTATCCGGTTATGAATAGAATAAAAAACAAAAAGAACAAATAAATACCATGTTCAAGAGTTCAGTTAATATCGCACTTCGCTTTTTGTGGCGAAACAAGTCATACAGCATACTTAACTACCTGTGCCTGACATTCGGACTTACCTGTTCAATTATCGCAGCCCTTCACATCAACCGGATTATAGGGTTTGATAAGTTCCACAGTAACTACGAAAGGCTATATTCGATAGAGGCGAATGTAACTTATTTTAACGGCGACCGCTTCCCAAAACAAAACCTATCTGCCTCCCTTCCTGATATATTAAATGAGAATATACCAGAATTTGAGTTGATTGCAAGAATTGCGAGCGGGAGCTACACCTTTTTTTCCGGAGACAAATCATTCACGGAAAGTGGAATTTACACTGACGAATCATTTCCCGACATGTTTTCATTTCCACTTGTTTCAGGAGATGTTTCAAAAGCAATACTGGGCACAAATTCAATAGTTATTTCTGAAAGGATGGCTCTTAAGTACTTTGAATCAACCGATTGTACAGGCAAATCTTTGATAGTTGAAAATGATAAAAAAAGGGAGTCTTTTGTAATTACAGGAGTACTAAAGGATGTTCCGTCACAATCCTCCATAAGGTTTGATTTCATAGTTCCATTCTCAAAGTATCTGGCAGATTATCCCCTGGCGCTCGAAACGGGTGCCTCCTCCTGCCAGATATGGGCACTCCTTAATAAAAATGCAGAATCAGGAGCAGTCGGTGTGAAGATCAGGGATCTTATTAAATCGCAGGAAACTACGCTTAATCAGGAGTTGTTTCTCTTCCCGCTTAAAGAAAAGGCTCTGTATTCCTATGCCGGAGGCAGACGAATCTGGAATGAGATGCGGTATATTGTTCTGGCAGGCAGCCTGGGATTCGCAATTCTGCTGATCGCCTGCTTTAATTATATAAACCTTGCTATTGCCATGAATATCAAGAGATATCATGAAGCCGGGATCAAAAAGGTTGTGGGTGCAAAAAAATCCAATATTGTTTTTCAATATTTAATTGAGGCATTTATTCTTACAATAATAAGCCTTTTAACCGCCATCGATCTGGCCAGGATCGTGATCAGGGGCGTAAACACCATGGTCGGTTCGGACATACAATTCAGTTTTACCGATTTCCCGATCATTCTTGTTTTTACTGCTATTGCATTTTTTACCGGAATTGTTTCAGGGCTGCTCCCGGCCTTATATCTTTCTTCTTCAAATCCCGTCATCACCCTGAAAGGGAAAATCGTGACAAGCCACAGTTTTTCTCTGTTCAGACAGAGCCTTATCGTCTTTCAGTTCACAATACCCGTCATTCTGATAGTAATTATGATGATCATCAGGACCCAGGATAAATATATGCGGAATTTTGACATCGGATTTGACAAGGACAGGCTGATTATCCTGGATAATTCAAAGAACCTTGAAGAACATGAAGAAAGTATAAAGGCCGATCTGCTTTCTATTCCGGGAATTGAATCAGTGAGCTTTTCCAATTGCATACCAACCCGCGGTGCAGCAGTTTCCAACGAGGTTCTGTGGGATGGCCGGGAAGCCACTGAAAAACTCCATTTCTGGTACATCAACACTGACTTTAACTACAAGAATGCAGTCAACCTCAAAATAAGTGACGGAAGATATTTCGACAGATCATTCCCTGCCGATTCGGGATGCTACCTGATCAACGATGTAGCAGCAAAAGTAATGAAGTATGATGATCCCGTAGGTAAATCGCTTACCCTTGAAGGTAGAAAAGGAACCATAATAGGAGTTTTCAATGACTTTCATGCACTTGATCTTTCCGGACCTTTTACACCGACAATCATCTCCCTGGCACCCGAAAACCGCAATAATTTGCTTATCAGCTTTTCATCGGGCAGCTATTCATCTATCTCTGAAAAAATAAGCAATGTATTTGCCAGATATGAACCTGATGCAATTTACCAGCCCAGATTGTTCAGCGATCTTCTAAAACGTTCGGAACTCGTTTCATCCTCAAACCTGATTGGCGTGGCTTTTTTCATTGCACTCCTGCTGGCCTGCCTTGGACTATCAGGGCTAGCTTCCTTTACAGCTGAAAGCCGGACCAAGGAGATAGGGATAAGAAAGACCAGCGGAGCAACAACCCTGTCAATTATGAACCTGCTGGGAAAAAACTACTCCAAATGGCTGATAATTGCCATGACCATCGCTATACCCATAGCCTACCTTGTAGGAAATATGTTCCTTTCAAGATTTCACTTTCGTACACCTATGCCTTTATGGACATTCATCGCAGGTCCGGTCCTTGCGTACATAATTGCTCTCGGTACAGTCAGCTGGCAGAGCTGGAGGGCGGCAACGAGAAATCCGGTCGAAGCATTGAGGTATGAATAATTTACCCCCAAACCCCTCGAGGGGACAGCATGACCCCCAAACCCCCCAAGGGGGCTTGACCCTACGACCCAAACCCCCCAAGGGGGGCTTGAAAACATTAGCTAATCTACCCCCAAACCCCCCAGGGGGGGTCGAAAATGAAAGAATTGAAAAATCGATATTGAAGATGTTATTAAAAGAAAATGAAGATGAAGTTAATAGCAGGATTAAAAGTCCCCCCTGGGGGATTTAGGGGTAGGTTTTTGCCAGAGCTGGAGGGCGGCAAGCAGAAATCCTATCCAAGTACTCCGATGTTATTAAAAGAAAATGAAGATGAAGTTAATAGCAGGATTAAAAGTCCCCCCTGGGGGATTTAGGGGTAGATTTTTGGCAGAGCTGGAGAGCGGCGACAAAGAATCCGGTTGAGGCGCTGAGGTATAAATAATCTACCCCCAAACCCTCCAGGGGTGTAGGTTGACCCACCGACTTCCCAGGGTGGGAGCTTGACCCCCAAACCCCCCAGGGGGGGCTTGAAAACATTAGCTAATCTACCCCCAAACCCCCCAAGGGGGGCTTTAAGACATTAGTAAGTTGAAAATGAATAAATTGAAAAATCGATGTAAAGCAAGGAGAGAAAAATATTGAAGATGTTACTAAAAGAAATGAAGATGAAGTTAATAAAAATGGCCTTCCGTAAATTGTTTCGTAAAGGAGAACATTCTTTAACCCGCATAATATCCGTGGCTGCCGGCATGGCATTTGGAATGCTTCTTCTGTCTGAAGTATTTTATTACTACAGTTTTGACAGTTTCTATCCGGATGCCAATCGCATATATGCTGTTTACGAGAACTTTAAAGCTGATAAGTCGTCTGATAAGATGAGTGAATATAACCGTGTCAGTGGAGCCATAGCACCCGGATTAAAATCTGAGGTTCCGGGTATCGAGGCTGCATCCCGTTTTAATGGCATAGGTCCATCTGTCTTTTATACTGACGATAAGAAAAGCTACAAAGGTGAATTTTCACTTGCCGACGAATATGTATTTGACGTGCTTCCCAGGCCGATGATTTACGGAAATCCGAAAGAGATTTTGAAGAGTCAGATGAGCTGCATGATATCCAGCAAAATTGCAGAAATGATAGGTGGTGATGTGATTGGTAAAATGATTGAATTAAAAGAATACCCAAATAAAAAGCTGACAATTGCCGGGATCTTTAAAGCATTGCCTGAAAACACAAACTACAAGTATGATGTACTTATTTCGATGGTTTCCACCCCTCAGTTTACGTGGGATGGCACCAACAACTGGCTTGGGAACGACCGTTATTATGTTTGTGTAAAGCTGGAATCCGGAGTCGATCCTGAAAGTCTTATGCCTGCTGTTCGCAAAATGCAGGAAGTTCACCAGGATATTGAACGTCTGGAAATGATACAACAAGGGGTGGTTTTAAAATACAGTTTTAAGGCAATAAAAAAAATCCATATCGAGGATGTTAAAGACATGGCAATTATTCTCAGTGCAATAGCATTTGCTGTTCTGCTGGTTTCTTTGTTAAATTATATTTTACTGACACTAAGTGCGTTGGTTAAAAGAGTCAAAACTTCAGCTATTCATAAAACCTGTGGTGCCCGGGCCAGAGATCTGCAACTAATGATTTTTTCAGAAACAGCTTTAATCTTTTTTATTTCACTTTTAGGTGCTTTCATGATCATCCTGATGGTGCAACCCCTGGTTGAGGCACAAATCGGACATCCTCTTTCTGCTGCCCTGAACCCTTATGTTGTATGGCCGCTGTTGATTGTTATGGTTGTTTTGTTAATATTTACAAGTTATCTGCCGGGACGTTTTTTTGCCAGTATCCCGGTAGCTTCGGTTTTTCACAATTATCCTCAGAAAGGTAAAAAATGGAAACTGGCTCTCCTTTCATTTCAGTTTGCCGGAGCTACATTCATTCTTACGGTCCTGGTTATTGTCGCACTTCAATATGACAGATTAAGGAACTCAGATCATGGTTATAGTGCATCTGGTGTGTATTTCGGATCTACCAGCGGAATGCCGGGTAACAAACTTTCGACAGTATTAAGTGAGCTCAGAGCTATTCCTCAGATCGAGACTGTTGGATTGGGATTCATGTGTACCGACAGAAGGTGCTTCAGGTAATAATTTTTCGTTACCAGATGAAGAAAAAGAGCTTTTTAACGTTGCTGATTTTTACTGGATTGACGAAAACTATCTTTCCATACTTAATATTCCGGTGACTGAAGGCAGTAATTTTTCAACAGAATCCTGTGTTCCCGTACGATTTCCTGATCAGCCTCAAAGGAGCAAACATGCTTATGATCAATAGTGGCTGGGAGGATGGTGTACTGGGGAAACAAATTACCCTGAGTGAACATGGAACAAATACTATTCGAGGTATTTTCCCTGACTTTGTCATTAATTCAATGGCTGATCCGGATCAGCGTCCGTCTGTGTTTTCTTTTTTACCGGATGATAAGTTTCAGGAAATGATCGAGAAGAATCCTTCTTTTTCGTGTTATATACTGGTAAAGGCTTTTGAAGGAGCACAGGCCGACATCATGAAAAAAATGACAGATGTATTAAATCTGGCCTTACCTTTTCAGGACGCAGTTGTAAAAAGCCTCGAAAATGAAAAGACAGAACTTTACTCATCAGAAAAAGGATTTCGTACTGCGATGCTTGCAGGAAGTGTTATTATTTTGCTCATTACATTTATGGGGCTGCTAGGGTACACTACCACTGAAGCATCACGCCGAAGCAAAGAATTAGCAATACGGAAAATAAGCGGAGCCAGGCTATCCGACATTTTAATGATTTTCATCAAAGACCTGGAGTATATTGCCCTGCCGGCAGTTTTGGCCGGATTAACGGGCGCTTGGTTCACTTCCCGCACATGGATGGAGAATTTTGTCTCTCAAACACCACTTCACTGGGGTATCTTTGTCTCATGCAGTCTTTTTGTAATACTGTTGATTGCATTGATCTCTGCTTTAAATTATATAATAATTGCTAATAGAAATCCAGTGGAGGCGGTAAGGTATGAATAACCTCAAAATAATACTAAGAAGCATCTTAAGACAAAAGCTTAACTCAGGGATCATCATTCTCAGTCTTTCAATCGGATTAGCCTGCTTTAATCCTTATCATTTTGTTTATCACCAGCGAGCTGAACACCGATAGTTTTCATGAAAATAAAGACCGGATATACGCGCTGAAGTGCGATGATCCATGGATCCCGGGCGCTAAAATGTATCATTGTAGGTTCGGATCTGCTGAGTATATGAAAGTTAATTTGGCACAGGTTGAAGATTTTTGCCGTTATAATAATTCAAATGCACTGAAAATAATTGCAGATAACGAAGATTACTTTGACTATCCTCAAATAATCGGAGCATCAGAAAATTTCTTCAGGTTTTTTTCATATAGACTTTTGACCAATAATCCCGGTACTGCCCTGGAAGCGAATAACAGCCTTGTCATTTCATCTGATCTGGCAAACAAATATTTTGGCACAGACGATCCGGTAGGAAAGATAATTACTCTGGTAAACCGGAATAAAACAGATCAGATGACAGTGACAGGGATTTTTGAAAAACCGGTCGATAACACCCAGCTCAACTTCGACATGGTTCGTCTGATCGGTGAGGTTGATAGCCGTTGTTATGTAAGGTTAGCCAAAAACACTGATCCTGAAGAGATGGAAAAACAATTTTCGGAAAAAAAAGAGACGATACCTGTAATAAATACTGGAACTCCCGGTCCATATTACCTGCTGCCACTCCGGAATGCATATTTCGATACCTCGCGGAGATTAACTGTTGATATAAACCGGGATAAGAGAGATTTGTGGATTTCGCTGATAATAGGAATGATGATAATAGGAATCGCCACCTTCAATTACCTGGGAGTTCTTACAAACAAGTTTTACGGAAAGGTTAAAGAATATTATCTGCGGCGGATCAATGGAAGCACCGTACAGAGTCTGATTGCCCGTTTTATGCTGGAACATTCGATCATTGTCGTGATATCTTTTTTAGCAGGTATCTTCCTGATGCTTGATGCCCTTCCATTTTTCAACTCTCTGACAAACAGTAAAATCACGGCTACATTTATCTATCAGCCTGAACAGATCGCAATCCTGGCCGGAGTCCTGATTTTTATACTTCTGGTAACCATAATTTTTGCATTCTACCTGATCCGTTCGAACCTCAATTTAAATCTTTTAAAAACTGATCAGGATCAAACGATAAGAAGTATTCAGATCCCTGTCTTTAATATATTTCAGCTGGCCAGTTCAATAGCACTTATCATTTGCGCTTTGATCATTATCAGGCAAATGAACTATATTACAAATAAACCTATTGGTCTGAATAAGGAGGTGATTGAGATAAAAATACCTCCCCAGTATAAGGACAAAGCCGCGATATTCAAAGATGAGTTATTGGTAAGCAGCTCTATAAATAATGTTTCTATTGTCGGAGCTTCGCCGGTTCTCGAACATTTCATGGTCGCATTGAAGTATAGGCAGGATGGAGTGGAAAAAGAATATTCTCCGTCAGGTTTCAGCGGCGATGAAAATTACCTTGATGTGCTGGGAATTAAGCTTGTTGATGGCGCCGGATTTTCCGAAACTCTTTCTGCGAACTCAAAAAAATGCCTCATTAATCAGACATTTGCCAGACTTTTTCCAGGAGAGGATCTGATCGGTAAAGGATTACCGGGTATGGAGGATATGATTGTTATAGGGATAGTTGAAGATTTTAACTATTCCGATTTAAAATCAAGGGTTGAACCTGCATTCATTTCATTCGATAATAAAGGTGGGCACCTTCTTGTGAAAGCAGCAGTAAATCGGACACAGGAAGCAAGGATTGTTGTTTCTTCCATCTGGCAAAAACTGATCCCCGATTACCCTGTGGATATAGAATCAGTAGGGGACCGTTTTGAATGGTTTCACAGGGGAAATGTAAACTTTAAAAGGCTGATAAGCTTATGTGCTATAATAAGTCTTTTTCTGTCGATGATTGGTTTGTTTGCTGTTTCATATCAGAAAACAATTTCCCGGACAAAAGAAATAGGAATCCGCAAAATAAACGGCGCAAATATCATTGAGATACTTGCAATGATAAACAAAGACTTTGTCAGATGGACAGTAATTGCTTGTATAATAGCAGTTCCTGCCGCCTGGTTTGCCATGAGCAAATGGCTTGAGTTCTATGCCTACAAGACAGAGGTGAAATGGTGGATCTTTGCTGTTTCAGGGATAATTGTTCTGGCAATTTCCCTGCTTACAGTGAGCTGGCAGAGCTGGAGGGCGGCGAGCAGGAATCCGGTAGAGGCTCTGAGGTATGAATGATTGACCCCCGTCCCGATACCCCCGGCCCCCCAACCCCCCAAGGGGGGCTTGAAGAGCTGGAATGGAATTAAAATAATTGAAGATGACGTTAATACCAGGATTAAAAGTCCCCCTTGGGGGATTTAGGGGTGGGTTTCTGCAAAGCCGGAGGGCGGCAACGAGAAATCCGGTAGAGGCTCTCAGGTATGAATGATTGACCCCCATCCCGATGAGCTATCGGGACCCCAAGGGGGCTACCCAAAAGGAGCTTGAAGAGCTGGAATGGAATTAAAATAATTGAAGATGACGTTAATACCAGGATTAAAAGTCCCCCTTGGGGGATTTAGGGGTAAGTTTTCTGGATGGCGGCAACCACGAATCCTATCGAAGCACTCCGATGTTACTAAATGAAATGAAGATGAAGTTAATATCAGGCTTAAAAGTCCCCCCTGGGGGATTTAGGGGTGGATTTCGGCAGAGCTGGAGAACGGCATAAAGTAGCTACGGCGGATGAAAAATTCACAGGAGTCCACAGAGCTTTGCTGAATAGTTAATTAAGTGAATTTTTTCACGGATCAAAAACTACGATTTGAAATTAACACCAGCTGAATTGTTAAAGAATGTGAAAAAAAGTTCCTCATATACGTTAATTATCCTTTTTCGGACCTGAAATCTCAGCAATAGTCTACCTTTGCGAAAATTTTTAAATGATGAAGGGCTTAAAAATAGGTAATCTTGCAGTTGCAGTTCCTATAATTCAGGGCGGAATGGGAGTCGGGATCTCACTTTCAGGACTGGCGTCAGCCGTTGCAAATGAAGGCGGAGTAGGCGTCATTTCAAGTGCAGGGCTGGGGCTCTTGTACAAGGATTTCTCACGTGACTTTCTGGAAGCAAGCATCTACGGACTTAAAGAAGAGATACGAAAAACAAGGGAAAAGTCGCGTGGCGTGATAGGAGTCAATGTCATGGTGGCTATGTCAAACTTTGCCGACATGATAAAAACATCAATAGCTGAAAAGGTCGATATTATAATTGCCGGAGCAGGACTACCCCTTGACCTTCCATCATTCTTAAAGAAGGGTTGTGCTACAAAGCTCATTCCGATAGTTTCATCAGCAAGAGCCGCGAAGATCATATGCGAGAAATGGAAATCAAATTACAATTACCTTCCCGATGCCGTTATTGTCGAAGGACCCAAAGCAGGCGGTCATCTTGGATTTAAAGAGGAACAAATTACAGACAGTAATTATAAGCTCGAAAAGCTTGTCCCGGAGATCGTAACTGAGCTCAAAGCCTTTGAAGAAAAATATGATCAGCGAATTCCGCTGATTGCCGCAGGAGGTATCTATACCGGCGAAGACATCAATAACATAATGAAGCTCGGAGCATCAGGGGTACAAATGGGGACGATATTTGTCACGACAAATGAATGCGATGCCTCGGATGCTTTCAAACAATCATATATTAATGCTACCGAACAGGACATTGAAATTATCAGAAGTCCCGTTGGGATGCCGGGCCGGGCAATACTGAGCAATTTCATAAAAAAGGTGAGGGATGGTAAAAAGCAGCCCAAAAAATGCCCATTCAAATGCATCAAGACTTGTGAAATCGAAAAGAGTCCATATTGTATTATTGTAGCCCTTATAAATGCACTTAAAGGTAATTTTGAAAATGGCTATGCATTTGCCGGAGCCAACGCATTCAAGGCTACCAAGATTTCGTCAGTAAAAGAGATTTTCCAATCACTTATCAAGGAATATAAGGAAAGCAAATAAAGCTGCATGCTTTATTTTGCCACCTCAAAATACCCCACACTACCGGGATAAGCTGCCGCTTCAGCCTTATTTGCCATAGGACAGCCAGGGACGGGACAATTAATTATCTTATGTTCATTGTTACCGGCAGGTTCCCAGCCCTGCCTCATTTATCCGACGCAAAATTAATGCAAATTTTAAATTCTTGCCTGGAAGCGATGAACAGAATATGAGCTACTTAGGCATATAAAGGCTCCAGATTTATATTTTTAACTTCCTATACTCATATTTTTTTAATATTTTTGTACGTTTATTTAGATTAAATATAATTAAGCGACAAACATATCATTTTACAGTCTTTTGAAAGAACAACTAAAATTGATGGAAAAAGATCAGGATAAGATAATAAGCGAAGTTACTTCAGGTGAATACAAGTATGGTTTCCATTCTGACATTGAAACTGAGAAAATACCCAAGGGTCTGAATGAGGATGTCATCAGGATTATCTCAGGGAAAAAAAATGAACCGGACTGGATGCTTGATTTCAGGCTGAAATCATTTCGCTACTGGCAGACAATGAAAATGCCGGGTTGGGCAAATCTTAAAATACCGACGATTGATTTTCAGGATATTATATATTATGCTGCACCAAAGCAAAGAAAATCTACTGATGGCATTAACGGAATTGATCCGGAACTTAAGAGAACCTTTGATAAGCTTGGAATTCCTCTTGATGAACAGAAATATCTTTCAGGAGTGGCCGTGGATGCGGTTCTCGACAGTGTATCGGTAAAAACAACTTTCAGGGAAACACTTGCCGAGCTCGGAATCGTTTTTTGCTCCTTCAGCGAAGCAGTAAAAGAATACCCTGATCTTGTAAGGAGGTATATGGGTACAGTTGTCCCTTACACCGACAACTTCTTTGCAACACTTAATTCTGCTGTATTCAGCGACGGATCATTCTGTTACATTCCTAAAGGAGTCAGATGCCCGATGGAACTCTCAACTTATTTCAGAATTAACTCCGCAAATACAGGTCAGTTCGAGCGCACCCTCCTTGTGGCCGACGAAGAAGCCTATGTGAGCTATCTTGAAGGCTGTACTGCTCCAATGAGGGATGAAAATCAGCTTCATGCTGCCGTGGTAGAGATCATAACAGAAAAGAATGCTGAAGTAAAATACTCGACAGTGCAGAACTGGTATCCCGGGGATAAGAATGGAAAAGGTGGAATATTCAATTTTGTGACAAAACGTGGTATGTGCAGGGGTGAAAACTCAAAGATCTCATGGACACAAATCGAGACCGGCTCGGCAATAACATGGAAATATCCGTCATGCATTCTTCGCGGGGATAATTCAACAGGAGAATTTTACTCAGTCGCCGTCACAAATAACTATCAGCAGGCTGATACAGGGACTAAAATGATCCACATGGGCAAGAACACTAAAAGTACAGTCGTTTCAAAAGGCATAACTGCAGGGCATGGCCAGAACAGTTACCGTGGCCTTGTTAAAGTTCTGAAGAATGCAACAAATGCAAGGAATTTCTCGCAGTGTGATTCCTTACTTCTTGGGAACAGATGCGGGGCACATACCTTTCCCTATCTTGAGGTGGACAATCAGAGCGCTATTGTTGAACACGAGGCAACAACATCAAAGATCGGAGAGGACCAGATCTTTTACTGCAACCAGAGGGGAATATCAACTGAAGATGCAATTGCCCTGATAGTCAATGGTTACGCCAGGGAGGTAATCAACAAGCTTCCCATGGAATTTGCAGTTGAGGCTCAGAAGCTTCTGCAGATAAGCCTCGAAGGCAGCGTTGGTTAGGATCAAATAACATCATTTATATATTATGCTGATTATAAAAAATTTAAAAGCCTCAATAGAAGGAAAGCAAATACTTAAGGGTATAAGTCTTGAAATCAAGCCGGGTGAGATCCACGCTATTATGGGTCCGAACGGATCAGGCAAAAGTACTCTGGCCGCAGTTCTGGCAGGAAGGGAATTGGCAGAGGTTACTGAAGGTACTATAACCTACCTTGGCAAAAACCTGTTTGAAATGTCACCAGAAGACAGGTCGAAAGAGGGTATATTCCTGGGTTTTCAATATCCGATCGAGATCCCGGGCGTAAGCATGGTCAATTTTATGAAGACAGCGGTTAATGAACATCGGAAACATAAGGGGCTCGAACCTCTTTCTGCTTCAGATTTCCTGAAGCTTATGCGTGAGAAGAAGGAACTTGTTGAAATTGACTCAAAACTGGCAAACAGGTCTGTTAACGAGGGCTTCTCGGGAGGTGAAAAAAAGAAAAATGAGATCTTCCAGATGGCTATGCTTGAGCCGAAACTAGCAATTCTGGATGAAACCGACTCCGGTCTTGACATCGATGCCCTGCGAATCGTGGCAAATGGGGTCAACAAACTCAGGCGGCCATATAATTCTACAATAGTCATTACCCATTACCAGCGGCTGCTCGACTATATAATTCCTGATGTTGTCCACGTAATGTACGACGGACGGCTTGTAAAAACAGCCGGTAAGGAACTGGCTTTCGAGCTTGAGGAAAAGGGTTATGACTGGATCAAAAAAGAGATAGACATTCAAAACTGAGATGGACAGTAGATCTGAAATAACAGAAAGATTTTCAAATCTTTATTTAGATAATATTAAGAAGATCGAAGAGAGCTCATCAGCTTTTATCAACTCCTTCAGGGGGCCTGCCAAAAAAATGTTTGATCAGCTTGGTGTCCCGACAAAGAAAAATGAAGCCTATAAATATACAAATCTCGATATCTTCTTCAAGCATGATTATAAAAGTTATTTCATACCTGACGAGTCTGATTTTAAAAAAGCAGAGGATTTCAGGTGCGATGTAACAGGTCTTGATACCCACGGGATTGTCCTGATAAACGGGTTTTATCCGGAAGTAAATGGAAAGCTCCATCAGTTGCCGGACGGGATATGGATAGGCAGCCTTAATGAAGCTGCCGGAAAGTTCGGAGACGAGATCAGGAAGCACTATGGGAAATATGCGAAAAGTGATTCTGACGGACTGGTTCATCTGAATACTGCAATGGCTTCCGACGGGGTTTTTATACATGTACCCAAAGGAACAGTACTTAAAAAACCCATCCAGGTTGTAAACCTTGTTGATTCAGCAGTGGATACTTTCAACCAGCACCGGAATCTTGTTCTGGTTGAAGATAATGCTGATGTTACACTTATAATCTGTGATCATACTCTTTCACCACAGAAATTCCTGACAAACGCAGTCACCGAAGTGCATGTCGGGGAAAACGCCCATTTCGACATAATCAGGGTGCAGAATGAACACAACAATGCATGCAAGATCACACATACATTCATTCACCAGGAGAAGAACAGCTATGTTTCATCAAATAATATTACACTGCATGGCGGACTTGTACGCAACAGCACTTATCATTACCTGGGAGGAGAAGGAGCTGAGGCCAACTCCTATGGTCTTTTTCTTGCTGACAAATGGCAGCATGTTGATAACTTCGTGAACGTCGATCACGCTTCTCCAAACTGTACAAGCAACCAGTTATTTAAAGGAGTGCTTGATGATATGTCAACCGGCGCATTCAACGGAAGAATTTTTGTTGCACAGGATTCGCAGGGTACCCTCGCCTACCAGAGAAACAATAACATCCTTTTGACAGATGATGCCAAAATGGACAGTAAACCGCAGCTGGAGATCTATGCAGATGACGTGAAATGCAGCCATGGGGCAACAGTGGGTCAGCTCAACGGTGATGCCCTTTTCTATCTCCGGTCAAGAGGTATTGACAAGCGCGAAGCTAAGCTTATGCTAATGTTCGGATTCGCGCACGAGGTGATCCAGAATATTAAAGTTGTTGCTCTTCAGGAACGGATGGATAATCTGGTTATGCAGCGGCTGAAAGGAGAACTTTCAAGATGCGCCAGCTGCATGGTTAAATGTGGATAATTGAAGGCAAGTGAGAAACATATCAGAGATAAGAAGCGATTTCCCGATACTGGCCAGAAAGGTTTATGACAAACCTTTGATCTATTTCGATAACGGCGCTACCACACAAAAACCACTGTGTGTTCTTGATGCCGTAAGGGAGGTTTACACCACCTATAACGGGAATATTCACAGGGGAGTGCATGCCATGAGCGATCTGACGTCAGAGGCTTATGAAAATGCCCGTGAAACTGTCAGATTATTTATTAATGCTTCCAAAAGGGAGGAGATAGTTTTTACATCAGGAACAACCGCTTCCATAAACTGCATTGCTTTCTCATTCGGAGAGAGATATGTAAAAGCCGGAGACGAAATAATCGTCAGCAACATTGAACATCACGCCAATATTGTGCCATGGCAGATGTTGTGTGAGCGGAAAGGCGCAGTTTTAAAGGTCATACCTGTAAATGATAAAGGTGAAATTATACTGGACGAATATAAGAAGCTGTTGTCCGGAAGAACAAAGCTGGTAGCAGTTGCCCACGCTTCAAATGCCCTTGGTACTGTTCTTCCCGTAGCTGAAATTATTGAATCGGCTCATTCCATGAACATTCCGGTACTGGTCGACGGAGCGCAGGGTATCCAGCATGGTGTTGTTGACGTTACAGCGACCGATTGCGATTTTTATGCATTCTCAGGACATAAAATTTATGGCCCCACAGGCATCGGTGTCCTTTATGGAAAGGAAAAATGGCTTTCGGAGTTACCTCCCTGGCAGGGTGGCGGCGACATGGTTGAGAGAGTTACTTTTGAAAAGACCACATACAATGTACTCCCATTCAAGTTTGAAGCAGGGACGATGAATTATGCAGGTGCAATAGGCCTGGCAAAAGCGCTGGATTATGTCAGTTCAATAGGAAGGGAAGAAATTGCCTCACGGGAAAAAATGCTTCTTGATTATGCAACTGAACTTTTGTCAGGGATCAAAAAAGTAACGATTTATGGTAATGCCGGAAACAAGATCTCAACTATTTCGTTCCTGCTCCGGGATATCCACCAATACGATACAGGCATGATACTTGACAAAATGGGAATTGCAGTACGTACCGGTAACCATTGTGCCCAGCCGGTCATGGACAGGTTTGGGATCAGCGGCACTGTCAGGGCCTCAATGTGTTTCTACAATACTACCTCAGAAATAGATACTCTTGGCACAGGAATTGAAAAGGTTATTAGCATGTTTTCATAAAGGCGGCTATGGAGTTGAATGAGATACAGAATAATATTGTTGAAGAGTTTTCAATTTTTGATGACTGGATGGATAAGTATAATCTGCTTATCGATCTGGGAAGGGAACTGCCAATTATAGATCCTAAATTCAGGACACAGGATTACCTGATAGAGGGGTGCCAGTCAAGGGTATGGCTGCATCCTGACTATGACGGCGGTAAGATATCATTTACAGCTGACAGTGATGCCATTATAACAAAAGGTATTATTGCACTCCTTATCAAAGTGCTGTCGGAACGGACACCCGATGAGATTATCGGATCGGATCTTTATTTTATTGATAAAATAGGGTTAAGGCAAAACCTCTCACCGACCAGGTCAAATGGGTTGCTGTCTATGGTAAGGCAGATGAAGCTGTATGCAATGGCCTACAAGGCAAAGGAAGAAGTGAATTGGAGAAAGGGAGAAGGGGAGAGGAGGAGAGAAGATTAAAGACAAAAGAAAAAAGACAAAAGAAAGCGACGGGAAGAAGTGAAGGGGAGAGTGGGAGAGTGGGAGAGTGGGAGAGTGGGAGAGAAGATAAAAGACAAAAGATAAAAGAATGGACTCTGCAGAACAACTTGAAATCGAAACAAGAATAGTGGAGGTGCTCAGGAGTATTTTTGACCCCGAGATACCTGTTAATATCTATGACCTGGGACTTATATATAATATTGACCTGAATGATGATCATATTGTCCACATTACCATGACCCTTACTGCACCCAACTGTCCGATGGCCGAAGAGCTTATTGAGGAGGTAAAATATAAGGTGGCAGGGACAAAGGGGGTTAAGGACTGTGATCTAAAGCTTACTTTTAATCCGCCCTGGGATAAAAGCATGCTGACTGATGAGGCAAAGCTTGAACTTGGCTTTCTTTGATACCTGAAGGATATATCTGTTATGAAAAATCTGTCGGCACGCATTAAGCAAAAGGCTCTTGAATTTGGCTTTGATTTATGCGGAATTGCAAAGTCCCGTTCCCTTGACGAGTATGAACCCAGGCTGAGTGCCTGGATCAGTCTGGGAATGAATGATAAAATGGAATACCTTTCCAGGAATATAGAAAAACGACTTAACCCCGAATATTTATTTCCCGGGACAAAATCGCTTGTTGTC
Organism: uncultured Bacteroidales bacterium; assembly: GCA_963849615.1. Lineage (GTDB taxonomy): Bacteria > Bacteroidota > Bacteroidia > Bacteroidales > VadinHA17 > LD21. The sequence continues at coordinate 18,416 of CAWKIC010000045.1, forward strand.
ACCGGACTGAGCTATTATTCCGAAAACATGCAGAAGGATCATTCAGCTCCGGTACTTTCAAGGTACGCCTACGGGACAAATTATCATGATGTGATTTTTGAAAAGCTTGAGAGACTTCTTGACTGGATAAAAAGTGTTGAACCTCATGCTGAAGGGCGGTCAGTCGTTGATTCAGCACCGCTTCTGGAAAAAGCCTGGGCAAAGGAAGCCGGACTGGGTTGGCAGGGTCGCCACTCTGTTGTAATAAACAAGGAGACAGGATCTTTCTTCTTTATAGGTTCCCTTTTACTCAACATCGGGCTCGACTATGACGCTCCTGTAACCGGAGAACACTGCGGAGAATGCAGATTATGCATAAAGGCATGCCCGACAGGGGCGATAAATGATAACTGGACTATTGATGCACGTAAATGCATCGCCAATCTTACAATTGAAAACAGGGGATCAATTCCTGAGGAGCTTCTACCACTGCTGGGAAAAAGGATCTATGGCTGCGACAGGTGTCAGGAGGTTTGTCCATGGAATAAAAAAGCTACGCCAAACAAAACTAAGGAATTCAGTATAAATGAAGAGGTGGCCGCTATGAGCCGTGAGGACTGGATGAATCTGTCAGAAGAGAAATTTTTACGGTTATTCGGCCAGTCTGCTATTGGCAGGGTGAAATATGAGCAGTTCATAAGGAATATTAAGGCAGTCACTAAGAATTTTCCTGGATAAAAAACCCACCCCCTGCCCCTCCCCCTGCGCTCTGTGCCCTGCGCTCTGTGCTCTGCAACCTGCAACCCACCTTCGCCTGATTCTTTTAATGCTTTGATTAAAGAAACAGGATGGCTTCGGTGGGCAAAGCCTGCAACCTGCAACTTGCAACCGGGCCGAGCGTTAAAAAATTGCCCGGTGGGCAATTTTAGCGAAGGAGCCAGCCTGCAGGGGAGCAACCAGCAACTTAGGTTAAATAATCATTTATCCCCAATAACCGTTACTACTATCTCCCTTTGCTGCCTCGGACCATCAAATTCACAAAAGAAAATATTCTGCCAGGTTGACAGCCCCGGTTTACCATCTATAACAGGGATGTTCTCGGAGGCCCCCACCAATCCCGATTTAAGGTGGGCATCCCCATTGTTATCCTGCCTGTCATGTTCCCAGACACCCTGGGGTACCAGGCGGGTAAGCAGTGTGATCATATCATTCTGCACCGACTGATCCCAGTTTTCCTGTATCATGATTCCGGTAGTAGAGCCTCTTGCATAAACCGAAGCTAATCCTGTTTTTATACCGCTTTCACTTATTATGACGGTAACATCTTTCGTAATATCATATAAGCCGTTCCTGCGGTCTGTTCGGATTTTAATAATAGTCTGCATCACATGTTATTTATTTCACAATAAAATTACTATATGTTTTTTACCTTGCTGTAATTATTACGTCTTATAACAAACACTATTGAGATTTTGATTGACCAGAAACTTATAGAGGAGTGCAAAAAAGGGGATTTGCAGAATTTCAGAGTGGTAATTGAATCCGCATCACCCTTTGCATTTTCAGTTGCATTCAGAATACTTGGTGATGAAGAGCTTGCAAAGGATGTTGTTCAGGACACAATGGTAACAATCTGGGAAAAAATTGGAAAAATTAAATCAGCCGGCAGTTTTAAGACCTGGCTCTATAGAATTGTGGTTAATAAATGTTATGATCATTTAAGAAAAACGAAAAAAGTACCCGAATTCCGGCCTGATGAAAAGACCTGGGCGCTTATTTCAAATCATATCTCTGAGCAGCCTGATTCTGAGCTCGAAATTGAAGAGATTAACAGGTTAATGCAGTTCATGATACAGAAGCTGAGTCCAAGGCAAAAAGCCGTTTTTGTGCTTTCTGAAATTGATGAACTGTCAAGTGATGAAATATCGGAGATCACGGGCCTGAGCAAAACTGTAATAAAGGCAAACCTTCATTTTGCAAGGAAACATATGTCGGGGTTGATTGAAAAATATCTTTGAACATGAAAGAAGAAAATGAAAATTATAATAAGGTTATCAGGATCCTCCGGAAATCAAAGCCTGAGTTGAAAGGAATAGAGATCATTGAAGAGAATGTTATTAAACAGATTAATAAAACTCAAAACCGGCATAATCCCATACAGGATCTGATAGATGCCCTTTTTAGCTGGATTTATATCGGTTGGGTGCGAAAGAGTCTGGTAGCAGCTTCAATTTTCCTGGTTCTGTTTTTTGTTTATCAGCAAACATTAATCCTTAAAGGTGTTAACAGTATCAGTAAACAAACCATTGTCAACGGTACCGGCACTTTTTCTGTTTCGGAAGAGGATTTGGGAAAACAATTGATGATGTACAGGTTAAACAGGCGGAGGTTACCATCCCCGGACCTCGAAATATCCGAAAAGCAGATCAGGGAGCTATTGGATTCTTACAGGGAGCTGCAGGATAAATACAGCGGTCTTGTTAAAATAATTGAAGAGGATTCTGTCCTTCGGGAATATATTGAAAGGAAACTGGATGAAAATAAAAACGCAGGAAAAAAAACTAATCTTTAAGGTTATGAAATACAGGAATTTAAAAATGATCACAGCAGGGGCCCTGGTATTAATTGCATCATGCAATGATCCGAAGACTGTTGTTACTGATATTGTTCATGCCGACGGTTCAGTCACCAGGAAAATCGAAATGAAAAACAGTGAAAATAATTTCAAGGTCTCGGAGATACAGGTCCCTTTCGATAATACATGGACAATCAGGGATTCACTTGAGATTAATGAAAAAGGTGATACAACCTGGGTAAAAAGAGCTGAGAAGCTTTTTAAAAATGCTGATGACATCAACAGTGATTATAAAGCTGACAGCAGCTATAACAAAGGTATCTCACGAAAAGTCGCTTTCAGCAAAAAGTTCAAATGGTTCCACTCCAATTACAGGTTTGCAGAGATAATTGACAAGAAATTGCTCTATGGTTATCCTGTTTCCGATTTTCTTAACAAGGAGGAGCAAGTCTGGTTTTATTCTCCTGAAAATGTTAAAAATAAGAAGGAAAACAGTGTTGACAGTCTAAAATTCAAGATGTTAAATGATTCTGTCGAGACAAAAACAGAAAGATGGCTATATAAGAATATTATTTCTGAATGGATCGGTGAATTTGGAAAACTCATCGGTGAAAAATCATCTTCCGGTATAGATATTGAATCCTTAAAAGCAAGGGAAGGTGAACTGGTTAAACTGATAGATAAGATCGATGAAAGTGAACAGAATTTCGATAGTTTATGGAACCAGGGATTAATACTGAAGGATTTCATCGGGGAGGCCAATGCATTAAGATATAAGGAAGAGGGTGATTCAGCCCTGAATCTTGCCACAGAGAGTATTTTTATAACTTTTCGCCAATATGCGGTAAAAATGGTCATGCCCGGAAAAGTGACAGGGAGCAATGGTTTTATCGATTCAACAGGGATCCTGTTCTGGCCTGTTACTTCAGATTTTTTTCTGACGGAGCCCTATGAAATGTGGGCTGAATCGAAGGTGCCGAACCTGTGGGCCTGGATTATATCAGGATTGTTTGTTGTGTTTGTTTTTACAGGTATTATGGTTACCAAAAAGAGAAAAGGCTGAGAAACTCAGCCTTTTACTTCAACCTAAAACCCCAATTACTAACCATCTGACACTACCGGTTATAGTCCTTTAAAATCAGCATCAGTTTCTGTCTTGTAAAAAATATCCTGCTTTTAACCGTTCCAATTTTCAATCCGAGTTTTTCAGCAATCTCATGATATTTAAATCCATCGATGTGCATCATAAAGGGAACCCTGAATTCATCGCTTAGCGATTCAATTGCCTTATGTATTTCGCCTTCGGCATATTTTGACTCGGGTGAAATGAATCCTTTATCGTGCGGTGCATTTAAATAGTATAGATCCTGTGTGCCGTCTATAATTGTATTTTCCTTTATGTTACGGCGGTAATTGTTAATGAAGGTATTTTTCATTATTGTAAATACCCACGCTTTGAGATTTGTATAATCTACAAACTTATCCTTGTAGGTTATTGCCTTGAGATATGTGTCCTGTACCAGGTCAAGTGCTGTGTCGCGATCCGAAGTGAGGCTTAATGCAAACCTCTGAAGATTACTCTTCATTTCGATCAACCGGTTGTTAAATTCATAAGCAGTCATAGTCTCTTTATTTTTGATTGTTGAAACAAATGTACACAGGTAGATTCAGATAAAAAAATCTTAATATCTTAAAATCCTTAAAATTCGGATTTATTCTAAAAAAGGATATTTTTTAAGTATATAAAGATCAGAGTGTTGGAAATAATTGTCGGGATTTTTTCCAAACTATTGATAAATAGTATCAGCTGCTGAAAGAGCGAATCCATTAACAGCAAAAGGAGCGGTTAAAAGAAAGATTGCAGCTCCCTGGTGTTCCGAAAGCAATTTGACCTACCTTTGCGATTATAAGAATAACAGAAGATGGATTTCAACATTAAACTAAGCAACGGTCAGATATTGAGAGGCTTTATTAAAAGTCCGGGTGAGGATCTCAGAGCTGTCATAATATTTGTTCACGGACTTGGCGAACATGTCATGCGCTATGACTCATGGGCAAAATTGTTCAACTCTGAAAAGATCGGATTTGCTGGTGTCGATCTTCCGGGTCATGGCCGTTCTGAAGGGAGGAGAGGCCATATTAAATCATTTGCCCTTCTTGACGAGATGACTGACATACTTTTAAATGAATGCAGAAAGACTTTCCCTGGAACCCCGCTCTTTTTGTACGGTCACAGCCTTGGGGGAGGCATAATGCTGAATTACCTCGTGCGTAAGAGTCCAAAGGTAAGGGGTGCAATTGTCACTTCGCCATGGCTGAAGCTTTCGTTTGAACCTGAAAAATCAAAGGTAAAGATGGCCGGACTGATTAAAAATATTTTCCCGCGATTGGTTCAGCCTTCGGGTCTGGTGGTTGACCATATTTCGCATGATAAGGCAGAGGTGGATAAATATAAAAATGATCCCGACATTCATGGGAAGATATCGGTAAGCCTGTTCCATGGAGCAATGAGTGCCGCTGCCTACTCGCTCAGGAATGCATCAAAGATTAAAGTCCCTCTGCTGCTCATGCACGGAAGCGACGACCTGATCTGCTCGCCTGAGGGAAGCCGTGAATTTGTTTCGAAAGCTGATGGTGCAGAACTTAAGATATGGGAAGGCGGATATCACGAGCTTCATAATGAGCCATTCAGAAAAGAGGTGTTTGATTACATGATGAGGTGGATAAATGCCAGGCTGACAAACTAATTCACGCCGTATAATAATGGAATTCAGGACAACATTCGGTATAACCCCCTCCCTACGGAAAATATCATATAAAGATCCGGTGATGTTTACAGGTTCCTGTTTTTCAATTTCAATTGGTAAACAATTCGAGACAGGGCATTTGCCAGTCATGATAAATCCATCCGGTACTGTTTATAATCCCGTTTCAGTCTGCAATACCCTCAATACGATTACGACCAGGGACAACTATACAATCAGCGATCTGCATAACAATAAAGGCACCTGGTTAAGTTTCAATCACTACACTGATTTTTCTGCTTCCGACCCCGATGAAGTTCTCAATAAAATAAACAAAAGGTCACAGGAAGCCCTCGGATTCCTTTCCACAGCCCGCTTCCTGTTTATTACATTTGGCACAGCGCGTGTTTACAGGTGGAAGCAGTCCGGGAAGGTCGTCTCCAACTGCCACAAATTACCTGCTTCAGAATTCACGCATGAACTCCTGACAGTCGGGGATATCACATCGCTATGGTCAAACCAGCTAAATATGCTGAAGGCGCTTTTCCCTGACCTGAAAGTTGTTTTCACCATAAGCCCTGTCAGGCACTGGAAAGATGGCGCCCACGAAAATCAGGTAAGTAAATCGGTCCTGTTTCTTGCAGTTGAAGAACTTCTTGAACATCCTTCACAACCAGACTATTTCCCTGCCTATGAACTGGTTATGGACGATTTACGCGATTACCGTTTTTATGAGGAGGATATGCTGCATCCTACCCCCTCAGCAATCGGATACATTTGGGAGGCTTTTTCAAAATGCTATTTCGATGAGAAAACTCGTGAGCTATGGCAGGAAGTCAGTAAGATTTCAAAAGCTGTTTCACATCATATTAAATCAGGTTCGCAGGATCAAATAAACAAATTTGCAGAAAAAATCCTTGGCAAAATCAATTCTGTTACTTCTAAAGTCCCTGAAATAGACCTTGATAGAGAAAGAAAATACTTTTCAGACCTTCAGATTTCTCCTGAAAAGAAATAGCAATTTGTTGGAATCCTGTCGGGTAAAATGAAAGGCAGGGAGCAGGGGTGGATTCAGAGTGCTGAAATAGTCTTAATGAAATCATCCGGATTCTTGGAGATAAGGATGTTCTCGGGAAGCCTCTTATCCTGGGTTTCGGGAAAATCGGTCAGAATTATCTTTTTAATCAGCAGAGATTTGCCGATACTGCTGAAATAGCCTATTTTTTTCCTTGCAAAATCAAACGCGCTTGAATTAACAATCAGGTAATCGTAAGGTTTAATCTTATGTATTTCGATCACCTCAGAGGCCGGAAGAATGCCTCCTGTGAAAATCACATCATAACCTCTTTTCTTAAGTGCATATTTGTAAAAAAGGAAATTATTATCCGAGAGATTATCGGAAGTGTTGATCATTGCCACTGAGGCTTTTGACTTTGTAAGAAATGGCTTAAGCGTATTATCCTCTATTATCATCAACTGCCGTATGGTGTTCCTCACAAATTGTTCCTGAGCTCTCGAAAGGCTTCCTGTCTGCCAGAGTATCCTCGATTTTTCGAGCAGAGGATGAAAAAATGTTATATATGCATCCTCAACACCATGCCGTTTGATGAAAGGAACCAGCGAATCTTTAAACTGCTGTTCATTAAATCTGATGGCCGACATCAGTATCTTTCCAGGCTGGAAATCCTGATCACGGCTCTCATCCAGGCTGCTTACAACCATTACCTGCTGTGTAAGCTCATCTTCATTCAACAGGGCTATCCTTGATATTTTGAGACCATTACGGTTCAGGTAAGCAACATTAAGGATCTTTTTTAATTCAGTTTCATTATAAGTCCTTATGTTAGAATCTGTTCTGTCAGGTTCAAGTATCCTGTACCGTTTTTCCCAAATCCTTATGGTATGAGCCTTTATTCCTGAGAAATTTTCAAGATCTTTAATTGAAAACACATTTACACCCTCTTCCATGGCAATTTCAGTCAATAAAATTGTTGTGTTACCTGATCTCCAATACTCATAAACAATCCATGGTGCTGATTGTTCTCACAGACCAATATAAAAACATGGTTCTTAAACTGAATTGTTCAAGAGATGAAACAAGTCGGAAAATAACGGGATTATCCCTACTCGGGATTTTCTACCATTATCTTTTTCACCACCCGGGTTCCATCAATGAATGTGATGGTTACAAGATAAATACCACGGGATGGGTTTGGAAGAAGTACTTTTGTAAACATAATGGGGTTCCTGTACTGAGTTCTGAAGATATCCTGTCCTATCATATTTGTAACCTTAACAGTGGACATCTCCCTGTCGGTTTTAATCGAGAAGCTACTCTCTTTAACTGGAACAGGGTAAATATTGATATTTGGACTTGCTGTCTCCCTCAGGTATGTTTTCTTTTGTGAATTAATGGTAACAGGAATAGTATCCTTCTGAGCCAGAAGGGAAAGGGAAAATATTAAAAAAGAAGAGAAGAGTAGAATTTTCCTCATTTATACCATTTGGTTACACACTCACAAAAACTGTGCTAAAGATAGAACAAATTATTTAAAATTATAAAAAAATGATCTCGCTTTTTCAAGGTCTTCAGGAGTATCAATGCAAATGCTTTCCCACTCTGTAACAGCGGTTCTGATCCTGTAACCGTTCTCCAGCCATCTGTTCTGTTCAAGCGATTCGGCAATCTCAAGAGAACTTCGGGGTAAAAGGGTGATAGCATTTAAAATATCCTTACGGTAAGCATATAATCCAGGATGCTTAAAGTAGGCATGTTTTTGTGTCCAATCACTTTTTTCAGAATCTCTGACGAATGGGATTGCAGCCCTGCTGAAGTAGATTGCATTTCCGGACCGGTCAAGGATAACTTTTGGCTGATTTGGATTAAAGATATCCTCACCGGGTTTAACCTTTCTTACAAGGGTTGCAATTTCAACCGAATTATCGGAGAAACAGGAAATCAGGCTGTCTATCTGTTCAGGTCTGATAAAAGGTTCGTCTCCCTGGATATTTACGACAACATCGGGGCTGGTTCCCCCATATTCAATTACCCTCTTTACAGCCTCTGCACAGCGATCAGTACCACTCTGGTGATCAGGCGAAGTCATGATGGCCTTTCCTCCAAAATCGATAACTGTTTTATAAATACGATCGTCATCAGTTGCAACATAAACGATGTCAAGCGATTTGGAGGCCTGCTCAAAAACCATTTGAATCATTGGTTTGTTGTTTATTGTCGCAAGTGGTTTGCCCGGGAACCTTGATGATGCAAAGCGGGCAGGAATAATGCCGGCGAAATGTAATTCATTGATACTTTTCATGATGCTAAATTACAAAAATTGAATTTCCCTATGTTTTAAAAATATCTTAAATTCGCACCAACGTTTAAAATAGTATGAGAGATCTTCAAAACATAAAGCAGCGTTTCGGAATTATAGGCAATTACCCGGGTCTTAACAGGGCAATTGATATTGCAGTTCAGGTTGCTCCGACAGATCTTTCAGTGCTCATAACAGGTGAGAGCGGAACGGGAAAAGAGTCCTTCCCGCAGGTGATCCATAATTTCAGTGCCCGGAAACACGGGCAGTATATTGCCGTAAACTGTGGCGCTATCCCTGAAGGAACAATTGATTCAGAGTTGTTCGGTCATGAGAAAGGCTCTTTTACCGGAGCTACAGAAAGCAGGAAAGGTTACTTTGAAGGGGCCGACGGCGGGACTATATTTCTGGATGAGGTGGCAGAACTTCCTCTGTCGACCCAGGTGCGTCTCCTAAGGGTTCTTGAAGCAGGTGAATTCATCAGGGTGGGCTCCTCTAAAGTCCAGAAAACAAATGTGAGAGTGATTGCGGCAAGTAATGCAGATGTCGTCCATGCTATAGAAAAAGATAAATTCAGGGAGGATCTTTTTTACCGGCTTAATACTGTGCCGATTAAAATTCCGGCCCTGAGGGAAAGAGGCGAGGATATTTTCCTCCTTTTCAGAAAGTTTTCGGTTGACTTTGCAGAAAAATACAGGATGCCGGCAATTAAACTGACAAATGAGGCCAGGAATATGCTGCTTAACTATTCATGGCCCGGGAATGTCAGACAACTTAAAAATATTACAGAGCAGATCTCAATAATTGAAAGTGAAAGAGAAATAAATGCTGAAGTGCTCCGGGAATACTTGCCGGATTATAATCAGGTAAAGCTTCCGGCAATTATTAAAAGGGATGATGAAAAGTCATTTTCGACAGAACGCGAAATACTTTACAAGATCCTTTTTGACATGAAAAGTGACATGAATGATCTGAAAAAGCTCGTACTCGACCTTATCAAGACCGGGGATATAGATTCTGATTTCCATGATGCAAATTCGGGAGTCCTGAAAAACCTTTTCCGTGATGCAGGGGATCGGGAAAATGTCGCAGGCGTTCCGGATAAGCAGGGTCCCGAGTTGCCACACAGGCACAACAAAAACAACATCCAGGATACGGAAGAAGTCGTGGAAGAATCGCTTTCACTTGCCGGGAAAGAAGTTGAGATGATAAGAAAAGCGCTTGATAAATACAACGGCAAAAGGAAGATGGCTGCGCAGGAACTTGGAATTTCCGAACGGACTCTTTACAGAAAAATAAAAGAGTATGGACTTGAAATGTAGAAAAGTTTTTACCACCGCAAGGATCAGGATTCTGACCGTATTCCTCGGGATCATTTTTATCTTACAGGGTGGATGCGGCATATATTCATTTACGGGTGCAAGTACAGAAGGATTAAGTTCCGTGAGCATTCAATATTTTCAAAACAGGGCAAGTCTTGTCCAACCGGGTTTAAGCCAAACTCTTACTGACGCTCTGATCGATAAATGCAAATCCCAGACTAACCTTGCAGTGACAAACGGCCTGGGTGATGCAACTTTTGAAGGTGAGATATCCGATTACAATACCAGGCCATTGACGGTTTCGGCCGATGCCCAGGCAGCTGTTAACAGGTTCACAATTACGGTAAAGGTCAAATTCATAAACGCAATCGATCCCGACCTTAGTTATGAGCAGACTTTTACAAGATATGCGGATTATGATAGCGCGAGGAATCTTAGCGATGTTGAAGTGGAGTTATCCGGGGAGATCATTGAGCTGCTCGTAGAAGATATCTTCAACAGGGCATTTGTTAACTGGTAACAGGACATGAATAAAAACGAGTTCCTAAAATTGATCGGTACCAAAACCCCGGTCGACCGCCAGACGCTGGCAGAGATCAATGAACTTGTACATATATTCCCTTATTTTCAGACTGCACACCTTTTACTCCTGAAAGGATTACAGGATAACCAGGATGTCAAATTTGATAATCAGCTCAGGAATTCTGCAATCCATATTGCCGACAGGGAAGTGCTCTATAATCTTTTAAAGGTTGAACCAGGACCACTATTTGGGGAGGAATTTCAGCAAAAAGAAGAAGTTCCATTTGTAACTGTTTCTATGGAACCCCAAATTGTTCCGGATACTTTACCGGAACCTGTACCTGAACCTGATACCTGAACCTATACCGGAACCTGTACCTGAACCTGTACCGGAACCTGTACCGGAACCTTTACCTGAACCTGTACCTGAACCTATACCTGTAACCTGAACCTGAACCTGTACCTGAACCTAGAACCTGAACCTGTACCTGAACCTGTACCTGAACCTGTACCGGAACCTGTACCTGAACCTATACAGGTACCAATGCCGGAACCTCTGCCGGAATCTATTTCACAACCTATCCTGGAATCTGTGCCAGAACCTGAGCCAGAAACTATACATCCTGAGACAGAACCTGCCCTGCACCCTTTAGTTGAACCTGCAGCACAATCTGAACCTGTACCATCTATTGGTGATTTTGAGCAGACAGTTATTGAATCAGGCAGGAACAGCGAGGATCTTATAAGCGGGTATGAAAAAGAGGAATTCGAAAATTTGCGGGCAGAACCTGCAAAAGAGGCTGAAAAAACTTTAGCTCACTCAATTGTGATTTCAGCTGAATCTGCAGCGGATGATACTGTAAATTCGGTGCTTATAATTAATGAAGAAACCGGCGACATAGAAGAAAAGATTTTCTATATGGATCCTGGGTTTTCTGCCGGGTCTGACTATGATTCTGATATTGATGAACCTGAGTCTCCACCGGAACCATATACTGAATCCGAACCACGAACCCGAATCCGGAACCCGAACCCGAACCAATACCAGAACCAGAACCTGAATCCGAACCAAAGCCTGAACCCGAAACAAAACCCGAACCCGAACCCGAATCAAAAGTTAATATTTTTACAAAGCAAGTCCAGGCTGATCTTATCGACAAGTTCATTTTGTCAAATCCACGGATTGAGCAACGGAAGGAAAAAACGGACCTGCCGGTTGAAGATCTGTCTGTACCTTCAACGGAAGAACCAGGAAGTTTTATAACCGAAACGCTTGCCAGAATTTATCTTAATCAGGGATATTACTCAAAGGCTATAGATATTTATGAGAAATTAAGTTTGAAATTTCCGGAAAAAAGTAGTTACTTTGCGACTCAAATTGAAAAAATTAAAGAGAGATTAAATAATTGACATATGGGAATTTATATTTTTGTTTCGATACTTATAATAATAGCCTGCGTTTTACAGGTTTTAATAGTTCTGGTGCAGAATTCCAAAGGAGGGGGCCTTGCAGCCAATTTTACATCAGCAGGACAGACCATGGGGATCAGGAAAACCGCTGACTTCCTCGAAAAAGCAACATGGACGCTGGCAGGCTCGATACTTATCCTTTGCGTTGTTGCAACAGCCTCCATTCCGCGTGGGGCAGAAGCCGAACGCTCATTAATTGAGAATCAGATACAGAATGCAGTTGATCCCAATGCTATTCCTACATTGCCTACTGCTGTTCCTCCTGCAAATACTTCGACTCCGCCGGCAGGAGATCAGCAGCCACAATAATTGGATCTACCTAATGATATTAAACAATAAGTGTCAGTTTGTCATAATCTGACACTTTGTTTTTTCCCCAGCTAATACGCTTATTTATAGAAATATATAAACAAACTACCTCTGTGACATCTGTATTATGGCAGAGAGGTTAAGATAAAATGTCGGCATAAAAACCAAAATATCACCATTTTCCACTTTGGCATAAATTATGCTAAAGGATGGAGTCGGAAAACGATGTTTAACTTTAAAACTAAATAGATATGGCACAATTAAAAGGAAAAGTATTGGCAGGTAAGGTTCTTGTAAAACCTCATGAAGCAGAGGCTAAAACTGCAAGTGGAATAATTATTCCGGATTCTGCAAAGGAAAAACCTCGTCAGGGCACTATTGTTCTGGTAGGTGGACCTAAAAAAGATGAAGAAATGGAAGTTAAGAAAGGGGATGTTGTCCTGTACGGAAAGTACTCAGGACAGGAACTGACGATTGATAACGAGGACTATCTTCTTATTTCACAGTCGGATATATTATTCATAGCTTAATTTTCGCAAAACCAATAAATATTAAATAATATGGCAAAAGAGATTAAATTCAATATTGAAGCCCGCGCTCAGCTTAAAGAAGGTGTTGACCAGCTGGCAGATGCAGTAAAAGTTACGCTTGGTCCTAAAGGCCGTCATGTAGTTCTGGAGAAAAAATTTGGTGCTCCGCAGATCACCAAGGACGGTGTTACCGTTGCAAAAGATATAGAACTGTCAGATCCTTACCGAAAATATGGGTGCTCAGATGGTTAAGGAAGTTGCTTCCAAAACAGGCGATATTGCAGGTGACGGAACAACTACAGCAACTGTACTTGCCCAGTCGATCATAAATGTTGGATTGAAGAATGTTACCGCCGGTGCAAATCCTATGGATATTAAAAGAGGAATTGACATTGCCGTTGAAAAAGTAGTTAAGCATCTTGCTTCGCAGGCACAGGTTATTGGCGATGACCTTAAGAAAATTGAACAGGTGGCCAGGATATCGGCAAACGATGATAAGGAAATCGGGAAACTCATTGCCGAGGCTATGAGCAAGGTACATAAAGAAGGTGTTATAACTGTTGAGGAATCAAAAGGTACAACTACCTCAGTTGAAGTTGTTGAAGGTATGCAGTTTGACCGCGGTTATATCTCAGCCTATTTTGTAACCAACCCCGAAAAAATGGAGGCTGATCTTGAGAATCCTTACATTCTTATTTATGATAAGAAAGTTTCATCGATGAAAGATATGCTTCCCGTACTTGAAGCTACAGCACAGACAGGCCGTCCGTTGCTTATTGTATCCGAAGATGTTGAAGGAGAAGCTCTTGCAACACTTGTTGTTAACCGTCTTCGCGGATCATTGAAAGTTTGTGCCGTTAAGGCCCCAGGATTTGGCGACAGAAGGAAAGAAATGCTTGAAGATATAGCCATTCTGACAGGTGGTACAGTAATTTCAGAGGAAAAAGGTCTGAAACTTGAACACACTACGCTTGAAATGCTTGGTACATTCTGAAAAAGTAACTGTAAATAAGGAAAATACTACAATAGTGAACGGTAACGGTGACAAGGAATATGATCAAAGCCCGGGTTGCACAGATCAAACAGCAAATTGACAACAACCACCTCTGATTACGATAAGGAAAAACTCCAGGAACGTCTGGCAAAATTGGCAGGTGGCGTTGCAGTCCTTTATATTGGTGCTGCTACTGAAGTTGAAATGAAAGAAAAGAAAGACCGTGTTGATGATGCACTTCATGCAACCCGTGCTGCAATTGAGGAAGGTATTGTTCCGGGTGGTGGTGTTGCTTATATTCGTGCAATTTCTGCCCTTGAAAAACTTGAAAGGAGAGAACGAAGACCAGAACACAGGTATTGAAATAATAAGACGTGCCATTGAAGAACCATTGCGCCAGATCGCTATCAACTGCAGGTGAAAGAGGGCGCAGTTGTTGCCCAAAATGTAAAAGAAGGTAAAGGTGACTATGGTTACAATGCCCGTACTGACAAGTATGAAAAGCTTTTGACATCAGGTGTAATCGATCCTACTAAGGTTGCCCGTGTAGCTCTTGAAAATGCTGCCTCAATTGCAGGTATGTTCCTGACAACAGAAGCAGTCGTAGTAGAGGAAAAAGAAGAACATCCTGCAATGCCGTCACAGGGTATGGGTGGCGGAATGCCCGGGATGATGTAATATTTCCCCAACCGTATTTAAAATGTGGTAGAGCCAGGTCTGAGACCTGGCTCTACATGTTTATATATTTTCATATTTATTATTTTATATATTTGCACCTGATTTCAGCCATCTGATTAATGCATAGAATACGTAATTTCTGTATCATCGCTCACATAGACCATGGGAAGAGCACCCTGGCAGACCGGCTCCTTGAAATTACCAATACAATTACAGAAAGGGAATATCAGAATCAGATTCTTGACGATATGGATCTGGAAAGGGAGAGGGGCATAACCATAAAAAGTCATGCCATTCAGATGGAATACCTCTTTAATGGCGAAAAATATTACCTTAATCTTATTGACACCCCCGGCCATGTTGACTTTTCCTATGAAGTTTCGCGGTCGATCGCCGCATGCGAAGGTGCCCTTCTCGTAATTGATGCCACCCAGGGAATTCAGGCGCAGACTATATCAAACCTCTACATGGCTATCGATCACAACCTTGAGATCATCCCGGTACTCAACAAAATGGACATGACAAACGCGATGCCTGAGGAGGTCAAAGATCAGATAGTTGACCTTGTGGGGTGCAACCGTGATGACATTATTGAAGCAAGTGCAAAGACAGGGATGGGAATTGACAGGATACTGTTGGAGATTGTAAACCGGATACCACAACCTCCCGGAGACCCCGAAGGTCCTTTACAGGCTCTTATCTTCGATTCAATTTTCAATTCCTTCAGAGGGATTGTTGCATACTTTAAAATAATAAACGGTACGATAAGGAGGGGTGAAAGGGTTAAATTTGTGAGTACCGGACATGAGTACAATGCAGAAGAGATCGGAGTACTGAAACTTAAACAGGACCCGCGCGAAGAGCTGGGTGCAGGAGATGTCGGCTACATTATTTCAGGCATTAAGATCTCATCCGAAGTTAAGGTAGGAGATACTATTACTGCCGTAAAAAATCCATGCGACAAAGCTATTTCAGGATTTGAAGACGTAAAACCAATGGTTTTTGCAGGTATTTATCCTGTAGATGCCGATGAGTATGAGGACCTGAGGATCTCAATTGAAAAGCTTCAGCTTAATGACGCTTCGCTGACCTTTGTTCCGGAATCATCAGCTGCACTTGGTTTTGGTTTCAGATGCGGATTCCTCGGACTGTTGCATATGGAGATAATCCAGGAAAGGCTCGACAGGGAATTTGACATGGACGTCATAACGACTGTCCCAAACGTTTCCTTTAAGGTCTACACTACGAAGGGAGAGGAGATTGATGTTCACAATCCGTCGGGTCTGCCGATGGTGAACTATATTGAAAGGATAGAAGAACCTTATATCGTTGCCCAGGTTATTACCAAGTCAGATTATGTTGGTCCGATTATGAACCTGTGTATCGATAAGCGGGGTGTGCTAAAAAATCAGATATATCTGACACGCGACAGGGTCGAGCTCACTTTTGAAATGCCTCTTTCGGAAATAGTTTTTGACTTTTATGATAAACTCAAAAGTATAAGCAAAGGCTACGCATCGTTTGATTATTATTATACCGATTACCAGAAGGCAGATCTTGTCAGGCTCGATATTCTTCTCAACGGCGAGATGGTAGATGCCCTTTCAACACTTATATACAGGGGGCATGCCTATGAATTCGGAAGAAAAATGTGTGTAAAGCTGAAAGAGCTGATACCAAGGCAGCAATTCGATATTGCAATTCAGGCAGCTATCGGGGCTAAAATAATTTCGAGAGAGACTGTAAAAGCAGTAAGGAAAGACGTAACTGCAAAATGTTACGGTGGTGACATCACAAGAAAAAGGAAACTTCTCGAGAAACAGAAGAAGGGTAAGAAGCGGATGCGCCAGATAGGTAATGTAGAAATACCGCAGCAGGCTTTTCTTGCAGTCCTTAAGCTTGACTAACCTGGTCTGCAGCGCGATATTTCTTTCAGCAGATCAACCTGTAACCCCTCCCGTGAATATTCAGGATCTTAACAGAGGGATCTTTCTTAAGATACTTTCTAAGCCTCGTTATGTAGACGTCCATACTTCTGGCATTGAAATAGTTATCATCAATCCAGATACTCTTAAGGGCATAATTGCGTTCAAGGATCTCGTTGCGGTGACGGTATAAAAGATCCAGAAGTTCCGATTCCTTGGTTGTGAGGTTGATCTTCTGATTGCTGAAAAGAAGTATCTGACGCTTATTGTCAAAAGTATATTCACCAATCTGAAAGAGCCCTTCTTCCTTTGCCGGTTCAGCAGCCGTCATCCTTCTGAATATCGCTTCGATCCGGTAAAGCAGTTCTTCCATTGAAAATGGTTTTGTGATATAGTCATCAGCGCCTGTCTTAAACCCCTCGAGTACATCCTCTTTCTGATTCTTAGCAGTCAGGAAGATCAAAGGCATAGAGGGATCGATCTTCCGTACAGCCAATGCAAGAGTCAATCCGTCCATTTCGGGCATCATTATATCAAGAATGCAAAGGTCAAATTTATTTGATGAAAAAGCTTTAAGGGCTGTCTTGCCATTTACAGTAAGTGTGGTCTCAAATTTTTTTGCATCCAGGTAATTTTTAAGGAGAGTACCCAGATTGCTGTCATCTTCGGCAAGGAGAATTTTTTTACTGGCCATATTTTAATTGGTTTTAATGTATAGTAGCCCGTCCAGGTGAATGGGGACCCGGCTCATTTCAATCCGATTTGTGGAATAAATATTGTGAATTTTGTGCCTTTATTAAGCTGGCTTTCTGTTTTAATATTTCCGTTATGCTCACCGATAATCTTTTTAACATAGCTTAATCCAAGGCCAAATCCTTTAACATTGTGAATATTTCCGGAATGTACCCTGTAAAACTTATCAAAGATCCTTTTTATATTTTCCTTACTGATGCCAATCCCGTTATCTTCGACCGAGATAAGGATCCCCTTCCTGTTATTCCGTGTGGTAACAGTGATCAACGGTTCAGCAGATGAGAATTTAAGGGCATTATCGATGAGGTTTGACATTGAATTGAGGAAATGGGTCTCATCTACCATAGCTACAGGGTTGGAAGCTAAAAATTCCTTTCTAATCGCTCCGTGACGGTTTTGGATCTGTAATGCATAATTGTCGAGTACCTTCTCAATTATATCATGAATATTCATCTCGGACAAAGAAAGCTTTGTCTTTACTTTCTCGAATATCGCCATTTGCAGCACTTTCTCCACCTGGAATTTAAGCCTCATGCTTTCGTCTGAAATAACTTTTGCCAACTGGTCTATGTTCTTATTTTTTTCATCAATTGTCTTATCGGCCATCATTTGTGAAGCCAGTGAGATGGTTGAGATGGGAGTTTTCAGCTCATGGGTCATATTATTTATGAAGTCGCTTCTTATTTCCGACATTTTTTTCTGGCGGAATATTACAATGAATGTGCTTGTTGCAAGCAAAATCAGGAGGAGTGTAAATAAAACGGACAGGCCACCGAGCCTACCGATTTTTTCAAATTTATACTGCTGTTCCTGGAGACAATAAAGCACAATCTGGTTTTGTCCGGGTACAGGGTCGTTTGGAAAGAGCTGCATGATGAATTTGTTGGTTCCGGGCCGGTCGGTAAATCCGGGAGTGCTCCATATGGTTCCCAGTCGGCCTGACCTGATTGAAAACTCAAAATCGAGATGGATACCTACATTATTAAGTGCCGTCCTGAGATGTGTCCTTATCAACCCGGTATTAAGCCTGTCCCTTATATCTGGTGTTGTGCGAAGGATCTTCTCCATAACACTCTCAAGAAAGACAATTTTATTGGTCACTCTTCCCGATACTCCTGCCGTAATGGTTTGTGCCGACGGCTCAGTAATCTCTTCGTCGGGGAATGGTGAGATTTCCTTTGCAGAAATATAGATCTTCTGTCCCGAATTAGTTATTTCAATAGGCTTTTCAGAACTACTCAGCCCGTACATTTCGAGAAGTTTTGCATCAGGCTGATAACCCTGAAGCTTTTTTGTCAGGGGTGAGTTGGCTGGTACTATGACTGTAACAGAGTCAGATGAGGCAGCATCAAATTCATCGACGATGCTGGTGATAAGTTCCTGTTCTTCAAGGTCAAGGACTACCGATTCAAGTGCTTTGTTTGCATTATACCGGAACTGCTGGTCGGTAATTTCAATAGCATTCCGGATCCAGTAGAGTTGTATCAGGATGAGACCTGAAATTACCAGAAAGAAAAATATAGCCAGAAATACTATAGTATTACGTTTCATTCAGATACAAAAGTACTTTGATATCTTGGACAAACCCGCTCTTTAACTTTCTTTAACAACACCGGGGCCCGGTAAATATAATTTTCATGCAAAATTATCCCAAAAAGCTAAAAAATTTAACAATTCATTAAAGTATTGTTAATTTTTAGTTGTTTAACTAAAAATATTTTTTTATTTCAATTTCTGGTTTTATCTTTGTAAAGGATTTGGCATGATATTTGATTCATTAATATAATATATAGAGGTTTTTTTCATAGGTTAGGTTAGTTTTAGGGTTATCAAAAGTGAGCCGCCTCCCCGGCGGCTCCTCTCAAATAGAGGTTTTTTTCATAGGTTAGGTTAGTTTTAGGGTTATCAAAAGTGAGCCGCCTCCCCGGCGGCTCTTCTTTTTGCCCGCACCAGAGGATTTTATCCCATCAGATACTTCAGATTCTTATCTTTCAGGGTTTTATACTCAATGTTGAAAACGGCAGTTACAGTATCAATTTCACGAAGGCTGCCCGCAATTTTTTCAAAACTGGAATTTTTTCCCGAATCGAGAATAAGCAAAATATAATCAATATTCTTCAGGGACTTGATCAGAAAACTGTTCCCGGTCCGGTTTGAAAACAGGTGATATACTGAATCCGGTGCCGCTTTGTCATCCGTGAATTTGCTGAAAACCAATTCTTTCCCTTCGTTTTCCCGAATCCGGACATGTGTGGATCCCTTTAAGGAGATGCGGAGCTTTGTATTAAGCTTCAAGGTTAGTTTGTAATCGGGATCTGACGTTACTATTCCGAAGATTAATGGTTCATCCTGATCATTGACTGAAAGGTGGATACGGGTAATTTTCCGGGTACTTTTCATTTCAACGGGTAGAGGAATTATGAATTTATAAAATGATGAAGGCTTGTAAGCTCTTCTTCGGAAGGCTCCCGGAGTTTTGCCCAGGCTATTCCTGCCGCTTCCTGCTCAGCCTCTTTCTTCGATGCCCCCTGGCCTTTTCCGAATTCTTCCTTATCAATTATAAGGGTTGTTGAGAAAACCGACTGTTTCAGTTTAAAATCATAATCTTCATTGTAAGTAAAGGAAAGATTCCTTTTATGCTTTTGAACCCATTCGAAAACAAGGCTTTTGTAGTCAGTATCAGTATTTACGATATTTTCAAGCTTGAGGTACTTGTTGAATACCCTGCCAATGAAAAGCTTTTGCGTTTTTTTGAAGCCTTTATCAAGAAAGACAGCCCCGATAAGAGCTTCGAGGGCATCCCCGTACAGATTCCGTGTCGGATGGGTTGAACTTACATTGCTTACAAGGATTTTATCTATGCCCATTGATATTGCCAGCTGATTTAGCACTTCGCGGTTCACGATCCTCGACCGGATCTTTGTCATAAAACCCTCGCTTGCCCCGGGGAATTTCTCAAAAAGATAATCGGACAGGAGCGCATCGAGCACTGCGTCTCCCAGGAATTCAAGTCTTTCGTTGTTTATTCTTTTACCGTCTGGCAGGGTAAAGGAAGCAGAGCGATGGATAAATGCGACCTCGTATATCCTCAGCCTGGATGTCCGAAAACCTGTAATACTTTTAAGACGGGATTCAAATTCCCGCTTATTAAGTAAGAAAGTACCATTTTTCTTTTTGTGAAATAATGACACTATTCCTCAGCTTTTTTTATAACGATTGAAGCATTGTGGCCTCCAAAACCGAAAGTATTACTGATTGCGTACCGGATATTCCTTTTCTGAGCCTTGTTCAGGGTAAGGTTCAGACCTGGGTCAATATCAGGGTCGGGCGTGGAGAAGTTAATGGTGGGAGGCACAGTATCATTAACAACCGCCATTATGGTGGCAATAGCTTCAATAGCTCCTGCAGCACCCAGCAGATGTCCGGTCATGGATTTCGTTGAACTGATGTTCAGCTTATAGGCGTGTTCTCCGAAAACATTCAATATAGCTTTTGCTTCGGAAATATCACCAAGAGGCGTTGAGGTGCCATGGACATTAATATAGTCCACATCTTCAGGCTTTATACAGGCATCGTTCACTGCAAGCTTCATAACGTTGCGTGCCCCGATCCCCTCAGGGTGGGGAGCGGTAACGTGATATGCATCCGCTGTCATCCCTGTACCCACCAGCTCGGCGTAGATCTTTGCACCTCTGGCAACAGCATGCTCATATGCTTCAACAATAAGAGCTCCTGCTCCTTCACCAAGGACAAAACCATCACGAGTTTTATCAAAAGGCCTGGAGGCTGTCTGAAATTCGGCATTATTGGTCGACAATGCCTGCAGGGCATTAAAACCTCCAATTCCGGGTTCATTGACTGCAGCTTCTGATCCTCCTGTAATGAAAACATCAGCTTTCCCCCAGCGGATATAGTTTATGGCATCTATAACCGCATTCGTCGATGAGGCGCATGCAGATACCGTAGAAAAATTTGGTCCCCTGAATCCATATTTTATCGAAATTACGCCTGCAGCAATATCGCTGATCATTTTTGGTATAAAAAAGGGACTAAAACGCGGCGTTCCGTCCCCCTCAACAAATGATTTGATTGACTGGTAAAATGTTTCCAGACCGCCTATCCCCGATGCCCAGATCACTCCGACCCTGTCCTTATCAACTTTATCCAGGCTTATTCCAGAATCGTTGATAGCCTGATCGGAAGCGATGAGAGCATACTGTGAATACAGATCAAGTTTATTGGCTTCTTTTCTGTCGAAATAATTTGAGTAGTCGTAGCCCTTTATTTCACAGGCAAACTTGGTTTTAAACTTTTCCGTGTTAAAACGGGTTATCATCACAGCCCCGCTCTTGCCGGTTTTAAGTCCTTCCCAAAATTCAGGCAAATTATTACCAAGTGGAGTCAGGGCTCCAAGACCGGTTACAACGACTCGTCTCATAAATGGGTTATTATAAATGCAAAACTATTTTGCATTTTCCTCGATATACTTGATAGCATCACCCACTGTGCTGATGCTCTCAGCCTGATCATCAGGAATACCGATATTAAATTCTTTTTCAAACTCCATTATCAGCTCAACAGTATCAAGAGAGTCAGCTCCAAGGTCGTTCGTGAAACTGGCTTCAGGAGTTACCTCTGATTCGTCAACTCCCAGTTTATCAACTATAATCTCCTTTACTCTTGTAGAAATGTCAGACATAACTATAATTTTTAATTAATAATTTAAAACCCTGCAAAGAAATATATTTGTCTCTATTTTACAAATGTTTTGATAGTTTTTTATTTGTCCTGCAATTTAATATATTGATAATTAATAAAATAATCTTAATTTAAGAAAATATAAAAAAAAATTTCAGGAAGAAGTCAAGTATCAAATAATGAGGAACATAGCAATATTCGCTTCTGGTTCAGGAACCAATGCTGAGAACTTAATCAAATACTTTTCGAACAAAAATTCGGCCACAGTGAGTCTTGTTCTGTCGAATAAGCGCGATGCCTACGTTTTAAAACGCGCTGCAACACTTAATGTAAGGTCGGTTTTTTTCGACCGGAAAGAATTATATGTGACAGAAAAGGTACTCAGATACCTTTCATTATATAAAATTGACTTCATTGTCCTTGCAGGATTCTTATGGCTTATTCCTGATAATATTCTTGATGCATATGAAAAACGGATTGTGAATATTCATCCGGCATTGCTGCCAAAGCATGGAGGGAAGGGTATGTATGGGGATATCGTTCACAAGGCAGTAATTGCCAACCATGAAAAGGTTTCTGGGATAACCATTCATTATGTGAACAAGTTTTACGACAAGGGAGACATTATTTTTCAGGCAAAGTGCAAAGTAGATCCTTCCGACACACATGATACTTTGGCTGCGAAGGTACATACCCTTGAATATGAGCATTTTCCCGTCGTTATTGAAGAGCTGGTGTCAAAACTGCCCGACCTGAGTTAAAAAGTGCTCAGAAGGTTCAGAACGACGGTCTTTGATTTTTCGAAACCAGGCCGGTTAGCTTCAGCTACAGGTTCAACCGGTGGTGCTTCAACTTTAAGAGGGTCGACTGGTGATCCGTTCCTGTAGAATCTGAAATCGAGATGTGGCCCTGTTGAAAGACCGCTGGTGCCAACATACCCTATAATATCGCTCTGCTTTACATAAACACCCGACCTTATTCCCTCTCCAAACCTGCTTAAATGAAGATATGCTGTCGAATAAACGCTGTTGTGCGTTATTCTTACAATCCTTCCTGAACCGTTTTCGTATCCGGCAAGGGTAACACGCCCATCGCCAATTGCCAGAACAGGAGTTCCTGCAGGTGCTGCATAGTCTACCCCGAAGTGAGGCCTGCGTATCCGCAGGATCGGATGCATCCTTGCAGATGAAAACCGCGATGAGACCCTTGAGTACTGAAGAGGGGCTTTAAGGAATGCTTTGCGTAAACTATTCCCCTCGCCGTCATAAAAACTCTCTTTACCATCCTGAATGAACGGGATTGCAGAGATCACGGTTCCTGCCCCTGAAAACTCCGCTCCGTAAATCTTTCCCACACCCATTGACTTATCATCAATCAATATCTCTTCATAAATTACCTTAAAGGAATCTCCCTTCTGCAGCCCGAAGAAATCTACTGACCAGGCATAAATATCGGACAGACCGGAAACAAGCATAGGATGCATGCCTCCAGCTACCATTGCGTCCCAGAGTGATGTCTCGATGGTTGTTGAAGCGTACCGGATCACCTTCTTTACTTCCTTCCTGAAGGGTGTTATGTTCAGCGAGTCATTGAAGCTGAATACATAACAGGTGGATGGATCATGTTCATATACAAGGTAATCGGCCCGTCCTGTACTATCGTTTCTGCAAAATAAAGTGTAATCGTTTCCTGAACGGATCTTTCTCACATCGAAAACGGCTGCTGAATTCTTTAACACCATGTCAATCTCCTGCATTGTTATTCCATGCTCCAAAAGTATCGATGAAAGAAATCCGTTCCTTTTAATATGACCGGTAACCAGATTAAAAGATTCGGTCGGAATTCCGTACATAAAAACTGTGGTATCTGGCTTTATTTGAGCCAGTGTATCTGAAGCTTCGGAAATACTCTCAGAAACGATCCTTGCAGAATCCCTGCAGGAGATCACTGAAAGAACTGATAAGCTTAGAATCAGTATTTTTATCCTGGATAACATTAGAAAAGTTTTTAATTAATCCCTGAAATCCTTTAACTGCAAAAGCTTTGCCCCCTAAAAACCACAGTTTTTACACCTCGGGCCGGGTATAATCTTATTTGACTACAATATTAATTATCCTGTTTGGAATAACTATAATATTTGAAATTGTTGAAGTACCTATCCATTTAGCAGATCTTTCATCAGCAAGAACGGTACTTATGATATCCTCTTTTGGCATATCGGCAGCAAGAGTAATTTTAAACCTCATTTTGCCGTTGAACGATACCGGGTATTCAAATATCTCCTCCTTCAGGTATTCTTCATTGACTTCCGGCCACGGTTCGTAGGCCAGAGTAGTCTGGTGACCGAGCAGACTCCACAGCTCCTCTGCAAGGTGGGGTGCAAATGGCGACAGGATGAGAACAAACCGGGAAGCTGTTCGCTCTGTAACCTTTCCTTTTTTATAGATAAGGTTCAGGAAGATCATCATTTCAGAAATTGCAGTATTGAATTTCATGTTTTCAATATCATTCTCGACCTTTCTTATCGTTTTGTGAAGGGCTTTAAGGATTTCGGGCTCATCCCCGTCTGTTCTTATGTTGCCGGGATTTGAAAAGAACCTGAATGCCCTTCCAAGGAATCCGAAGACCCCTTTGACGTTCTTATCATCCCATGGTTTCATCACGTCGAGTGGACCCATGAACATTTCGTAGAGCCTCAGGGAGTCGGCCCCGTATTTTAAAACGACATCGTCAGGGTTTACCACGTTCTTGAGTGATTTCGACATTTTGGCAACTATCTGCTTCAGCTCAGTTCCATTTTCTGTATTGAAATATTTTCCGTCCTTCTCTTCGGCCAGGTCGGCAGATACTTTAGCCCCGGCTTCGTTTTCATAAGCAAACGCCAGGATCATGCCCTGATTAAAGAGCCTTCTGTAGGGCTCGTCAGTTGACACGATTCCGAGATCGAAAAGCACCTGATGCCAGAACCTGCTGTAAAGCAGGTGGAGAACTGCATGTTCAGCCCCTCCGATATAAAGATCGACGGGCATCCAGTATTTTTCTTTCGCCCGGTCGAAGATACTATCATCATTTTTCGGATCAATAAATCGCAGATAATACCAGCATGAGCCGGCCCATTGGGGCATGGTATTAGTTTCCCTTCGACCTCTGCGGCCGTTCCTGTCAGTTACATTGAGCCACTCCTCCGCGTTGGAGAGAGGTGATTCCCCCGATTCCCCGGGAAGATATTTTTCAAGTGCGGGAAGCTCGAGTGGAAGCTCCTTTTCATCAAGAATTGTAATTTCACCATCTTCCCAGTGTATAGCCGGGAATGGTTCGCCCCAGTAGCGCTGACGGCTGAAAAGCCAGTCACGAAGCTTATAGTTTATTTTTGGGATTCCGAGATTATTCGCAACAAGCCATGCGATAATTTTCGCAATACCGGGCTCTTTGTTAAGACCATTGATATCGATGCCTGTTTTTTTATCTGAAGAATTTATATAGCGGCCGTCTTCTGTCCAGCATTCATCTCCGGCGAGTATTTTTTTCCGGAGTTCGGGATCGGACACGTCGGGATCCTGTATACAGATAATGGGAAGGCTGAACTTTGTGGCAAATTCAAAGTCGCGTGTATCGTGTGCAGGAACAGCCATTATTGCACCTGTTCCATAGCCAGTAAGGACATAATCTGCCACCCAGATTGGGATCTTTTTGTTGTTTACCGGATTAATGGCATATCTACCTGTGAAGACGCCGGTTTTATCTTTTGCCAGGTCGGTCCTGTCAAGATCTGATTTAAGGGTTGCTGCTTTTAAATACTCATTTACCCGGGTATGGAATTCGGCTGTTGTTATTTTGGCAACCAGTTGGTGTTCAGGGGCAACTACCATATAAGTTGCACCGAACAGGGTGTCGGGACGCGTTGTAAATACGGTCAGGTTTTCGTCGAGGCCATCTATTTTAAAATCGACTTCAGCACCGGTAGAGCGGCCTATCCAGTTCCTCTGCATGTCTTTGATCCCTTCCGGCCAGTTGAGGTCGTCGATGCCCTTTCAGGAGCCTTTCGGCGTAGAGGGGTATCCTGAGCATCCATTGTTTAAGGTTCTTTTTTTCAACGATGTTGCCGCACTTCTCATGTGTACCGTCATTCAGCACCTCTTCGTTGGCGCAAACTATCCTGCAGCTCGGGCACCACCACACCAGTGCATTGTCATAATATGCGAGCCTTTTGGAATCGATATATCGCGCGATCTCTTTCCCTCCATGCCGGGAGATCTCTTCGGGTATTGTTAATTCTTTAACAGGTCTTCCCTTTTGAAGGTTTTCATCGAACCATGTGTTATAGAGATGTATAAAGATCCATTGTGTCCATTTATAATATTTCGGATCAGTGGTATTAATCTCCCTGTCCCAGTCGTAGCTTAGTCCGAGTTCTTTTATCTGTCTTCGGAAGGTATCGCAGTTATTTCTGGTGGTAATGGATGGATGTGTTCCTGTCTGTATTGCATATTGCTCGGCCGGAAGTCCAAATGCATCCCAGCCCATGGGATGAAGGACATTATATCCATTCATCCTTTTAAACCTGCTGTATATATCTGTGGCTGTATAACCTTCAGGGTGGCCGACGTGAAGTCCGGCCCCGGAAGGGTAGGGGAACATATCGAGAACGTAGCATTTTTTCGGATTTGTCAGATCCTCAGGAGTTTTGAAGGTTTTATTCTCCTCCCAGTATTTTTGCCATTTCTTTTCGATATTATGGAAATTGTAGTCCATTGCTTTTTCCGGGTATTTAGTTGTAGAATAGACCGAAGACAGAAGTCCGAAGACAGAAGAAACAGGTCCATAATATTAATCTTCAGTCTTCCGATTTTGTGTTTTTATGAATTCGTCTTCCGACTTCCGTCTTCCGTCTTTAATATATGGAGTGCGAAAATAGAAAAAGTTTGGGAATAATCCTTTTAGGGTATAATGAAATCCATTAAGCGCAAAGAGGCCGGAGAATTTCGGTCTTCGGACTTCGGTCTTCGGTCTTCTGTCTTTAAATTATAATTATTTCGAATTAGTTGTAAAACCCGGCTAATGGTCTTATTTTTGCCGACGAAGTATGAGCATACTGGTCCCGTAGTTCAATGGATAGAATGACAGATTCCGGTTCTGTTGGTTGAGAGTTCGAATCTCTCCGGGATCACTAAACTAAGCGCAATTATATTGCAGATCAATATATTGCGTTTTTTATTAAACCGCTTTACCTATTCTGACGATGGATTTTCCTTATCTCTTTCGAGTCTGCGTGCAATTGCCTCGTTATTCTCGTTTGCCTGCGCATCCCTTATAAGTGAATATGCATCCCTCCGTTTGGCAGCAGCTTTCAAATCTTCTTCCCTTTTTGACCCTTCTTCCTTGATGTCATTAAAATGATCCGGCATTGTTGTATCTATTTTCATGATGCAAAGATACGAATTTAATTCGAAGGTTAAGAATTCTTGTTATATCAGTCTGTTTTGACCGGTTTCTTTAATTTAACAGGCTGACACCATGAATCATTGCCATCATATACGCCGTTCAGGAGATAAATAATTTCTCCGTCAGAAATAAAAAGTTGAGGTCTTTCCCTTCTTAAGCAGCGTAAAACAGAATTATCATCAAATAGTATGGTATTATCATAAATGACGACAGGATCGTACTTTTTCCAGTCATGGATCCCGTCAACCGAATATATGTGTACACCCCAGCGCTCATGCCCACTCAATCCCCCGACATTATCCTCGCAGATGATATGAGTCAGCCCACCTGCTTTAAATATGTAAAAATCTTCAAGCGGTGATGCCGGCCATAAATTATCATTTACAATCTGATATGGCCCTTTGTAACTATCAGATTCCGCTAAATATACTCTTAAAGATGCATCGCGAAAAACCAGCTTAACTTTATTATCATCAACAAGGATAGCAGGATTATTTGATTCTGTGTCAATTACAGGGTTGTCAGACCGATTCCACGGCCCTGTAATAGCTCCTGAAGTGGCATATCCAACTCTGCGAAGTAAATAATTTGAATTTCCCCTGAAGGTTGTAAAGTCACTTCCAATATAAAAAAGGACATATTCATCTCCAACTTTATAGATCGAAGGGTTATGAGCCATATTTGAATCCCAGAATGAACTGTCTCTTTCACCGATAACTACCTCTGCAAATTTAAATGGGCCATAAGGTGAATCAGATGTAGCCCTGACGATTTCCGAATTTTGCCTGTATCCTTCAGGAAAGGCTTTATTCTTAGCCCAACGCGACGCAAACAGATGATATTCAGTACCCACTCTGACCATTGACCCTCCCCAGATCCAATAGCCTTCCATTTTGAAGCCGCTTTTCTTTGGGGCTTCCTCATAGTCAAAAACAATAGTCTGTGATTGCGTGGGGGGCAGAGTCAGTAATGAAAGGATACAAATGACAGTGAAAAGGGGGCTCCTACAATTGCGATTCATAAAAGTTTTTCTTTCTAAAGAGATCTTTCACTCTCAGCTTTCGATTTTGTACCTGTTCCTTCTGTTTTTTGCAGATTTCCTGAAAGCATCTCTTTTAAGCTTTTCATTATGCCTTGAATAAAATGCCTTGTTTCTGCTGAGCTGCAGGTTCTTCTGCAACATCAAACCCCGCAATTCGCCCATGTTTTTCCTGCTGGTACTGCAACCTGCTGATGCCACAACAAACAAAAGCAATAATATCGCCAATATAATCAAGCTTTTAGTTTTGTTCATCTGTTAAATTATAATCATGATTAACAGAACTAATTTCAGTTAATCAGGCATCCTGATACTTTTAACGCAGATTTTTGTAAAAAGTTACCTTACAGGTTAAATCCACCATAATCCAGGGAAGTTCAGGAGGTTCATCTGCTTCCTTCTTTTGTCGATCAGATCCTTTAGTTCAATAGCCATATCCCTGTTAACCTCAATGGCCATCGGCAGGACATAGTTTTCGGTCTGGTCGAGGTAGTCGCTCATCTCCTTCCTGGCGTATTGATCGCGGTGAAGATCGGTAAGGTTACTGATCCTGTCAGCAACTTTTAAAGTCTTGGCTTTACGTGAACCTCTGACCAGGAGACGCTTGAGGTAGTCTTCCTTGGACATCCCGTTCAGGCGTGTCACTTCGAGAACCAGATCCACCACCTCATTTGCCTGATCATCTATGCGGCGCAGTTCGTTCACATCTGTTTCAGGGACATCCTCCAGAAGGTCATGAATAACAGCGGCCTTAAGGAGAACATAATCGTCGAACAGCTTATAATCCATCAGTATTGCCAGGGTGGCCAGGGCATGACGAAACTGGTTGCCTCCGACGCTTCGCTGTTTGCCGATAAGGGCTGTGGCTTTAATGATATAAGGGGCCAGGGTAAGATTTCTAAGGTTTTCGGTTTCGTTCATAGGGATTCGGCATTTAGGTAGATAAATTTAGCAAAAAAAGAGGAACCTGAATACTTTAATATACACTTTGACTATTAAATTACAGGAGTTATTCAGCTTCTTAAAACCTCAATCATCTCTGTTACTGCTTCCGTGTCTGCAAGATTTTTAACCGGCGATAATCCCATGAGGGCTCTTGCCTTATTAAGATCTTTCCCGGTAACATAATCTTTTCCGATAAGGATAAGATAGAGGATGGCCGATTTCAGAGTATTGGATTTTACTCTGAATGTTAACGAACTTAGCCGTGCGGGAAAAATGTGAACAAACCTCTTATCATTATCATGAAACTTAAGGGTCCAGATTGAACCGTCAGAGAGCTCTGTTACCTTGAAATTATTATATCCTCTTCCGACCCAACCCGAAAAAGCGGATTTTGAAGCAAGATTACCTGAAAAGAGAAACTCAATTATATCTTTAAAGATCTCATTTTGAGAGAGATTTCCAGTGTAAACGTCCATAACGGAAGTTCCCAGATGGCTGAGCTCCTTTGTCAGATATCCGGGATCGTGACCGGGGAGGGTCGAAATACTGCTTACGAATTCCTTAATATATGGCAGGTAATGTTTGAGGGGATTAAAAATAAGAGGTTCCGGTATGAGGATTTCATTCTTCATCCTGCTAAATTACAACTTCTTATGACTGGAAATATACAATATTGAATCCAAAATATCTTAAATATCGATAAACAATTAACTTTAGGTCTGATAAAAAATCAAAACCTGACGAAAATGACATCTTCTTCAAAGCAGAATTTCAAGGCAACTATAAATCATAAGCAACCTGACAGGGTTGTAGTGGATTTTGGAGCGACCCCGGTTACAGGGATCCATGCTGTTATCGTTGAAAAACTACGTGAATATTTCGGCCTTGAAAAGAAGCCTGTAAAGATCATAGAGCCATATCAGATGCTTGGCGAGCTGGATTCAGATCTGATCAGGGAGATGAATATAGATGTGATTGGTCTGGGTGGAGAAAAGAACATGTTCGGTATTGAAAACAAAGACTGGAAAATACATAGAACTTTCTGGGGACAGGAAGTGCTTTTTCCGGGAGGGTTTAATTACACATATAACAATAACGGGGATATTCTTATCCATCCTGAGGGTGATACATCGGTTCCTCCAAGTGCAATGATGCCCAAAACAGGCTATTTTTTTGATGCTCTTGACAGGCAGAGCCCTATAGACGATTCGACCCTTAGAGTCGAGGACAACCTTGAAGAATTCTCAAGGGTCACCGGGCATGATCTGAAATTCTGGAAAGAACAGGTTCTGATTGCTGAAAGATCTGATAAACCGATAATCGCAAATCCGGGAGGAACTGCCCTGGGAGATATTGCACTTGTCCCGGCTGTCGGGCTGAAAAATCCAAAGGGAATAAGAGGGGTCACTGAATGGTATATCTCTACCCTGATAAGGGAAGCGTTTATCAGGGAACTTTATGACAAAGAGACTGATATTGCGCTTGAAAACCTGAAAGACCTGTACGGTGTTATCGGGAATAAAATTGACGTGGTCTATATTTGCGGTACTGACTTCGGAACGCAGAATTCAACCTTCTGCTCACCAGAAACCTACCAGAGGGTGTGGCTGCCTTATTACAGGAAAGTAAATGACTGGATCCATCAGAATACCGGGTGGAAGACCTTCAAGCACTCCTGCGGAGCTATTGAACCGTTATTGAACTTGTTTATCGAATCGGGCTTTGATATCATCAACCCGGTGCAGATAAATGCTGATGGGATGGATCCTGTGCTTCTTAAAAAGAAATATGGCGACAGGATAGTTTTCTGGGGAGGTGGAGTCGATACACAGGGAGCTTTTGCTTTCGGAACTCCGCAACAGGTTAAAGACCAGGTAAAAAGGCAATGTTATATTTTGAATGAAAATGGCGGGTTTGTTTTTAATACTGTACATAATATCCAGGCTAATGTGCCATTTAAAAATGTAGTGGCAATGTTGGAGGCATTGAGAGAGCTATAGATGAAGAGCCAAGATTTTAACTGGAATTATCTTTTAGGAGTTTCCCTTATATCTGCATTAGGTGGCCTTCTTTTTGGATACGACTGGGTTGTTATCGGTGGTGCAAAGCCGTTTTACGAACCTTACTTCGGTATAGCAGGCAATCCTGGACTGCAGGGTTGGGCTATGAGCTGTGCACTTACAGGTTGTCTGGCAGGAGCAGTACTTTCGGGCTGGCTCAGTGACAGATTCGGAAGGAAAAAATTGCTGATCCTGGCTGCTGCCCTGTTTGTTTCAGCATCAATTGGGACAGGCTCAGCGGGAGCATTCACGACATTTGTGCTTTACAGGATAATAGGAGGTATAGGCATCGGACTTGCTTCCAACCTTTCACCAATGTATATTGCCGAGATCACCCCGGCGGGAGCCAGGGGGCGGTTTGTTTCATTGAATCAGCTCACTATAGTTATAGGGATACTTGCGGCACAGATAATCAACTGGAGAATTGCCAGACCTGTTCCTGAAGGAGCAACGGTAACCGACATTATGAACTCATGGAACGGACAGACAGGCTGGCGGATGATGTTCTATGCCTGCGCAATCCCTGCGGCTTTATTCTTTTTACTGATGTGGTTTGTACCAGAGAGTCCGAGATGGCTTGCAAGAGATAAAAATAACAGGCAAAAAGTACACAGGATACTCTCCAGGACAGGGGGAAAGAAATACGCTGACAGTGAAATAGAATCCATAGGCGAGACCTTGAAATCGGATGCGATAAAATTCGCAATAAATCCTCTGAAAAATATCGGAATCAGAAGAGTCCTTATCATAGGGATTGTGATTGCTGTTTTTCAGCAGTGGTGCGGTATTAATGTCATATTCAATTATGCCCAGGAAATTTTCTCCAATGCGGGCTACAGCGTTTCAGACATCCTATTCAATATTGTCATAACAGGAAGTGTCAACCTGGTCTTTACTTTTGTCGGCATGTTCACCGTTGATAAGCTTGGACGGAAAGCTCTTATGCTTTTTGGTGCAGGCGGACTTGCCGGTATTTACACGGTCCTGGGAGCGATGTACTTTATTCATTTGCAGGGACTCCCATTACTTATAATGGTCATCATGGCAATAGCATGCTATGCGATGTCGCTGGCTCCTGTAACATGGGTACTTCTTTCCGAGATCTTTCCAAACAGGGTCCGCGGAATTGCAATGTCGGTAGCAACATTTGCCCTGTGGACAGCATGTTTCATTCTCACATATACTTTCCCCATTTTAAATCAGCTTCTTAAAGCATCAGGTACATTCTGGCTTTATGGTGCAATTTGTGTCCTTGGGTTCTTGTTCATTTATAAAAAATTACCTGAGACAAAGGGGAAGACACTGGAGGAGATAGAGAGGGAGATGACGTAGGCAAGGAGCTCAGAGCACAGAGCGCAGAGCACAGGCAAGAGCAAGAGCACGTCGAAGGATTTCGTGCGTCGCCGTAATGCCGGAAGCGCGAAGCGGAAGCGGAGAGCGGAAAGCGGAAAGCGGAGAGCGGAGAGCGGAAGGGAGAAGGGAGAGAGGGAGAGAGGGAGCGAGGGAGAGAAACCCTGCCTACCGGCAGGCAGGTCTGCGGATTTCAATCTGCGGTACTCCGCGATAAACTCTGCGTAACTCTGCGAGAAACAAAAGCACAGAGCTCAGGGCGCAGAGCACAGAGCACAGGGCAAGAGCACAGTAGGGGGATTTTGTGCGTTACCGTAACGCCGTAATGCCGTAACGCCGTAACGCCGTAATGCCGGAGAGAGGGAGCGAAAAGCGGAGAGCAGGGAGCAGAGAGCGCAGAGCAATACCTGTTGTGTGAAAAACTATTAATATTCAATATTTCCTATGAAAAAACTGTTGATCCTGTTGTTGGTAGTTGCTGGTTGCAGTAGCCAGGAAAACGGAATCCCGGACAAATTCTCGCTGGCAGGGGAGTGGAAATTCAAAATTGATTCACTGGATAAGGGAATTGAACAGCAATGGTTTGCACAGGAATTCAATGAAACTGTAATGCTTCCGGGCTCCATGGCTGAAAACGGTAAAGGCGAAGAGGTTACATTAAAAACTGATTGGACAGGAGATATTGTTGATCAATCCTATTTCACAGATAAAAAATATGAAAAATACAGGCAGCCCGGGAACATCAAAATACCCTTCTGGCTAAAACCTGTTAAATACTATAAAGGTGTTGCCTGGTATCAGAAGAAGTTTGATCTCCCTCAAGGATGGGATGGGAAGCGGGTGTTTCTCTTTCTTGAGCGATGTCATTGGGAATCAACATTATATGTGAATGGAACAATTGCAGGAAAACAAAACAGCCTTGCAACCCCGCATGAATATGATATCACGGAGCATATTAAAAAAGGTGCAAATTTAGTTTCCGTAAGGATTGATAACAGGGTGGTTGTTCCGGTTGGCGTTAATTCGCACAGCATCAGTGACCACACGCAATCAAACTGGAATGGGATTACCGGTGAGATCAGCCTCAGGGCGACTCCATCCGTTTTTATAAGCGATGTACAGATCTATCCCGATATTCAGAAGAAAACTGCGAAGGTCATTGTTAACATAAGTAATCCTGACAAAACAGATTTTAAAGGAAAACTGGCTATACAGGCTCAAACATTCAACACCGGTCAAAAACAGAAAATCAGAAAGAAAAATGTAACAATTGTTACAAATTCAAATTCACAACAGATAATCCTGAACTATAAGATCCTGAACCCACAGTTGTGGAGCGAGTTCACACCGGTTTTATATAAACTCTTTGTTAATCTGAATGAGAATGGCGGTAAGTTCATTGAAAGCAGATCAGTAGATTTCGGGATGCGTGAATTCAGAGCAAATGGCACACGGTTCGCCATTAACGGCAATCCAGTCTTTCTGAGAGGGACAACTGAATGTTGTATTTTTCCTCTGACAGGTTATCCGCCAATGGATGTCCTGTCATGGGAGAAGATTTTACAGACATGCAAGAATTACGGACTTAACCATGTCAGGTTCCATTCATTTTGTCCGCCTGAAGCAGCATTTGTTGCTGCAGACAGGCTGGGCATTTACTTTCACATAGAGTGCAGCTCATGGGCCAATCAGGGAACGTCAATCGGGGATGGAAGCACAATCGACAAGTTTATTTATGAAGAGGGAGACAGAATTATTAAAGAATATGGCAATCATCCTTCATTCTGCATGCTTGCTTACGGCAATGAGCCTGCGGGGAAAAACCAGAACGAATATCTCGGAAAGCTTTTGACATACTGGAAGGCAAAGGATATGCGAAGGGTTTATACTTCGGCTGCAGGATGGCCGATAATACCGGAAAATGATTATAATCTTACATCTGAACCAAGGATCCAGCACTGGGGGGAGGGTTTGAAAAGCATTATCAATGCTGAACCGCCACAGACTTTATTTGATTTCCGCGATTTTGTATCTAAGTATACCATTCCCACTATCAGCCACGAAATAGGACAATGGTGTGTTTATCCCGATTTCAGGGAGATTGCAAAATACAGGGGTGTTTTGAAAGCAACTAATTTTGAAATATTCAAAGAGACGCTGGCAGAGAACAATATGTCAGGGCAGTCTGAGGATTTCTTAATGGCATCGGGTAAGCTTCAGGCACTCTGTTATAAGGCTGAGATAGAAGCAGCACTGCGAACTCCCGGGTTCGGCGGATTCCAGATGCTTCAGCTCCATGATTTTCCAGGGCAGGGTACCGCGCTTGTGGGAATTCTGAATCCTTTTTTCGAATCAAAAGGATATATCACACCTGAGGAATTCAGGATGTTCTGTAACGAAACAGTGCCCCTGGCGAGGATGCGGAAATTGACTTACAGGAATGATGAAGTCTTTAAAGCAGATATTGAAGTTGCACATTTTGGTAACGGGCCTCTTAAAAATAAGTCAATATTGTGTCTGGCAATCAACGAGGAGGGTGATACACTTTTCAGGGAGGTTTTCCCCGTAAAGGATTTTGAAACAGGGAATTGCATTCCGGCTGGTAATTTTTCATTTGACCTGTCAGGGTTATTAAAACCAATGAAGCTAACGCTGGAAGTCATTATTGAAAATACAGAATTCAGAAACAAATGGGATTTCTGGGTTTATCCGGCTTTGGATAAGGCTAAACCAGGGAATGTGCTTATTACTGATAAGCTGGACGGAAAAGCAGAGTCGGTGTTGAAAAAAGGGGGATCGGTTTTATTTCTTCCACATGGAAATATCGGGAAGAGCAAAGGGGCGCAGGTAGCCATCGGATTCTCAAGCATCTTCTGGAACACAGCCTGGACTAATAATCAACCGCCTCATACACTTGGCATACTCTGCGATCCGGAACTTCCACTTTTCCTGGATTTCCCGACGGAGTACCACAGTAACTGGCAGTGGTGGGATCCGGTTTCGCATTCACAGGCAATGATCATCAATGATTTTCCTACTGACCTTAAACCCTTAATTCAGCCAATTGATACATGGTTTGAGAACAGGAGGCTTGCATTGGCATTTGAGGTCAGGGCAGGAGGTGGGAAACTGATGGTGTGCAGCATTGATCTTAAAGATCCTGAAGACGACAGGCTGGTGTCGAACCAACTTTTAGTGTCAATGCTGAAGTATATGAATAGCAGTGATTTTAATCCGGCCGTGGAGGTGAATCTCTCCATGATCAGAAGTTTAGTAATAAGATAAAAATATTAGATGAGAAAACTGAAGAATTCCCTGTTGATTATCACCATATTGATCAGTCAATCTGACGGATTGTTTTCGCAGGAACGAATTACGATTCCAAGGATCGAAGGAGAAAATAATTTCGACGGGGTAGTTGATGATCCCTGCTGGCAGCATCTCCAGCCATTACCCATGGTAATGCATACACCGACATTTGGTAATCAGCCGACCGAAAAGAGTGAGATAATGATCTGCCATGATAACACTTATCTGTATATAGGGGCCAGACTATATGATTCAAACCCGTCCGGAATGCTTGTTTCTTCAAAGAGACGTGACGAATCTGAAGTTGCTACTGAAGCATTTGGATTCGTTCTCGATTCGTTTAACGACAAGGAGAACGGACTTGGATTTGCCACTACGCCTACAGGTCTGAGATCTGATTTTGCAATTTCGAAGGATGCGATGGGTGGTGATCCGCAGGAAGGTCCGCTGAACATGAGCTGGAATACCTTCTGGGATGTGAAGACTACGGTAAATGAGGTTGGGTGGTTCGCCGAAATCAGGATTCCTTTTTCCAGCATTCGGTTTAAAACCGGGGATGGCAAAACTATCATGGGGTTGAGCTGTATCAGAATGATCGCCCATAAAAATGAAGTTAATGTTTTTCCATCGATCCCACCAAACTGGGGAGAATCAAGTGTGTTCCGACCATCAAAAGCACAGGAGGTGATATTTGAAGGGCTCGACTCAAGAAAACCCTTTTATATAGCTCCGTACATAATCGGTGGTCTTCAGCAGGATTACCTGTTAAATGAAGCCGGTACGGGTTATAAAATGGATAAAAGCCCAAAAATTACAGGAGGGCTGGATATAAAATACGGACTGACAAACAATCTTACGCTCGATCTTACTGTCAATACAGATTTTGCCCAGGTGGAAGCTGATGACGAACAAATCAACCTAACGAGGTTTTCACTATTTTTTCCTGAAAAGAGGACTTTTTTCCAGGAGAGGTCAAGCGTCTTTGCATTTGATTTTGAACCCCAGTCCAGTCTTTTCTACAGCCGCAGGATTGGGCTCTATGAAGGCGAACAGGTACCGATTATCGGAGGGGTAAGAATTACCGGGATGGCCGGCAGATGGGACCTTGGTTTTCTGGATATGCAGACACAGGCACTGAAGTCGCCGGACCACGGAGAAAATGAACTTGCGTCGGAGAATTTCGGAATATTCCGGGTAAGGAGGCAGGTTATCAATGAAAACAGTTACGTAGGAGGGATTTTGACTACACGCATCGGAACAGATGGTTCATACAATACTGCTTTTGGATTGGACGGGATCTTCAAGTTCTTTGAAAATGATTACATAAATGTAAAAATGGTTCAGCTGTTGGACAACTCTATACAGAATAACGTATTCAACCCCGATCAGGCACGATTTCACTTCAACTGGAGCAGGATGAGTGACAAGGGATTGAATTATGGTTTCACCTGGGGGAGGAGCGGAAAATACTTTGATCCGAAAATAGGATTCCAGATGCGTTCTGATTTTACTCATTATTACGGCGGAGTCGGATATGGATGGATCCCCGGAGAAGGTTCGGCGCTTTTGAATCATAAGATAGATTTAATGTCCGTGTTATATTTTGAAAATTCAGGAAACACGGCAGAATCAATAGAAACACAGCTATCCTACGAATTCAGGTTTAAATCTGATTACAACGGTATGGCTTCCTTTTCAAGGATGTTTGAAAATGTAACTGATACGTTCAGCTTTTCGAAGGACGCATATGTACCACCAGGTAAATACGCTTTTTATCTTTTTGAGACACATCTGAATTCTCCGCAGACAAACCGTTTTGTAATGGGTGTAGACTTCTTTGCCGGATCGTTTTATGATGGCACCCGTTATTCATTCGGATTAGAGCCTGCATTGAATATAGGATCGACTTTACAGCTTGGCCTGGCTTATGATCATAATTTTCTGAAATTTGAAAAGCGGAATCAGTCCTTTTCGGGTGGTGTCGCAGGAATTAAAGCCCTTGTTATGTTCACCACAAAATTGTCGGCAAGTACATTTGTGCAATATAACAGCGCTGAAAAAAACCTTATCACAAATTTCAGGTTCCGGTATAATCCCGGTGAAGGCAATGATTTGTATATTGTCGTCAATGAGGGTCGCAGCACTTTCAGGGATATTGAAGATCCGAGACTACCTCTATTCAACAGCAGGTCGATTCTGGTAAAGTATACTTACACGTTTACATTGTAATCATTGATCTAACTGGTTCATCAGAAACGCTCTAACCACCTGTACCGTTTCATACTATCTCCAAATTTCAAAGCTATTGTCACCTCATGTGTTCCAAAAGTTGCTCTTTGGATCTTATTAAGTGTAAAATCAAACGCATATCCAAGATACATGGTTGTCTGCTTAACCCGGCCCGGGACAAGCTTAAATCTGAAGTTACCTGTCAGGGCACCGGCGGTTCTGAATGACAATCCAGCCCAGAATCTCTGGTCAAAGATATATGTTATACCAATATCAGCCTGAGGCCTGAACTGTTCCGATATCTTGAAAAGCAAGGAGGGTTGGAATTCAGTGTTAGTTCCTGAATAAAAGTTGTAAGATCCAAAAAGATAATAATGCCTGTCCAAATAGTAATTATCGTATGCCTTATTGCCAATTTTAGCTGCAGCGCCAAACATCTGAAGTGCAGAAAAACCCACATCGTAACGGGGATTCAGAAGATAAACTCCAAAATCGCTATCCGCAATAAAAACTCCTTTGCGTAAATCATTATTTAACCATGGTTCGTTCGGGTCATCAAAATTTATGGCTGATGCATTAATAATAAAATGGTATCCTGTGAAGGCAAGGCCTATTGAAAGCTGGGTGTAATCGTTAAGCCACATATGATATGAATAGGAAGCCTGGAAACCGGTTTTTTGAATAAGCCCGTTCTTGTCGCTGGAAACATAACCGCCAAAACCTACCTTGCCATCAGTTTTAGGCCTGTAAACAGTTCGGTTAAAAATGGTCTGTTTAAGTCTATAATTTTTTTTAATTACCCTTGTTTGCCAGCTTACCGAATAAGTTCTGGGTGCACCTGAGTGACCAAGCCATTGTTCCCGTGCAGTAATGTTTAAGCTGGTATAACCATCGCTCCCGGCATGTGCAGGATTGATCAGGAATTTGTTATAGAGATACTGATTGTGTAAAGGTAGTTGCTGTGCAGTAGTTAATTGTCCCGCAACAACAAACAATAAAATGTAAATCAACCTTTTCATAACTCCTTGTTAAGTTGTTTCTATCTTACAATCGTTATATCTCCAACAAACAGGCTTGTTCCGTTGTGCAAATCGATAACAAAATGGTATGCATCGACAGGCAGGTCAATACCTTTGCTTCTTCCATCCCATTGACTGGGATAACCACGTTCTGACTCCCAAACGATCTGA
Organism: uncultured Bacteroidales bacterium; assembly: GCA_963849615.1. Lineage (GTDB taxonomy): Bacteria > Bacteroidota > Bacteroidia > Bacteroidales > VadinHA17 > LD21. Next base: position 57,796 of record CAWKIC010000045.1, read on the forward strand.
CCCCATCTGTTGTAGATGGTGATTTCGACATCCGGATAGAATTCAATGTTTCTTATATTCCAGGTGTCATTAATAAGGTCTCTGTTGGGTGAGAATGCGTCTGGAATGAGAAGGCAGATATCAGTTGTACTTGATGCATTGACAATAACCTGACCTGATCTCCTCGGTCCCGGACATCCATTTGCAGTAATTTCCTGTACCTCCAGTAAATAAGTACCTTCAGTATTCCAGGTATGATCCATTGCATTGGTAGTGATCCCAGCCTGTACCACCCCATCAATCCACCACGTATAGTTAGAACCCGGAACAGGATTGGGATCGACATTATAATGCCTGGTTTGTCCGATATGTACATTATCCGGCATAGGCATCTGCCCTGATACCATTAAAGCACTTGATATTAATATGCTGAATAATAATACATATGGATATCGCTTAAGCATTTATATTGGCTTAAATCTTTTCATATGATTTTCTTTTAGGTTTCAAATCAATTAACTTTAATCTTTGTTGTGAGCATATCAGTAAACCACCAATATTCTTTCCTCCTGTAATCAGGATACATGGATTATTTAACGTGGATTACTTTGCAATACATTTTGTTATTTAATTGTGGTAAATCGCTGAGGTTATCGGGGCTGGATGGATATTAATCACCATAGTGTCTGTTACTGAACAACCATTACTTACTGTGGACTCAGTAACGCTCACTGAACCTGCGCCAGGAGTTGTCCATGTTACAACAATCTGATTTGTACCCTGACCCGTAAATGTACCACCGACAACAGTCCAATTATACTGGTTCCCGGATACATTAGCTGTACTATAGATTTCAGTAGTGCTGTTAACACCTTCGCAAACCGGATTACTTCCTACAATATCCGGAACTGGCGAGGCATTGATTATAACATCAACTGTAGCCGGAGCGCTGACATACCCGCTTCCATCTGTTACAGTAAGGGAGTAAACGCCGGCCATAGCTGCAGTAGCGGTGGCAGAGACTGTAGGGCTCTGGGAGTTGGACGTGAATCCGTCAGGGCCGGTCCAGGAGTATGAAGTCATTGCTGCGGGACCACCGGTAAGAATAAGGGGAGTACCTGTGCAGACAGGGCTGTTTGAAGCAGCGGTAGCAACCGGAGCAGTGTCGACTACGACAGTGGTAGTAGCCGGAACGCTGGTACATCCGCTTCCATCTGTTACAGTAAGGGAGTAAACGCCGGCCATAGCTGCAGAAGCGGTGGCGGAGACTGTGGGGTTCTGGGCGTTGGATGTGAATCCGTCAGGGCCGGTCCAGGAGTATGAAGTCATTGCTGCGGGACCACCGGTAAGAGTAAGAGGAGCACCTATGGAGACAGGGCTGTTTGAAGCAGCAGTAGCAACCGGAGCAGTGTTGACCACAACAGTGGTATTAACCGGAGCGCTGGTACATCCGTTTCCATCTGTTACAGTAAGGGAGTAAACGCCGGCCATGACTGCAGTAGCGGTGGCGGAGACAGTCGGGCTCTGGGCGTTGGATGTGAATCCGTCAGGCCCGGTCCAGGAGTATGAAGTCATTGCCGCAGGACCACCTGTGAGAGTAAGAGGAGCACCAGTGCAGACCGGGCTGTTAGAAGCAGCGGTAGCTGTTGGTAATTGATTTACCGTCACAACAACAGTTTGAGTCGTTGAACATGAATTGGGTCCGGGGGTAGTCTCGGTTAATGATAAAGTATAAGTTGCAGGAACTAAAGGATTCGCCCAGTTAACACTAATATGATACCCGTCAGGGCCGGGAATGATGGTCCAATCTGTTCCTGAAACTCCAGGTGTAATGGTCCATAGAAATACATTATTTATATCACCAGGAACGACTAAATAATGTTCAATACCCGGGCAAACCGTTTGTGCCGGACTTGTACTTGTCTGCGCCCATGACCCCGCAGCACCTGATATCAACAATACAATCAGAAGAATACTCCTGAAAAAAAGCACATTGGTATTTGGAAACAATAAATTCTTGAGTTTTACCGGATTTGCTGATTTTTCTTCTATTTCGGGTTGCTCATGAGATCCACACCAACTAAAAAGCATTTCATTACCTTTATAGTTGGGCATCTGCCCGTTGCTCTGGTTAAGCAATGCGGGCTCTCTGTTAATCTGATCAAGTGGGTACATAGGTTTAAATTTTAGACATTTATCTCTTTATTATACAGGTTATATCTACATATGATGGATGGCTGACGTATTTGGCAGTGGATTAACACTCCACGCAACTGTAACATATGAACCATAATTACAGCCGTTAACACCGGTGGAAATCCTCCTCGTTCGTATCCGGAGAATATCATTGCCTGACAGACCGGTTGTTGGGATATTCTGTCCCGAAGAATATACGCTCCAGCTCGAACCGCTATTGGAGCTGTATTCGTAAATATCAACTGTTCCGCCGGGAAATCCTCCCGACCCGCCTGCGAATGTTGCTGAAACAGGAGAACCTGTACAAACTGTCAGATTCGAAGGCTCGGGAACAATGTTCTGTGATACAGGATCTTCAAAGATCTCAAATCTTTTAAAATCTGTCCAGGCGTCAGTATTACAGTTTACATCAGTTACTTTCCTGCGATAGCACGTTGTTACCCCCGGTGGGGCCGGAGTGTATGTGGTCAAATTGGTTCCGGGAATATCTGTCCATTCCCCTGTGCATCCTGACTGTAGCTGCCAGGTATAATTATATATACCTGAGCCACCAGCTGCAGGACCATAGGGGGGATTGGTACCTCCTATTGTGGTAGTGCCGCCAGTACAGAATTCCCTTAAAGTTGTGTTTATAGAACCAGATGACAATTCAGGCTCTGTAATGAGATTCCTCGAGCAGGTGGCAGTACCGGAAAAGTCTGAAATTATTAATGTATAGCTTCCGGCTTCGTTGATAGTTACATCACGCGAAAATGAGGTGAAACCTGAAGGACCGCTCCATAAATAAATGTTCATTCCATCTGGTGCACTCCAGGTTGTTGAGTTTCCATAGCAGATCTCATCATCTCCTCCACTGATATAACAGACCGGCTGTCCATTGATTTTTATACTTAAAGAAATCAGGTAACAACATATAGTTGCAGACAACAACTTTATTCCCGATTGAGTCATAAAGAAGTTCTTTGAATAAATACCAGCCTCAAAAATTAATGTCTGAGCAGCGATAAATCCTCCGGTAAATACAGCACTCTTAAATCAATAGATAGCTGGATAGACCAGGAAGAGACATTTTAGCACTTTTTAAAACAAAAGACATAAATTCCAATTCTAAATTTACAACAATTCTGAATTAAATTGCCTGAACTCCTAAAAAAAAATAATTTTTTGTTTTTGAGGTATTACCAGCTTTGCAGGTTCTAAAACCAGATCTTCATTAAATTTACAAACTTGCATAATTGAACAATTGCATAATTGCACAATACACAATTACCCGATTCGAAAATTGGATACCAGGAGGAGTTGTTTTTTTTAGTATTTTTATTCCGGGAATCTGAAACCAATACCTTCTAAAACATGGTAATCATGAAAAAAAATTACTCAAGGAGAAAATTCATAAAACATTCGTTGAGCGCTGGAGTCGTTATTGCAGGTACCGGAATGGCTTTTTCCCAGGTATCCGGTTCGCAAAAAACCAGCGGATCTGTTAAAAATCAATACGATCCGAAAGGCTTGCCTACCTCAGTTCTAGGTAAAAACGGCGTCGTTATCCCGAAAATCGCAATCGGACTTGGCAGCAGATTTCTTAATATAGCAACTCTCGATGAAGCCATCGAAATGTGCAACTATGCACTTGACAACGGACTATATTACTGGGATACTGCCCATGACTATGTTAACACAACCTCTGGCGCAATAAGCGAGGAACGCCTTGGGCATATCATAAAATCCCGCCGTAACGAGATTTTCCTCTCGACCAAGATCTCTGCCAGGGAACCCGACAAAGCCAGGCTCGCCCTGGAGGAAAGCCTGAAACGCCTCCAGACCGACCACCTCGATATGCTCAAGATTCACGCCGTAGAAACGGTGGAAGAAGCCAAAAACCTATGCAAAAAAGGCGGGGTCCTTGATCTTTTCTCCAAAATGAAGGAAGAAGGTGTTACCCGTTTTATCGGTTTTTCAGGTCATGGTAATGTTCTGGCTCTCAGGTCTATGCTCGATACCGGCAGGTTCGACAGCATGCTCTTTGCAATGAACCATTATACTACCGGAGAGGACAGGCAGGGTAATCTGATCCCTGCTGCAAAGGCAAAGGGTATGGGAATAATGCTCATGAAAACAGTGCGTCCGAAAGAAACGATACAAGGAATAAATCCGGAAAACCTTGTTAGATTTGCCCTTTCACTTGATGGCCCTAGCGGGATCGCTGTCGGGATGGACAGTAAAAAGGTTGTCGAATCTAACCTGAAGATCCTTAGAAATTTCAAACCGATGAGCAAGGATGAGATTACAAAATTTGCCATGATGTTGTCTCCGTATTTCAGGCATGAGAACCTGGAATGGATGAAAAAGGGTTACCGGGATGGAGTGGTTGCTTAGTCTTTAAATTAAAATGTTACGCTATTGCGTCGTCGCTACGCTCCGACACACCGCAAGCCGCAAGCCGCAAGCCTTTACCCCATAATATTAAACCTATAAACTTTTAATAACTAAAACCATGATAATTATTTTAATTGGAGTTTTAATAATGTTTGTCGGATTCATCCTTGATAAAACCGATCCGCAGATTCGGAAGTACCGTAAACTGATCAGAGCCGCAGGGATAATAGCTATTGTTATAGGAATAACATCTGCTTCCGTAGTTCAGGTTGAACCCGGACAAGTTGGTGTTCAGAAGCTATTCGGGAAAGTAAACGACAGGATACTGGAGAGCGGACTGAATGTTGTAAATCCGCTAGTAAAAGTTGTAATGTTTGATGTCAGAACTGAAAATTACACTATGTCGGCGGTCCATGATGAAGGTATGAAACAGGGAGACGATGCCATACGCGTTTTATCAGCTGACGGATTGGAAGTAATAGTTGATCTGACGGTTCTTTACCGGGTAATTCCGGCAGAAGCACCGCGGATCCTTAAAGAGGTAGGTATTGACTACCGTAACGTTCTTGTCCGTCCGATTTGCCGTACAAAGATCAGGGATAATGCGGTGTATTATGATGCAGTCGCCTTATATTCCACGAAAAGAGATGAGTTTCAGTCGCGCATATTTTCAACAATCGAATCAAATTTAAAAGAGCGGGGACTGATGCTGGAACAGCTTCTGGTGAGAAACATTACCTTGCCGGAGTCAGTGAAAGCTGCAATTGAATCAAAGATCAACGCTGAACAGGAAGCACAGAAGATGACTTTTGTTCTTCAAAAGGAACGTCAGGAGGCAGAACGGAAAAGGGTTGAAGCCCAGGGTATTGCAGATTATCAGCGAATTCTGAGCACTGGTTTGAGTGACAGGCTTGTTCAGTATGAGATGATTAAGGCGATCTCCGTTTCTCCAAATTCCAAACTGATATTCATGACGAATGGGAAGAACCTGCCGATAATGGTCGATACAAAATAGTTGATCTGTTATCTCCCGCCCACGGGGTTTGGTTTAGCTCTCGATAGTTAAACGAACTTAATTTTCGCTAAACGGCTTAAAAGAATACTTCTTATCCAGTTTCTTAACTTTCCTCTCGATTTTCTTTCTGATTGACTTATATGTTGGTGGCGGGACCAATCCTGACTTCCTTCCCGTCTATATAAATGGCATCAAAAATTCCCCACTCCTCAAGGTTTTTCCTGTCTTTTGTATCAAGCTCAACCAGATTAATTTTTTCCGGAAAATCCTCTGATGCTCTCCTTGCTCTCTCACAGGAGATGTTCATTGCCTGACACCACCCATTTCTGAACATCATCACGTTAACTTTTCCTTCTCCTTTGGTTGGTTGCTTTTTGAGCTTTTTGAATTTCGGCGGATTTGCACTGGTACTGAATGGCTTCCACAATAACCTCATTAACCCGGTTTTGTCCACAACTTTATATCCGTGCCTCTTAAACCATGAGGCCCTCATGAATACCGGAATTATCAGCCCCCAGGTCACAAGCCCTTGTGCCCCGAGCTTCAGGCACTCTTCTTCAGCGGCCTGTAACAGAGCTTTTCCCATACCGCGCTTCCGGTAATCTCCGCGGCCCTGCTTATGGCCATGAACCCAAATGCAAAGCACGACATATAAGTTTTCTCCATCAAACATTGAATATTCTATCGGGATATACTGTATCATACCTCCTATGACATCATTATCGTCAAGGGCAAACTTTACTTTCAGCCCTTTCTCTTTCATCTGGTTGTACCAGTTCTGTTTAGCGGTCCCGACTTCTTTCATATCCTCTGACCATTCTTCAAGACACCAGAAATACTGGCTTTCATTTTCGGGTGATATGTCTATTATTTTCATGGAGTGAAAATTAGTTTTAATAACTATTGCTTAAGCTCAATTTAGATTCTCCACCTTACTTTTGTGAGCTTGCATATCAGGCAATTGTGCCCTTTTGCTTTTTTCTTTTAGCTTGATATTCATTTCATTCCAAATAATAACGGAAAACAGGAATATCACGATCATTATCCATGCCAGGTAAACCGGAATGAATTTTGCCACTGACATCTCCACAATTTCAAAATTTCCTTTTTTGAAGTTGATCCTGAACAGATTGATCATTATCATAATGAGGTTCACAAGGATGAGAATGTTGGATACAAGAATCGCCAGCCGGTTTGGGGTCACGCCAAATTGGCCCAGACGGTAAAAAATTGCTGACAGGGCAATAAGGTCGATGATTATTGTCACAATTGATAACAAGAACAAGACCAGTTGATTGAACTTCTGATTCTTTGCAACTGAAGTTTCAGAAACCGAGAATACAATAATTCCCATGACGCCAATCAACATAATATTGAATATCATTAAGAAATCACGGTCATTGTAGGGATCCTTTCCGAGATTGCCATAGCAACCAGATAGACCACCAATGTGACAAGGACCAACGGACTGAAAACGGCAGCAATCAGAGGAGCTATCCTGTTTGTCAGAGTTGTAAAATTCCTGATTATGAATACGCCGACAACAGGTGCAGCAACAGCTCCAGCGACAACAATATTATTCGTATAGAATTTTTGAATATTGATACCAATTGCATGAAACAGGCCTACGGTTATTACAGTCAAAATTCCGCCAGCTATGGCAATAATGGCATAGATTACCACCAGGTCGCCATTAAACCTTATAAAGTCGATTCGTTTGCTTCTGCTTTTAAAGTCGAAGCCTGTAAAAACAATCCCATAAATACACCACATCAAAAGTGGAAGATGAATATACGCGAGATTTACAGAAGCACTTTTGCCAACGGGTAATAAGTTAATGTATACCAGCGGAATTAAAAAGGCAACGGCAGTTAATAATAATCTCCTCTGGTTTTCAATTTTGTTGATCCAGAGTGTGAAAAGTGTCAAACCGAAAAAGACTACAATTGCCAGATTCTTTTCATAAAAAAGGGAGGCAGACAGATCAATATGGGAGCAGGTCCGGAAGCTTGATAAGGAAAACCGTTATCAGGCATACGATTATCATTGAGGATATCTCCTGGATGGCAGGTAATTTCATCCTTTCGGTAGTTTTGCCAAAATCCAGCCTTGCTTTCCAGAACTTTGCCATTTCTGTATCTTTTATCTCCGGAAGAGCAGTCTCAAAATCCGATTCAAAAACTTTCTGGTTTTCCCGGAAGAACTTTTGCAAGTATTTCAGGATTATTAATGTTTGATTTAATTTCTTCTATCATGGAGTATATTAAAGAGGAAAATTAAAACTTCGGAACGACATACACAAAGTTATAATTTAGGGGGGTTTAAATGAAGTTATAAATTTGAATTAAAAAATACTATATCCGAAGGTCAGCCATGTTTGCGAAGCAAGAGGGTAGGGGTGAGTTCGTGGGATTGCAGTTACTCGTTTCATTAGCAGGGTCTCAGCCCCTCCCACTTCGGGGAGGGGTGGGGAGAGGTGGTCTCGTGGAGAGAGGAGGATTGCTCCCTCTCTCCGTTCGGTCGCGATCCCTTTAGGGGGAGCTTCGAAAGCCAAAATATTCCCTTGCTCATTTCATTCGCAGGGGGTCTTTTTATTTTGAGATGGCCTCGCTCATGCAAGCATGGCTCGTCCATCTGAAAATAAAAATCCCCAACTTCGTTGAGGGAATACTTTGATACCCTTACTGTTTCACAGCTGGGTTGATTTATTTTCCATCTGTCCTCACTCAAGCAAGCATGGTTCGGCCGGATCTAGGAAAAATAAAAATCCCCCGCTGACGGCGAGGTATTAATTTGGCTTTGGCGGAGAGAGGGGGATTGTTCGCTTCGGCATGATCCCTTAAGGAGGGAGCTTCAACGCCAAATGATACCCTTACTCGTTTCACTCGCGGGTTTATTTATTTTCCATCTGTCCTCACTCATGCAAGCATGGTTCGGCAGGATCTAGGTAAAATAAAAATCCCCCAGACTTGGCTGAGGGATTAATTTGGCTTTGGCGGAGAGAGGGGGATTCGAACCCCCGGTTCCCTTTTGAGGAACACACGCTTTCCAGGCGTGCCAGTTAAACCACTCCTGCATCTCTCCAAAATTCAGTCAACCGTTGCTTTTAAAGGCGGCGCAAAATACTAAAAAATTTCGAAACAACCTGCAACCAGCAACCTGCAACCTGCAACCTGCACCCGGCTATGAAATCTCCCCTGCCATCGACCTTCCAAGGCACCTTATCACCTCCTCCCTCGAGGCACATATTCCAAGCAGATGCATCAGCTTCGTAATTGATGCTTCTGATGTAATATCTTTTCCGCTCACAACTCCTGCTGCCAGAAGTTCGCGGCTTGTTTCGTAAAGCCCCATCTCAACACTGCCTCCGTGACACTGAGTCACATTAAAAATGATACCTCCGTTTCCGATAAATGCTTCAGCTCTTCAATGAACCATGGATATGTCGGTGCGTTTCCTGATCCGAATGTTTCAATGATGAGTCCTTTAAGTCCGGTTGTGTTTATCACAGCCTTGACAAAATTCCTGCTGATACCCGGAAAAAGCTTCAGTATCGCCACATCCGGAGCTAAATTCTTTGTGAACTTTAAGATTCTCTGGTCAGGGTCAGAGTATCTTATAAGATTATAGTTATATTTCAGATGAAGACCTACTTCGACAAGAGGCGGATAATTTGGCGAGTTAAAAGCATCAAAATGTTCGGCACTGAATTTGGTTGTCCGGTTGCCGCGGGTCAGCTCATTGTCGAAATAAATGCAGACTTCAGGGACAAGCGCCAATCCATTTTCTTTTGCCGCTGCAATCTCGATCGCGGTTATGAGATTCTCTCGTCCGTCGGTACGGAGTAGTCCTATCGGCAGCTGTGATCCGGTAAGTATAACGGGTTTTCGCAGGTTCTCAAGCATGAAGCTCAGTGCTGAAGCGGTATATGCCATTGTATCGGTGCCGTGCAGGACAACAAATCCATCGAAATCGTTATAATTCTCTTCAATGGTTTCAGCCATTTTTACCCATACCGAAGGATCAATATTTGAAGAGTCCTTTACCGGATTAAAAGAAATTGACTGGAGATTAAAACCGAACTTGCCCAGTTCAGGTACATGATCTGTGATGTGTTTGAAATCAATCGGAACAAGCGATCCTGTACCAGGATCATGCACCATTCCGATTGTTCCGCCCGTATATATTATAAGTATGGATGTTTCTGTCCTGTTCTTCATAAGTTCCTGTCAGAGGCCGAAAAGCCTGACCGAGTTGGAATAAGTTATCATCGCCGTCTTTTCTTTGCTTAGCCCGGTTATTTCAGCCAGTTTATTGTTTATTATACAAAGATAAGAACTTTCGTTTCTTTTTCCGCGATATGGTACCGGTGGAAGGTAAGGAGAATCAGTTTCCAGTATAATATGTGCGGGTCCGATCTCTTTAATAACATTATCAAGTCCGGAGTTCTTATAAGTTACAATTCCGCCTATGCCAAGTTTGAATCCCATGCTGATTGCCTTTTCGGCATCCTGTAAGGTGCCGGTAAATGCATGGAAGACACCCCTGAGGTCAGATCCTTTAAAATCTTCAAGTACTTTAAAAACTTCCGGGAATGAATTTCTCGAATGAATTACAACCGGCAAATCCGATTCTATTGCAAAGGCAACCTGCATTTTAAAAGCCGTGATCTGTTCTTTCAGAGAGGACTGATCCCAGTAAAGATCTATTCCGATCTCGCCGACAGCAAAAAATTTATGGTTTGCAGAAAGCTCCTTCAGCTTTTCAATCTGTGAACTAAAATCTTCTTTTACAGATGTAGGATGGAGTCCTATCATTGAATAACAGATACCGGGATACCGTCTTTCAACTGACAGCATCTGGTTCACCGAATCCATGTCAATATTGGGCATCAGAAGCTTACCAACGCCACTTCGGACCGCCCTGTTTACGACCTCATCCCTGTCGACATCAAATTCCGGGAGATAAAGATGTGTATGTGTATCAATAAGTTGCATCACTCAACACCCTGGACTATCATTGCATTTGCCACCTTGACAAAGCCTCCGATATTGGCGCTGTTCACATAATTTATGAATCCGTTTCCTGTCTGCCAAATTTAACACATAGCTTGAATATTCTGCATTATAACATGCAATCTTTCATCAACCTCCTCCCGCGAACTTGGAAGCCTCATCGAATTCTGGGTCATTTCCAGTCCGGAAGTTGCCACACCTCCTGCGTTTGCTGATGTGATTTAAAGTCCCCCTCTCACTTGGGAGAGGGGGATTTAGGTGGTGAGGTGGCAAAGCATCAACTCGTCCTGTAAAGATTTCCCGGATAGCATTTAACCAATCCCTTGAACTCCATCTGCAACAGGAGGGCGGAGAGCTTACTCACAGGCATTTCAAGTGATCTGCAGATGGTGTCGATATTTAATTCTCCTTCTTTCACTATGAGTTCATAGATCTTCTTTTCGGTGTCCTCAATTCTGAAAAGAGTGTTCTTTGTACAGGTGGTTTTGATTTTTCCGGTCTCCAGTTCAAAAATATTCAATATCATCAGCTCATTCAGCCAGGGCAGCTTTGTTGCTTTTGATCAGGCTGTTGCATCCGGCCGACCATTGATCTTCGGGCCTGCCGGGAACAGCAAAAACATCGCGGTTGTAGGAGTTGGCTATGTCGGCTGTTATCAGGGCTCCACCCTTTGACTCCGGATTCAACTACAAGAGTTGCATCTGATATTCCTGCTATTATCCGTTTCTTTTAATGAAATTATTCCGTTCCGGAAGGGCATCTGAAATGAAATCGGTGAGGAGTCCGCCTTTTGTTATCATTGATTTTGCTATTGAGCAGTGGAGTGAAGGATAGAGTTGTTTTAAATCCATGAGCCAGTACACCAATTGTTTGAAGGTTGTTTGACAAGTGCAGCTTTATGGGCGGAAATATCTATCCCATAAGCTAAACCGCTTACAATTATCAGATCAGGATGACCTGCTGCCAGACCCCTATTATTTTATCACATAGTTCTCTTCCCCTGGTTGTGGCATTACGAGTACCAACAACACTTAATATTTTTGACAGCATTCAGATCACAGTTTCCCTTGAAAAAAGAACACTACCGGCGAATCATCACATTGCCTGAGCCGGAACGGATAATCATTATCGAGGTAAAAATAAGTTCTGATGTTATTTTTAGTGACGTATTCAGCTTCCTTTTCAGCAGTTTCCAGATATGACCTGTCGCTGATATATTTTGCAAGCCCGGAACCTATTCCGGGGATCTTAATCAGGTTTCTGTAGGGTTCCTGAAAGATTGCCTCCACACTTCCGAAATGAGATACCAGTTTACGGGCATTGATATCACCAATGCGCGGGATAAGACCTAAAGCAATTTTATGCTTAAGTGATACTTCTGACATAGCACAAGAAATGAGACACCTAAATATAAAAAAAAGTAGAGGCACAAAATCAGGTTTATAAGATCATTTTTGATGAAATTCACAACATTTGATCTAAATGTTGCCTGCTCCGGGGTTCCTGGGTGTCTGGTTAAAGCTTTCATCGAGCAACTAGGACCAGCACCCTCAGGCACCTAGGGGATCAAATACCCCCATATCAAGCATTGAATTCGCGACCTTCAGGAAACCTGCAATATTTGCTCCTTTAACATAGTCGACATACCCGTCTTCTCTCTTTCCGTGCTTTACACACTGGTCATGAATATTGCACATTATCTCATGCAGACGGTCATCAACCTCTTGGCGTTCCAGCTCAGCTTCATTGAGTTCTGGGTCATTTCGAGTCCTGATGTTGCAACACCTCCTGCATTTGACTGCTTTTCCCGGAGCAAACAAGGATCTTGTTTTTGTGAATAATCTCAATAGCTTCAGGTGTACATGGCATGTTAGTACCTTCGCATACACAGATACACCGTTGTTTATAAGCTTCTGGGCATCCTCACCATTAAGCTCATTCTGGGTTGCACAAGGCAGAGCAATATCAACTTTTACTTCCCATGGACGTTTGCCTTCATGGAACTCAACATCCTTCAAATGCATACTGAATATGGTTTTACAATATCTTCATTTGAAGCACGCAGTTCAAGCATATATTCAATTTTCTTCCCTGAAATTCCTTCAGGATCATAAACATAACCATCAGGACCAGATATAGTAACAACTTTTCCACCAAGTTCGGTTGCCTTAAGTGCTGCACCCCATGCCACGTTGCCAAATCCGATGATTGCAACTCTTTTCCCTTTAAACGATTCACCTATTGTTGCAAGCATCTCCTTTGGCAAAATATACACAACCGAAACCGGTTGCTTCAGGACGAACAAGCGATCCACCCCAGTTGCTTCCTTTTCCTGTAAGAACACCTGTATGGTCTCCGGCAAGACGCTTATACATTCCATAGAGGAAACCGATTTCACGTCCGCCAACACCTATATCACCTGCAGGAACATCTGTTTCCGGACCAATGTATTTCCAGAGTTCAAGCATAAATGCCTGGCAGAAACGCATGACCTCGGCATTTGATTTTCCTTTAGGATCAAAATCAGAACCTCCCTTACCACCACCCATTGGAAGAGTGGTAAGTGCATTTTTAAAGATCTGCTCAAAACCAAGGAATTTAAGAATAGAAAGATTTACACTTGGGTGGAAACGAAGGCCACCTTTGTATGGTCCGATAGCATTGTTGAACTGAATCCGGTACCCAAGATTAACTTTAACATTTCCTTCATCATCAACCCATGGAACTTTAAAGGTAATTACACGGTCAGGTTCAATGAGCCGTTCAATGATATTTGCAGATTCAAACTGAGGGTTTTCGTTGTAAACCTCTTCAATCGATTCCAGTACTTCTCTGACTGCCTGTAAATACTCAACCTCACCGGGATGCTTCTTCTCGAGGTTGTTCATTATTTTATCTACGTTCATGTAATTTTATTAAATTAGGATGGAAATTACTTTATCTGAAATGTGGAACACTGTGTAAGTTCTTTTAACATTTTCTCAGTAAAGATATTTGATATAAAACTTCGATTTGGTTTAAGATAAAGATTGCCTCTACTTTATTCATTAAAAATGATAAAACTCATGTTATCGATAACTTTCACTCCTGTGTTCATCCGGGAGTTAAAGAATTAAGCGAGTTTGTTACTTTTGCTTTTTCCTTGGCGTCAGTGCGCTGATATAAATCGGAGGGTATTTGGCAACTTCCCTTCTTTGAGATTCTGGTAAAGGAAATACTCTGAATAAGTCCGAAAAACCTGCTTTTCAGTCGTAAATCCAGAAAAGGACCTTTTATTTATTTCAATGGAATTTTTTTTACCTCCGACTATTCCTGAGGTAAAGTATCGGAAGACAATTTTTTCCTATCATCGGAAAAATACATAAACTGATAATTCAGTACCATTGGAATAAAAGCAATAAATACATATACTGTCAGAAGTATAACTAGTCCAGAATGTTTCACCCATTCCGAGAAGGGGGAATTTTATAATTTTTGCAGCATAAGCGATAAGCAGGTAAGCCAAGAAGAATAACCGTTGCTCCAAAAAGTTTGATTCTGAGGCCTATAATTGTTTTGCTGTTATCGAAAGTCATGGTTGTTGATTTATGTAAAATTAAGTTCAATTTTCGGAAAAACCATGACAGAGTTAGATTTATATAATGTATAATTTAAAAGGAAGAATCGAAGAACTTATGCAGAGTTCCACGGACCTATACTGCAGGCAGGCGGGTCTTTTATCTTTTTGTTTTAAAGAACTTCCTGACCAGTTCTCTGCATTCATTTTCCAGTACACCTGATTTGACACTGGTCTTTGGATGAAGCAGATTGCCCTTAACAAGTCTGTATCCTTTCTTTTCGTCAGATGCTCCGAAAACAAGTTTACCTGCCTGGCTCCAGCCTATTGCTCCGGCACACATTCCACATGGTTCAAGGGTAACGTAAATGGTGCAGTCTGTCAGATATTTCCCTCCAAGCCAGTTCGTCGCGGCAGTGATAGCCTGCATTTCAGCATGAGCTGTCGGATCATTGAGTGTTTCTGTAAGATTATGAGCTCTTGCAATGATGATGTCATTGCACACAACAACTGCACCCACCGGAACCTCCAGCCTGTCGAATGCTTTACTCGCTTCAGCAATGGCTTCATGCATATAAATTTCATCCCTGGTCCCGGACATTTCATTATGGATTCTGGTTTAAATTTAAAAAGAAATTTTTACCTCTTATTACTTGTTCTTCAAATTAGGTGAAAAGTCTTTTCAAACATTACTGGATTTCATTTCCCCCCCCGGGGGGAACACAAAGGGGGTCATTCAGCAAGCATTAGAGCTAGTTGAAAAACACCCCTCTCCCGCTAAAGCGGGATCTCCCCCAGGGGGGAGAACACAAAGGGGGTGATTTAGCAAGCATTAGAGCTAGTGGAAAGGCACCCCTCTCCCGCTAAAGCGGGATCTCCCCCAGGGGGAGAAGAAATCCATACGGAGGGAACAATCCATATTTTTCTTACTTTTGCTGAAATTCAAAAACAAAAAATGTACAGGACAAATACATGCGGAGAACTCACACTTGCTTCGCAGGGGAAAGAAGTAACTTTATGCGGATGGGTGCAGAAGTCAAGGGATCTTGGTGGAATGACATTTGTTGATCTCCGCGACCGTTATGGTATGACCCAGCTTCGTTTTTAACATGGAAACAAACAATGAACTATGTGAAAAAGCAAGAAAGCTGGGACGCGAGTTTGTTATCCAGGTGACAGGGAAAGTCAGGGAACGAAGCAATAAGAATCTGAAAATGCCAACCGGCGATATTGAAATTGAGGTTACCGATCTGAATATTCTTAACCGGAGCGATATCCCTCCGTTTACAATTGAAGAAGATACCGACGGGGGAGAAGAACTAAGGATGAAATACCGGTACCTCGATCTCAGGAGAGGCAGCGTTAAAAATAATATTATACTAAGTCATAGAGTTGCCCAGGAAGTAAGGAACTACATGGATTCGATAGGTTTTGTAGAAGTTGAAACTCCTGTTCTTATCAAATCAACTCCTGAAGGAGCCCGTGATTTTGTTGTCCCTTCAAGGATGCAGCCAGGGACATTTTATGCTTTGCCGCAATCGCCCCAGACATTGAAACAACTGCTTATGGTGGCCGGTTTTGACAGGTATTTTCAGATTGTGAAGTGCTTCAGGGATGAGGATCTGAGGGCTGACAGGCAGCCTGAGTTTTCGCAGATCGACTGCGAAATGTCATTTGTTGAGAGGGACGATATACTTGATACCTTTGAAGGTCTTGCAAAATACCTGTTCAGACAGATAAGGAAGATTGAATTCAGTGAGCCCTTCATTAGAATGTCCTATAGTGATGCAATGGAGTTTTATGGCAATGATAAGCCGGATCTCCGGTTTGACATGAAGATCACCAATCTTACTGATATTGTAAAAGGGAAGGGGTTTTCTGTTTTTGATAATTCAGAATATATTGGAGCAATATGTGCGCCAGGCAGCGTCGGAATACACCAGAAAACAGCTTGATGAGCTCACCGAATTTGTAAAACGACCACAGATAGGCGCCAGGGGCCTTGTTTACTTAAGGTATGGTTCTGATGGGACATTTAAGTCGTCAGTTGATAAGTTTTATTCACCAGAGGATCTTAAGGCCTGGACAGGTGCGACAGGAGCAAGTCATGGAGATCTGATACTGTTACTTGCCGGCGACCGTAAAAAGACACTGACTGCCCTTTCGGAACTTCGTCTTGAAATGGGTAACAGGCTTGGCCTCAGGACTAAAGATATATTCGTCCCTTTGTGGGTTGTTGATTTTCCGCTTCTTGAATGGGATGAGGAAACCGGAAGATTTTATGCAATGCATCATCCTTTCACTTCTCCAAAACCTGAAGATATCCACCTGATGGAAACTGATCCTGGAAAAGTAAGGGCCAATGCTTATGACCTTGTAATAAATGGTGTTGAGATCGGCGGCGGTTCAATAAGGATTCATGATGCCGAAATCCAGAAGCTGATGTTCAAAGTGCTTGGATTCACTGATGATGAGGCAAATGAACAGTTCGGATTCCTGCTGAATGCTTTCAGGTATGGAGCACCGCCTCATGGAGGCATTGCTTTTGGGTTCGACCGCTGGGTTGCAATGTTCGGGGGGCAGGATTCCATCCGTGATTTCATTGCTTTCCCCAAAAACAATTCCGGCCGCGATGTAATGCTGGACACGCCTTCAGAAATATCAGCCAGGCAGCTCGATGAACTGAAACTGATCATAAAGACTGGAGAAATAAGGATCCCTACTTTCTGATGTCCGATCCTTTAAGCAGTGTGATGAGGATCACTCCGTTGGCTCCCCGTGAGCCATAAATTGCTGCAGATGAGCCCTTAAGGACCTGAATTGATTTGACCATCTGGGGCATG
Source organism: uncultured Bacteroidales bacterium (assembly GCA_963849615.1). Lineage (GTDB taxonomy): Bacteria > Bacteroidota > Bacteroidia > Bacteroidales > VadinHA17 > LD21. The sequence goes on from CAWKIC010000045.1 coordinate 74,776, forward strand.
ATATCATCGACAGAATTAACAATAACTCCATCAACAACGAACAGAGGCTCAGTGCTGAGGGTAAGGGATGATGCCCCCTGTATCCTGATGCTTGACCCGACTACCTGAACACCCGGAACCTGACCCGCTTTGAGCACCTCATAAATTGTCCTGTATGAAGCATATTTTGACTGATTTGCATCAATCGAACCCACAGGACTGGTCAGGCTGTTCTTCTTAACGGTACCATATCCGATATTCACATCATCATCTTCAGCCTTTATGCCTGGCTGATCCGGGACAGAACCGGCAAATGTAAAATTGATATTTGTCCTGCCGTCTACAATTTCTTCAACGGCCCCGCTGGATGATGTAAGTATGCTTATTTTGAGAACATCAGGTCTGACTTTGATCTTATAATATCCTATTTCATTGGTAACCTTTTCGGTATTTTTGCCATCTACCATAACCATCGCATTGGCAACGGGTTTTTTGTTCTGGTCAGTCACGTATCCGCTTACAGTGATCTTCTTGTTATTCTTTTTATTACCCTTCTGAGCTGAGACAGTGGTAAGTGTAATAACGGAACACAGCAGAAGTAAAAATATTTTCGTTTTCATTTTCATGTTTTTAAATGATGGTGCAAGTTAGAGTAAGTTGTAAAATAAAACAATAAAATAATGTTAACCTTAATATGAATCAAAATCCGAAATCAAATGGATTTCGGCTGCCAGTGATGAAATTCCTAAATTATTTTTCCAATTAATGTCGCCGATGTGTTTCTCTCAATCAGAACTTTAACATATTCGCCCTTCCTGTGTCCATTTCCCGGGAAAACAACCACTTTGTTGTGTGTAGTACGTCCGGCCAAATGATCAGCTGATCGTTTTGAAAGATTCTCAATAAGTACTTCAAAAACCCTGCCAACATCCTGTTTTTTGGATCGCGCCGAGAGTTTATTCTGCAAGGCTATTATTTCATTAAGGCGCCTGGTTTTTACTTCTTCTACGACGTCATCATTATATTTTCTTGCAGCTTTAGTACCGGGTCTTTCGCTGTACTTGAACATGTATGCAAAATCGTATCCTGCCCACTCCATCAGCGAAAGAGTTTCATTATGATCATCATCTGTCTCGGTGCAGTAGCCTGCAATCATGTCAGTTGAAACGGCACAACCTGGAATTATTGTCCGGATTGCTTTTATCCTGTCCATATACCATTCGCGTGTATATTCCCGGTTCATAAGTTTAAGTATCCTGCTGCTGCCACTTTGAGCCGGAAGATGGATATGCTTGCAGATATTGTCGTATTTCGACATCGTCAGAAGCAGTTCATCCGAAATATCCTTGGGATGCGATGTTGAAAACCTTACCCTGAGAAGAGGATTTATGAGCGCTACTTTTTCAAGAAGGTCATGAAACCGGGTTTGGGATCCGTTGTTTTCCCAATTATATGAATCCACATTCTGGCCGAGAAGTGTTACTTCCCTGTAACCCATTTCCCAGAGGTCCCGGGTTTCAGACAATATCGACTCCGGATCGCGGCTCCGCTCGGCGCCCCGTACATAGGGAACGACGCAGTACGCGCACATGTTGTTGCATCCCCTCATAATTGAGACGAATGAAGTTACTCCGTTTTTGTCCATTCTTACAGGGGATATGTCAGCATAGGTTTCCTCCCGTGACAGTAACACATTGACTCCCTTATGTCCCGATTCGGCATCAACAATCAGTGAAGGCAGATCACGGTAGGCATCAGGACCGACAACGATGTCAACGAGCCGCTCTTTTTCAATCACCTGTTCTTTCAGCCTTTCTGCCATGCAACCTATAAGTCCTACAAGCAGCCCCGACTTTTTCTTTTTCAGGTGGCTGATGGCTTTCAGCCGGCCCCAGATCCGCTGCTCTGCATTATCCCGGATAGAGCACGTGTTGATAAGAATCAGGCCCGCATCATTAATATTTTCTGTATGTTCATATCCTTTTCCTGCCAGAATTGATACAACAACCTCGCTGTCAGCAACATTCATCTGACAACCGTAGGTTTCGATATACACTTTTTTACTCATCATTAAACTTCGTTCTTGCTCCCTGCTCCCTGCTCCCTGCTCCCTGCTCCCTGCTCCCTGCTCCTGCTCCCTGCTCCCTGCTCCCTGCTCCCTGCTCCCTGATAAATCGTACAAAAGTAACTACATTGTGTGATGTATTAAAGAAATATTTAATTTTGCACCTGAATATTAAAACAGTAATATATGTCAGGTCACAGTAAATGGTCAACAATTAAGCGGAAGAAAGGTGCTATCGATGCTAAAAGAGGAAAGATCTTTACTAAAATAATTAAGGAAATCATTATTGCTGCAAAGGAAGGAGGTGGTGACCCTGAATCCAATGCCCGTCTCAGGCTGGCGGTACAAAATGCCAAAGGGGCCAACATGCCAAAGGATAATATCGAGAGAGCCATCAAAAAGGCTGTTGGTTCAGACGCTGATAATTATGTTGAAACTTCATTTGAAGGATACGGACCTTGCGGCGTTGCAGTATTCGCCGAATGTCTTACCGACAATAACAACAGGACGGTTGCTTCTGTCAGATCAGCTTTCAATAAACACGGCGGAAAGCTGGGTACCAATGGTTCTTTAAGTTCACTTTTTGAGAGAAAGGGGGTTTTTACAATTGCAAATGAGGGTTTTTCGCCCGAAGAGGTTGAACTTGAACTGATCGATGCCGGTGCTGAAGATTTTGAAGTATACGAAGATACCATAACGGTTACCTGCGCAAAAGAAGATTTTGGCAGTGTTAACAGGAAACTGAATGAGCTTGGCATTGCGCCTGAAGAAGCAGGTTTGAAGAGAGTGCCAAATAATACGAAAACACTCGATCTTGAAAGTGCCAGGAAAGTCTTGCGGTTCGTTGAAAGTCTGGAAGACGATGATGATATCCAGAATGTTTATCATAATCTCGAGATAACCGACGAAATCGCTGAGGAACTTGGTTAATGTTATATTTTTAAGATGTTAAAGAGGTTTCAGCTTATATTACTTTTTCTTATCCCTGCTCTTTTCACAGGTTTTTGCCCGGCACAGGATATTTATACAACTGCCGGGCTTCTGCAAAGAAATAATACTGGGAACCAGCGGCAGGGCCAGTTGAATATTTATCAGGATCCGCGCCTTGATACCCTTATAAACAGGTATATTCTTTATAACATGAAGACAGGCGGTCTGGAAGGTTTCAGGATACAGATCTATAACAGTTCAGACAGGAATGCAAAAGCGGAATCAGGTAAAATGGAAGCCGAATTTATTGCCAGGTTCCCGGATATAAAATCATATGCGACTTTTGAAAGGCCCGGTTACTACAAAATCCGGGCAGGTGATTACAGAACCAGAACAGAAGGTACAAAAGATCTTCTTATGATCCGCAAGGTATGGCCTGACGCCTATATGGTGCCGGACAAGATCAACTTCCCGGATCTGAATTAAAAAAAAGCTATGAGTGAAAATATAAAACATGAATGCGGCATCGCGATGTTGAGATTGCGGAAGCCGATGCAATACTATTTCGAAAAATATGGTACATGGGACTGGGGATTGCAGAAGATGTACCTTATGATGGAGAAACAGCATAACAGGGGACAGGATGGCGCCGGTATCGCGGGGATCAAGATGAATGTCAAACCCGGGAACAGGTATATCTTCAGACAAAGATCAAATAAGGCAAATCCGATAAAAGAGGTCTTCAGCGCTATCTTTGAAGACATTGACAGGCTCAGGATTGCACATTCGCAGGATTTTCAGAATCCTGAATATATCAAAGCATATGTCCCCTTTGTTTGCGACATTTACCTTGGCCACCTGCGTTACGGCACTTACGGACATTACAACATCGATTATGTGCATCCCGTCAGCCGTGAGAACAACTGGAAATCAAGGAACCTGGTAATGGCAGGTAATTTTAACCTGACAAATGTGGATGAGATCTTTAAAAGCCTTGTTGAACTCGGCCAGACACCTGTCGCTTTTTCAGATACAGTGACTATACTTGAAAATATAGGACACCGGCTCGACGAAGAGAACGAAAGGTTATTCAGGAAATTCAAGGATCAGGGATTCTCAAAGAGAGATATCACCCCTCTGATTGAAAAAGAACTTGATGTTGCAGCCGTTCTGAGAAAAGCAAGCCGGAACTGGGATGGAGGTTATACTATGGCAGGAATGGTAGGTCACGGTGACGGGTTCGTTATGCGGGATCCGGCCGGAATCAGACCGGCTTTTTACTACATTGATGATGAGGTAGTTGTGGTGGCATCCGAGCGGCCAGTAATACAGACCATCTTTAACGTGCGAACAGATAACGTGAATGAGCTTCCTCCTGCAGGCGCCATCGTAATAAAGGCTTCGGGTGAAACTAAAATTGAAAATATACGTGAAGAGACAGAACTGAGAAAATGCTCATTTGAAAGGATCTACTTCTCCCGTGGTACCGACAAAACGATCTACAAGGAGCGCAAAAAACTGGGAGAGCTCCTGACACACTCTGTTTTAAAGGCTGTAAACTACGATATTGAGAATACTGTTCTTTCGTATATTCCTAATACCGCTGAGAGCGCTTTTTATGGACTCGTGAAAGGTGTCGAGAACTATATAAACCAGTCCAAAATAGATTCTATAATTAAGAGGCGGGGTAACCTTACACGGGCTGACCTTGAACAGATTATAAGCCAGAGGCCAAGGGTGGAGAAGATTGCCGTAAAAGATGTCAAGTTGAGGACGTTCATCACCGAAGATAAGACCCGCGACGATCTTGTTGGTCACGTTTACGACGTCACTTATGGCGTCATAAGAAGGGGAATAGACAACCTTGTAGTTATTGACGATTCAATAGTGAGAGGCACCACTTTGAAAAAAAGCATAATACGGATTCTTGACAAGCTCGATCCAAAGAGAATTGTAATAGTCTCATCTTCACCCCAGTTGAGATATCCCGATTGTTACGGCATCGATATGGCTAAACTTGGAGATCTGATAGCGTTCAAAGCTGCTGTTCAACTTTTAAAGAACAGCCGGAATGAGGGTTTGATAGCCAATATCTATGAGGAGGCTAAAAAAGAAATTCTCAAACCGGTCGGGGAAATAAGGAATCTTGTGAAAGAGATATACAAACCTTTTTCAACCGAAGCCATCTCGGGCATGATCTCGAAGCTGCTTACCTCAGAGGATATTAATGCGGAGGTTGAGATTGTCTTTCAGTCGATTGAAGGATTACACGAAGCTTGCCCGGGCCACACCGGAGACTGGTATTTTACGGGAAATTACCCTACATTCGGAGGAAACAGGGTAGCAAACCAGTCATTTATTAATTATGTTGAGGGCGTAAATGCAAGGGCTTACTGATTTTTGTGAGAGAACCAGGTGATCAGGAAATCCTTTTTGTAAGATGCCAGATGCCTGTTGATCTTTTCAATGTAGATATCGCGCAGGGTTATCATTATTCCGGTCTCTTCGACATCCCCGAATTTGTGATTAATAAAGGTACCGAAAGTACGCATTGTGGGTGAAAGTCCCATATAGGCATTTATAAGCGGCGGTATTGTTTCTCCTAAATTTCTGACTTCCCTTGACAGGATTTTATAATTGTCCTTATACCGCCATCCCCTGAAAAGCTTCCTCATCTCCTCTTCATGAATGTCAATATTTGCGGGGTCAAGCGGGACCGCCAACCTGTCAGGATCATCAAAATGCCTTTTCAGAAAGTAGAGAATCATATTTCTTGCCTTCTGATTGAAATGGGTGTACATTGTGACTTTTCCGAAAAGGTATTTAAGATGGTGGTTATCAATAACAATGGCGCCAAGACCGTCCCATAGGTTATCAAGGGCAAAGAGACTTTTACGACCGCCTGAGCGTGACTGGTAATCGGGATGCACAAATGAGCGACCAAGCTCCATCAGATGCGGATAGTACTTCTTCAGGAACTTATCGGAAAACCTGAAATATGAGGAGGAAGCAAGTTTTGTGACATCGCATTTAACGCACCCTTTCTTTGGAAAATAAAACCGGTAACCTCCTATAATTTCTTGATTATCAGGGTCCCACACAACCAGTTGTTGTTGAGGATCTTCCTTGTCAGTGTCGAACTCATCTATGTCAATCTCCTTTCCCGTACCTCCGCCGGCATGGCGGAAGGTAATCTCCCTCACCCTGCCTACTTCATGCATCAATGCCGATGAGTTATTACCGTTAAAGAGATAAACTTCGTTGTTTCCATTGTTGGTCTTACGCAGGAGCTTATCCTTAGTTAATTCCGCAATGATCTGATCCTTAGGTAATTGTTCGACTACTGGTTTCATTAATTCAACTTTTGTTAGCCTTTTTCCGAATATTTTTTTAAAAAATTCGATGCAATTTAGGAAATTTTTTAAAACTTTGATTCTCCTCCGATAAATCGTTGCAGCTCGTAGGATCTCTCTCTGACCCATTCAGCCCACTCGGGCTGCGACCTTGAGTTATCAAATGTCTGCCAGGGTATGGTCTTCCCGAAAACAAGATTTATCTCTTTTCCTCTCTGTTTGAATAGTTCATCCACAAGATAAAGCATCTCGATATTTGCTTTTATTCCAAGTAAATTCCTGAAATTGGAAAGGTTATAAAAAAAGTTGGAATTCCTGCCTGAGAAAAAGGCGGGGACGACATCTCTCTTGTGCTGTACAGCTTTGGAAATAAAGCTCTTATGCCACTGAAGGTCACTTATTACTCCATTTTTCTTTCTGGAACATAATCCGGCCGGATAATAGAGTATCTGGCTGGCGGAAGAATAAGCTTTTTCTAACAACTTTGCTGCTTCTTTAGCCTGCGCCCCGTGTTTATTCACAGGCAGAAATATCCCCGACAGGTTCTTTATCGTCATGAGAATGTCGTTTACGGGAAATTTTATGTTTTTATGATATTTTGAAAGCTCATAGATGAATACAAGCCCGTCGAGGCCTCCCAGCGGATGATTGGAAACGAATATATACCTTCCATCCGAGGGAATGTTTTCTTTGCCAAAGACTTTGTACTTTATTTCGAAAAAATCGAGCCCCGCTTTAATGAACTCTGCATCCCTCAGGTGTCCGCTTCTCGTGAGGAATTCGTTCAATTCATCCTGGTGAACTATCCTCTTAAGATACCTGATGATAAATCGCGGGAGTGTTTTTTTTAAAGCCGGTTTTTTTGAGTACAGGACCTGTTCAACATCAATCTTCAGAACCTCATTAGTATCAGGGGAATCGTTCATTTAACCAATCGTTTTGAGATGGGGTATGTAAAGGTATCAAAAAAACTGGATCTGCATGAACTCAGGCCCAACCCGCTCTCTTGGCTTATCTGAATTCTTCCCATCCCTAACTCATCCCCATCCCCCTCTCAACTATACCTGAACTCACCCCCCAACCCCGCTCTCTTGCATACCTGAACTCACCCCCCAACCCCGCTCTCTAGCATACCTGAACTCACCCTCCAACCCCCTAGCCGTAAGTCTAAGGAGGGGGAGCAACTTAGAATCTAACTGTATGTAACTAGTTTCTATGGAATTTACATTTCCCCTTCCTTTTAACGGAAGGGTGGGGGAGGCTGAAAGATTTAAACCTTTTTATAATAAATCCTCTGGATTGAAGTTTTGAATCTCTCTCTTTATCTTCTTCTGTTTTTTTTTCATGAATTGGGCCATCAAGTTCAATTATCAGATTAAGTTCAGAGCAATAAAAATCTGGTATAAAAAACTCTACCCTTTTATTGTCAATTCGGTAAAATACAGGATGTTGTCTTAAAAATTTAAAACCTTCAAGATTTTTACTTCTAAGTATTTTCCATAAAAGCTTTTCCGAGGGAGTAGATTCCTTCCTCAATTTCCTCGCTAATAAGGTAATATTCCTGTAGTTTTTGTAATGTATACGAGACATGAATCGTTTATTCCAATATTAAAAATAAGCATTTTTTTTAGTTTTAGCTTAAACACACCATCACAATTTTCTCCAGCAACTTTGTGTATATGTGAAACTTCTCCCCTTCCCTTAGGCTTAAGGGAAGGGGTTGGGGGATGGGTTTGCTTATTGCCATTGAAGTGGCTCGGGGATGGGTTGGTTGCTATGGAGCTCAGGGGATGGTTTCCTTATGGAAAGAGTTGAGGCATGGGATTTTTGCCTGGAGATGGATTCAATTTTATTCCTGGGAAAGCCTTGAATTTAATACATTATAGACGGCCTGAGAGGTGTATATAAATACATTAGATAATATCCAATTCAAAAAGTTATCAACATATCCTAAAAAAATGTGGAGCAAAGTGGGGGAAAGTGGATATTTTTTCTTACTTTTAGCGTTTAATTCTAAAACACAACCTGTGGCCACATTTATAGGCGATTACCAGTGCAAAGTTGATGCAAAGGGGAGAATAATTCTTCCGATGGCATTCAAGAAGCAGATGCCTGCCGAAGCACAGGATCAGTTTGTGGTCAGAAAAGATATTTTCGAGAACTGCCTTGTGCTCTATTCCGCCGACGATTGGAAAAAGCAACTCGAAAAGATAAGGAAAAAGATGAACACCTATAACCGTGAACAGAATATGTTCAGGAGGAACTTCTTTAAAGGAACCCTGGAACTTACACTCGACAATAATAACAGGATCCTGATTCCCAAAAGATTGTTGGACCTAATAGGGGCCAACAGGGATGTTGTTCTCGCCGGACAGGATGGAAGGATTGAGATCTGGCCGGCAGTTGCCTACGACTCCATTGAAATGTCAGCTGATGATTTTGCTGATCTGGCTGAAAAGCTAATGGGTGGAACCATAAACGAGCCATCAGAATAATGTATTACCATGTACCTGCATTGCTGGAAGAAAGTATCAAGGGATTGAATATCCGGTCAGACGGGACCTATGTCGATGTTACTTTCGGTGGAGGAGGGCATTCAACGGAAATCCTTAAAAGACTTAAGACAGGAAGGCTGATTGCTTTTGACCAGGATGAGGATGCCCTTCAGAATGTGCCTGATGATAAAAGACTTATCTTTCTCAATCAGAATTTCAGGTTCCTGAAAAATAATCTTCTCTTTAACGGAATAACCTCGATCGACGGACTCATAGCCGACCTGGGTGTGTCATTCCATCAGTTTGATGAGCCCGAGAGAGGTTTTACCTTCAGGCAGGATGCCCCGCTCGACATGCGAATGAACAAAAAAGGCTCTGTTACCGCTGCCTCCCTGCTTAAGACTCTTGATGAGACTGCCCTGGCAAAGGTCCTTTACGACTTTGGGGAGCTTGTCAATTCACGAAGGATAGCAAAAGAACTGGTGGTGGCAAGGGCAGTAAAGCCGCTCATAACAGTGAGTGATATAATTGGTGCAATCGGAAAGCTCGCACCCCTCAGGCAGGAACACAAATTTTATGCAAGGGTATTTCAGGCTCTGCGTATTGCAGTAAATCATGAGATTGATTATCTCAGGGAGATGCTGGAACAGGCGCTTGAAATGCTGAACAAGGATGGCAGACTCGTCGTAATCACCTACCATTCGCTCGAGGACAGGGTTGTTAAGAATTTTATGAGAACGGGCAATTTTGAAGGAGAAGAGAAGAAAGATTTCTACGGTAACCTCATAACTCCATTCAGGATAATTACCAAAAAGGGTATCGTACCGGATGATATTGAGATGGAAGATAATAAACGTGCACGGAGCGCCAGGTTAAGGATTGCTGAAAAGATCTAGAAAATGGATGGGAATAACGAAGGAGAAAAAAAACAGGCAAAGCATGGTAACCTGCTGAAGGAGGTGCTCAGCGGCATTATTGCCGATAAGCTGGTACTTAAGAACCTGTGGTACTTTATTTTTCTGACAGTTCTTGGAGCATTGTATATAGGGAACAGATTCCACGCTGAGAAGATCACCCGTGAATCTTCACGTCTGTCAAGGGAGGTAAGGGATCTAAGAGCTGAGGCTTTATCCACCTCTGCAAACCTGATGTCGGTAAGCCGGCAGTCGGAGGTTTACAGGCTGGTACGGGAAAAGGGCCTTGGCCTTGAAGAGCTTAAATCACCTCCCTATAGGCTTTTAGTTGACAAGTAACAAAGTGAATGGCAGTAAGGGATGAAATAGTCTGGAGAAGCGCAGTTGTATATTTTGTAATTGTACTGCTTGCGGTTGCTTTGCTTGTCCGTATCCTGATCCTGCAGTATGTCCAGAGGGGGAAATGGTCGGCCATGAGCGAAAAGTATATTTACAAAACAGCCGAAATGCCGGCCAACAGGGGTGATATCCTGGCACGCGACGGCCGCCTGCTGGCAAGCTCGGTCCCATACTATTCCATTTACATGGATACAAGAAGCACAGGAATGGCGTCCGATACATGGTCGGCTGGAATAGGAGGCTTATCCGGGGGTTTGTCAGTATTGCTCGGTGAAAGATCTCCTTCGGGATGGAGGGCCGTTATTACAGAGGCAAGAAGACGGGGTGACCGTTATTTTCTCATTAAAAAGAATGTTGACTACGCAACTCTGAAGAAGTTGAAGGAACTTCCAATTTTCAGGGAAGGTCAGTATAAAGGAGGGCTTTTAGCTCAGCCCGAAAACAAAAGAATACTTCCCCAGAGCGGCCTTGCAGCCCGTACCATCGGTTATCTCAGCATGGGTGATGAAGGAACCAGGGTAGGGCTTGAAGGTTCGTTCGACAGGGAACTTGCCGGAAAAAACGGCGTGGTAGTCAAACAGAGACTTACCGGAGGTGACTGGATACCCGTTGATGACAGGCAGAGCATTGACTCAAGGGATGGAAATGACATTGTTACAACACTTGATGTCGACCTGCAGGACGTTGCCTCAAGCGCACTTGAGGATCAGCTCAGGAATCACAATGCCCATCATGGATGTGTGGTGCTTATGGAAGTTGAAACCGGGGATATTCGCGCTATCGCCAACCTTGAGCAAACAGGGAACGGAACTTACCGCGAAACATATAATTATGCCGTAGGCGAAAGTACCGAGCCAGGGTCCACCTTCAAACTTCCGGCTTTGATGGCTGCAATAGAAGATGGTGTGATAGATACAGGCGATATTGTGGACACAGGCAACGGTAGTGTCAAATTCTATAATAAGATTATTCGCGACACAAAGGAAGAGGGGTATGGTAAGCTGACAGTCAAACAGGTCTTTGAAAAATCGTCCAACGTGGGTACTTCAATATTGATTAACGAACACTACAAAAAAAACCCGAAGGAGTTCGTTAACCGGCTCTACGCCATGAAGCTCAATCAGACTCTTGATCTGCAGATACAGGGCGAAGGCACACCTTTGATCAGATATCCCGGCGACAAACTCTGGTCGGGGCTTTCATTGCCGATGATGTCACATGGCTATGAGGTCCAGATGACCCCCCTGCAAATACTCACATTCTATAATGCCGTTGCAAATGACGGGAGGATGATGCGCCCAAGGTTTGTAACAGAAATTATAAGGAATGGATCGGTCATAAAAAGTTTTGGAACTGATGTCATCGTCAATTCAATTGCCTCCAGGTCCACAATCAGAAAAGCAAAAGCAATGATGGAGGGAGTTGTTGAACACGGCACTGCGACTAATCTTAAAAATGCAAACTACAAGATAGCGGGTAAAACAGGCACTGCCCAGATCGCAAAAGGCAAAGCGGGATACAGGCAGGGGGCAAGAATGTCCTATCAGGCTTCATTTGTTGGTTATTTCCCTGCCGGGAACCCCCTCTATTCCTGCATTGTAGTGGTTAACGCACCTTCGAACGGGGTCTATTATGGTAACCTGGTTGCAGGATCGGTTTTCAGGGAGATTGCCGATAAGGTGTATGCTACAACCTTTTTCAGGGATTATAAGGCAGACAATAAGACGGATAAGGAAATTGCGGCTCCCGAAGCAGGGAATGGCTACAGGGCAGATATCAACGAAGTACTCGGAGATCTTGATGTCAGACTTAAGAAGACATCAAAGGAGGAGTGGGTGGCAACCCGTGAAAGCGGCGACACTATCCGGCTTGTTGGCGTTGGAACAAAAAAGGGACTCGTACCGGATGTAAGGGGTATGAGCCTCAGAGATGCCATTTACCTTCTTGAGAATTCAGGTTTGAGAGTACGTTACAGCGGAAAAGGAAGGGTTCTCAGGCAATCGCCCGAACATGGTGCAAGGGTGTACGAAGGAAGTGTTGTTTCACTTGATATGAATATGTGAAATAGATTATGACTGACATTAAAAAACTGGTAAGAAATATTGATGTCACCCTGTTTGAAGGCGAGGATGATCCGGTTATTACAAATATTGAATTCGATTCCAGGCGGGTCACACCGGGAACCCTGTTCGTTGCTGTAAAGGGAACCAAAACCGACGGACATGAATATATCAAAAGTGCAATTGCATCGGGAGCTTCAGCGGTTATCTGCGAGTCCCTGCCCGAAAATCGCGACCCAAAAATATGCTGGATTAAGACCAGCGACCCGGCAAAAGCTCTTGGCATTGTATCTTCAGCCTTTTTCGGTGATCCTTCCGCCAGCCTGAAGCTTGTCGGGGTCACCGGAACCAACGGAAAGACAACCATTGCAACCCTGCTCTACAGGATGTTTACCGCACTGGGCTATAAATGCGGCCTCTTCTCAACAGTCTGCAATTATATAATTGACAGGGAGCTTCCTGCCACACACACCACTCCTGATCCTGTCCAGCTGAACAGGCTCCTTTCTGATATGGCAGAAGCCGGATGCGATTATGCATTTATGGAAGTCAGTTCCCACTCTGCCGATCAGCAGCGGATTGCAGGATTGAAATTTGCAGGTGGCATATTTACTAACCTGACCCACGATCATCTTGATTATCACAAGACATTTAAAAATTATCTTAAGGCAAAGAAGAGTTTCTTTGATTCGCTGCCGCCAGACTCATTTGCACTTGTAAACACTGATGACAAAAATGGCAGGGTGATGCTCCAGAACTGCAATGCCCGCAAGTATACTTTTTCAGTGAAAGGTATGGCTGATTTCCGCTGCAGGATAATTGATCAGGACTTTAACGGTATGGGTCTGCGGATAGGGGAAGAAGAAGTGTGGACGCGGTTTATCGGTGAATTTAATGCTTCCAATCTGCTGGCAGTATTTGCTGCTTCCGACCTGTTAGGGGCAGGAAGAAAGGAGATACTTACTGTGCTGAGTGATCTCCGGTCCGTTCCGGGAAGACTTGAATCAGTTGAAACGCCTTCGGGAATTGCAGGCATAGTGGATTATGCTCATACCCCTGATGCGCTTGTAAATGTAATAGAGACAATTAACAAGATCAGGGAGGATGGTAAGCAGCTGATAACAGTCGTGGGCGCCGGGGGCGACAGGGACCGTACGAAGCGTCCGAAGATGGCTGCTATATGTGCCCTGGGAAGCACAAAAGTGATACTTACCTCCGATAACCCGAGGACTGAAGATCCTGAAAAGATACTCGATGAGATGGAGGCGGGCATTACTCCCGATGTTAAGAAAAAAGTACTAAGGATAAGCGACAGGAGGGAAGCTATCAGAACTGCCGCTATGCTTGCAGTGGAAGGAGATATAATCCTTGTTGCAGGGAAAGGTCATGAAACCTACCAGGAGATTAACGGGGTAAAACATCATTTCGACGACCGTGAAGAGCTCAGGGCGGCATTGATGGCTAAGTAAATAAAGAAACTATGCTTTACTACCTGTCTAAATATCTGAATGAACTTAATGTCCCCGGAGCCGGAATGTTCCTCTATATCTCATTCAGGTCGGCCATGGCCATTATAACCTCGCTTATAATTTCGATGCTTATTGGTAAGAGGATCATAAATTATCTTCAGTACAGGCAGGTCGGCGAGGTAATCAGAAATCTGGGCCTTGAAGGTCAGTATCAGAAAAAGGGAACCCCGTCAATGGGCGGCATAATAATTCTTGCATCAATAGTTATTCCGACACTGTTGTTTGCACGACTTGATAATATATATGTTATACTCATGCTTCTGACAACTTTCTGGTTGGGACTGATTGGATTCCTCGATGATTATATTAAAGTTTTCAGGAAGAATAAGGAAGGGCTTGCTGCCAGGTTTAAAATTGCCGGGCAGATAATCCTTGGAATGATTGTAGGCTTTACCCTTTTCTTCAGCGAGGATGTGATAATTGTCGAAAAGGTGCCGGTTTCGGATCTGTCGGAAAGGGAGAAGATAGAGCTGCTTGACCCCACGCAGCCTTATTATCCTGACAGTGAAGTCTCGATGGAGCGCAAATCCACCAAGACCACAATCCCATTTGTAAAGAATAATGAATTCAACTATGGATGGCTCGTTGGATTCATTCCTCAAAAAGCAAGGCAGATCTTTACCTGGATCGCTTTTGTGGTGATCGTCATTTTCATCCTGACCGCAGTCTCCAACGGAGCTAATCTCACCGACGGGCTCGATGGGCTTGCAACAGGCACATCGGCCATTATCGGGGTTGCTCTTGGCATCCTGGCATACGTATCATCTAACGTAATATATGCTAATTACCTGAATATAATGTATATACCTGGTTCGGAGGAGCTTGTTATCTTCGCCAGCGCCTTTATTGGGGCCACAATCGGGTTCCTATGGTACAACTCCTATCCCGCTACGGTATTTATGGGCGATACCGGGAGCCTGGCCCTCGGAGGAATAATAGCCGTGTTTGCAATAACAATAAGGAAAGAGCTTCTCATCCCGATACTCTGCGGGATATTTCTTGTTGAAAACCTTTCGGTGGTAATTCAGGTTTCACACTTTAAAAGAACAAAAAGAAAATATGGAGAGGGACGGAGGATATTCCTGATGGCTCCTCTTCATCATCATTATCAGAAAAAAGGATATCCGGAACCAAAGATCGTCACAAGATTCTGGATTGTTGCTATAATACTTGCTGTAATAAGTATTGTGACACTTAAGATCAGATAGGAATATGAAGAAGATTGTTATACTGGGAGCAGGAGAAAGCGGGGCAGGTTCGGCAATACTTGCACAGAAGAAGGGTTTCGATGTTTTTGTTTCGGATAAAGGTACCGTCAAGCAACAGTACAGGGAGTTGCTTGATACCAACAAAATAAGGTGGGAGGAAGGCAGACATTCAGAAGAAGATATTCTTGCTGCCGATGAGGTTATCAAGAGCCCGGGGATCCGCGAAGATGCACCTGTAGTTTTAAAGCTGAGGGAGAAAGGTATACCGGTAATATCAGAGATTGAGTTTGCAGGAAGGTACGCAACCGGGAAAAAGATATGTGTGACAGGAAGCAATGGCAAGACCACTGTAACAAACCTCATTTACCATATACTTAAAAAAGCCGGTAAAAATGTTGCTATGACCGGCAATGTCGGTAACAGCTTTGCCATGGCTGTTGCGACCGGCGCCTATGATTATTATGTGATCGAACTCAGCAGTTTCCAGCTCGACGGGATGTACTCCTTTAAGGCTGATATTGCTATCCTGATGAATATCACACCGGATCACCTCGACAGGTATGGATATAACTTCCAGAATTATATTGATTCAAAATTCAGGGTTGTAAGAAACCAGACGAAATCCGAATGCCTTATTTACTGGGCTGATGATCCTGTGATACAGGCCGAGCTAGCAAAGAGAGAATACGGAATGACCCGTTATCCCTTTTCTTCTGTTCTCAGAGAAGGCATGACTGCCTATATCGAAAACAACGATCTGATAATTGATTATCATACAAAAACCAACCTTATGACTATTCATGACCTGGCATTAAAAGGCCGTCACAACATTTTCAATTCGATGGCAGCAGCTCTGGCTGGCAAAGTCCTGACGATCCGCAAGGATGTAATCAGGGAAAGTCTGGCTGATTTTCAGGGTGTTGAGCACCGGTTGGAACCGGTAATCACAGTCTGCGGTATAAACTTCATCAACGACTCAAAAGGCACCAATGTCAATTCGACCTGGTATGCCCTTGAATGCATGGAGACTGATGTTGTCTGGATAGCGGGAGGAGTTGACAAGGGAAATGACTATTCCGAGCTTTTCCCGGTGGTCAGGCAGAAGGTAAAAGCCCTTGTCTGCCTCGGAAAGGATAATAAGAAGTTGGTAGAAGCCTTCAGGGACAAGGTGCCCACAATTGTTGAGACCACTTCGATGGAAGAGGCTGTGAGGTCGTCCTACTACCTTGCGAAAAAAGGGCAGACGGTTTTGTTGTCGCCTGCCTGCGCAAGCTTTGACCTGTTCAATAATTATGAAGACAGGGGACGCCAGTTTAAACAGGCAGTAAGAAATCTATAGGAAAAGAAATGCAACAAGGCTGGCTTACAAAGACATTTAAAGGCGACAGGGTTATCTGGGCTCTGGTTGTCGTTTTTATGATCTATTCACTGCTCGCTGTTTACAGCTCATCGGTGAGTGTGGCTTACCTTAAGCATAATGGTAATACGAGCTATTTTCTCAGGAGCCAGTTTTTTATGCTGGCGCTGAGCCTTGGTATAATAGTGGTTGTTCATTACCTGCCGTACAGGATTTATTCATCTCTCGCAGGTCTTATTCTTCTGTTCTCAATAGGATTGCTAATACTCACTTTTGCAATAGGTTCAAGAGTGAATGAAGCAACACGATGGATTGAAATTCCAGGTACGGGATTCAGGCTTCAGACCTCTGATGTGGCAAAGGTTGCTCTTGTCCTTTATCTTTCAAGCGCACTTGCCAGATATCAGGGTGAGCTTCACAGTTTTATGCTTGTCACCAAATACCTTATGGCTCCGGTAGCAGTAATCTGCGCCCTTATAATGCCCGAAAACCTCTCTACGGCAATGATGGTCTTTGCAATCAGTATGATAATTATGTTCATAGGTCGGGTTCCGTTTAAATTTCTGCTGGCATACATAGGGATTGCAGTAGTTGGGGTTGTGTTGTTCGCTGTTGTGCTGTCGCTTGTCTCGGAAGATAACCGCGTTGAGGTTTGGAAAAACAGGATAGAGAATTTTTTCACTGGAAAAGCGAATGATGACGCCGATTATCAGTCGAACCAGGCAAAGATAGCTATTTCAACAGGCGGCCTCTTCGGAAAAGCGCCCGGCAAGAGCACCCAGCGCAATATGCTTCCACAGTCAAATTCCGACTTTATTTTTGCTATAATAATTGAGGAATACGGATTGCTCTTCGGGGCTATACCATTGATACTTGCATATATGATACTTCTGTTCAGGGGAATCATTATTGTAAAGAAATGCGAAACAGCTTTTCCTGCATTTCTGGTGATGGGACTTATAATTATGATCACGGTTCAGGCTATACTCAACATGCTGGTTGCCGTAGGACTTTTCCCGGTTACAGGTCAGACTCTGCCTATGGTAAGCTGGGGAAGGACGTCGGTCCTTGTGATGAGCTTTTCAATAGGAGCAATACTCAGCGTGAGCAGGGTAGCAAATGCCAGGGTTAAGAAAGAAGAACTTCCTGAAGAGGAAAAAAATGATGAGGGAGAAAAGATCTATGATCCGGAAAAAGCATAGGAAGGTCATTATAAGCGGAGGAGGTACCGGCGGACATATCTACCCGGCGATCTCCATTGCAAATGCTTTGCTTAAGATCGATCCTTCAGTTGAGATACTCTTCGTGGGAGCCGAGGGAAGAATGGAGATGGAGAAGGTACCTGCCGCCGGTTACCAAATAATTGGCTTGCCGGTCGCCGGGTTAAACCGGAGAAACATGGTCAAGAATATTTCAGTTCTCTTTAAACTGCTGAAAAGCCTTAAGCTGGCAAGGAAGATCATCAGGGATTTTAAACCGGATGTGGTAGTGGGTGTAGGCGGCTACGCAAGCGGTCCGGTTCTCAGGCGTGCATCAAAAATGGAAATACCAACACTTATACAGGAACAGAACAGCTATGCAGGTGTCACAAATAAGCTGTTGGCAAAAAAGGCATCGGTTATATGTGTTGCTTATGATGGTATGGAGAAATATTTTCCTGCAGAAAAAATAATCAGGACAGGCAATCCGGTGAGGCAGAATTTTGAAAATCTTGCTGACCTGAAAGAGGAGGCTCTAAGGTTTTTCGATCTTAAGCCGGGATACCCGGTGATCCTGATACTTGGCGGATCGCTTGGTGCCGGAAGTATTAATAAATGCCTTACCGACAACATCAGGATGATGATGGATTCGGATTGCCAGTGGCTGTGGCAGACCGGAAAATACTACTATGACGGAATTATAAGGACTGCTTCGAAAGGTACACAGCGATAACATTTCCATACATGCATTTATCGACAGGATGGAACTGGCATTCGCAGCTGCCGATGTTATAGTTTCCAGGGCAGGGGCCGGAACAATTTCGGAGCTTTGTCTTGTCGGAAAGCCCGTTATACTCGTCCCCTCACCAAATGTTGCCGAAGATCATCAGACCAGGAATGCTCTGGCGCTGGTTGAAAGGAATGCAGCCATGATGATAGATGATGAAATAGCAGAGAAAACACTTGTATCCGAAGCTATAAGACTTGTTTCGGACAGGCACAAAAGAGAGATGTTCTCAGAAAATATTACCAGAATGGCAGAGTACGATGCCGATTTGAGAATTGCAGAAGAAGTGCTTAAGCTGGCAGAAAAATGACGGACCTGAAAAATAAAGAAGGAATCTGTTTTGTCGGTATTGGCGGTATCGGCATGAGCGCCCTTGCCCTCTATTTTGCAAAGGGAGGCTTCGCCATCGCGGGTTATGACAGGTCGGAGACTTTCATTACAAGGTCATTGGTTGATTCAGGCTGTAAGGTCACCTATGAAGATTCTATTACGACACTGCCTTCACTTTTCAGCGAACCTGCCTTGAAAGACCGTGTACTGGTAGTTTATACCCCTGCAATTCCGGCTGAAAACCATATTATCTCATTTTTCAGGGATAATGGCTACATAATGCACAAGAGGTCAGAAATACTCGGGGAGATCTCAACCCGCACCGACACAATTGCAGTTGCCGGTACACATGGCAAGACGACAGTGTCGACGATGACGGCGCACCTGCTGAAGCAGTCTCATCTCGATTGTACGGCATTCCTTGGAGGCATCTCCAAAAATTACAACACAAACCTTCTTATCGGGGAAGGTCGCTACACAGTCATGGAGGCAGACGAGTTCGACAGGTCATTTCACAGGTTAAGCCCCCTGATGGCTGTCATTACCTCCGTCGATGCCGACCATCTTGATATCTATGGAGACCATAAAACCCTGATAGCCGCCTACAACGAATTCTGCTCAAAGATAAGGAAAGGGGGCAAGTTGTTTATTAACAGTAAGATCCGCGATAAAATATTAGTCCCGCAGGGAATTTCATCATTCACCTATGGTCCGGATGAGGTTTCGGATTACAGGTATTTTAACGTTGATCATAAACACGATTACTACAGCTTCAATCTGCTGACACCTGAAGGATTGTTCAGTGATCTTCATTTTCAGTTTCCCGGAATAATAAATATTGAAAATCTTACTGCTGCGATTGCGGTAGCCCTAAACTGTGGAGTAACAGAAGCGGAATTGCGTAAGGCGATAATTTTATTTCAGGGAGTCAGGAGACGGTTTGATATCAGGATAAACCTTCCCGGGATTGCATATATTGATGATTATGCCCATCACCCGGAAGAGATAAAGGCATGCATAACTTCAGTAAGGGAATATTTCAGGGGGAGAAAAATCACGGGCATTTTCCAGCCTCATCTGTATTCGAGGACACGTGACCATGCCGGCGGTTTTGCCGCTATCCTTGATGAACTTGACGAAACGATACTTCTTCCGGTTTATCCGGCACGTGAAAAACCAATACCCGGGATTACTTCTGAACTGATTCTTGGAATGATGAGATCCGGGAAGAAGAAAATGATGAAAATGGAGGATATCCCCGGCAGCCTTAATATTGATGATCTGGATGTTCTGCTAACAATCGGAGCCGGTGATATTGACAGGCTGGTTGGCCCGATAGAAGAAAAAATAAGAAGCTCAGTGGCTTAATGAAAAGGTTAGTTAAAATATTACTGCTCATACCGGCATTGTACCTTCTCCTGGTGCCTGTTTACTATGCGCACACCGCCTATTCAAGACCATGCAGGGGCATTAAAGTTACAATTACTGACTCTCTTGATTATCATTTTGTTACAAAAAAAGATATACAGAACTCAATTAGTAACGGCAGCGGATCCATAGTGGGTAAACCTGTAAGGGAAATCTCCGTTGCTGAAATTGAAAGCAGCATGAATGAAAAATACAGGGAACTCAAAGTCCTTGAAGCATATGTGTCGATTGACGGATTTCTTCATATTTATGCTGACCAGCGCAATCCGATAATGAGAGTGATGGCAAATAATGGAGGTGATTATTATGTCGATGTTGATGGAGTTGTTGTAAGGAGAAGAAATCTGTATACACCACGTCTTCATATCGTTGGCGGCAACATTAACATCAGCCAGGCGATGCTGAATGGCATCAGCGTTCTTGATACCAGCATAAAGAACTCGATACTGAAGGATATCTTCGGACTTGTCAGTTATATAAATGATGATAATTTCTGGTCGGCTCAGATCGATCAGATCTTTGTTGACAGTCAGGATGAAATCGACCTCATACCGAGGGTTGGTAACCATATAGTTCATCTTGGGACCGCTGAAAACTTTGAAGGCAAGCTCCGGAACCTGGAGGTATTTTATGACAAAGTGCTTCCCGAAGTGGGATGGAACAAATATTCTAACATAAATCTGGCATTTAAGGATCAAATCGTTTGCAGAAAGAGATAAACCGAAAAACCATATTTCAGACTATGAATAAAAAAGAACAGTATGTAGCAGCGATCGACATCGGCACCACAAAAATTGTGGCCATTGTCGGTACAAAAAAGGAGAATGGTAAAATTGAAATTCTAGGGCTCAGCAAAGCACCCTCAAAAGGAGTCAAAAGAGGTGTTGTTCTCAATATTGAGGAGACCGTCAACGCCATTCAGACCACCGTCGACGATGTTCAGAAAAGATCAGGGATATTATTTTCCGAGGTCTTCGTAGGTATTGCCGGCCAGCATGTAAAAAGCCTGAAAACCCGCGGGTATATCATGCGTGATGCATTTGAGGATGAGATTAAAAAAGAAGAAGTCTTTAAGCTTATAGAAGACATGTACAAAATCCATGTCGATATCGGCGAAGAGATCATCCATGTAATTCCTCAGATATTCATAGTGGACAATGAAACCGGTATAAAGAGCCCTATAGGGATTTGCGGACGACGGCTCGAGGCTAACTTCCATATCGTCATCGGCCAGGTTGCGGCTGCCAAGAATATCGAAAAATGCATAAGAAAAGCCAATATGACTGTCAAGGATCTGATCCTGGAGCCGCTGGCATCGGCAGATGCAGTTCTTACAGATGATGAAAAAGAAGCCGGGGTTGTTCTTGTTGACATAGGTGGAGGCACCACCGATGTGGCTATCTATTTTGACAATATAATCCGCCATACCGCAGTAATCCCGTTCGGTGGTAACGTTGTTACTAGCGACATCAAGGAGGGATGCGCAATACTTCAGCGCCATGCCGAACAGCTAAAAATTCAATATGGTTCAGCTCTCGGGGATATCGCACCTGAGGACAAGGTTGTTTCGATACCGGGGATCAGCGGCAGGGAGCCCAAAGAGATCTCGTTTAAAAGCCTGGCTTATATAATCCAGTCGAGGATGGAAGAGATCATCGACATTGTGAATTTTGAGATCCAGAATTCGGGTTATGCAGATAAGCTTGCAGCAGGGATAGTATTGACAGGAGGAGGTGCTATGCTGAAACATCTTCCCCAGCTTATGAAATTCAAAACCGCAATGGACGTAAGGATAGGGGTACCGAACGAACATCTTACCGGGACAGGCCAGAACGAGATTAACCAGCCTATGTATGCCACGAGTGTCGGACTTATTATGCGCGGGTTTGAACATCTTGAGACCTACAAGAAATCGTTCAATGCCGGACGTCCGGAAGATTATGTAAAGACAAAGAAGCTTGTAGCCGAACCAGCAGAGGAACATGAAGAAATAAATGATGAGGACGAAGCCCCTCAGGAAGATGAAAAAGTGTCGCTTACAGATAAGATCAAGCAGATGCTCTCGAAGATGTTCGAAGTTGAGGATCAGAAGATCAACTAAAAATAAATATGGTTTGGGTGTTAAAGGAAAACTGTTCTAAACAATTTAAAAACAATACTATGACAGACGATTTAATGAATTTTGATCTGCCGGTAGAAAGGTCATCAATTATAAAGGTTGTCGGGATAGGCGGAGGTGGTAATAATGCCGTAAACCACATGTTCGAAAAGGGTATCAGGGATGTGAATTTCGTTATCTGCAATACTGATCACCAGGCTCTTGCCAGAAGCCCCGTGCCAGTTAAAGTGCAGATCGGTGAGTCGATCACCGAAGGTCGCGGAGCCGGGAGCAAGCCTGAAGTCGGCCGTCAGGCCGCAATGGAAAACCTCGATGATGTAATGGATGCACTATCAGGCAATACAAAGATGGTGTTTCTGACAACCGGCATGGGAGGCGGCACCGGAACAGGTGCAATCCCCGTCATCGCAAAAGCTTGCAAGGATGCCGGCCTGCTTACAATAGCCGTAGTGACAATACCATTTAAATCGGAGGGTAAAGTGAGGATCCGTTATGCAATAGACGGAATCACCGAACTGAAGGATAATGTCGACTCACTTCTTGTAATAAATAATGAAAAACTCA
The DNA here is from genome assembly GCA_963849615.1 of uncultured Bacteroidales bacterium. Lineage (GTDB taxonomy): Bacteria > Bacteroidota > Bacteroidia > Bacteroidales > VadinHA17 > LD21. The sequence goes on from CAWKIC010000045.1 coordinate 97,492, forward strand.
GGGAGATATATGGTGACCAGGGAGTTTCAACGGCTTTTGCAAAGGCCGATGATGTGCTGGCAACTGCCGTAAAGGGCATAGCCGAAATAATAACTGTTGCGGGGTATATAAATGTTGACTTTGCAGATGTGGAGACAGTGATGAGGACTTCGGGGGTCGCAATAATGGGAATGGGCATTGCCGCCGGAGAGAACAGGGCGCTGAAGGCAATTGAAGATGCGCTTGCTTCTCCGCTTCTCAACTCGAACGATATAACCGGAGCAAAAAGTATCCTTATCAATATCTCATCAGGCTCAGGCGCAAATGAGCTTACGATGGATGAACTCGGCGAGGTAACTGATTATATGTATGAAATGGCATCGGAAGATGCATTGATCATCAGGGGATTATCGCAGGATGAGAATCTTAATGACAATATAAGTGTAACAGTAATTGCAACCGGATTTCCTTCCAACAGCATTTTCACACCCTACAAGCATCCAAAACCTAAAAAGGTGGAGCTGCTGGCTATAAATAATCCTGTTCCGCCACATATGATACCTGAGCAGGGTGATGATATGTTTGCAGTGCATGACAAAACGACCGGATCAATCGTCTCCGACATCGATGAGGTTATGCAGGGTGAGATCGATTTCAATTCGGGAAGGATCGAGGAGATAAATGAAATAAGGAACAGGAGGGCTCAGAATAACGATGAAGAAAAGGAGAAGCCTGAAACCACACTGTTGAAGGTTAAGCACATGCAGAACCTTCTTAAGAAGGAAGGAATTACAAATAAGACCATGAAGGAGAATATTGAAACCTTTGAGGATGTCCCGGCATATATCAGAAGAAATATGTCGATCGGCGCTAAAGAGAAGGAAAATGAAAGCAAGGTTTCAAAATTCACTCTGACCTCGGGCGATGATAACGAACCGGTTTTGAGGGAGAATAATGCCTATCTCAACAATAATGTTGATTAGCATTTTTCCTATATTTGCCGCTGATGTTAAGAAATGCTGTAATATTAATTCTCCTTTCATTATCATCAGTTTTATCTGGCCAGAAACAGGATAGTGTAAAACCGAAGATCCTTAAACAATGGAACCTTTCCTCTGACTTCACTGAAGAAGTCAGCATCGATTTTGACACTGTTTTTTCGCTTTTTAACCATTACCGCCTCGCGGATAAGTATTCACCATTAAATGCAACACTTGGCAATTATGGATTGCCTTTCTACCAGATAAACTTTTTCGACAGGGTAACCGATCCTGATAAATTTCTATATAGTTATTATTATCCGCTGATGTACCAGCCGGAAAGATATGTCTTTATGAATACACAGGTGCCGTTTACCGAGCTTGTCTGGACATACGGTGGCCCCCGTGAGGTTGCAGAACAGACATTCAGGGTCTGGCATTCCCAAAACGTGAACCGTTTCCTCAATTTCGGGCTTATCTATGACATAGTTTACAGCATTGGACAATATAGTTTTCAGAGATCAGAGGATAAGGATTTCACATTTTATTCCTCCTACACGGGTGAAAGATACAAAATGCATTTTGCCGTTGGTATTAACAAATTGCTGGCGAATCAGAATGGCGGTGTGGAAGATATTACGACGTTTCAAAACTTTGATACCCGACAGGCTGCTGTAAAACTTGGCGGTCTGAATAAAGCGCAGAGTATCCTGAAAAACACGAACTTTCTTCTTGTTCAGCGTTATACGATAGGGGGTACTAAACCGGTGCCGGGTGACAGCAGTTCAGTAAGAAAGGCAGGGCTTTCCGGCCTGAGCGGTACTTTCTCACACATCCTTATTCTTGATAAAAATACAAGGACCTATTCCGATCAATCTCCGAATTCAGGCTTTTATGACTCCATTTATATTAATGATGTACGGACATTTGATTCCCTTTATTCCAGAAGTATTAAGAATACTGTAAGATTTGATTTTGTAACTGACGAATCAAGGAAATTCAGGCTTGGAGGAGGTGCAGGTATAAGAAATGAACTGTTCAGATACAGCCAGATAATTCCAACTCATGATACCACGATGGCCGACACAGCAGTGTGGCACCGGAGCAATAATGTACTTGTAGGCCGTTTGTACAATGATATCGGCGAAAAATTCAGGTGGGTTGCAACAGGAGAGCTTTACCTGAGTGGCTACCGGGCCGGTGATTTTAATCTTAACGGCGTGATATCCAAAGCGTTCGATCTGAAAAAAGGCAGGGTTTCGTGGGATATAACAGGCGCCATCACCAATAACCTGCCCTCATTCTGGTATGAACAATGGGGAAGCAATAACTTTGAGTGGCACAATAATTTTAACAAGGAATTCAGGATTGACCTTGGAACAGCATTTTCATATCCTGCACGAAAGACAGAACTAAAGCTCAATTATGCGCTTCTGGATAACTATACAGACCTTGATACAGCCATGCTTCCCAACCAGAATAGCGGAGGGCTTTCGGTTGTCTCTCTTTTTTTAAGAAAAGAATTGAGGGCCTGGAAGTTCCATCTTGCCAGTGATCTGCTCGTCCAAAAAAGCAGTAACAGCGGAATCCTTGACCTTCCAATGGTTGCGATCAGGTCGGCAGGGTATTTTGAGCATCTCATTAATTTTAAAAAGACAAATGGCCAGCTGAATACACAGCTTGGAGCTGAAGTCACCTATAATACCCCTTATCATGCATATGCCTATATGCCGGCAACAGGCAGGTTTTTCAGGCAGGATGATGTTGAAACCGGTGGCTATCCCTTCGTAAATGTGTTCCTGAACCTGAAGCTCAAGAGGACAAGGATCTTCGTTATGTTCGATCATGTTAACTATGGATTCTCGGGATATGATTATTTCATGGTGCCCTCTTATCCACAGAATATCAGGATGTTCAGATACGGTATCGGCTGGACTTTCTATGATTAAAAAATTTTAGTATCTTTGTTTGCTCAAAACATACTTTTTGATTAAACAAATACGGCATCTTTGATCAAGAAATTAGATATTCTGATAATAATCTCTGCCACAGCAATCCTTTTTCTATCATTATCCCTCTTTTCCAGGTATGACCCTGATCCGGTTTCATTTGATCTTGATTCGATAATGGCACGGGGAAGCCTGATAGCAGTTACAGATTATAATTCCACTAACTACTTCATTTACAAGGGAGAGACAATGGGGTTCAATTATGAACTCCTGCAGGCTTTTGCGGATCATCTGGGAGTTGATCTGGAGATAATTACAGAAAACCATCCGGGTGATGCAATTAAGATGCTTAAAACCGGCAAAGCCGACCTCCTCGCAATAGGGCTTACAGCAAACTCGCCGCGAAGGAAGCGGGTAAAGTTCACCCAGCCAATTTATGAAACCCGTCAGGTTCTTATACAGCGAAAGCCTGAAACATGGCGGAAAATGACCTCCGACTCTCTCGAAAACAGGATGACAAGAACACATCCCGGTCTTGCAGGAAAAACCATTTATGTTCAGGAAGGAACTCCCCATTCAAAGGGACTCCGTTCGGTCTCAAGGGAGATAGGCAAAAGGCTGAAAATAAAAGAGGTACAATCGAATTCCGAGGAGCTGATACAGCTTGTTGCAGATGGGAATATAGATTATGCAGTGTGTGATGAGAATATATCCCTTGTGAACGCAACATATTATCCTGATATTGATGTCGGTACACCTGTCAGCCAGCCACAGGGCATTACCTGGGGGATTCGAAGAAATCATTCAGGCCGGTTATTGAAGGAGCTGAATGAATGGATCGGAAAGTTCAGGAAGACACGAACTTACGCGGTCCTCTTCGATAAATATTACGAGAATACCCGTTCAAGTACTATCGTCAAGAGCGATTATTATACTTTGAGCACCGGAAAAGTTTCACCCTGGGATGCGCTTATCAAGATTTACAGCGACAGCATAAACTGGGACTGGCGGTTGCTTGCATCGCTAATCTGTCAGGAATCGAGGTTTGAACCCTATGTCAAATCCTGGGCAGGCGCTTACGGATTGATGCAGTTAATGCCTGCGACCGGCAAAAGATTCGGGATTAATATTACTTCATCCCCGGGGAACAATATTAAGGCTGGTACAATGTATATTGAATGGCTGCAGCAAATTTTTGAGCCGAAGATACCTGATGAGAGTGAGAGATACAGATTCATTCTGGCTTCTTACAACGCTGGTCCGGGTCATGTCCTTGATGCAATGAAGCTGGCGGAGAAGCATGGTAAAGATCCGACTATCTGGGAGGGTAATGTTGCTGTGTGGCTGTTGAAAAAGTCAGACCCTAAATACTATAACGATACTGTTGTAAAAAATGGTTACTTCCGTGGGAGGGAATCAGTAAACTTTGTAACTGAAATCCTGGAACGGTATGAGCATTACAAGAACATAATCCCATCCGAAAGTTCGGAATAAGTATACCAGGCCATATCCTCTCTAGAGTTAAATCGCCCCATAGAGTTTCATTTACGCTCCTTTTTAGGGGGCTGGTGAAAAAGTCGGCTGATTTAAATTCGTCTGGCCGGGGTGGTTGATTCAGAAGCTGTTTTATGGCGTAAGTTAAAGTCAAAGAATCTTGATGGCAGAAAATTCAGAAGACAACACAGTTCGGTAACTATATGGTTGATTTCTATTGTCCATCGGAGAAGTTGATAATTGAGCTTCCTGGTATGGAAAGATACAATCAGGGACAAGTATCTTAAACCACCCCGGTCGGGAAAGTTGATTGTTAACCTATCAAGTCTATAGTCCCGACCACCCCTCTTTGAAAAGGAGGGGAAATTTAAGTTACAGAAAATCAATTGCATACAGTTAGATTCATAAGTTTTCCCATTCCTTAAGTTGACGCGTTTGCCCCAGGAGGCTAAAATTCAAGTCCTATTCTCTGTGGACCTTGGTGTAAGTTTTTAATCTCTTTACAACCCCGCATCGAGGGAAATACCTGAGTCCCTGATAATTACCAGCAATTCATTGAGGATCATAGCAGTAGCCCCCCATATAACATACCCTTTATAGTCAAAATATTTTATATCACGCATTTCACCCAAAACCTCAAAGCGTGTTATTTTGATTATGGGTTCAAAGAACCTCTTCAGCTCACCTTCAATAAGAAAAACGACCTCTTCAGACTGAAGTTTAAATTCAGGCCTCTCATTCGTCCAGCCCACGACCGGAGTGACAAGAGTATCGCTTACAGGAATGAATAATGGAGTTAGTGTACCTATTACACTAATTTTTGAAGGATCGGCCCCGATCTCTTCTCTGGCCTCCCGCAAAGCTGTTTCAATAAGATCTGTATCCGAGAGCTCCTTCCTTCCGCCGGGGAAACTGATTTGTCCGCTGTGAACGCCTTTATAATCAGGTCGCTGCATAAATACTGTGAAAATCGTTCCTTTAGCGGGGTAAAGTAGTACCAGCACTGCGGCAACACGCGTTTTATGTCCCGGTCCCCGTGGGAAGTTCATGAGCAGCCTGTCAGGAGGAGCCATCTCCAGCTGAATTCCAGTGCCTGGAAGAGGCTTCTCAAGCTCTGATTTTAATCTGTCTGAAAATGGTTTCATATTTTTTTGCATTGTCAGCCCCCAAATCTGCCCATTTCAGCCTGAGGGTTCATTCATACCGCAATGCTTCCACCGGATTCCTCGTTGCTGCCCTCCAGCTCTGCCAGCTTACGGTAACTAAAGCAACGACCGCAACAATAATCCCCGCCAATGCGAAAATCCACCAGCTGATATCTACTCTGTATGCATAGTTCTCCAGCCATTTATTCATGACATACCATGCAACGGGTACAGCGATCACAAATGCTATCCCGACCCATTTCACAAAATCTTTATTTAACAATACAATCACCTGAGCTATCCTGGCGCCATTTGTCTTCCGGATACCTATCTCCTTGGTCCGGCGTGAAATAGAATAAGCTGATAATCCTGACAGGCCAAGACAGGCAATAATTATTGCCAATATTGAACTTGCAAGGAACAACCCGCTAAAACGCTGGTCAGCCCTGTATTGTTCATTGTAGAAATCATCGAGGAAAAAATAATTGAATGGATTTCCGGGATAATGGGAAGTCCATATCTTCTCCAATTCAGGCAAAAGCAGATCGATGCCTGTCATATTTACTCTGATAGTATAAAAAATATTTGAAGGTTGATTGAAAAATGCCATTGGATCTGGCAATTGTTTCAGTGATTGCTGATTAAATTCATTTATAATGCCTTTAATAGTCACCTGCTGGTCACCACTTCTCAGAATTTTACCAACTGCATCTTCTGCATTCTTAAAACCGTAATAGGGAAGTGCAGTTTCATTAAGAATAATCTTATTTGATTCCTCTTTTATACCAGCTTCAAAATTATTCCCGGCAACCAATGTCAGCCCGTAAGTGTCAAAAAACTTATTATCAATATAATAAACATCAATTCTCTTTTCTGTGTTACGCCCCTCTACCGGAATCCCGTAAACGCGTGAGTTTTTTATTTCGGTCCCGGGTACATTCGAAGAAGCTGTTATGCTGGTGACCCCTGACAGGGCTGTCATTTCATTTTTGAAAGATTCGAGGGTAGTCATATACGATTCAAAAGTATTTGCCTTGAGTATCCTCGGCCCATCCAGCACGAGCAATGCATTTATTTTAAATCCAAGGTCGTGGTTACGCATAAAATTTACCTGGTGGTAAATAGTGATTGTGCCAATAATCAATACCACCGAAATGGCAAACTGGAATATCACGAGATAATTCTTAAGATGGCTTATCCATCCTGCCTCCGTTGGTTTCTTCCCTTTCAAAACGAGGGCGGGAGAAAATTGTGAAATGTATATCGCAGGGATCATTCCCGTAAACAGCGACCCCGATACAAACAGGATTATGAATAAAAGCAAAATCATTAAATAATCAACCTGGAGCGGACTTTGCATTACCTGTTTGAAAAACGGCAGCATAAGTATGACACCGGAAATGCTGATTATCAGAGCTATAAGATTCAATAATGCCGATTCTGACAGGAACTGGAAAATCAGGTCTCTTTTTGATGCTCCCGTCACTTTTCTGATCCCAACCTCATGGACCCTTTCAATTGCCCTGGATGTCGCAAGGTTGATATAGTTTATGAACGCAATAAGCAGGACAAGTAAGGCAACAACACCCAGTGAAACTATGTTGCGAAAGTTTCCATTGACCTCCAATTCGTTACTGATATTTGAATGCAAATGGATATCTGTAAGTCTGACCAGCCTGTATTCCAGCAGGAAGAATGCTTCTTTCATGAACTTTCCTATAAAGGCTTCAGGTATCTGTGGTAATTTAGCCTGCAATGCTTTTGCATCCGCCCCGGGAGTCAGAAGTATGTAGGTATAAACCCTTTCGCTTACCCAGGAATTATCCCAGTATCTCGAACTCTTTATCAGATTTTCGTATGACAGGAGAATATCAAATTTCAGGTGAGAATTACCGGGTATTGATTTAAAAATACCTGTAATTTCAAAATCACTGGCTCCATCCAGAGTTATCATTTTCCCGATCGGATTTTCATTGCCGAAGTATTTCCTTGCAGTCTCTTCAGAAACTACAGCATGGTTTATGGCGAGAAGGCTGGAATCCGGCTTCCCGTCTAAAAGAGGAAATGAAAAGAGGTCAAAAAAAGAGGATTGTGCATACAGAATATTTCTCTCCTTAAAAGTTTTATCCCCGTATTTTACAAGACTTTCAGTGCGATAAAAGCGGGTATAATCTGCTACCTCAGGGAAAGTATTCTTTATTTCTTTCCCGACACCGGTTGATCCCGCTGCAGAATGCTGTTCAAGAATACCTTCTTCATATAAGAGATAATCAACCCTGTAAATGTTGGACGCATTTTCATGAAATTTATCATAAGATGTTTCCGTCTTTATCCATAAGGTTATCAGGATAAAAGAAGTAATGCCGATGATCAATCCCACAAGATTAATTATGAAATACCCCTTGTTCGACCTGAGGTTCCTCAGGGTCAGGTTAAGATAGTTTCGGAGCATGATTTATTTGTTAAATTATAAATACTCAAAAATGTGAGATCCATCAAACGCAAGGACTCATTATACGGAATCAATTATGCGAAGATCCGCGCAATTTGCGGCAAAACAAAAAATTTCCCGCTGATTTCGCAGATTTTCGCAGATTTCTTCGATTGATAAAGTTGAAAGTCGGAAGACGGAAGACAGAAAGTCAGAAGACAGAAGACAAAAGAAATACGTCTTATAAGACATATTAAATCCAAAAGAAATACGTATTAAGAGGGGGCTTATATAGATTATCCTACGTTCTTATTTAATTTAAACATGCAAATCTCCTTCGTGCCCCTTTGTGAGGACCTTTGTGTACTTAGTGGTAAAAAAATAAATCCATTAAACACAAAGGATCACAAAGTTCAGCACTAAGGTACACAAAGGGCTACTATAAAAAGACATATCAAGAGCAGAAGGCTGGTAGACTAAAAGACAAGCAGACCAGTAGACTTATACGACTTATTTTTATAATTTTGCAACTTCATAAAACTATTCAAACTAAGAAAACATGGATATTCCATCACGATATGAGCCGGGCAGGGTTGAGGACAGGTGGTATAAATACTGGCTGGAGCATGGCTTTTTCAAAAGTACCCCTGATGACAGGGAGCCATACACAATTGTAATTCCCCCGCCAAATGTCACAGGTGTGCTCCATATGGGTCATATGCTTAATAACACCATCCAGGATGTTCTTATCCGGAGGGCCAGAATGCTTGGGAAAAATGCATGCTGGGTTCCCGGGTACCGACCATGCCTCAATAGCTACTGAAGCAAGGGTTGTCGCCAGGCTCAAATCCGAGGGAATAGACAAGCGCGACATGACCAGGGAAGCGTTTATCGATCTCACCTGGGAATGGACACATAAGCACGGCGGCATCATCCTTGAACAACTCAGGAAACTCGGAGCCTCGTGTGACTGGGACCGCACTATTTTCACTATGGATGACAAAAGGTATGACTCCGTCATTAAAGTATTCATCGATCTGTATAACAAAGGGCTTATATACAGAGGAGTACGGATGGTCAACTGGGATCCCCAGGCAATGACAGCCGTTTCGGATGAAGAGGTTATCTATACGGAGGAAAAATCAAAGCTATACTATGTCCGATACAAAATAGTAGGGGAGGACAATTATATTATGGTTGCAACAACACGTCCCGAGACAATTCTTGGAGATACTGCCGTCTGCGCCAATCCTGCCGATGAACGGTATAAGCATCTGAAAGGGAAGAAAGTGGTTGTTCCGATGGTGAACAGGGAGGTTCCTTTTATTTTTGACGACTATGTCGATATGGAATTCGGAACAGGTTGTCTGAAGATAACACCTGCACACGATATCAACGACTATGAAATAGGATTGAAGCACAAGCTTCCCTCTATCGATGTTTTCAATGATAACGGAACAATAAGCGCAAATGCCGGGATGTTCGAAGGTCATGACCGGTTCGCCGCCAAAGACCTTGCTGAAAAGGAATTACAACGTACGGGCAACCTTGTAAAGGTAGTTCCATATAATAATAAAATAGGACGGTCAGAGCGTACAAATGCAGTTATTGAGCCAAAACTCTCAGTTCAGTGGTTCCTGAAAATGAAAGAAATTTCAAGACCTGCCCTTGATGCAGTCCTCAACGGAGATGTACATCTTCATCCTGCAAAATTTAAAAACCTCTACCGCCACTGGATGGAGAACGTCCATGACTGGTGCATCAGCAGGCAGTTATGGTGGGGTCACAGGATACCCGCCTGGTATTATTCAGATAATGAATTTGTTGTTGCTGAAGATGTTAAGAAAGCCCTTGATCTTGCAAAGGCGAAAAGCGGGAACAGAAACCTTGCCGGGGCCGATCTCAGGCAGGATGAGGATGTCCTGGATACCTGGTTCTCATCATGGTTGTGGCCGATAACATGCTTCGATGGGATAAACAATCCGGATAATCCCGATCTGAAATACTATTATCCGACAAATGATCTTATAACGGCTCCTGAAATCCTCTTTTTCTGGGTTGCCAGAATGATAATAGCAGGGTATGAGTACAGGGGCAAAAAGCCGTTCAGCAATGTTTATCTTACCGGCCTGGTCCGTGACCAGCAACGGAGAAAAATGTCAAAATCGCTCGGTAACTCACCCGAACCTCTTGATCTTATCGCAAAATATGGAGCCGATGGCGTAAGAGTGGGGATGATGCTTTGTTCCCCTGCAGGAAATGACCTTCTTTATGATGATTCCCTTCCTGAACAGGGGCGGAATTTTGCAAACAAGATCTGGAATGCCTTCAGGCTGGTTAAGAGCTGGAAGGTTGATGAAAGCATACCTCAGCCGGAATCTTCAAAAGTGGCTGTCAGATGGATAAATGAGGAAATTAAGAAATCAACTGCTGAAATTGATTCCAGCTTCAGGAAATTCAGGATCTCCGCAGCCCTGATGAACGCTTACAAACTATTCTGGGATGAGTTTTCAGGATGGTACCTCGAGATAATCAAACCGGAATACAGGGAACCTGTTGACAGGGTAACATATGATTCAACAATTTCAGTTTTCAACAGTCTTCTTCATATTATCCATCCCTTTATGCCCTTCATAACAGAGGAGATATGGCAGCTGCTTGAGAAAAGAAAAGACGGGGAAAGTCTTATGATAAGCAGGATGCCTCATTCAAAAAAATACGATAAAGATCTTATCGGCAGGTTCGATGTGGTCAGGGAAACAGTAAGCGCCATCCGTACACTGAGAAAGGAAAAACAGATCCTGAACAAGGAGAACATTGAACTGAGAATCAGAGCGGATATCAGTGATTTTGATACTTCCCTGCTCCCGGTAATCTCAAAACTCGGGTACCTCTCCGGAGTGACTTTTGTGAGCGGGAAGCAGGAGGGAGCATCATCATTCATGGTAAATACCACTGAATTCTATATACCCTCAACCGGAACGATCGATATTGAAAGTGAACGCACCAGGATCAATGCAGAGCTTGAATATTACAGGGGCTTTCTTTCTAATGTCATGAAAAAACTTGAAAATGATAGATTCGTTAAGAATGCTCCCGCAAATGTTCTTGACCTTGAGAAGAAAAAGAAAGCAGATGCCGAATCAAAGATAAATTCTCTGGAGGAGCTGCTGAAAGGTTTATAACTGAAAGCACGAGACTCCTTTTCCTCTCAGGCCCGGAGCACCTCGTAGGATAACAAGACTCGAAGAGACCGAGGCCGCCTACGGTATCAGTTTCCTGACATAATAATTCTGATCAACTTCCGCCATTTCCCAGCCGTCATTCAGGGTTAGCTGCCATCCGACGCCATAGAAGTTGTTCTTTTCAGATTTAAACCCCCTGGCTGTTATGCGCATGAATTTGTAGTTATTCGAAACGAGGCACCCGACGCCATCGACAGTCAGTTTTCCCCAGTTATCTGATACCCGCATCGAACTGTAAATGGTTCCCAGAGTATCAAGGGGATGAACATCCTCAGGTTCAAAGTCAAAATAGGGACTTTCGAGTTCAAGATATACAACAGGTCGTTCTGTAAAATCACTGAGCTGCTTCTTAAGGCTCTCATCAATTTCCAGCTTTCTTATTTCTTCTTCCTTCATTATTTCGTCAAGATTGTAACTTATCGAAATACTTCCGGCCACGTCCCTGCATACCTGTGGTAGTTTAATATTATATAGTTCCTTAACCATATTTCCCAGATCGATTTTGTCTGAGACAATTGTTTTAAAGTCAAAACCCTTATAATACAACAGGGTGGCATAAAGGGCGCCATGGATATTGCCAAAGGAACGGGCATATGAGGGCAATGCGTACCTGGTGTCGAGGTATGAGAGCAGTCTTGTTTTATACTCCTCGGGGGATTGCGCTTCAAAAAGGGTATAGGTGAATGTTGCAAGCCCTTCATAAGCTTCGAACTGGTTTTCGATTGAGGCAAATTCAGGGTATGTTTCGCGGTTGGAACCCCTGAAGATCAGGGCATCCCTTATAGCAAGCAATTGTTCTTCACCTGTTGAATTAATAGCCTTCCGCAGTGCTTTCCATTCGAGTTTGATCCAGATCCTGGCCTCCTTTTCATCCATATTTGTGGCATTAAAGCTAGTTGAGCCTATGCCATTCGATTGCTGAAACACATGAAAGAGGCTATGGATTGCCCTTGACGTGATCCTGTATGAGTCTTCCCCGGCAGGTAAAGGAACCATGGCGTATAAAGTTCCGCCAAACTCAACTGCAGTAGTGCCAATTATGCTTTCCCTTGGGTATATTCCTGTGTAGACGCCGTCTTTGAGCTTTAGAAGTCCTTCTGCATCAGGTTTATCGGCTGTGATTTTTCTACTGGCCCTGTCAACAAACATTACCGGGCCATAAAGATTTTTTCCCCAAAGTTTTCCGCTGTCTCTGTTGCACAAGTCCTCAATCCTCATGAAGTATTCTTTTGCCTTTTCAGGGGTCAGATAGGTTTCTTCAACATTTTCCTTACAACTGAGGGTAAGAACCAGAATGCTAAAACAGATCCACTTTTTCATTATCGGAAAGTTGGCCCAAAAATAATTAAATTTTTTGCATTTGATCAAAAGCGACAACCCCGTTACGATCGGAATCTTCTATTGCATCCTTAATGCTTACATTCAGCTCGAAACCGATAAGGAGTGCAATGGAATTGAGGTATAACCAGATAAGTATAACCATAAGTGTTCCGATCCAGCCGTAAATTTTGTTGTATGGGCCATAAGAGTTTACATATGCTGAAAAACCGAGTGAAGTAATAATAAATAATAATGTCGCCAGGGTTGATCCCGGAGAGATGAATTTAAAATCATGTCTTTTGGCCGGTGCAAGATAATATAGAAAGGAGATCGCCAGAAAAAGCAGGATCACGACCACTATCCATTTAAGGAGGATAAGGACTGATATAACAAAGCTTTTTTCAAGGACTTCAAGCTCAACGAGCCTGTTTACGGCCATCTTCCCGAATATTATCATGAATCCTGCAATGGCTATCATAAAGATGCCTATCAGCAGAAGCAATACCGATACCTTACGCTGGTTGACCCATGATCTTGGTTTAAAGGAATGAGATGTGACGACAAAAGCGTGCAGAACTGCATGAATGCCATTTGTTGAGAAAATAATAGTTGCAATAAACATAAACAGAAGCAGGCTCCCGCTTTTGTTTGTTACAATATCTATAATTGTTTTCTCCATCAAATTATAGGCAGTAACCGGAAGAATGCTTTCAAATAATTTTATAAGTTCCTGCTGGAAGTTGGGTATAGGAATAAAAGGGATAAGTGTGAAAAGGAATATGGTGGCCGGAAGAATTGCCATCAGCATGTTAAATGCTATTGAGGAGGCCCGGGTTACCAGAACTCCCTTTCTGAATCCCTTGATTACAAATTTGATAACACCAGTAATCGGGATGCCGTCAAAACCGGGGAGGACCAGCTTGTTTATGCTCCCCGTTTTGCTTAGAACTCCGACACTTTTGGCAATCCGCATTCCCTATATTGCTTTTAAACTCATATCAAGGGTATTGATGTGATGAGTGAGCGCCCCGACTGAAATAAAATCAACACCGCATTCCGCGTAAGCCCTTATGGTTTCAAGTGTTATACCACCCGATGATTCCGTTTCATAGCGGCCATCTATAAGTGCTACTGCTGCTTTGGTATCGCTTACATTGAAATTGTCAAGCATGATCCGGTTAACCCCTCCCGCCATCAATATTCTGCTTACATCCCCGAGATTTCTCGCTTCGATCTCAACCTGCAAATTTAAGTTATTTTTCCTTAGATAATCCTGTGTTTTTGAAATAGCTCTTTCAATGCCTCCTGCATAGTCGATATGATTATCCTTAAGCATTATCATATCAAATAATCCCATCCGGTGGTTGAAACCTCCTCCGATACGTACAGCCTCTTTTTCAATAAATCTCATTCCGGGGGCTGTTTTACGTGTGTCAAGTATCCTGGTTTTCAGACCTTTGATCCTGCCGGCGTACAGGCTGGTGGAGGTGGCAATGCCGCTCATCCTCTGCATTATATTGAGAACAAGACGTTCGGATTTTAAAATTGACCGGCTTTTTCCTGAAATATGGAAGGCTGTATCACCAGACCCTACTGGTGAACCGTCATCGATGTACTGCTTAAAAACAAGATCCCTGTCAACAATTCTGAATACTTCCTTTGCTATCCGGCAACCTGCGAGGATTCCTTCTTCCTTTATGAGAAGCTTTGCTTTTCCGGCTGCATCCTCCGGTATGCATGCCAGGGATGAATGATCCCCATCACCAATATCCTCCTTGAGACTGTTTAAGATGAATGTCTGCAGAAAGTTATTTTTCATTATCGGGCTCAATCCTTACCTGATGAATCAAGAGTTCCTGTCCGACCTTTTTAAGCAGAATATGCACCCTGAAATCACCTGATTCAGTTTTAAGATTGCCTATAGCATACTGAGCATCATTGCTTCCACCCTGGTGACGGATTATAAAATCTTTTACATGGTGACTATTAAAAAAGTCTTTAAGTATTGTCTCGGCAACATTCTTTTTGTAGAAATCCTCCTTATCGAGCACCAGAAGTTCAACCGTTGAATTCATAAATTTGGATAACTCAATTGAGTTTCCCGATTTTATGGCGTTTGTAATTCCTGCCGGAATCCTGGCCTGTTCCTGATTTGTTGCGGCTAAAATGAATACAGTGAGAAAAGCCGCCACCGATAAAATTATGAATTTCATATTTAATATTTTTCAGCTTTCAGGTTCAATCCCGTACAAATTTAAAATAATTTACTGTAAATAAAACCTGTTGACCGCATTCCTTGATATTATAATTACTACCCCGCATTATATTTACTATTTTTGTAAATAGTGCAGTGTTTTTTTCTATGCACAAAAGTCGGGCCAATAATTATGAAAATTACTTTATTGCAGACAGGAAAAACTTCAGAAAAGTATATTTCAGACGGTGCCGACATATTTACCGGCCGTATAAGAAAGTATATCCCGTTTGAAGTTATTACCCTCCCCGATATTAGAAACACAAGAAATATGCCCCCTCAGGAACAAAGGCTCAGAGAGGGGGAAAGGATCATCCGGTCTTTTACAGACGATGACTTCAAAGTTGTCCTGGATGAAAATGGGAAGGAGTATTCCACATTTGAGTTTTCCGGATGGCTCGATAAGTTATTTATGCTCTCCAGGAAGAGAATAGTCTTTGTTATCGGAGGGCCCTGGGGGCTTTCTGAAGAGGTTTATAAAAAAGCTGATGCACGGTTGTCTCTTTCGAGGCTTACATTTTCACATCAGGTGGTACGAATATTGTTTCTTGAACAACTTTACAGGGCACTGACAATTATTAAGGGAGATCCTTACCATCACGAGTAGTCGGATAAAAATGCCAAATGAAAAGTAAATTTAAGATAATTCCGTTGTTCCTCACAGTTGTGCTGATCCTTCTGGCTATTGGTGCTGAGTCGGTCTATCTTGGTGATTTTGAATTCAGGTACAGGACGAGGAAATTCAGCAGGATACTCCGGGAGAAGGAAAAGATAATGGATTCATGTATCTACGGAATGAAGCCGATTCTGGCAAAAGGAGAAAGCCACGGATCATTGTCGGAGTCAGACCTTTTTTCCATAGCTGAAAAGAACAGGATTACAATTCTTGAATATTTCGGGAATAAGCTTACTTACTGGTCAGACAATGATTTTGATGTGCCTCTTTATCTAAATGATTCCCTATTCACCTCACCTCTTGTCTTTATTCAGAACGGCTGGTTCCTTACGGAGACAGTTCAGGCAGGAAATGAAAAAATTGTCGGACTTCTAAGACTTAGGAGTGATTATGGTTTTGAAAATGACATAATTAAAAATGGCTTTCTAAAAGATTACGGAGTTTCCGGAAATGTCGGTTTCAGCAGGGATAAAAACGCGTCCGGATTTCAGGTGTTTACCTCTGATGGAACATTCCTGTTCTGCCTGTTATTCCCTGAGGTCAAAGTAGTAACACTCTTTATTGTCATCCCACTGTTGCTCTGGGGGCTTTCATTTATATTTCTGATCTGGCTCACTCTTGAATTTGTTAAGTATCTGGTTAACAGGAATCGGAATGCTATGGCTCTGATGAGTTGCGGAGCAACATTCCTGACTTTATATATTATTATCCTGCTCACCCGCAGGCCGGCAGTTATTTTTCTGACTGAACTTTTCTCGCCGTACCGCTATACCATGAATCCGGTAATCCCTTCACTGGGACACCTTACTCTGCTAAGTGTCCTTTTAGCAGTATTTTCCTGGGTAATGTATTTATATCTCCCTGTAAGGGAAAAGATTACTGAAAAACGATGGAGTGCTGCCCTGCGTGTTACGATGTTGTTTATTCCGGGTGTTTTATTGTTTACGCTTTATCAGCTTGTTTTCAGCCATTTGATATTCAGCTCAAATATTAATTTTGAAACCTTTAAAGTGCTTGACCTCAACCTCTTCAGTCTGACAGGTTTCCTTTCGCTTGCCCTTCTTTTCTGCCTTCCCATGTTATATGTCCTGAAGGTGTTTCACACCCTTAAACATACTGAAACAAAGACCATTGTTTATGGAATACTTATATCATCACTTGTCTTTCCTGCCTTCTTCTCCGGTAAACCTGAAATGCTGCTTTCAATCTTGCTTTTTTATTATCTGATTACAGCAGCTGTATGGTTTTTTGGTCAGACCCGGACAGGATTATTTAATCAGACGGTAATTTTTGCTCTCATTTTTGCTTTGTATTCTCTTTTTCTTATTACAGAATTGTCGGAAAAGAAGACGGAAGAAAACATAAAAATTCAGTTAGTTACCTACTCGACGGAGAATGATCCATTGGCAGAGCATCTTTTGCTTGATATGTGGCCTCAGATATCACGCGATTCCCTTCTCAGACAGTTGATGAATGTTGCCTATTTTGAAAAAAGCGACGTAGATAAGATCTCAGACTACCTGCACGCAAAGTACTTTACCGGATATTGGGGTAATTTTACTTTCAATATTGTCCTTTGTATGAGGGAGGACACACTGAGGATTGGTGAAAGTAATGAAAGATACGAAGATTGTTTCAGGTTCTTTGATGATAAGATACTTTTGAGCGGGCATCAGCTTACGGGCACAGGATTTTACTTCATGGAGAACAACCTTGGAAGATCGAATTACCTGGGGAAAGTGTACTTTAACTATGGCAACGGAAGATATAACGGGCTTTTCATCGACCTGTACAGCGATATTAATGTATTCCAGCCCGGCTATTCTGAGATTTTACTTGACAAAAAGTATCACAGTTATGCAAGGCTGAAGGAATATTCGTTTGCTAAATATATAAATGGTGAACTGGTCTTAAGCACAGGCGATTTTCAATACGACAAAACTGATACTGAATATCTGGGAAGGGATGACTACAGGCTTTATGATGCTGATTCATTCCGCCATGTGCTGTACCGTAACGGAAATGTCACCGTAATTATCAGCAAGCCTGCAATTACAGCGCAGGACATTATTATTTCATTTGCCTACCTCTTTGCATTTATCTTTATTTTTTCAAACCTGATCTTCCTGCTGATTAAAAATCCATCACTTAAAACGCCTGGCGGGCTCAATTTCAGGCAAAAGTTGCAGCTCTCGTTTATAAGTATTCTGCTTGTCTCATTCACCCTTATAGGAATTGTGATTGCTTCGCTCGCGATTAAGCAGTCTCAGACAAAACATTATGAAAACGTTAAAGAAAAGTTGAATTCGGTTTATGTAGAGCTTGAGAGCAGACTCTTTATGGAAACCCGTCTCCCCCGTGACTGGAGAACCAACACCTACAGCTCACTGAATGAGCTACTTGTAAATCTATCGAATATATTCAATACTGATATAAACCTTTATGATCTGAGCGGTTATCTCCTGGCTACCTCACGGCCTGAAATATTTTACCGTAACCTTACCAGTCACAGGATGAATAATATGGCATTTACAAACTTCCTGGTGAACCTTAACCGAAGTGATTATTTTCAGGAAGAAAAAGTTGGTAATCTTGGTTATCTTTCTGCATACAGGCCTTTTTATAACAGGGATAATCAGGTTCTGACCTATCTTAATCTCCCATATTTCAGATTGCAGAGTGTCCTTGCGAAGGAAATATCAAATATGATTGTTGCTGTAATCAACTTCACACTGTTGCTGATAGTGATCGCCATGAGCCTGGCAGTATTTATAAGCAGCCGGCTTACAGCGCCGCTTGCGCTTATCAGCAGCAGGCTTGCTTCTGTTGAGCTTGGCAAGAAGAGCGAACATCTTTCCTACAAAGGCAGCGATGAGGTCGGAGATCTTGTCAGGCAGTATAACAGGATGGTAGATGAACTTGATGAAAGCGCCCAGAAGCTTGCCAGGTCAGAAAGGGAATCAGCCTGGAGAGAGATGGCAAAACAGATTGCTCATGAGATCAAGAATCCTCTGACCCCTATGAAACTTAATGTTCAGCAGCTCTTTAAATCGTGGAAGGATGGGGTCCCGGGATTTGAAAAGAAGCTTGAGAAATTTACAAAGAATCAGATAGAATATATAGATAACCTCTCTTCCATTGCTTCTGCTTTTTCCTCTTTTGCCAAAATACCTGAACCTGTACCGGTAAATGTCGATCTTATGGAACAGATAACCACAACATTGGAGCTATTCAAGAACACTGATAAGATTACATTCAGGATAGGATGGCCTCATCCGGGAAAGTTGTTCATACATGCCGACAGGGAACAGGTAAACGGTATATTTTCAAATCTTATTAAAAACAGCATTCAGTCAATACCGGCTGACAGGGAGGGCATAATAAAAGTCAGCCTGGAGGAAGGGATCAACAAAGTTGTTGTTTCTGTTGCTGATAACGGAGTTGGCATCCCTGAATCTTTAAAGAAAAAAATGTTCACTCCCAACTTTACAACAAAATCTTCGGGAACCGGGCTTGGACTTTCCATAGTAAAAAGATATGTCGAGAGTGCAGGCGGCAGGATATGGTTTGAATCCGAAGAAAATAAGGGAGCAGTATTTTTTGTTGAATTCCCGTTAATAAGTTCTGAACAGAAATCCTGAGATCATAGCCCAACTTAAATTATCTTACCCTTTTTTCAATTATTTAGCTTTTTTAACGTTATTTAAAAGTTCAACCCCGGACTTTAATGAGAAACGGCCTGGCCTGTTATATCAATAAGCTGATTATCACCATACTAATCCTTTCCGGAATTGGGATCAATTTCGTGACAGGTCAGGAATTAATAAGCGGTGTGATAAACAGTTATGCAAAAGTTGGTACGATTGCGCCGGGTTATGTGATACTCGCCACTCCTTCTCAGGCGCTACAATACGCACCAGGCGACTATGTGCTGCTTATGCAGATGCAGGGAGTCGGCATTCAAACCTCTCAGGGATCTTACGGTATAAATGTACAATCGAGATTCGGAGTACCGGGTGGTTACGAATTACTAATGGTTCAATCTGTAAATTCAGGTACAGGAAGAATCGATTTTACACGGAATGTTTATATAAATAACTTTAATGTCATAGGAACCATTCAGCTGATACGTGTGCCTTTTTATAATTCCCCGGTTGTTACAGGCACTCTTGGAAGCCAGCCATGGAACAGTATAACTGGCACAGGAGGAGTACTTGCAATGATGGCGGGCAGGAAACTTACAATGAATGCTGATATTGATGTTTCGGGCCAGGGTTTTGCAGGCGCTGCCGCAGTAAGCGGAATTGGCGAATGTGTTAATATAAATGATCTGGCCAATAATCATGATTCCTATCCGCTGACATGGAATAATGCCGGCTTCAAGGGAGAAGGCATAGCTATTCATGATCAGACCGGAGTTCTCTTGTTACCCGATCACGCCAAAGGAAAGGGGCCAAATTTCACAGGCGGGGGAGGAGGAAACGGGAGATTTTCGGGGGGCGGCGGGGGTTCGAACCGCGGTAAAGGCGCCGGCGGCGGTCTGGAAAATGGGCTGCAGTGCAGTAATGATCCACGCGACGGCGGTTTCGGTGGTATGAACATCATCGGGACAATCATACAGCAGGGTATTTTTGCTGGCGGTGGCGGAGGAGCTTCAACCCAGGCAACAGGATCAACAGCATCCGCCGGTGGTAATGGCGGAGGAATTGTTATCCTGATTGCCGACACCATTATCGGGAACAATCATATTATAAGATCAAATGGCATAACTGCATTAAATTCTGCCTCAGATGCGGGTTCGGGAGGAGGCGGGGCCGGTGGTTCAGTAGCTCTCTTTTTCAACGAATTATCGGGTCAGGCTTTAATATCTGCCGACGGTGGTAATGGCGGATCCAATCCGGGCAGTTTCGGTGAAGGAGGTGGTGGCGGAGGAGGCCTGATCTGGATTAGTTCTCCATCAATTCCGGCATCAGTAACTAATGCCACGGTGGCCAACGGAGCTCCGGCGCCTACAATTCTCTCAGAAGGCCTGGGGGAGATAAAATTTAATTATTCTCCCAACTTAAACGGATTCCTGTTCAATTCGGTATGGTCGGCTGCATCGGGCAACAGGGTCGATTCAGTCTGTTCTGATATAATGTACGGTCAGATAGTTGGAACAAAGCCTGTCGGAGGTACCCCGCCCTATACTTTCCTGTGGGAAAGCAGCACAACATCCGCTTCAGCAGGGTTTACAACGGCTCCGGGAACTAACAACCTGAGGTATTATACACCCCCCTCACTGCTCACACAAACAACCTGGTTCAGACGGGTTGTAACGGATAACAGTACTCCGGTTATAATCACAGACATAAGTTTACCGGTACAGGTTGTGGTTCATCCTTTTATAAAGAACAATGTCATAGGAGATCCCGATACATTATGTTACGGACAGGATCCTTCATTGCTTAATTCCAGGCTCATACTACAGGATGGGAACGGACTTTATGCTTTCAGATGGGAATCAAGCACCGACAATATTTTATTTAGCAATGCTTCTTCCCCGACCGAGAGTTATCTTCCACCATCGGGTATGACACAGACGACATGGTACAGGCGGACCGTCACTTCCGGATCGTGCCTGACTACAAGCGCTTCTATAAGGATAAATGTCCTTGAACCTATCAGTAACAATACGATACTGACTCCTGCGCAGGAGATCTGCGAAGGAATGACATTCTTAAACCTCGATGCAACTGTTGCCCCTGCTCTTGCAGGAGGCGACAATACCTACAGGTTCAGATGGGAGCGCAGCCAGGACGGGACAACCTGGGTTATTGCCACAGGAATGACCAACAATGTAAATTATAATCCCGAAGAAAATGCTCCGCCATTCCCGGGGCATGAATATTACAGAAGAGTTGTATTATCGGGCAGCGGGAATGTATGCGCTGACAATAGTGAACCGGTTCTCCTCAACGAATACCCGGTGATTACCAATAACTCAATTGTTTCGGGTGACCAGACTATCTGCACAGGCTCAATACCGTTGCAGCTGACAGGCTCCGCCCCGTTGAACGGCAAGGGTGCAGGGTCCTACTCCTTTACCTGGCAGGACAGTTCAGGGAGTCATTCATGGACTGATATCCCGGGATACACGTCTGTTCCGGGCCAGGATTTTATTCCGCCGGCACTTACCGATACAACCCGCTACCGCAGGATCGCCTACTCATCAGCATGCAGCAATACCAGCGAACCGGTGATTATAAATGTCCACAAACCAATTGCTGACAATACCGTTTCACTTCTTGCCGGAGGGCTCTCCGATACAACTTTATGTGATGGTGCGACTCCGCATCGGTTCACAGGCTCCATACCGTCGGGAGGGACAGGCATTGCAGGAAGCTACATTTACCAGTGGTCGTCGTCACCCGACAATGCAGCATGGTCGGATATTACGGCCGCAAACAGCCGGTTTTATCAGCCACCTGCACTTTCCGCAACATCGTGGTACCGGAGAAGAGTTTCATCGGGTGAGTGCTTTTCTGAGAGCGCCCCGGTAAAAGTCAATGTTCTGCCATTGATCAGGGACAATACAATATCCGGAAACCTGACGGTATGCAAGGACGATATACCCTCTCCGCTTACCCAGGCAACTAGTGTTACGATTTCAGGAGGGGCAGGTTCCGGATCATTCTCATACTTCTGGGAAGAGAGCAGGAACGGAACGACCTGGGCTCCTGCGGCCGGGACGAATAACTCTTCAAACGGAACTTACCAGCCACCCGTTATGAAAAGAACAATTCATTACCGGAGAAATGCAACCTCAGGGGCAGGCGGGTGCTGCACGAGCACCTCCAATACACTGGAACTTACCCTTGATTCACTGCCGCCCGGGTCAATGATCAATGCCGGCCCCGATACAACTATCTATTCATTCGACAAGATCGTTACGCTGGTTGCCGACCCGGCATTGGCCGGTGGTACCGGTAAATGGACCCTGCTTGAAGGTTCGGGCAGCTTTGAAAATGATACTGAGAATGACACAAGGGTGAATGGTTTGTCGAAAGGGTTGAACAAATTCTTATGGACTGTTACAAGGGGAGCCTGCAAACTTGAGGATATAGTTGAGATCATGATCTATGATCTTGTGATTCCTGAAGGTTTCTCTCCCAATAATGACCCTGATGGCTATAACAATACTTTTGTGGTCAGAGGCCTTGATCTGCCTAACCAGGATGCCGAGATGGTAATTATAAACGGCGCCGGATCGGAGGTTTTTTCTACTTCAAACCGGAATGGAAATGAATGGCATGAATGGAACGGTACAAATTCAAGAGGGAGCGACATGCCGGAAGGTACATATTATTATTTGCTGAAGATAACTTCAAAGGGGAATGGACAGGTATTTAAGAAAAGTGGGTTCATTGTTTTAAAACGGTATTAGTAATGATCAATTTCAGAAGCTATAGAGTATTAACTGAAATTCATTTTTCCGGAAGAATGAAACTTCTTTCGGTATCCTTCCTGATATTAGTCAATGTTGTTCAGGGTCAGAATGTTCCCGATTCTACAAGAATCAACCTGGGATTCCCCGTTTACAGCCAGTATCTGCAGAATGGTCTTGTTATAAATCCTGCATATACGGGTACAAGGGGGGTGTTAAGCAGCTTCCTTTCTTACAGGATGCAATGGATGGGTACTAAAGGTTCCCCCCTGCTCCAGTCGGTTTCATTTCATTCTCCGCTTAAGAATGACAAGGTGGCGCTTGGGCTGTCAGCCCAGTTCATGCAGTATGGAACCACCAAGACAACAAGCATTTATGGAAATTACGGATATCACATCAGGCTTAAAAAGGGAAAACTTTCGTTCGGGTTGAAAGCCGGGGTTGACCTGTCGAACACAGACTATACCGGATTGCTGCTTATTGATCCGGATGATCCGGTTTTCAAAACTAATGATAAGCCTCTTGCACTGCCTAACGCTGGTGCCGGAATCTATTACTTTGAAGACAGGTTTTTTGCAGGTCTTTCAGTTCCTTCCTTTATGAGCTATCGCCGTTCAGGCAGTGGAAATGTGACCCCATATCATAGTTTCAGCCAGTATGATTTTCTGATATCAGCGGGAGCGATCGTCGCTGTTTCTCCCTTTTTGAAAATAAAGCCTTCGGTCCTGATCGACTACTCACTTCAGGACACCAAACGACTGAACCAGTTCGATGTCAACTGCAATTTTATAATAGCTGATCTTATCTGGGTGGGAGGATCATGGAGATTTTCGGAACAGGTGGCTGTGGCAATAGTTCAGGTTCAGCTCAACCAGCAGCTGATGTTTGGTTTCTCATATGATTATCCTGTCGGAAGAATGAATTCATATTCAAAGGGATCAACCGAATTTGTACTCAGATATGAATTCCGGTATAAGGTAAGTGCGGCAAATCCAAGGTATTTTTGATTATTATGAGATTTAAACCGGCTTTGATATTATTGTTCTCTGTTATGATCCTGAAAGCCTGGAGCCTTTCAGGGCAGTTAGCCTCTGTTTATAAGGTTGAACGCCTCCCCTTAAATTCAGGATCGTTCAGTGAAATATCACCCGTGCTGGTAAAGGACGGAATCCTTTTTTGTTCCGACCGCCGGACAAGTGGAATAGTCGACCGCACATCGTTCGATGACCGCCGGCTTTACAATATATACATTGCTTCAAAGAAGGATACTGCTGAATGGCAGAGGCCTCTGGAAATAAAAAGCGAAAGGAGTTCATTGTTTAACAGTGGGCCGTTATGTGTTGCATCGGATGGAAAGACAGTTTACTTTACAAGCGAGATCGAGACGGGTGAGCCCTCAAGGAACAGGAGATTCAGAAACAGAAGCGGAATATTCACAGGATCACTTTCGGGAACTGAATTGATTTCAATACAACCGTTTAAATTCAATAATCCGGAGTTTAATGTTGGTCAGCCATCTATTAGCGCCGATGGAAAGTATCTTTTCTTTGCCTCCGATATGCCGGGCGGGCAGGGAGGGTCCGATATTTTCTATTGTGAATTAATTAACAATGAATGGAGCAGCCCGGTCAACCTTGGCCCGCTTGTAAATTCACCGGGTATCGAAAATTATCCTTTTATCCATTCCTCGGGCAAACTCTATTTTACCTCTGACCGTCCCGGTGGGATTGGCGGGCTCGATGTCTGGTATACTTTATCAGTAAACAATTCATGGATTGCACCCGAAAGGCTTTCCGAACCGGTTAATTCACCGTCGGACGATTTCGCCTTTGTGGCTCAGCCTGACCTTCAGGCTGGTTACTTCTCATCAAACCGCATCAGAAATGATGACATCTATGAATTTAAAACAACGATAATCAGGAAATCCTCCTGCAAACCTCTTGAAGAGAACAATTATTGCTATGAATTTGTGGAGGAGAATGCCATTAAGTACGATACTATACCTTTCACTTATAAGTGGAGATTCGGAGATGGGAAAAATGCAACCGGTGCACGGGTTGAACATTGCTTTTCAGGTCCGGGGACCTACACAGTACAGCTTGATGTTGTTAATCTTGTGACAAAAGAGGTTACAATTAATGAAAAAACAGAAATACTTATAGTACAGGATATTGAACAACCATATATATCATGCCCCGATGTATTTGCTGCCGGCCGTCCGGTTGAATTACGAGCTGACAGCACCAACCTCCCGGGGTGGGATGTCGCCAGGTATTATTGGAATTTTGGCGATGAAACAATCGGCCTGGGAATAGGTGTTGAAAAGACATATTCAAGACCGGGAACCTATAATATTCAGTTAATTGTAACATCCAAACCTGAAACGGGAGTAGCTGTAAGGGAAGCATGCGTTTCAAAAAATATTTTGATTAAAGAGCCTTGACCCAATGAAAGTTAACACCCAAGTAATTAAGATCCTTTTTCTGACACTTATGTCCGCCATATTGTGGCAGGATATTTTTAGAAGTCAGGCCGTTCCCGGGAAAGACGAGAATATACCTTTCCTCGTCACTTTTGGCAGGAATGGAGAAACTTCATGGGGTGATGATGATTTCAGCTCGATCTTTTTTTTCACTATTCCCAAAGGACTACAACCGCCAGTTCTACATAAAAGTTTTTGACCCTGATTCCGGTGGCCAGAATGATGAAATACAGGGACTATGGGATTCAAAGACAATGTTTTCGATATTTGGAGGGAAAGGTGTTGATCCTGATAAGAATCTTCAATCGAGGGGCCTGAAAGACGACGATAATTTCAAGACCGGCAACCTTATTGCTTCCAGGGTATTTGGAAATGAAGCTACCTATGATAACGGCTATTACGCTTTCGGGCCCTTTAACCCTACGGAAGGAGAATACAACGAAAAATGGAAAAGTTATATCTTCAAGATTGTATGCGAAGGGATAACCGGCGATGATGGGAACCTGTACAGGTATTTTCTCAGCCGGGATGCCAATAGCGATCTGCCTATTGAAGGCGCAAATGCATTTACCTATGAATATACGTTCAGATTGTGGAATGATACAAAAAGCGTCGCCCATATTTATCCGTATGTTGATACCGGCATAGTGTCAATAAGGCAGAGGAACTTCGACTGGGATGATGACGGAGGGATCTCTTGTTGTTTCAACATACAAGCAGGGGATAGCGGTACCTATCTCGAACGAGAATGACTAGCGGAGTCAAGAATTCCGGTTGAGGAGCAGGAGATCGGTAAATCACTTGATTTTCAGTTTCACAAGAAACAGGTATCACTTGTAAGGAACAATAATGTGGTTGTCACACTTGAAAACCAGAGAGGTGATGCTCTCCAGTTCTTCAGCTCACCTATTGGCGGCGTACCGGTTTACCAACCGGTGACGAGAATAAGAAAAATTCTAAAGTAAGGGGAAGCTTTAAAAAGGCTCAATATTATGCGTAAAATCTACATCAGCACTTTTGTGTGCTTGTTTTTGTTTTCGGCACTTACCAATGGACAGACTTACCGGTTTAAACACTACGGAATTCGAGAATAATCTGCCCAGTGAAGTGATATATACCCTCAACCAGGATCAGAACGGTTACATCTGGTTAGGCACTACTGAAGGAATATTCAGATTCGACGGCTTTGAATTCTTCAAAGTACAATATCCCGATTCTGCTATAGGGCGGTATCCAACTGTTTGCCTGAAAGATAAAAAAGAAACACTCTGGTTTGGATGTAATGACGGTACAGTTTTTTATTCTGCCGGTTGGGATCTCAGGCAGGTTAAGCTTTCAAATTCGTCAGGTACAGGTATCAGTTCAATAATTGAAGGTCCTGAAGGACTCATATTTATTTTGCCGCAGAGAAAACCTCTCTACAGGATTAATCCGGAAGAAGCCTCAGAAGCTAAAGAAATCTCTCTAAGCTCTGACCCGAACATGTTTTCAGCCTGTTTTTCAACAGCCGGAAGATTACTTATCGGAACTCAGGAGAATCTCATGATCTGTAAATTTGAAGGAGATTCGATCAGGACAGAAAGAGTTATTGAGGAATTTGACTACTCCCGGATAATGTCTGTTAATCAGCTGAATGGCAACGAGGATTTCATCATTGGTACAGATGGAAACGGCATTTATAAGCTGGAAATAAACAATGGGACTTACCTGTTATCGCGATTCAACGGATATCCCGGTCTTGAGATGCTTACTGTAAAAGCTGTCACACATGACCGGGAAAATAATTTCTGGGTGTCAGCATCAGGGACAGGTGTTGTAAAGATGCATTTCCTGAACGACAGCGATTCGCTGGTGTCAACGGAATTATTAAATACGGGATCGGGACTCCCGGGCGATAATGTCACAGTAGTTTTCCGGGATTCGGAAGAAAACACATGGATAGGCTTTAACGGTGAGGGACTTTCGATGCAGCATACAGATTCCTTTGAATTCAATACTCCGGGCATCAGCGGCAATCCGAATAACATAATCTTCGCCGGCAGGATGAAAGAGGATTATATCCTGGGCACTCCTTCAGGATTTTATGTCTATGACCTGTTAAACAGAAAGCCCAGATCCTTCACCCCATTTTCAAAACAGGCGGGAAGAAATGAGATCAGCTCCTATTATATTGACAGTGAAAATATTCTATGGATAGGAACCCGTGGCAGCGGTCTCTTTGCTAGGGACGAAGCCGGATCAATAAACCAGTTTTACAGATCGGGTGATACGGGGGCCGATTATATTAGTGATATTAAGATAAACGGGGATAAGATCTGGCTGGCTACCCTTAATGGCGTAAATATTGTATCGCGGCAAAGTAGAAATTTGCTGCGGAATTATAATACAAATAGCGGATTCCCTCATAACAGCATAAATCAGATCCTGCTCCTGGATGACGGAAGCGCCTACATTGCAACTGAAAGCGACAGGCTGAACAGAATTGATCCCGACTCGGGAATAATAGCCTCTGGCGGTGTGATGTACGGGACACTTTTAAATAAGATCTCAGGGATAACAAAAGATAAAAACGGGACTATCTGGGTCGCCACTCTTGGTAACGGAGTTTTCGAATGTTTCAAGGATTCGGTGCGATCAATAAGCACTGCTAACGGACTCCTGTCAAATTACGCTTACAGTATTCTTGCCGGAAGTGACAATAATATCTGGGTCGGGCACGAAAGAGGCTTTTCAAGATATGATCAGGAAACCGGACTTGTGAAAGTCTTTGGGAACGATTTTGCAAAAGGTGGAATGTGCAATATGAACGGGCTATACGAATCGCCTGATGGTAAAATATTCATAGGCACTACTGAAGGCCTTGTTATTTACGACGGGGCGAGGGATAAAAGGCTGCAGATGGCACCTGTAAACAACATCAATTCAGTTATAATAAACGGTGTCGCTTACCCGTATCAGCCATCTTATAACCTGCCGTACAGGAAACGATATACGATAAGGGTGAATTACACCGGTATAGACTTCTCCGATCCTGAAAAGGTTTATTACAGCACCAGACTCGATAATTTTGATGATGAATGGACAGAAGAATCAGATTCACGGGAGGTAACGTACAACCTGCGCGACGGGAAGTACAAGTTCAATCTGATTTCTGTAAACGATGACGGAATGACCCAGGAAAACCCGCTTTCGTTCGGGATAAATATCAAGCGGCCTGTCTGGAGAACATGGTGGTTCATATTTGTAATGGTTAGCGCCGCAACCGGAATAATAATACTTATAGTAAGGGAGCGGGAGAAAGCTCAGAAAAAAATTCAGGAATACCTTGAAAAAGAGCTTGAATCCAGAACAAGGGTTGTTATGAAACAAAAATCGGAGATCGAGATCCAGAATCTTGAAATAACCGACAGCATTAACTATGCAAGAAGGATACAATCGAGTATCCTTCCCGATATAAACAGACTTAAAAGTCACTTCGAGGATGCATTTATTATGCTGTATCCCCGTGATATTGTAAGCGGCGATTTCTACTGGTTTGACAAGCTTGACGAAGACAGGTTTATACTGGTTTGTGCTGATTCAACAGGCCATGGAGTCCCTGGTGCCTTCATGTCGATGATTGGCTCGACCCTCCTGCAGGATATTGTTTCGAGGCAACGGATCTCCAAACCATCGGAGATACTTACAATGCTTGATAAGCAAATATTTGCGACTCTCAATCAGAATCTCGGAGTAGGGGTTTCGAACGACGGTATGGATGTTGTTGTTTGCGAATTCACCCTGAAAAACCGGCATATCAGGTTCGCCTCGGCGATGAGGCCGGTAATTCTGGTAATGGGTGGGGAGACCTATTATATTAAAGGCAACAGGGCATCAGTGGGAGGGCAAACAGTTCTTGAGAAATATTTTGACGACCAGGAATATTACCTTAATGAAGGAGATACAGTCTATTTGTTTTCTGATGGACTTCCAGACCAGTTTGGGGGACCTGATGGCAAGAAGATGAAAATTGCAAGGTTGAAAAAACTTATAGGCGAAATCTCAGGCTTAACGATTGCCCGCCAGGAAGAGGAATTTATAAAATTCTATAAAGAGTGGAAAGGTAATTATGAACAGGTTGATGATATCCTGTTTATGGGGGTTAAAATCTGAACCAGATTCTATTTATACACCCCGTTCACAAAAAGTGATATGGCGGTTGTTGAAACTGTATTGCTTATGTTCTCGGCCCTGTCCTTGAGATAGAAATCATACCTGATTGTGTCACTTTCAAAATAAAAAAGATAAAGGAAAGTAACAGATATTGTTCCCTGAAGAATGGTATTCTGACCGTTTTTCACCATGTAAGGGATCCGGTATGCTGAAGGTTTCAGAGGGTCGTTATCTGGTGCAGGAGCCATAACCCCGTCCGTCATCCGGTAAAGGGTGAAGTAAAGATTGGTTGAATCATTTTCCTGGCCCGGCTCGGGAGGGGGAAGTCCCACGTTTCCATCTCCATCCTCAAAATAAAATTTTAGCCTGCCGCCTTTAGCCTCGTTTCCAAGGATATCCACTGTGTCAAATACAGCGAAACTTTTAAACTCAATACGGGGTTCATCGGGCAAAGTCTTGATTTCACCGCAGGATGAAATGGCTAAGACTATAAAACAGACCATCACCGCATATTTAATTTTTTCCATTGAGATGATTTAAAAAACTATTCAGCACAAAAACCACACCAAAGTAACTTATTTTTTTCTGAAAAATATCCTTATTGGTACACCTGAAAGCTCAAATTTTTCCCTCATCCTGTTTTCAATATATCTTTTATAAGGCTCTTTTACATATTGAGGGAGGTTGCAGAAAAACGCGAATGTCGGAGTATAGGTTGGTAATTGTGTTACATATTTTATTTTGACATATTTGCCTTTGAGGGCAGGAGGAGGATTGTCATGGATTATCTGCTGCATTACAACATTCAACTCGGAGGTTGGTATTTTTCTTTTTCTGTTTTGATTTACCATATCAACAAGCTCAAGGATCTTATGGATCCTCTGTTTGTTGATGGCTGAAATGAACAGGATCGGGTAATCGATGAATGGTGCGGTTTTATATCGTATCTCCTTTTCAACCATTAAAGATGTGTTGTTTTCCTTTTCAATAAGGTCCCATTTATTTACAAGAATGATCATTCCCTTGTTATTGCTGTGAATAAGGGATATTATGTTAAGGTCCTGTGATTCTATTCCCCGTGTGGCGTCGATGAGCAGCAGGCAGATATCAGAATTTTCGATTGTCCGGATGGCACGCATCACAGAATAGAACTCGATATCTTCGCTTACCTTTCCCTTCTTCCTTAAGCCGGCTGTGTCTACCAGCATGAAATCGTGATTGAATTTATTATACCTTGTAAAGATCGAATCACGGGTTGTTCCCGCGACAGGAGTTACAATGTTCCTTTCTTCACCGAGCAGACTGTTTATCAGGGATGATTTACCAACATTCGGGCGGCCGACTATTGCCACCCTTGGTATGTCGGGAACAGCTTCTTCATCTTCTTCCGGGAGGATTTTTAACAACTTCATCAAGCAGATTCGCCGGTACCACTCCCGGTTGCGGAGCTCAGGGGAAAATAATCTCCCATACCCAGATTGTAGAATTCAGTGGCATCCATCAGCCTTTCGTTGTTGTCAACCTTGTTGACCACCAGGAGAACCTTCTTATCGATCTTCCTCAGAAGCACCGGCTATTGCTGAATCGAGGTCATGGATTCCGGTTGCGACATCAACCATGAAAAGTATGATATCAGCTTCGCCAATTGCAAGCATTACCTGTTTGTTTATCTCTTCCTCAAAAATATCTTCGGAGTTCTTCACATAACCACCTGTATCGATTACTGAAAAGCTGATACCGTTCCAGACACAACGTCCGTAATTGCGGTCGCGGGTTACTCCGCTCACCTCATCAACGATTGCTTCCCTTGCCTCGATCAGCCTGTTGAAAAGAGTCGATTTTCCTACGTTGGGTCTCCCAACTATTGCCAC
Organism: uncultured Bacteroidales bacterium; assembly: GCA_963849615.1. GTDB lineage: Bacteria > Bacteroidota > Bacteroidia > Bacteroidales > VadinHA17 > LD21. Next base: position 128,896 of record CAWKIC010000045.1, read on the forward strand.
TATCCTGCCCATATTTCTGATTATTTCGGATCTGGGATTATGGATTGCGGATTTTATTACTATATATCCGAAATCGAAAATCCGAAATCCGCAATTTATTCTTATCTGTACCCGAATCTTTTAAGAATCCGGGGCTTGTCGCGCCAATCCTTTGTTACTTTAACATATAATTCAAGAAATACCTTTTTCCCGAAGAAGTCTTCCATATCACGTCTTGCCTGAGTCCCAACAGTTTTAAGCTTTTCGCCTTTATGACCTATAATTATCCCTTTCTGACTGTCGCGTGTAACGTGTATCAATGCCCTTATTTTTATCAGACCGCCCTCATTATTGAAGCTATCTATTTCTATTTCAACCGAATATGGGATTTCTTTTTGATAATTGAAAAGAATCTTTTCACGTATGATCTCAGATGCAAAGAACCGTTCATACTTGTCTGTAAGCTGATCTTTCGGAAAATATGGCGGACTTTCAGGGAGCTTGCTTGTTATTGCATTCAGGAGAGTGTCGAGGTTAAAGCCAAGCAGGGCTGAGACCGGAATCACAGGGGCCTGGGGGAAAGCCATCTCCCACGATTTTACAACCTGCTCGAGTGCGACCTGATTGCTCAGGTCAATTTTATTTACTGCAACTATAACAGGAACTTCCGACTGCCTTACCTTATTTATGAATTCATTTTCTTCTCCAGGTCTTTCTGCGACTTCCGTAACATACAGGATAATATCAGCATCGGAAAGAGCAATATTTACAAAGCTCATCATCGACTCCTGAAGCTTGTACCTGGGCTTGATGATGCCCGGTGTGTCGGAGTAGACGATCTGGAAATCATCACCGTTCACAATTCCCATGATCCTGTGGCGGGTAGTCTGGACTTTAGGCGTTATAATGGAAAGTTTCTCACCCACAAGTGCATTCATTATTGTCGATTTACCGACATTCGGGTTTCCGAGTATGTTTACGAAGCCTGCCCTGTGATTCATATTTAAGATTAAAATATTCCCCGTTTCAGCATCCCTATCTCTTTATCATTCAGATACCTCCATTCACCGCGTGAAAGATTTTTCTTTGTCAGGCCTGCAAAATAGACTCTGTCAAGTTTTTTGACTTTGTATCCGAGCTTCTCAAATATTCTTCTTATGACCCTGTTCTGACCCGAGTGAAGTTCGATCCCGATCTGGGTCTTATCGTCAGGGTCGGCGTATGAAACAGCGTCCGCGACAACTGTCACCCCGTCAAGTTCCACCCCTTCAGTAAGCTTGAAAAGGTCATTTTTAGTAACAGGGTTATCGAGAAAAACGTGGTAGATCTTTTTTCTGTTATATTTCGGATGGATCAGTTTTCCTGTAAGATCTCCGTCATTTGTAAGCAGGAGGACCCCTGTTGTGGCTTTGTCGAGTCTTCCAACCGGATAAACCCTTTCACGGCAGGCATCGCCTATGAGCTCAAGGACAGTGTGATCAGCATGTGGGTCTTCTACCGTTGTAACATATCCTTTCGGTTTATTCATCAGTATGTAAACTTTCTTCTCAGCCTTAAGTCTTTTGTTTTTAAACCTTATATCATCGGTAAGTGAAACCTTAACACCGAGATCTGTAACAATCTTACCGTTTACGGTTATTAACCCGTTTTGTATATGGACATCAGCCTCCCTTCTTGAGCATACACCGCTGTTGGCAATAAACCTGTTCAACCGCAGCAGCTCCTTTTTTGCTGTTTCGGGAATAGCTGCACCTATACGCGGTCTTGATTTCTTTTCAGGCTTTCTGGAATACATGTTTGATAATGACTTGTATTATAACTAACGACCCCTTTTCCGTTTTCCATGCTCAGATCTTCCCCCGGGGGAAGTCCCGACAGCTGGCGGGAGGGAAGCGGGTCTACCCTTTTCAGAGTGCAAAGGTACAATTAATTAAGCTATAAAAATTCATGTTTTTTTTGCACCTTTGTGACTTTAAATTGAGGCATATGTCATTAATAAAATCAATTTCAGGTATCAGGGGAACAATAGGTGGAAAACCGGGAGAGAGCCTGACTCCGGTCGATATAGTAAAATTTGCTGCAGCTTATGGAACCTGGCTTGGAAGAAGACATTTAAACCAGAAGCTTAAAGTTGTAACCGGGCGCGATGCCAGGCGGTCAGGAAAAATGGTAAGCAGTCTGGTTAACATTACCCTCAGGAGTCTCGGTATCGATGTAACCGATATCGGTCTGGCCACAACACCTACTGTTGAGCTGGCTGTTACGGGAACAGGTTCACAGGGGGGGATAATAGTGACGGCAAGTCATAATCCTGCAGAATGGAATGCTTTGAAGCTCCTTAATGAAGCGGGGGAATTCCTTTCATCGGCGGATGGCATTGAGATACTTAAGATTGCAGAATCCGAAGACTTCAACTTTAGTCCGCTTGACAACACCGGCACAATTTCAGATGACACGACCTGGGGAAAGAAGCACATCGATAAGGTCCTTGAACTCAGCCTGGTGGACGTAAATGCCATTAGGGCGGCCGGCTTCTCGGTTGCAATTGATTGTGTCAATTCAGTAGGGGGCATCGTTCTCCCTGAATTACTCAGGGCACTTGGCGTAACGAAGATAACCGGGTTGAATACGACTCCGGACGGTAATTTTGCTCACAATCCGGAACCACTCCCGCAAAATCTTACGGATATTTCCGCACTTGTTAAAAAAGATAAGGCTGACATTGGGTTCGTGGTCGATCCTGATGTTGATCGTCTTGCCATTATATGCGAGGATGGCTCTATGTTTGGCGAGGAGTACACGCTTGTAGCGGTTTCAGACTATGTTTTAAAACATACTCCTGGCAATACTGTATCAAACCTGTCATCCACGAGAGCCTTAAAGGACGTCACCGAGGGTTATGGGAAAAGTTATTTCTCAGCAGCTGTCGGAGAGGTTAATGTTATTGAAGAGATGAAGAAGCGGGAGGCCATAATCGGAGGTGAAGGGAACGGCGGAGTAATCTACCCCGAGCTTCATTACGGACGCGATGCGCTTGCAGGGATTGCCCTGTTCCTGACACACCTTGCCAAAAGCGGATTGAAATGCACCTCGCTCAGAAAGTCATATCCCGGGTATGTAATTGCCAAGAAAAAGATGACTCTTCCGGAAGGTACTGATTTTAGGTTTATCCTGGATACAATCAAATTGCAATTCAGGGATCATGAAATTGATGAACGCGATGGCTTGAGAATAGAACACAAAGGAGGCTGGGTACAGATTCGGAAATCAAATACTGAACCCATAATGAGAATATATGCAGAGGGAAGGACTGCTGAAGAAGCTGAAAATCTGGCAGATATAGTAATTAATATTGTTAAAAAAGCCTAATACGCTTAGTTTTTTTAAGATCTGCCGGAATAAATTCAAGGGGATGAATGTCTTTAAATTGTGAAAAGGCGATTAGAATATATTAAAAGTTGTTAAAAATTCAAATTAAATCCCCATTTCTATACTTTTGTAACGTTTTTTTGGAATATCAATTATAAAATAAGAATAATCTCAATGAAAAGAACAATTATTATCGCAGGCATTGTTGTAGTAGCGGCAATTATCGTCCTGATCGTTATAGGAAAGCTAACGAAAAAGAAAGATGTCTCTAATCTGTATGCTGAGGCACAAAAAGGTGAGTTTGAAATTATAGTCACAACAACCGGCGAGTTGCAGGCCGAAAACTCAAAAGATATTACCGGTCCCGAATTTACCCAGAGCAGGAACATAAGGGCTATGGATATCAAGATCACTGATCTTGTACCTGAAGGTACGGAAGTAAAGGCTGGTGACTATGTAGCTACTCTCGACCGGACAACCTTTGACAACAGTTTAAAAGATGAGCTTGAAAGGCTTACAACTTTTGAGACTAACCTTGAGGTGAAAATGCTTGATACAGCTGTTACACTCAGTAACCTCCGGGACAATATCAAGAACCTGAGGTTTACTGTTGAAGAGGCTGGAATCACACTTCAGCAATCGAAATATGAACCTCCTACAACCATCCGTCAGGCTGAGATGAATCTCGACAAGGCCGAACGGTCGCTCGAACAGTCAATAAAGAGCTATTCATTGAGAGTTGAGCAGGCAAGATCTGACATGAGGACCCTGAAATCTAATCTGGCAGAACAGCGTCAGAGGGTTGCAGACTTGCAGAATATTCTTTCGAAATTTGTCGTGACCGCACCATCCGACGGGATGGTTATTTATAAGAGGGACAGGACCGGATCAAAAAGAAAAGTCGGCTCATCAATTTCCCCATGGGACAATGTTGTGGCCACATTGCCTGATATGTCATCGATGATATCCAAAACATATGTGAACGAGATCGATGTCAGCAAAGTTAAACCGGGGCAGAATGTCGAGATAGATGTTGATGCTTTTCCGGAACGATCATACAACGGTGTAGTTACCTCTGTGGCAAATATAGGAGAACAGCTGCCTAACGCCGATGCAAAGGTGTTTGAGGTACTTATAAAGGTAAATGGATCGGATCCGATCCTGAGACCCTCGATGACAACTGGCAATAAGGTCATTACCAAAACAATTGAAGACGTTACCTATATTCCTCTCGAAGCTGTTCAGGCAGGCCTCGACAGTATCCCGTATGTCTATACAAAAAGCGGCAGCAAACAGATTGTTGTCCTTGGTGAATCCAACGAAAACAATGTGGTTGTTGAGCAGGGCCTTGAACCTGGCGATGTTATCTATCTCAGCACTCCTGAGGATATTGAGAGGTTCAAAATCTCCGGCGAACCGCTTATTGCCGTTAACAGAGAGCGTGCCAAAGCAAAGAAGGAAGAAGAAATGAGGTTGAGGGAAGAAGCTGCAAAAGCAAACCAGAGACCACCAATGATGGAAGGGATTACTCCAGAAATGATGGAGCGGTTTCAGAACATGAGGGGTACGCCCGGAGCAGCCGGAGCGGCTGGAGGTCAGGGAGCAAGAACAAGGGATACTGCGGCAATGAGGAGATTCATGGAGATGCGTAATCAGAGGGCGGCCAGGGCCAGAGACCGGGACAAGGTCAGGGAACAAGGGACACCAGCGCAAGACGCAGGGTGAACGTCCAGGGCACACCGCAGCAGCAACCCATTCAGAACTAACCTCTTCAGCATCATCACTATTCAGAAACATCAACTAATCTAAAAAGATATGTTTAAGTTTTTCTTCAGATATTTTCACGATATAGAGATTGCGGTCGAATCAATTGTATCCAATAAGCTGAAATCGATGCTTACAGCGCTTGGAATAATATTTGGCGTAGCCGCAGTAATCGCGATGCTTGCTATAGGTAAGGGAGCCAAGCAGGAGATCATGGAACAGATGAAAATGGTAGGTGTCAACAATATCCTTATTAACCCGGTGATCCCCGATAAATCTTCTTCCACAGAGGAGGGAGAGAAACAACAGAAGAAATTCTCGAGGGGATTGAATATGCTCGATGTTGACGCTATAAAGGAGACTCTTCCATCTGTTAAAAGAATAAGTCCGGAGATCTCGTTTAACTCAACAGCAATGCTTAACGGTGTAAAATACATTGCCAAGCTGGTCGGAGTTTCCAATGACTATTTTTATTTGTACAACCTTCCTCTCACCGCCGGGACAATTTTCAATAACTACCAGGAAGAGAACGGTATCCAGGTTTGCATCATAGGCGCAAATATCAGGGCAAAATTCTTCAGTAAAATAGATCCCATCGGCCAGTATATAAAATTTAACGGTATCTGGCTTAAAGTAATAGGTGTGCTCCAGAAGACCAATGTTAACCTTACAGGTTTTGAGGAACAGGGAGTTAATGTTTACAATGACAATATCTATATTCCAATCCAGACGATGCTCCTGAGATATCAGAACAGGGCTCTGCTGAATACCAAACTTGTATCGGAGGCTTCTTCCAATACGATGGTTTTCGGTGGACCGGGAGGTGGTGGAATGGCAAGGATCGTTGTAAGCAGTTCTGACGCTTCATCTGATACGGAAACCAACTACAACCAGCTCGACCGGATTGTTGTGCAGGTAACCGAAACGGAACAGCTCAATCCGACAACCGAAATACTTAGCCGGATGCTGTCACGCCGTCACACTAACGTAAAGGACTTTGAAATCACAGTCCCTGAATTACTTCTCAAGCAACAGCAACGGACGAAGGATATATTCAACATAGTACTTGGAGCCATTGCCAGTATCTCACTGGTAGTAGGCGGTATTGGAATTATGAACATTATGTTTGCCTCAGTGATGGAAAGGATAAAGGAGATCGGCACCAGAATGGCTATAGGAGCCAAAAAAATGGATATTGTCGTTCAGTTCCTTTCCGAAGCTGTCCTTATTAGTGTAACCGGAGGTTTTATCGGGATCTTTTTAGGGGTGATAATGGCAAAACTCATAGAGCAGATTGCCGGGATTATGACAATAGTCTCGTTCTTCTCAGTATTTATTGCTTTCGGAGTATCGGCAGCAGTCGGTGTAATATTTGGCTATTCCCCTGCCAAGAGGGCATCAGAAAGAGACCCGATCGAATCATTAAGATATGAATAAAATTTTAACAATGAAGAAATTATTTTTATTTGCAGCTATCACTGTATTCCTGTTTCCGGTTCAGAAAAGTGCAGCACAGGATATTAAAAAACTGACTTTCGAAGAGGTTATTAAGCTCTCAGAGGAACAATCACCCAATGCCCTGATTGCTAAGCACAGGTTCCGTGCAAGCTACTGGATGTACAAGACTTTTGTTGCGCAATACAGGCCATCCCTGACGCTTTCAGGATCGACACCGGATTACAGCACGGCATATACAAGAGTTTGGAATTCAGCACTGGAACAATGGGAATATCGTGCAACCAACGTTCTCCAGAACCTGGCATCACTGTCGTTATCACAAAATGTTGGATTTACGGGCGGCTCCATCTCACTTAATTCGGACCTGACACTTGAGAATAATCTTGAAGAGGATTCCAGGAACTACATCACTGCACCTATCAGCATCAGGTTTGTTCAGCCGGTTTTCAGATACAATTCCCTTAGATGGGAGAAAAAGACCGAGCCGCTGAAATATGAAGCTGCAAAAAGGACATTTCAGGAAAATATAGAAGGTGTCCATCAGCAGGCAGTAATGAGCTTCTTTTCACTTGCACTTGCCCAGATTAACAAGCAGATAGCTGAAATGAACTTTTCAAATGCCGACACATTGTACCGGATTGCACAGGGAAGGTATGAACTGGGAACCATTGCCGAGGATGAATTGCTCCAGATGCAACTTTCGTGGCTTAACACAGAAACATCCCGGAAAGAAGCTGAAATGAACCTGCGCGACAGGGAGATCCGTCTGCGGTCATTTCTCGGATTCAATGAAACTGTAAGACTTGAGCTTATATTACCAAACGAGATCCCTGATTTACAGGTGAACTCAAAGGAAGTTCTTGACCTTGCCATGGTAAATAACCCTGAAATACTGAACCAGCAGCTGACTTTGTTAACGGCTCAGAGCAGCCTGGCTCAGGCAAAGGCGGAACGGGGCCTTAATGCAAACATTATTGCTTCATATGGTTTGCGCGATCAGGATCCTGATTTCAGGCTGGCGTACCAGCAGTCTAACAGACAGCAAACCGTCAGGCTGGGATTTACTATGCCGATTCTCGACTGGGGACTGGGACGGGGCAGGTTTAAAATGGCCCAGTCGGGCCTTCAACTTGCCGAAGTTCAGTCACAACAGGCCCTTGTTGACTTTGAGCAAAACCTTTTACTTGACGTGGAACAGTTTAACCTTCAGAAAAACCAGGTGGCAACTGCAGCAAAATCAGACACTGTGGCAATGAAGATGTTCGAGGTCACCAAACAGAGGTTCCTTATAGGAAAAATTACTGTTCTGGAACTGAACAATGCTGATACCAGAAAGGACCAGAACAGAAGGGCTTATGTACAGTCATTGCAGAATTACTGGAATTATTTTTACAATCTGAGGAGTCTTGCCCTGTATGATTTTGTTAACAGAAAACCAATAGAGACAGAATACGAGAAACTGCTTGAGTAAAAATCAAAGGCTTCCTTACAGCATAGTTTTTAAAATACAGCAGAGACGTTGCATGCAACGTCTCTTTGTTCTTTTCATACAACGTCTCTTTTCATGCAACGTTTCTTTGCATGCAACGTCTCTACGCTTTTTATTATTCTGCTGTTTTTTGTAAAAAATTAATATCTTTGCGCCTCGATAAGGAAGATTAAAAAAACGACTACCTAATAACCCAAAAAAGAGACAGATGCAAAACAAAACAGCCATAATTATTCTGGCAATAGCATTGGCGCTTGTATCAATTTACCAGCTTTCGTTTACAGGTGCGACTTATAAAGTCAGAAAAGAAGCAAAAGAATATGCAAAAGGCGATCTTGTAAAACAACGTAAGTATTTAGATTCAATCTCAGCATTACCAAAAGAAGACTGGAGTTATATCGGCTATACTTTCAAGGAAGTTCAGAGGAAAGAGATGAACCTCGGCCTTGACCTGAAGGGCGGCATGAACGTAATACTTGAGGTTTCGGTTGAAGACATTCTGAAAGCACTTTCAAATTATAGTACTGACAAGACATTCAGTGCTGCACTGTTACGGGCCAAAGCTGAATATCAGAATCAAAGCCAGACTGATTTTCTTACACTTTTCGGGAGAGCCTTCCAGGAGATCGATCCCAATGCCAGGCTTGCTGCAATTTTCGGAACTGTCGAATTAAGGGATAAAATCAATTTCAACTCGACGAATGAGGATGTACTGAAAGTACTTGATGAAGAATTATCGAGCGCAATTACCAACGCTTTTAATATTCTGCGAACCAGGATTGACCGTTTTGGAGTTGTGCAGCCCAATATCACCCAGCTCGCCACCAAAGGCCGTATTTTAATTGAGTTACCCGGACAGGATGATCCGAAGAGGGTAAGGGAACTGCTTCAGGGAACGGCAAACCTTGAATTCTGGGAAACATATGAAAACGGCGAAGTACTCGGCTATCTTTCCCAGGCAAATTCAATTCTGAGAGAAATGATTTCCAATACCGGAAAAACAGATACAACAAAAACTGCAACAGCCAGGGAAACAGTTCCGGCTGACACAACAAAAGACCAGTCACTTCTGGATCTTATTGGAAAAGATACAACGCAGACAGCAGCAACAGCCTCAACACAGGGATGAGTTTAATCTTCAGAATCCCTTATTTGGTTTGCTGAGCCCGAGGGTTACGGAACAGGGTCAGCCACTGGCATCAAGCATGGTTGGACTTTGTGCGGGAATCGATACTGCCCAGGTAAACAAATATCTTAAATTAAATCAGATCAAGGCACTTTTCCCACGCGACCTGAGATTTGCCTGGAGCCAGAATCCTTATAAATATGATCCGTCAAAATCCCTTTACGAACTTCACGCTATAAAAGTCACCACTCGCGACGGAAGACCTCCTTTGAGCGGCGATGTGATAACGGGTGCAAGACCATCGTCGGGAGTAACCGGATCGGAAGTAAAGGTTGACTTTACGATGAATGCTGAAGGCGCTAAAACATGGGCAAGAATGACCCGTGAAAATGTTGGCCGTTGCATTGCAGTTATACTCGATGGATATGTCAGGTCATACCCAAGGGTTGAAAATGAAATTACCGGAGGCAGCACTGAGATCACGGGCGATTTTACAATAGATGAAGCAAACGACCTTGCAAATATTCTAAAATCAGGGAAGCTTCCTGCACCCGCCAAAATTGTGTCGGACACAATTATAGGACCTACACTTGGTAAAGAGGCTATTAACTCCGGTCTGGTCTCATTTGTTATCTCCTTCATTATCGTTCTCGCTTACATGATATTTTACTACAGCCGCAGTGCAGGAACTATTGCAGACATTGCCCTGTTTGGCAATATATTCCTGATTATCGGAGTATCAGCCTCGCTGGGCGCAGTTATTACTTTGCCTGGTATTGCAGGTATCGTGCTGACAATGGGTATGTCGGTTGATGCGAATGTTCTGATTTATGAGAGGATACGTGAGGAACTGAGGGCTGGTAAAGGAATAAAGCTTGCTATTGCTGATGGATACAAGGGCGCTTTGTCTGCAATTCTTGACTCGAACGTTACAACATTGTTGACAGGTATAGTTCTGTATATATTTGGTACCGGTCCGATTAAGGGATTTGCCACAACCCTGGTAATAGGTATTTTCACATCCCTTTTCTGTGCAATTTACGTTACGCGTCTTATTTACGAATTCCTGCTTAAGAGAAATGCAAAACTTACTTTCTCTATTAAAATGACAGCCAACATTTTAAAAGATACTCATATTGATTTTATCGGAAAGAGAAAGATATTCTATGCAATCTCAATTATAATTACGGTCATCGGTATCGGATCATTAATAATAAGGGGACTCAGCCCGGGTATTGACTTTACGGGTGGCCGCACTTACATTGTAAGATTTGACCAGCCTGTTAAAACTGCTGAGGTGGCTCAGAATCTTACCGGTGCTTTTGGAGAGACACCACAGGTTGTAACGTACGGCAGCGAGGATCAGGTAAGGATCACTACACAATACAGGATCAACGAAACAGGCGTCGACGACGATGTTGAAACTGCCCTGTATGACGGACTGAAAGGAATGATCGGGAATAATATAACAAAGGAACAATTTCTCTCTCAATACAGGAAAGGCTCTGAAACCGTAGGTCCGACAATAGCTGCAGACATTAAGAGGAGGGCCATCTGGGCCGTGGGTGTATCGTTGATCATCATGTTCTTTTATATTTTCCTTCGCTTTAAGAACTGGCAGTACGGCGTTGGAGCAATCGTTGCCCTTGCACATGATTCGATGATAGTAATCGGCATCTATTCATTGTTGTGGGGTTTGATGCCGTTTTCTATGGAGATCGACCAGTCATTCATCGCTGCAATTCTTACAGTGATGGGGTATTCGGTCAACGATACTGTAGTTGTCTTTGACAGGTTGAGGGAGTTTCTTCCTCTTCATCGGAAACGTCCGGTAAATGAGGTTATTAATCTTGCAATGAACGACACTCTGAGCCGCACCATGAATACCGGGGTAACATCAATCCTGGTTCTTATAGTGATGTTCTTCTTCGGCGGGGCAACTATCAGAGGGTTTCTGTTTGCTATGATCATAGGCATTGTCGTCGGAACATATTCCTCAATATTCATAGCAAGCTCAATTGTGTACGACACTACGCGTAAAAAAGGAATAAAAATGTGATCAGCTGCTTAAAATCAATAGTCCCGGCCACCCCTACTTGAGAAGCTAAAACACATAAATCCAGCTCTTTGCGAACTTTGCGTCTTCCCTTTGCGCCCTCGCGGTTAAAGGATTTTGACTTTTTCAACAGCGCCTGTACCCTGAATTCCAAGTGCTAAGGCTCTCATTCAAACCTTAAGAATTGGGAGAGGTTCAGGAGGTCGCGTGGTGAGATAATTTATATGGGCGCCGTTGATTTAAGTATATACGGCAGGACGAATAAGATTGAACATAATTTTTCCTAACTTTGTTGACTCTAATTAATAGATAATTTGAACCAG
>CAWKIC010000046.1:0-8324 GCA_963849615.1 uncultured Bacteroidales bacterium
GGCAGATATCAGTTGTACTTGATGCATTGACAAACACCTGACCCGATCTCTTCGGCCCAAGACATCCGTCTGCAGAAGTTCCTGTACCTCCAATAAAAAAGTACCTGCAGTATTCCATGTATGATCAAATCCATTTGTAGTAATCCCGGTTGTATTACCCCATCAATCCACCATGTGTAGGTTGAGCCGGGAACAGGATTAGGATCAACATTATAATGCTTGGTTTGTCCGACACATACATTATCAGGCATAGCTATCTGCCCGGACACCCGGAGGGTGCTGAGCAGCCGTTATGCAGAATAATAATATGTATGGATACTTTTTAAGCATTTATATTGGCTTAAATCTTTTCATATGATTTTCTTTTAGGTTTCAAATCAATTAACTTTAATCTTTGTTGTGAGCATATCAGTAAACCACCAATATTCTTTCCTCCTGTAATCAGGATACATGGATTATTTAACGTGGATTACTTTGCAATACATTTTGTTATTTAATTGTGGTAAATCGCTGAGGTTATCGGGGCTGGATGGATATTAATCACCATAGTGTCTGTTACTGAACAACCATTACTTGCTGTGGACTCAGTAACGCTCACTGAACCTGCGCCAGGAGTTGTCCATGTTACAACAATCTGATTTGTACCCTGACCCGTAAATGTACCACCGACAACAGTCCAATTATACTGGTTCCCAGATACATTAGCTGTACTATAGATTTCAGTAGTGCTGTTAACACCTTCGCAAACCGGATTACTTCCTACAATATCCGGAACTGGCGAGGCATTAATTATAACATCAACTGTAGCCGCAGCGCTAACACAACCGCTCACCATCGGTGACAGTAAGGGTGTAAGCCTGCCATAGCGGGAGTAGCGGTTGCAGAGACTGTCGGGCTCTGGAGAGGGCTGTGAATCCGTTAGGCCCGGTCCAGTCATATGTAGTCATTGCTGCAGGACCACCTGTAAGGGTTAGAGGAGTACCTTCGCAGACAGGGCTGTTTGAAGCAGCTGTAGCGACGGGGCAGTGTTGACCACCACAGTTGTGGTAGCAGGAGCGGTAAACAACCGCTAGCATCAGTGACAGTAAGGGTGTATACACCAGCCATAGCAGCAGTAGCGGTGGCAGAGACTGTCGGGCTCTGGGCTGTGGATGTGAATCCGTTAGGCCCGGTCCAGGAGTATGTAGTCATTGCTGCAGGACCGCCAGTAAGGGTAAGAGGAGTACCTGTGCAGACAGGGCTGTTAGAAGAAGCAGTAGCGAGCGGAGCAGTGTTGACCACCACAGTTGTAGTAGCGGGAGCGGTACACAACCGCTTGCATCAGTGACAGTAAGGATGTATATGCCAGCCATAGCAGGAGTAGCGGTGGCTGAGACTGTCGGGCTCTGGGCGTGGATGTGAATCCGTTAGGCCCGGTCCAGGCATATGTAGTCATTGCTGCAGGACCGCCAGTAAGGGTTAGAGGAGTACCTGTGCAGACAGGGCTGTTTGAAGCAGCGGTAGCGGCAGGTAACGGATTTACCGTAACTACAACAGTCTGAATTGTTGAGCATGAATTAGGTCCGGGGGTAGTTTCAGTTAATGTTAAGGTATAAGTTGTCGGAACGGCGGGATTCGCCCAGTTAACACTGATATGATACCCATCAGCTCCGGGAATGATAGTCCAATCTGTTCCGGCGACTCCAGGTGTAATGGTCCATAAAAATGCATTATTTACATCACCGGGAATGACTAAATAAGGCTCTGTCCCGGGACATACAGTTTGTGTTGGACTTGTACTTGTCTGCGACCATGATGTCGCAGCACCTAGTAGCAACAATACGATCAGAAAAATACTCCTGAAAACTGGTAATTTGGAGTTTGTAACCAAGGAATTTTTGAGTTTTACCAGTTTTGATGATTCAACTTCTATTCCGTGTTGCTCAGGAGATCCCCAACAACTAAAAAGTATTTCATTACCTTTATTGTTGCGCATCCGCCCGTTGCTCTGGTTAAGCAATCCGGGCTCTCTGTTGATCTGATTACGTGCGCACATAGGTTTAAATTTTAATCAATTTGTTTTTATTATACAAGTTATATCTACCTGTGATAAATAGCTGATGTACTTGGTACCGGATTAACCCTCCACGCAACCATTACATATAAACCATAATTACAGCCGCTGACATTAATTGGAATTCTCCTTGTTCGTATCCGGATAATATCTGGACCCGACAAACCTGTCGTGGAGATATTCTGCCCCGGAGAATACGCACTCCAGCTCGAACCGCTATCGGTGCTGTATTCGTAAATATCAACTGAACCGCCGGGAAATCCTCCCGACCCGCCCGTGAAAGTTGCCGAAACAGGCGAACCTGCACAAACTGTCAGATTTTCAGGTTCAGGGACAATGTTCTGTGATACAGGATCTTCATAAATCTCAAATCTTTTAAAATCTGTCCAGGCTTCAGTATTGCAGACTAAATCTGTTACTTTCCTGCGGTAGCAGGTTGTTATTGCCGGCGCGTCCGGAGTGTAACTGGTCATATTGGTTCCGGGAATATCTGTCCATTCCCCAGCGCATCCCGCCTGGAGCTGCCAGGTATAATTATATGAACCTGAACCACCAGTTGCAGGACCATAAGGGGGATTGGTTCCTCCAATTGGAGTAGTGCCGCCTGCACAGAATTCCCTTAAAGTTGTGTTTATGGATCCCGGTAACAATTCAGGATCTGCAATAAGATTCCTCGAACAGGTGCCAGTACCATAAATATCTGAAATTATTACTGTATAGTTACCGGCTTGTTGATCGTTATATCCCGGGTAGATGCACTGAAACCTGAAGGACCGGTCCATAAATAAATTATCATTCCATCGGGTGCACTCCAGGTTGTTGAATTCCCATAGCAGATCTCATCACTTCCGCCACGTGATATAACAGACCGGCTGTCCATTGATTTTGACACTTAAAGAAATCAGATAGCAGCAGATAGTTACAAACAACAACTTTATTCCCGGTTCAGTCATAAAGAAGTTCTTTGAATAAATACCAGTCTCAAAAATTAATGTCTGAGCAGCGATACATCCTCCGGTAAATACAGCACTCTTAAATCAATAGATAGCTGGATAGACCAGGAAGAGACATTTTAGCACTTTTTTAAAACAAAAAACATAAATTCCAATTCTAAATTTACAACAAATTATGAATTAATGCCCTTGAACTCCTAAAAAAAATAATTTTTTGTTTTTGAGGTATTACCAGCTTTGCAGGTTCTAAATCCAGATCTTCATTAAATTTACAAACTTGCATAATTGAACAATTGCATAATTGCACAATACACAATTACCCGATTCGAAAATTGGATACCAGGAGGAGTTGTTTTTTTTAGTATTTTTATTCCGGGAATCTGAAACCAATACCTTCTAAAACATGGTAATCATCGAAAAAAAATTATCAGGAGAAATTCATAAAACATTCGTTGAGCGCTGGAGTCGTTATTGCAGGTACCGGAATGGCTTTTTCCCAGGTATCCGGTTCGCAAAGACCAGCGGATCTCTAAAATGGATCGATACGATCCGAAAGGCTTGCCTCCTCGTTGTTGGTAAAAACGGCGTCGTTATCCCGAAAATCGCAATCGGACTTGGCAGCAGATCTCTTAATATAGCAACTCTCGATGAAGCCATCGAAATGTGCAACTATGCACTTGACAATGGATTATATTACTGGGATACTGCCCACGACTATGTTAACACAACCTCTGGCGCAATAAGCGAGGAACGCCTTGGGCATATCATAAAATCCCGCCGTAATGAGATTTTCCTCTCGACCAAGATCTCTGCCAGGGAACCCGACAAAGCCAAGCTCGCTCTGGAGGAAAGCCTGAAACGCCTCCAGACCGACCACCTGGATATGCTCAAGATCCATGCCGTAGAAACTGTGGAGGAAGCCAAAAACCTATGCAAAAAAGGCGGGGTCCTTGATCTTTTCACCAAAATGAAGGAAGAAGGTGTTACCCGTTTTATCGGATTTTCAGGTCATGGTAATGTTCTGGCTCTCAGGTCAATGCTCGATACCGGCCGGTTCGACAGCATGCTCTTTGCAATGAACCATTATACTACCGGAGAGGACAGGCAGGGTAATCTGATCCCTGCTGCAAAGGCAAAGGGTATGGGAATAATGCTCATGAAAACAGTACGTCCGAAAGAAACGATACAGGGAATAAATCCGGAAAACCTTGTCAGGTTTGCCCTTTCACTTGATGGCCCTAGCGGGATCGCTGTCGGTATGGATAGTAAAAGGGTTGTCGATTCTAACCTGAAGATCCTTAGAAATTTCAAACCGATGAGCAAGGATGAGATGACAAAATTTGCCATGATCCTGGCTCCCTATTTCAGGCATGAGAACCTGGAATGGATGAAAAAGGGTTACCGGGATGGAGTGGTTGCTTAGTCTTTAAATTAAAATGTTACGCTATTGCGTCGTCGCTACGCTCCGACACACCGCAAGCCGCAAGCCGCAAGCCGCAAGCCGCAAACCGCAAGCCGCAAGCCTTTACCCCATAATATTAAACCTATAAACTTTTAATAACTAAAACCATGATAATAATTTTAATTGGAGTTTTAATTCTGCTTGTCGGATTCATCGTTGACAAAACCGATCCTCAGATTCGGAAGTACCGTAAACTGATCAGAGCCGGAGGGATAATAGCAATTGTTATTGGTATAACATCAGCATCCGTTGTTCAGGTTGAACCCGGACAGGTTGGCGTGCAGAAACTTTTCGGAAAAGTCAGCAACAGATACTTGAGAGTGGACTTAATCTTATCAATCCACTGGTAAAAGTAGTAACGTTCGACATCAAAACCGAGAACTACACTATGTCGGGTGTCTTGATGAGGGACGAAGCAGGGTGATGATGCCATCCGTGTTCTGTCTGCCGACGGACTGGAAGTTATTGTTGACCTGACGGTACTGTACAGGGTTATTCCGGCTGCAGCACCACGTATTCTCAAGGAGGTCGGAATAGATTACCGCAATGTTCTTGTACGGCCCGATTTGCCGTACCAAGATCAGGGATAATGCTGTGTATTATGATGCTGTCGCACTCTATTCAACCAAAAGAGATGAGTTTCAATCCCGAATATTTTCAACAATTGAATAAATTTTAAAAGAACGGGGATTAATGCTGGAACAGCTTCTGGTTAGGAATATTACCTTACCTGAATCAGTAAAAGCCGCAATTGAATCAAAGATCAATGCTGAACAGGAAGCACAGAAGATGACATTTGTTCTTCAAAAGGAAAGGCAGGAGGCAGAACGAAAAAGGGTTGAAGCACAGGGTATTGCCGATTATCAGAGAATTCTGAGCACAGGGCTGAGTGACAGGCTTTTACAATACGAAATGATAAAAGCCATCTCCGCATCACCAAATTCCAAACTGATATTCATGACGAACGGGAAGAACCTGCCGATAATGGTCGATACAAAATAGTTCAAAAATCCATTCACCACGGGGCTTAATTATTAAACTCATCCCGCATTGGATTGTTGAAAAAATCTTTTTTAACCGCAAAGCACGCTAAGAAGGCGCAAAGTACGCAAAGTTAGAACATTAATAATTAGCCCTTTGCGATCTTTGCGTAAATCCTTTGCGATCATTGCGGTTAATGGATTTAGACTTTTTAAACAATCCCGATTTAGGGGGTGAGGCAGGTACCAGCAAAAGTAAACTGAGCCTAATTTTCGCTAAACGGCTTAAAAGAATACTTTTTATCCAGTTTCTTAACTTTCCTGTCGATTTTCTTTCTGATTGACTTATATGTTGGTGGCGGACCAATCCTGACTTCCTTCCCATCTATAAAAATGGCATCAAAAATTCCCCACTCCTCAAGGTTTTTCTTGTCTTTTGTATCGAGCTCTACCAGATTAATTTTTTCCGGAAACTCCTCTGATGCTCTCCTTGCTCTCTCACAGGAGATGTTCATAGCCTGGCACCATCCGTTTCTGAACATCGTCACGTTCACTTTTCCTTCTCCTTTGGGTGGTTGCTTTTTGGCTTTTTGAATTTTGGCGGGTTTGCACTGGTACTGAATGGTTTCCATAGTAATCTCATTAACCCGGTTTTGTCCACTACTTTATATCCGTGCCGTTTAAACCATGAAGCCCTCATGAAAACCGGAATTATCAGCCCCCAGGTCACAAGCCCTTGTGCCCCGAGCTTCTGACACTCTTCTTCAGCAGCCTGTAACAGAGCTTTTCCCATACCGCGTTTCCGGTAATCTCCGCGTCCCTGCTTATGGCCATGCACCCAGATGCAAAGCACGACATATAAGTTCTTTCCGTCAAACATTGAATGTTCTATCGGGATATACTGTATCATACCTCCTATGACATCATTATCGTCAAGGGCAAACTTTACTTTCAGCCCTTTCTCTTTCATCTGCTTGTACCAGTTCTGTTTACTGGTCCCGGCTTCTTTCATATCCTCTGACCATTCTTCAAGACACCAGAAATACTGGCTTTCATTTTCGGGTGAGATGTCTATTATTTTCATGGAGTGAAAATTAGTTTTGACAACTATTGCTTAAGCTCAATTTAAATTCTCCAACTTAACTTTTGTGAGCTCACATATCAGGCAACTGTGCCCTTTTTGCTTTTTTCTTTTAGCTTGATATTCATTTCATTCCAAATAATAGCGGAAACAGGAATATCACGATCATAATCCATGCCAGGTAAACCGGAATGAATTTTGCCACTGATATCTCCACAATTTCAAAATTTCCTTTTCTGAAGTTGATTCTGAACAGATCGATCATTATTAGGATGAGGTTTACAAGGATGAGAATGTTTGATACAAGAATCGCCAGTCTGTTGGGGGTCACACCAAATTCACCCAGACGGTAAAAAATTGCAGATACTGCAATAAGGTCGATGACTATGGTCACAATAGATAACAAGAATAAGACCAGTTGATTGAACTTCTGATTCTTCGCAACTGAAGTTTCAGAAACTGAGAATACAATAATTCCCATGACTCCGATCAACATAATATTGAATATCATTAAGAAATCACGGTCATTGTAAGGATCTTTTCCGGAGATTGCCATGGCAACCAGATAGACCACCAATGTGACAAGGACCAACGGACTGAAAATGGCAGCAATCAGAGGAGCTATCCTGTTTGTCAGAGTTGTAAAATTCCTGATTATGAATACGCCGACAACAGGGGCAGCAACAGCTCCAGCGACAACAATATTATTCGTATAGAATTTTTGAATATTGATACCTATTGCATGAAACAGGCCTACGGTTATTACAGTCAATATTCCGCCAGCTATGGCAATAATGGCATAGATTACCACCAGGTCGCCATTAAATCTTATAAAGTCGATTCGTTTGCTTCTGCTTTTAAAGTCGAATCCTGTAAAAACAATCCCAAAAATACACCACATCAAAAGTGGAAGATGAATATACGCGAGATTTACAGAAGCACTTTTGCCAACGGGTAATAAGTTAATGTATACCAGCGGAATTAAAAAGGCAACGGCAGTTAATAATAATCTCCTCTGGTTTTCAATTTTGTTGATCCAGAGTGTGAAAAGTGTCAAACCGAAAAAGACTACAATTGCCAGATTCTTTTCATAAAAAAGGGAGGCAGACAGATCAATATGGAGCAGGTCCGGAAGCTTGATAAGGAAAACCGTTATCAGGCATACGATTATCGTTGAGGATATCTCCTGGATGGCAGGTAATTTCATCCTTTCGGTAGTTTTGCCAAAATCCAGCCTTGCTTTCCAGAACTTTGCCATTTCTGTATCTTTTATCTCCGGAAGAGCAGTCTCAAAATCCGATTCAAAAACTTTCTGGTTTTCCCGGAATAACATTTCAAGTATTTCAGGATTATTAATGTTTGATTTAATTTTTTCTATCATGGGGTATATTAAAAAGGAAAATTAAAACTTCGGAACGACATACACAAAGTTATAATTTAGGGGGGTTTAAATCAAGATATAAATTTGAATTAAAAAATACTATAATCGGAGGTGACCCCACTTTGCGACGCCGGGGGAGGGGTTGGGGGAGAGGTCGTGGGGTTGCGGTATTCGTTTCATTAGCAGGGTCTTAGCCCTCCTCCCACTTTGGGGGAGGGGTTGGGGAGAGGTGTTGGCGGAGAGAGGGGGATTGCTCCCTCTCTCCGTTCGGTCGCGATCCCTTAGGGGGAGCTTCAAAGCCAAAATATTCCCTTGCTCATTTCATTCGCAGGGTCTTTTTATTTTCAGATGGCCTCGCTCATGCAAGCATGGCTCGTCCTTCTGAAAATAAAAATTCCCCAACTTCGTTGAGGG
>CAWKIC010000047.1:0-33672 GCA_963849615.1 uncultured Bacteroidales bacterium
TACCCGGATTCATTCACCAATCAGCGGCGTGGTGGCAAACCTCGAAGCGCTTGCAGTGGAACCCATCCAGAACTATAAAAGCCTCTGCACTATTATTCGATGAGATCATGGAGGTTGAGTTCCCTGTTATCGAATCTGAATTTGGCTTCATAAGTAAAGGGATGCCTGTCGGTATAATCCCTTTCATTAACGACAGCACTGTGATTAACGGAAAAATATACCCAGATCAATCCCCAGGTCGATGAAACCGGAATGGTAAAGGTGAAAGCCGAATTCCGGAATAACGGCAGGCTCATCGACGGTATGAACGTGAAGGTGGTTATACGAAAACCTGTTCCAAACCGGCTCGTGGTCCCCAAAGAAGCTCTCGTGATACGACAGGGCAAGGATGTGATCTTTGTACGCCAGGACTCGCTGGCAATCTGGAAATATGTTACGGTTGAATTTGAGAACAGCACCAGCGTTTCGGTTAAAGAGGCGACGGGATTCATCCGGGCGACCTTGTTATTGTTAGCGGAAATATCAACCTTGCACACGAAACAATAGTAAGGGAGGAATGAATAAAGAACCTCATTACAGTTCATTCTTGTCCACATTCACAGTCAACATACTTTTCGTTATGCTGATCATTGTCGGTGCGGCAATGATCCCTTTGCTTTCACTTCAGCTTAATCCGACACGTTATCTGCCTTCCCTTACGATCTCCTGGAACTGGCCCGAAGCTCCTGTACGTGTAGTGGAACAGGAGGTTACAACAGCTCTCGAAGGCGTTCTGACGACTGTGACAGGTGTAAAAAAATTTCATCTTCAACCTAGAACGAAGGGGGCAGCATAACAGTCGAATTTGATAAAAATGTCGACCTGAGAGCTAAACGATTCGAGGTTGCTTCACTTCTCAGGGAATCACGTAAAAGACTGCCTGAAAGAGTCTCTTACCCTGTTATCAGCATGAATATGCCTTCGAACCAGTCGGGTTCAACGATCCTGAGCTTCCAGGTTAACGGCAATGCCAGCTCTTCATATATCTATACTCTTGCCGAGAAGTTATTAAACCTGCAATTTCCGTAGTGGAAGGTGTTTACAGCGTCAATATTTATGGCGCCACACCCAGGAATGGGAACTTATCTACGACCAGCAGAAAGCTTGCCGGTATCGGGATAAGCTCATCTGCAATAAGCGCTTCGATAAATAATTACCTTCTCGAAATGGAGCTGGGCGGAGCTTCTGAAACCATGACCGGAGGACCTGAAAAAAGAACTTATCTTACTCTCGAGGGTAATGACG
Organism: uncultured Bacteroidales bacterium; assembly: GCA_963849615.1. Taxonomy (GTDB): domain Bacteria; phylum Bacteroidota; class Bacteroidia; order Bacteroidales; family VadinHA17; genus LD21. The sequence goes on from CAWKIC010000047.1 coordinate 1,285, forward strand.
CAGTGAACATTCAGATGGGACGATATTCCTGTTGCAAAAGTGTCGGGACGGATCATTCATCTTACCGATGTTGCGAAGGTTAAGCTTAAGGATCAGCGTCCTCAAAGTTATTTCAGGATAAACGGCCTCAATACGGTAAACATCACTGTCAGCGCAGGAAAAAATGTAAATAATATCAAAGTTGCCGAAGGCGTAAAAGATGTGATTGAGAAGATTAAGAGAGAGCTTCCTCCCGGTTACAGCATCAGAACATCTGTCGATAATACAATTTATCTTAAAGAGGAGATATCGAAAAATATCTTCAGGGCAATCCTTTCGGTTATTCTTCTGCTTCTGTTCGTTCTGCAATCAGCCGCGAGTTCAAATACCTTCTCATTATAACTATCAGCCTGGTAGCCAATATATTCATTGCATTTATCTTCTATTACCTTTTTAAGCTCGAGATACATCTCTATTCGCTGGCCGGTATTACTGTCTCGTTCGGGATCATCATTAACAACACTATTGTGATGACCGATCACATAAGGTTCCAGAAGAACAGGAAGGTCGGAATATCGCTTCTGGCAGCCACACTTACAACCATCGGCGCTCTGTTTGTCATCTTTTTCCTCGATGAAGCCTCAAAAGTAACGCTGGCCGATTTTGCAGCAGTTGTGATTATTAACCTTTCGGTTTCGCTGGCAGTTGCGCTCTTTTTTATTCCTTCACTTATTGAAAAGATAAAGCTTGCACCGAAATACAATGCGCTGGTCATTAGAAGAAAAGAAGAGTTGCCGGTTTTCGGGAGTCTATCTTAAAAGTATAGATTTTATTATAAGGCACAGGGTTTTATTCATCATTGCGTGCAATACTGGTATTCGGACTTCCGGTTTTCTATCTGCCCGATTCCATGCCGAAAGATACCCGCAGGCAGGTAAAAGATGAGGACTCGAACGAAATTCCAGAAGATCTACAATAAAACTCTCGGCAACAAAAAATATGTTCAGGATATAAAACCCGTTGTAAATAAGGCGCTTGGAGGCACATTCAGGCTTTTCAACGAAAAGGCAAAGAACAGCAGGTTCTATTATTACGGCGGATCGGATGAGGTTCAGCGCACTCAGCTGACTGTTAATATCGGCCTTAGCGAAGAGGGTCTTACAATCGAGGATATGAATACTACATGTACCGGTCTCGAAAATATGCTTGCTGCATACAGCGAGATCGATATGTTCACAACCCGTATAACCGGCAGAAAGATGCAACACTTGCAATAACATTCAGGCCTGAACATGATTTTACGATCTTCCCCTTTATCCTGAAGATCAGGATCGAAGATTATATGAACGGCATCGGAAGCTATCATGCTTCGGTTTATGGTGTCGGAAAAGCATTCAGCAACCAGGTTTACAGCGATTATATCCAGACCAGCAACAGATAATAATGAAGGGATACAATTATGATGAGCTTTATGCTTACTGTGAAGCTCTGAGGGAAAGACTTATTACCAGCGGCAAGGGGAGGATAAAGGAGGTTTATCTTCTCGGTGAAGATTACGGCGGTTTTATTATGGGGAGGAACAGAAAAGTTTACAGGAACAGGCTGGGAATGGATAAGTATTTCCTTGCGGAAAACGGTTCGGATGTTGCATTTGCATACACTGAAGCAAAGCGATATTCCAGGGCACCGACATCGCTGCAAACTGCATATATCGGGGGAGTGAATGCCCCGGTAAATATCAAGTCGCTTCAGTCGGAAGAGTATGATCTGCTGGAACCTCAATAATGCTCCCCTCAAGACTTCATCGGGACAATTTGTAAAGCTGAAGGACTTCTCATCGGTATCCCGTGAGGTGTCGGACAATACTATCAGGCGTGAGGATCAGCAGTATGTTATCACCGTAGGTTATGATTTTATAGGCAATTATGAGCTTGGCAGGCTTATCCTCGACAGGAACATTGATGAAACAAGCGCCTTGCTGCCTCTTGGTTATACGGCTCAGAGCGGTTCATACAACTTTTCGTGGGATCAGAAGAAGACAAATTATCTACCTGATCTTCCTGGTGATACTGATTATATACTTCATCTGTGCCATACTGCTCGAGTCGTTCAAACAGCCGTTTGTAGTTATCAGCCTTATCCCGTTCTCATTTATTGGTGTTTTTCTTACGTTTCATATTTTTAATATAACCGCTGATGAAGGCGTGTTTGCGGCGATGATACTTCTCTGCGGGATCGTTGTAAATGCAACACTTTATATTTTGAATGATTTTAACAGTATAAGAAGACGAAAACCTGCACTTCCTGAAAGAGTGGCATACATGAAAGCATTCAACGGCAAGATTGTACCGATACTCCTCACCAAGCTCGCAACTATAATCGGACTTATCCCATTTCTGCTTACCGGCAAGGATGAGAGGTTCTGGTTTGCGCTGGCAGCAGGAACGATCGGGGGACTCGTGTTTAGTATGATAGGGTTGCTTTGTTTATCAGCCGATAATGCTGAAAGCGGGGAGCAGGAGCAGGGGGCAGGGAGCGGAGAGCAAGGAGCAGACCAGAGGGATTTAATTGTGTAAGTTAATTAATCTTAATTTCATTATGGAATACTTCAGATTTGAGAATATGGATATCTGGAAAGATGCTATTGCTCTTTCGGACAAGCTATTTGATTATTCAGACAAAGCGGAGGATAGAAGGTTTTATAGATTCGCTGAACAACTAAGGGCAGCAACAATGAGTATTTCCAATAATATCGCAGAGGGATCGGGATCATTTTCGGACAAAGAATTTGCCAGCTTTTTAAATATTGCCAGACGATCAGTATTCGAATGTGCAAATATTCTTCATATTTTCTTTCGAAGAAAGATTATTTCTGAGCCGAGGAAAAAACCAGTATTTATTTGGAACTTATATCCTTAAGTAAGCGGATTACAAATTTTCGAAAATCATTAAACAAAGAATAATGATACAAACCAGTTTTGCCCTTTGCCCTCTGCTATGCCGACCTCTGCGTCTTTGCGGTTTTGACTCCCTGCCCCATGCTCCCTGCCAAAAGTATCTGTAATAGATCAAATTGAATCATCTGGAAATACTATGATAAAATTCCTCATAAAACGACCCGGTAGCAGTAATAATGACTTTTCTGGCATTACTGCTGCTTGGGATAGTGGCCTCTAACAGCTTGCCGGTATCGCTCATGCCCGATATCGACATCCCTGAAATTACGGTTGCCATTTCCCGCTCTGACGTTAGCGCCAGGGAGCTCGAGAATACTGTTGTAAGCATTCTCCGGCGAAACCTCATGCAGGTGCCGGGACTCGAGAATATCGAATCTGAGTCGAGGAACGGGAGCGCTCTTATCAGGCTCTCATTCAAATTCGGCAACGACATCAACCTCGCTTTTATGGAGGTGAACGAGAAGGTAGATGGCGCTATGAACAACCTTCCCCGCGACCTTGAACGTCCGAGAATTATTAAAGCCAGCGCCACCGATATTCCTGTTTTCATGCTGAATGTCACTCTTGCCGACAGCATGGCAGGAGATGAGAAGTTCATAGAGCTGAGCGGGTTTGCAGAAACAGTGATAAAGAAAAGGATCGAACAGCTCCCGGAAGTTGGGATGGCAGATATAACAGGTCAGATCAACAGGGAGACTTTATATTCGTCCGGATGAGAAAAAAATGGCGAGTCTGGGAATAACGGGCAACGACATAACAGATGCTGTTCAGATAAACAATATCAATATCGGGAACATACTCGTAAAAGACGGCAAGTATCTCTATAACCTGGAATTCAGCTCCTACCTGAAAGATCTGGATGATGTTAAGAATATCTACCTGAAAAAAGGAGAGAGGATACTCCAGATAAAAGATGTGGCAGAAGTAGGCATAAGGCAGGAGAGACCGAGAGGTGCATATTATTCCAACGGCAACAGGGCAATTTCGCTTGCAATAATCAAGGAATCAACTGCTAAGATGGCTTCCCTTGAGACAAAGATGACTGAGATGCTGGATCTCTTCAGGAAAGATTACCCGCAGCTTGAATTTGAGATCTCACAGGATCAGACCCGGCTTCTCGACTATTCAATTTCGAACCTCAAACAGAGTCTTCTGGCGGGAGGATTTCTGGCTTTCCTGCTCATGTTCCTCTTCCTGAAAGACGGCAAGTCACCTATGATAATCGGATTCAGCATCCCGGCAACGCTGATCATCAGCCTGCTCTTCTTTTACCTGGTCGGATTATCGATCAATATTATTTCCCTTGCAGGACTCATCCTGGGAGTAGGAATGATGATAGATAATTCGATTGTGGTAGTTGAAAATATAACCCAATGGATCGACAGGGGACTATCGTTGTTTGATGCCTGCATAAAAGGAACAAGTGAAGTGATAACACCTCTGATTTCATCTGTTCTCGTCACATGTGCGGTCTTCATACCGTTGATATTCCTCAGCGGGATATCCGGAGCCCTCTTTTACGATCAGGCTATTGCAATTGTGATAGGGCAGGGGGTATCGCTGCTGGTGGGGATCACACTTCTTCCTACAATCTATTACCTTCTTTACAAAAACGGAAGGGAAGGTGCGCTTACCAGGCTTGTGAAGAAGATAAGCCTTAAGCACCTTGAAGAGAAATATGAAGGAGGTATGAACTTCTTTTTCAGGTACAGGACTGCAACCATGATCACTTTCGGTGGGATCATCGTTTTAATGATCTGGATGTTCATTATCATGGAGAAGGAAAAATTCCCGGCTGTAAGGCAGGATGAGCTTGTGGTTTCGGTCGACTGGAACGAGAACATCGATCTTAATGAGAACCTGGAAAGGATTACAAGATGATTGAAGCAAGCGGTGACTTGACTCTTCAGACAAACTCATTCATCGGCGAACAGCAATTCCTTTTTAACCGCGATTATGATCAGTCGTACACTCAGTCGAAGGTTTATATTAAAGCCGGTGACTTCAGGATCTGTGAAGCCATTGAAAAGAACTGTAATGAATTTATTGCCGTGAATTACCCGGGAGCCACATTTGACATAGCCGCCCAGCAGAATATTTTCGAGAAGATCTTTGAAGCTTCGGAGACTCCGCTGGTGGTTGAGGTGAGCCTGATGAAGGAAAAAGAAGTGCCTCCGGTCGAAGTCATGACGGCTCTGGTTGATAACCTGGCAGGCAATGGCCCGACGCCGGAATTTCATATCCTCCTCTTGAAGATAAGATACATCTGAAGACCGATCCCGACAGGCTGCTATTGTACGATGTCGAACCGATGACACTTTACAATACTCTTAAAACATCTCTGAATCAGAGCAATATAGGTGAACTCAGGGCTTCATATGAGCTTCTGCCGATTGTGTTGTCGGACGAGGAAAAGAAGATAGGCGAGATTATTTCTAACAGGAACAGTTTTAAGCAAAACTGGACAGACGATCCCGGTGAGAGAGGTCGTAAGCGTACAGCGTGTTCATGATTACAAGTCAATCAGAGGAGGAATGAACGGGGAGTATGTGCCGGTAAATATGAATATTGAAACAAATAAGCCTTCTGTTGTCACCGGTGAAATAAGGAATCTTGTGACTTCAGATCAGTCTCTGACGGTTGATTTCAGCGGCAACCTGATCACAGGGCAGAAGCTGTTTAAAGAGCTGGCGATAATTCTGATAGTTGCACTTCTTCTCCTCTATTTCATACTTGCCGCCCAGTTTGAATCGCTTACCCAACCCCTAATCGTCTTTCTTGAAATACCTATCGATATTGCAGGAGCTCTTATACTTGTGAAGCTGTGGGGAGGAACTATCAACATAATGACGATGATAGGGCTGATAGTTATGTCGGGGGTGATCATCAACGACTCAATTCTTAAAGTAGATACAATAAACAACCTTCGCAAGGAAGGGCATGGGATTGAAGGAGGCGATATACGCAGGTGGTTCGAGACGTTTGAAACCTATAATTATGGTTGCCATGGCATCGCTTATCTCCACTGCTCCGATACTATTTAGTCAGGGAATAGGATCTGAACTGCAGCGTCCAATGGCTCTTGCACTGATCGGAGGAATGTCGCTCGGAACGGTTGTCAGTCTTTTCTTTATACCGCTGGCGTACTGGTATATTTACAAAGGCAAAAAGGCGTGACGGCGTCAAGGCGTAACGGCTTAAAAAAGCTCCCCTCCCAGGGAATGCTGTTTAGCATATCTGCGTGCGTCTGCGACTTGATCTGCGAACCTCTGCGACTTTCTCTGCGAAACTCTGCGAGAAATTTCTTTTTTTCTCGCAGATTAACGCAGATTATAAACCGCAGATTTCCGCAGAAAAAATCAACGATCTTCAACGTGATCAGCGGGAAAACCTTAAAATCTAAAAAACTGAATTAATTATTACAAAAACTTTTAAGTATTATCCTTTGTGCCACTTTGTGTTAACCTTAGTGTCCTTTGTGGTTAAAGGATTTATTTTTTACCACAAAGGACTCAAAGGGCTTCACGAAAGTACACTAAGACTCTGCGACTTTCTCTGCGAACCTCTGCGAGAAATTTCTTTTTTCTTTTTCCCGCAGATATCGTAGATTTGCGCAGAATGACACATGATTCAGATCCGCGAAAATCAGCGGGATCAGCGGGGAAACCTAAAAATCTAAAAAACTGAATTAATTATTACAGAAACTTTTAAGTATTATCCTTCGTGCCACTTTGTGTTAATGGAATTATTGTTTACCACAAAGGACTCAAAGGGCTGCACGAAGGTACACTAAGTCGGACTTATCTGGCGACTTTATCTGCGAACCTCTGCGAGAAACTTCTTCTTTTTTTTTCTCGCAGATTTTCGCAGATTGAAAACCGCAGATTTCCGCAGAAGAAATCAACGATCATCAACGTGATCAGCGGGAAAACCTTAAAATCTAAAAAACTGAATTAATTATTACAAAAACTTTTAAGTATTATCCTTTGTGCGACTTTGTGTTAACCTTAGTGTCCTTTGTGGTTAAAGGATTTATTTTTTACCACAAAGGACTCAAAGGGCTGCACGAAGGTACACTAAGGATTCTGCGACTTTATCTGCGAACCTCTGCGACTTTATCTGCGAACCTCTGCGAGAAACTTCTTCTTTTTTCTCGCAGATTTTCGCAGATTGAAAACCGCAGATTTCCGCAGAAGAAATCAACGATCATCAACGTGATCAGCGGGAAAACCTTAAAATCTAAAAAACTGAATTAATTATTACAAAAACTTTTAAGTATTATCCTTCATTCGACTTTGTGTTAACCTTAGTGTCCTTTGTGGTTAAAGGATTTATTTTTTACCACAAAGGACTCAAAGGGCTGCACGAAGGTACACTAAGGATTCTGCGACTTTATCTGCGAACCTCTGCGACTTTCTCTGCGAACCTCTGCGAGAAACTTCTTCTTTTTTTTTCTCGCAGATTTTCGCAGATTGAAAACCGCAGATATCGCAGATTAACGCAGAATGACAATCGAATAAGATCCTCGAAACCGAAATCATGCGGAAAAACCTTAAAAGGATTTCTATCATTCCCCAAACGGTTTGAATTAATTATTGTATTACAATGATTATTATATCTGTTACAGCAAATAAATTACCTGTAACAATATCATTATTAACAACAAAGATGTTGAATAACAATCAGTGTTGATGCCTATATCAGAGAGTAGATAACTCTGAAAACGATGAATTATCCAGGTACTCTGTTCTCTGCGTGACTCTGCGAAATTATCTGCGCAACTCTGCGAGAAACTTCTTCTTTTTTCTTTCTCGCAGATTTTCGCAGAAAAAACCGCATTTTTCGCGAAATCTTATTTCCTACGGCTGATGGTCTACAGCGTACAGCAAAGCCGGGGCTGAGAGGTGCCAAGTGCTCTTTGCCAACTGCCTACTCAGCAAGACTTTATTGTTAATAAAATAACAATGTTTATTTTGTAACAATAAATTAAATACATTTGTCTGGAATAAGAACAATTCAATATGACGGCAGATCTGGACAAGATACTTAAAAAATACAGGCAGGGCAGACGTGAAGAGCTTATTCCCCTTCTGCAGGAAATTCAGACAGAAGCCGGCTATCTTTCCGAAGAGGCAATAGTGAAAGTGGGGAACCACCTTAGCCTGAGCACGACAAAAATATACGGTCTTGCCACATTCTATGACCAGTTCCGGTTTGTCCCCTCAGGTAAGATCAAGATAAAAGTATGCCATGGCACCTCCTGCTTCATGAACGGTTCGCAGGCGATTTTAGATAAATTCAAAGAGGAACTCAGGATCTCTCCCGGACAAACCACAAGGAACGGGAATTTCAGCTTTGACATAGTTTCATGCATGGGAGGCTGCTATCACGGTCCGGTTTTAATGGTTAACGGTGAATATCAGATACATGCCCGTTCTGAACAGGTACCCGGGCTTATTAAAAAACTGAAGTATATAATCGAGAATGACTAAATGGAAGATTTAAAGACATTCCTTACCGAAAAGGTTTTGTTATTTGGATCCGATACCCTTCCCGCCGAAACTGAGAGGGTATTGCAACAGGTGCGCCGTGATAAAACGGATGTGCCTGTAATCTATGTGTCATCAAATTCGGGAAGTATAATTGCAGGTTCAGAAAAAACACATCAGGCTGTCAGATCATATATAGAAAATGAACCGGCTGCGATCCTGGTAAAGGTTGGCTGTTCCGGTCCCGCAAACTATGAACCGGTGGTTTGTGTTCAGATGCCGGGAAAAAACAAGCTTTTCTTCAGGAACATAACAGAGGAGAAAGTTGAGGCGCTTCTGAACGGGGTTTTCCATAATGACATAAATGAAGATGACCTTCTTGGCCAGGCAGGACCAAAGGGTTTTGAGCTTTGGCCGGGGATCCCGTTTATGAACGAACTTCCTTTTTTTTCACGCCAGAAAAGAGTGGTCCTCGGTAATTGCGGATACTACGATCCTGAGAGCATAGAGGAGTATATCGCGAGGGGAGGATACCGTACTTTTGTCAAAACGATCAGGCACTATACCTTTGAGGAGGTCTGCGACATAATTGAGCGAAGCGGACTCAGGGGAAGAAGCGGGGGAGGCTATCCTACCGGGCTCAAATGGAAACAAGCCCTGAACACCTCGGCAAACGCAAGATTCCTGATCTGTAATTCAAGGGAGAGCGATCCGGGGTCTTTCAGCGACAGGACAATCATAGAGAGCGACCCTCATCGTCTCATCGAAGGCATGGCTATTGCAGCATACGCTATCGGCGCTTCAAATGCAATCCTTTATCTCAAGTCATTTTCCGGACACGCATGCAACAGCATGCAGAATGCGATCGATAAAGCAAGGGAATACGGGATCATAGGCCATAACATCTATTCCAGCGGTTATAACCTCGATATCTCAATCAGGATAGAACCAGGTGCATTCGTATGCGGCGAAGAGACTGCCCTTATAAACAGTCTTGAGGGTAAACGGGGTATGCCTCAGATCAAACCGCCTTACCCCACAACTTCGGGTCTGTCAGGGAAACCAACGGTTATAAACAATGTCGAAACCCTGATGAATGTCCCGCTTATAATGCAGAACGGTCCTGAGTGGTTCAGAAGCCTCGGCACTGAAAAAAGTCCCGGCACCAAGGTATTTGCCATCGCTGGAAAAGGAAGAATGTCGGGGGTTGTTGAAGTCGAAATGGGAACCACCCTCCGGACTATACTTGATGAAATTGTTGATGGTATAAAGGACGGGAAGGAATTTAAGGCTATCGAACTGGGTGGCGCTTCAGGGTCATTTATTACAGCTGAGGACCTTGATACACCTGTCGACTTTGATGCCATGAAACTGAAAGGACTGGGAATGGGTTCAGGAGGATTTATTGTTGTTGACGAAAGCATCTGCATGGTGGATCTTGTAAGATACTATATGGAATTTATCCGCAACGAGAGCTGCGGTAAATGCATCCCCTGCAGGGAAGGGACAGGCAGAATGCTTGAAATACTCGAAAGCGTGACAAAGAAACCTCTTAACGAGGATTCAGGGACAACTCTTGAGAGATTCAAAGGCGTTATGCAGCTTGAAACCATCTCGACTGTGATGAAGGATGCATCGCTTTGCGGACTCGGACAAACCGCACCGAATCCTTTTGTGAGCGCCCTTAAGAACTTCAGGGAAGAATTCGAGGAACATATATTCGACAGGAAATGCAGGGCAAATATCTGCAGGGGACTCAGGACCTTTTCAATCAATGTTGATAAGTGCACCGGATGTACTGTCTGTGCAGGAAAATGCCCTGTAAACGCGATTTACGGAACCCGCCTGCAGCCTTTCTTTATCGTTGAAGATAAATGTATTGGTTGCGGAATTTGTTTTGATGTGTGCAAGTTTAGTGCGGTAATTGTGAAGTAGAAGACGGAAGTCGGAAGACCGTGAGAGCGTAAAAGCGGTAGAGCGTAGAGCGTAGAGCGGAGAAAGAAGTAAGAGGAATGAAGAATGAAGAATGAAGAAAGAAAAGCACTTTTAAAGACACATTAAATTAGAAAGAATCCAAAGCAGTCTAAAAAGCCTTATGGAAGAGGCACCCCTCTTTGCAGGGCCGACCGTTAAGAATCCCGCCAGTGGCGGGATTTAGGGAGGAGCCAGACTGCAGGGCAGGGAGAGGTCAGGGGTGAGTACGTGATGAGTGAAGACAGAAGTCAGGAGACCGAAACCCGAGTTTACCAGTAATCAGCAACCAGCAACCAGCAACATGCAATTCACAATCCAGGTAAATAACAAGAAGATAAAAGCCGAAAAAGGTGAAACCATCCTCTCGGCCCTTAACCGCAACGGGATAATTATTCCAACCCTTTGCAGGATGAAGGAATTTACCCCTACCGGAGCCTGCAGGATGTGTGTTGTTGAGGTCGAAGGAAGGGAACGGCTTGTTACTGCATGTTCGCAGCCTGTTGAGGAGTGGATGAAGATCAAAACACATTCACCCAGGGTAATAACAGCCAGGAAAACAATAGTCGAACTATTGCTTTCAAATCACCCCGATGATTGCCTTTATTGCGACAGGAACCTCAAATGTGAATTGCAGAGGCTTTCGGAGGAACTGAATATCCGTGAAAGAAGAATAAAGGGAAGAAAGACAAAACAGCGACTCGACCAATCCAGCCCGGCGATAGTAAGGGAACTTGCAAAATGCATCCTGTGCGGACGATGCGTCAGGGTGTGCGAAGAGGTGATCACCTCAACTTCACTCGATTTCATCAACAGGGGCAGACAGACCCATATCGGAGCTGCCATGGACCGGGACTTCAACTTCTCAAGCTGTATCCAGTGCGGCCAGTGTGTACTTGTCTGCCCTACAGGTGCCCTTCATGAAAATCACAATATTACAGAGGTTCAGGAGTACCTCAATAAGCAGGGGATCATCAGGGCGATACAATATTCACCACTTGTTTCTTCCGGCATTGCCGAAGAGCTTGGAATAAAATACAACCGGGAATTTGATAAGAACCTTAATGCGATCTTACGCAAAATAGGCTTTGACAAGGTCTTTACCACCGGCGCCGGAACTGATATCTGCATATCGGAACTTGCTGACCAGCTTTCGGAACGCATCGGAAAAAAGAGCGGCCGGCCTTTGTATATTACAGCCTGCCCTGCCTGGGTAAAATTTGCGGAGCAGTTCATCCCGGACATTATTCCGGAGCTTTCAACTGTCAAATCACCGCAGCAGATCACCGGAATACTTATCAAAACGGTTGTTGCCGGTGAATTGGGAGTTAAGCCTGAACAGGTTTTTTCTGTCTCGGTAACTCCCTGCGTGGCAATGAAATTTGAAGCCCGCCGCGATGGCATGATGAGGAAGGGAATCAGCGATGTCGATTCTGTCCTTACGGTACGTGAACTTGCGAGGCTTATCCGGTTAAACGGGATCGACGTCACAAATATTGAAAAGGAACCGGCTGATGAGCCAATGAGCGGCAGAAGTTCATCTGCCCTTCTTGCCGAAGTCTCGGGAGGACTCACTGAAGGAGTATTGAGATTGCTTCATCACCGTATAATTGGAAAGGATGCCGATAAGCAGATATATAAAAGGCTTCGTTCATCGGGAACTTTCAGGGAGGCTACCGTGCAAATTGGTGATATTGAAATAAAAACTGCTGTGGTTGACGGTCTGAAAGGACTTGAAAAACTCAGGGCGGCTCAGGCCTCAGGAACAAAATATGATCTCGTTGAGGTCATGACCTGCCAGGGAGGATGTGTCCACGGAGCAGGTTTGGCATTCATCTCGTCAAAGGATGATCTGAAGAACAGGGCAAAGCTTATTTACCAGGCCGACGAAACGGAAGCCATAACGCTGCCATGTAAATCGCCATCTCTTATCAACCTTTATGAAAAGCTTTTAAAAGAGAATACTGAATTATCGGATAAACAGATTTTCTATACTCATTTTGAAAAGAGAAATGTGTTGTTGTAGGGCCATTTTGTCGTGCGGTCTTGCGGTCGTGCGGTCCTGCAGTCTTGCGGTCTTGCGGTCTTGCGGTCTTGCAGTCTCAATAAGCACAGGGCTCAGAGCTCAGGCCATTAGGGCTGTTCGCCTTTACGCCTTTCGCTTTACGCCCTTACGCTTTTTAGCCGTAACGCCGTTACGCCATTATGCCTTTATACCGTTTAATTATGCTCGTCTACACCATTAAAGAACTCTGCCGTACCTGCTACACCTGCGTGAGGGAATGCCCTGCAAAGGCCATCCGCATCGTTGGAGGCCAGGCTGAAGTCATTGATGAAAGATGCATTGCCTGCGGTAACTGCACTAAAGTCTGCAGCCAGGGTGCCAAAGTGTTTCTTAACACAACCGACAGGGTAATTAAACTTCTTGAAAATGAGCCGGAGGTGGCAGCCATCATTGCTCCCAGCTTTCCTGCAGAATTTACAGAACTGTCTGATCATAAGATATTAGTCGGAATGATCCGTGCCCTTGGGTTTGAGCATGTTTTCGAAGTTTCATTCGGAGCCGATCTGGTCGCAGACAGGTATAAAAGACTGCTGACTGACAGTAAAGATTATTACATATCATCCGATTGTCCATCCATTGTAAATTACATAAAGCATTATCATACAGGACTTGTGGATGCTCTTGCGCCCATAGTCTCTCCTATGGTGGCAATGGGAAGAGTGGTGCATGCCAGATATGAAAATGCAAAAATTGTATTTATTGGTCCGTGCGTTGCCAAGAAGGCGGAGAGCACCGAAATTGATGAAGCCCTGACATTTACTGAGTTAAGGGAGATGTTTGACCACCATAACATTAAACCGGACAGTTCCCCGTCATCGGAATTCGATCAGCCCGTCGGCGGAAGAGGCGCAATTTTCCCGGTCACCCGCGGACTGCTTCAGACTGCAAATATAAATGACGATGCCATAACCGGAAATATAATCGCTGCTGAGGGACGCATCGACTTTCAGGGCGCTCTGAAGGAGTTTGAAGCCGGACTTATAAAAAATCAGCATATGGAACTTCTTTGCTGCGAAGGATGTATTATGGGTCCCGGATTATCAAAGAACGGCAAGCAGTATAACAGGAGAGCTCTTGTAAGTTCTTATGCCAGTTCCAAAATGCAGGAGCTGGATAAGGAAAAATGGCAGATGGCATTTGACGAATATTCCGGGCTTGATCTCTCCTTCCGTCACCGGGCTGAAGATCACAGGATTGATACGGCAGATGAGAAAGAGATAAATGATGTTCTTGTCTCAATGGGGAAAAAGACTAAAAAGGATCAGCTCGATTGCGGAGCATGCGGATACGAAAGCTGTGTCGAACATGCAATTGCAATAAGGAAAGGCCTTGCCGAAGTTGAGATGTGCCTTCCTTACACAATTGAAAAGTTACATAAATCAGTAAAAGACCTTGCCCTCTCAAATGAAAAACTCTCCTCGATGCGGCAGGCGCTAAAACAGTCTGAAAAACTGGCTCATATGGGACAGTTGTCTGCCGGAATTGCCCATGAATTGAACAATCCGCTTGGTGTGGTCATTATGTACAGCAATATTCTTCTTGAGGAGAGCGCAGAGGGAGATCCGGTGAGGGAAGATCTGAAGCTGATAGTCGAACAGGCCGGCAGGTGCAAGAAGATCGTTGGCGGACTGCTTAATTTCGCCCGTAAAAACCAGGTCAACCATCAGCTTATAAGCATCCGGGACCTTGTGAATCACAGCCTTGAAAGCCTGATAGTCCCTGATAATGTTAAGATAATAATTACTGACAGCACAACCAATCCCGAAGCGATGCTTGATGCTGAACAGATGACACAGGTCCTCACAAACCTTGTAAAAAATGCATTCGAGGCATTGCCTGTGGGCGGATCAATAACAATTATTCTTGAAGATACTCTTGGCGATGTCTCAATAACTGTTCGCGATACAGGAACAGGCATCAAAGAGGAGGATCGTGCAAAAATATTTGAACCGTTCTTTACTACAAAGGGGATCGGGCATGGAACCGGTCTCGGCCTTGCAACAGCGTATGGAATTGTAAAAATGCACAAAGGGCAGATATCTGTGGAATCAAATACTGATCCTTCAAAAGGATCAACAGGTACGAGCTTTAAGTTAGTGCTGCCAAGACGTAAGGAATAACCATATGGATCCCCTCCCGGAGGGGTGAGGGGTGGGTAAAACAGAATCTTAAACAATTATCAGTTTGACTGAGTTAAAAAAAATAAGACATTTACATAATGAAAAAGAGCGATTTCACGATTCTTGTTGCAGATGATGATCCTGATTACCTTTTTCAGACTGTTTTCAGTCTTGAGAGAGCAGGCTACAAGACTGTGGCAGTAGAGAGTCAGGCTGAAGCAGAATCGGTTATTGCGAAATTCAAACCAGATCTGGCTATTTTCGACCTGATGATGGAGAGCGACGATAGCGGGTTTATCCTGTGCTACAAGATCAAAAGAAAATATCCTGATGTTCCCGTTATCCTTGCAACGGCAGTTGCCCACGAGACTGGCATTTCATTCAGCCTGGATTCCGAAAATGAGAAATCGTGGATAAGGGCTGACAGATATCTCGAAAAGGGGATCCGGCCTGAACAACTCGACCAGGAAATAATGAAACTTTTAAAAATCTGACATGGCAGTTTTGAAAGTACTTGTAGTCGATGATGAGCCAGGAATACGATCGGGTGTCTCCCGTATTCTTAATAACTTCCATGTTAATTATCCGTTCATGGATGAAGATTATACTTTTGAACGTGACAGAAGCTGCAACCGGAGAAGAAGGAATTGCGATACTTGACCGCGACAGTCCGGATATTCTTCTTCTTGATAATAAGCTGCCGGGGATTCAGGGTGTTGAAGTTCTTGAATATGTAAGGAACAAAAAGTACGACATAGTGGTCGCCATGATCACCTCGTATGCATCGCTCGATGTGGCTATTAAGGCACACCGCTTCGGGGCCACCGATTTCATTCCCAAGCCATTTACACCACAGGAGCTGAAATCGAGTATTGAAAATATAACAAAACAACAATATCTGAAAAGGATAACCCACCGGTTGAACCAGGAGGGTAAGAAGATCAGGTACCAGTTTCTGTCGGTGTTGTCACATGAGCTTAAAGCGCCGCTTAACGCCATCGAGGGTTATCTGAAGATGATGCAGGATAAACAGTCGGGCGACAGGATCGACGACTATGCGACCCCGATCGAAAGGTCTCTGCAGCGGATCCAGGGGATGAGAAATCTCATAATGGACCTTCTTGATTTTACAAAGATCAGACTTGAGAGAAAGGAAGAAAAGATAGAGGAGGTGCATCTCTCAGGTATCGCCTCGGGAGCCATAGTTACAGTCCAGCCTTATGCAATCCAGATGGAAGTATCGGTTAAGCTGACCGTAAAAACCGACGCGGTGTTAATGGCTGATCCGACAGATATGGAAATTATTTTCAACAATCTGGTATCAAATTCCGTTAAATACAATAAAGTAGGAGGTAAGGCTGAAATTATTATTGACAGTAATGACAATGAGGTAATAATATTTTTCACCGATACAGGAATTGGAATCACTGAGGTCGACAGGGAAAACCTGTTTGCCGAGTTTGTAAGGATAAAAAATGAAAAAACAAGGAATATATCAGGAAGCGGCCTCGGCCTCTCAATTGTAAAAAAAGTTATTGAACTATATAATGGAACAATCGCAGTTGACAGCACACCCGAAGTGGGTACAACGTTCACTGTCCGGCTGCCTAAAAATCATGTTAACACTAACTGAAGATTATGAATACTTTACCAGGAAAAACAATTGAACGACTCAGCGAATACAGAAGGACACTGCTGGAATGCCTGAGGGAAAACAGAAACTTCATCTTTTCACACGATCTTGCTGCGCGTCTTCACCTGACTGCCGTACAGGTCCGCCGCGACCTGATGCTTATCGGATATTCAAGCGTACGAAGGAAGGGATACGACGTCAAAGAACTTATTGACACTATCAGTAAGATAATAGATTCCGAAACGGGGATGAATGTTGCAATTATAGGTATTGGCAACCTTGGAAGGGCAGTGGCAGGATATTTCAAGGGGAAAAGGTCAAAACTAAACCTCGTGGCTTCGTTCGATAACGACCCTCAGAAGATCGATAAGGTCATCTCAGGCGTTAAGTGCTATCCATTCAGTAATATGCAGGAAGTTGTTAAAGATCTTAAGATCAGGATTGCCATTCTGACTGTGCCTGCGGATTCTGCACCTGATATTGCAGAGGTGGCAGTCAGGTACGGGATCAAGGGGATCCTTAACTTCACCACAATACCGCTGAATGTGCCTTCAGATATCTACCTGGAGGAATATGACATGATCACTTCAATAGAGAAAGTGGCATATTTTGTTAAGGAAAACCAGTTGTAGATCTCCTGGTTAAAATATGAATATCTTCAGAAGCTTTGAGGAAGCACGATCCATACGGAACCCTGTTGTGACTACAGGATCGTTCGACGGGGTGCACATCGGCCATAAGACTATTATTGACCGGCTTAATATGCTGGCGGACAAGTATGACGGTGAATCGGTACTTATCACCTTTGACCCGCATCCGAGAAAAGTGCTTTATCCGGAAACAGCCGGGAAGAATCTGAAGCTGATCAGCTCACAGGCAGAAAAACTCAACCTTCTGGGGAATGCGGGCCTGGATAATCTTATTATCGTTGAATTCACCAGAGATTTTGCACAGACAACAAGTGAACAATTTGTAAGGGATTATCTCTGCGGAATCCTGAAGGCAAAGGTAGTTGTTGTTGGATTTAATCACCACTTCGGATTCCATCAGGAGGGAGATTATAAACAGTTGTGGTCCATGCGTGAGAAGTACCACTTTGAAGCCGAAGAAATACCCGAACAGGAGGTTCAGCACGAAACTGTCAGTTCTACCAGGATCCGCCAGGCAATAAGCGAGGGGTACATCCAGAGGGCAAATGCGTACCTTGACCATTATTACATAATTATGGGTAAACCACAGTACTATGATTACCAGAATCCGGTTTATCCCATTAATATGTTTAAGATACTCCTTACAGAAGAAAGCAAGCTTCTGCCTGCACCCGGGATCTATGCGGTAATGGCTGAATCGGGACCCGTTAAGGCAAGGTGTATGGCAGTTATTACAGCTAACGCCGAAACCGGAAGTGAAGTGGTCATAAACCTTATTGAAAAAGATTATCTGCTCCACGACCTTGACTCGACACTTTATTTTCATAAGAAGATACACGGCTCGATCGATCTGAACGATTAGAAAACCGCCGGGTACCGTCTCAGGGCTACAAGAGCCGAGATTTCGGAGCTTATCTATTAACTTTTTTACTTTCTTTTAACCGTAAAAGAAAGAAACAATGAACCGACCATTTAAAACAATCAGCGGAATCTATATCGTACCTGACGGCACTTTATAATTCCATTATTAATGTTTTTCTACCTGTATCAAGTCCCTGACGGGACTGGTTCTACCTGTATCGGGTCCATGGCAGCTGATGTTATCATCGTCTGCAAAAATATGACCTCAACTGTCCCGTTAGGGACATTATATAGGTAGAGGCGAATTTCAAAGTATTTCCATTAGTCCCGTTAGGGACGATATAAAATATTAAATCATTATCTTGTTTGAAGGAAATTGAAGTTTAGCCCGTTATAGCCCGCAACCTGCAACCTGCAACCTGCAACCAGCAACCAGCAACCTTCTACTTTTTCCTCTTTTTTCCGTATCTTTGCGCCGGAATTTAAAAATACTGAAATGCGTTTTTCACCTGAGAAGTTGAGCATTCCGGATCAGAGGATGAAACCCTTCATCGATCCGGAAGAAATCTGGAGTCTTATCAAGAATACAAAGCCTGAAAAGACACGGGTCAGGGATGTCATTGCAAAATCGCTCGATAAACACAGACTTACAATGGAAGAGACTGCTGTCCTGATAAATGCAGTCGGTACTGATCTTGCAGATGAGATAAAGGCAGGCGCATGTGAACTGAAACAGAAAGTGTATGGTAACAGGATAGTCCTTTTTGCCCCTCTGTATGTCGGAAATAAATGTATAAACAATTGCCAGTATTGCGGTTTCAGGACTTCAAACCAGGATGCGATCCGCAAAACACTGTCAGATCAGGAATTAATAAATGAAGTCGAAGCTCTTGAGGATAACGGTCAGAAAAGGTTGATCCTGGTCTATGGCGAGCATCCTGACTATTCTCCCGATTATCTTGCCCACACAGTTAAGGTGGTTTATGCCGTAAA
This sequence comes from uncultured Bacteroidales bacterium, assembly GCA_963849615.1. Taxonomy (GTDB): domain Bacteria; phylum Bacteroidota; class Bacteroidia; order Bacteroidales; family VadinHA17; genus LD21. The sequence goes on from CAWKIC010000047.1 coordinate 20,003, forward strand.
AAAGGGACATGGTGAAATAAGGAGAGTGAATATAAACGCCGCTCCGCTCGATATTGAAGGCTTCAGAAAAGTTGGGGAAGCAGGGATAGGTACTTACCAGATCTTCCAGGAAACCTACAATCCGGAGGCTTATACCTGGTATCACAAGGGAGGAAAAAAGAAAGATTTCAACTGGCGGCTTACATCGCTCGACAGGGCGCAGGAAGCAGGGATTGACGATGTGGGTATTGGCGCTTTATTCGGACTTTATGACTGGCGTTATGAAGTGCTCGGACTTATCCGTCACACTAATCACCTTGAGGCCTGCTATGATGTCGGTCCTCATACAATTTCTTTCCCGCGGATAAAGGACGCTCTCAGCCTGAATATCGATAATAAGTACCAGACAAGTGACGGTGATTTTAAAAAGCTGGTTGCGATTTTGCGCCTTGCCGTTCCTTACACCGGACTGATTTTGACAGCCCGCGAGACTCCTGACGTGAGAAGGGAAGTGATTAAATACGGCGTGTCACAGATTGATGCCGGCACAAGGCTTGAAATTGGCTCTTATGCAGATATGAAAAGCGAGGATCAGAGTCTTAACCGTGAACAGTTCAGGATCCATGACTCCAGATCTCTTTCCGATGTGATCGATGAACTCCTTACAAACGATTATATCCCGTCATTTTGTACTTCATGCTACAGGATGGGCAGGACCGGAGAACATTTTATGGAGTTTTCAGTGCCTGGCTTTATAAAAAGATTCTGCACGCCGAATGCTATCCTGACCTTGTCAGAATACATTTGCGACTATGCAACGGATGAGGTGGCTGAAAAAGGCTGGAAGGTCATTGAAAAGAATATCGTAAAGCTTGAACCGGGGATAGCGGTGAATACCAGGGAGAAGATTGAAAAGATCAGGATGGGGGAGAGGGATCTCTATTTTTGAGACGGAAGACAGCCCCCTGCTCCCTGCCCCCCGCCTCCTGCATATTTCTAGAATCAGCATATTTTACCTAACCACAACTCCGACAAACCATGATTAAAATCCTCGGCATCAGGATCATAGACAGAATTAAAGAAGCTGGCCTCACCCAGGAAGTCCTTTCAAACTATGCGGGACTTATCACTACACGGCTTGGTTTTCATGAACTGACAACAGAGGTTTGCAGCCGTGAAGCATATATTATCCTCCATATCTCAGGGGATGATATTAAATCGAAACAACTTTATTCAGACCTGACAGAGATCGGTGGCATTGATATCCGCGAAATGACTTTTGATGACAACAGCCAGTTCATCAATTTTACAACTGAAGAGGGAGCCCTGAGGATAATAGGAATCCTCGTTGAAAAACGCGATCACAAGCCTGTGATGGCTGTCCAGAAAACCCTCACATCATACGGATGTGTGATACGTGCCAGGTTGGGAGTAAATGAAGAGTTTTTCGGCAGACCCGCCGGACTGATACTCATTGAACTCATGGGTGATGAGATTCAAATGGATCTGCTCGAAAACGATCTTCAGAAAATTTCAGGCGTTCATCTCAGGAAAATGACCTTCTGATTCCAGGCTTCTGATTATCTGATGATTTGTCCGAAGAAGACCGCATTCAGGAATATCTTGTTCGTTCCATAGGAGATCGCCCTGAAATTGGTGTCGTCATATATCGATATGACCCTGGTTCCATGCACGCTTGCAAATGCAGTACCCCTGAGCCTTTCAATATTTTCCCGCGTGCAGTAACCGCTCAGAAGGGGATTGTCAGTATATTGGACAGGATTGTTATAGATGTTACTATCCTTCTTTGCCATGGTAGTGGTTGTTTTGAAAACCGGAAGAAGATCCCTTTTATAGCCAAAGCAGAGAGGGTGGGAGAGATCCAGCTTCGTTTCAAAGAATGAACCGGGTATCTGTCCGGCCTGGCTGTCGGCTGACCTGTTGACGAAGATGCCCTGACTCTTCTTTTTTGTTGCTGCAGGTACAAAGTCAATTTCAGCGAGCTTATTTTGGTCAAGCCAGTTATTCCCGTTTTCAAAGCCGATTAAAGTCCCGCCTTTCCTGTTCCATGACCTTATTTTTTCGATCCCGCCTGCGTTGATCTCGGGAGATCCTGTAACTATCAGCACGTTATATCTTTCGAGATCGACTGACCCAAAACCTGATGCGGTAATCATCGTAACGGGGACCTTAAATCTTGCATCGAGCAGATGCCATATCTCTCCCGCGTCACTGCTGTTGGCGCCGCTTCCTGCAAACATTGCTACCGAAGGCTTCTTAAGCGGCATTATTTTGTTGCTGCCAAGGTCGATACCTCCCGGAGTAAGGCCTGTATTAACACCGTAGATTGTTATTCCGCACTCTTCAGCAGACCTTTTTTAAAAGGTCTCTCAGGGATTTCGGAGGCATCGATTGCACTGAAACCGGAACAACAATTGTCCCGTATGAAAATGTTTTTTTCAGGTCACCTTCACTGATGGCGAACTCTTCGGTTGAGACTCTTGCAACTATCCCTTCACGCTGAAGCGCATACAATGCTTTTGGTGCAAAGTATTCATTCCATTCAAACAGGAATGCATAGGGATCATCAGATGTAACAAGCTTTCCAGCTGCTGCAGGGGCCTCTGTAAGTTCAGGTCCTGCAAGGCCTTCCAGCTCTTTTGCCAGCGTTATTTCACTGTAATTGATATTGAACGACATTGGTAAAACCCAGGTAGAGATATCATAAAAGGTGCTGTCTGTGAATTCTTTAACAGGCTCGAACAGACTCCTTACAAACCTTTGTTCCGGCTGTTTCAGGGGAACAATAAAACTGTTCCCCGATTTGTACCCGACGTTGTTTTTAGAGAAATCTTTGCTTGTCCTGTAAACTTTAATCTGATGCTGAAGGAGTATTCGTATGAATTCGGAGATCCTGCCGTTATCATCAGGCTCTGTAAAGATAAAAGCCTTGACCGGATACTTATCTGCCTGAGTGAGAGCCTCTTTATAGAAATCGCGCTGGTTTGCGAGAAGTTTGTCCTTCATCTTCAATCCTGCTTCAAGTGATGAAAGCGATACCGCCACATGATTTCGGATTGCGAACGGGAATGACAGCAACCCTCCTGTAGTCTCCCTCAAATGGCCTTTTACGCCTGCCTGTTCGAAAAGGATCCCGACTGAGCCATGAATATCAGGGTAGGAAGAGCCTTTGCCGATATAAAAATCATCAAAGCCTTCCTCGGAATAATAAAGGCTGCCGATGGAATCGAGGTATCTCTCGTGATATTTGCTGATTTCGGCTGTGAGCTCATGGTTTTCTTTGGGCGTAAGCGGGTTATTCCGGCTGGGAACACCCGGCTGGAAGAAAAAGGTCTCGTTGGCGCCGGTTTCGTGATGGTCTGTATTGATATTGGGTTTCCATTTATGAAAGGCAGCCACCCGTCCCACCGTTTCGGGATGCTGGAGCAGCAGATAATCGCGGTTAAGGTCGAACCAGTAGTGATTTGTTCTTCCTCCGGGCCATGATTCGCTGAATTCCCATGAAGCGGGATCCGGATTATTAATAAGGCTTTTTGTAAAATTAACCCATGTGAATGCCGTTGCATCCCGTCGGGATTAAGAGACGGGTCGATCAGAATAACCGCATTTTTAAGAAGTTCGTCAATCTTTTTCCCTTCCCCTGCAACCAGGTAGTATGCAACAATGACTGAAGCGTTCTGTGCGCTTGATTCATTGCCGTGAATGCCGTAACCCAGCTTAATAAAAACAGGCATATTGCGTGACGTCACCACCTGATTTCGAGGGATCGCACAGCAGCATATGTTGTTGTCTCAGCTGTTCGATGTTCTTTATATTTTCAGGGGAGCTTATTATGAGATTTCCGAGGGGACGGTTTTCATAGCTCCTTCCATACTCCTCCCAGATGGCTCGTTCGGAGCTCTTTGCCAGCTCAAGCATGTAGTAGTAAAGTTTGTCGTGACTCAGATGCCATTCCCCGATTTCATGGCCGAAAAACTGTTTCGGCGACTGAACGGATGAACTGTAGGTAATATTTTTTGGCAGGTAATAATCGAGGGTTACCTGGGCGTTAATAAGTAATTGAATTCCAAGTAAAATAAGAAGGAAAAAAGTCTTTTTCATAACCAGGGATAATAAAAATATTAGAATTTATATAATTGATATTTAATACCTTAACCACTACCGCTCTCGCTCTCCCTCGCTCCCTCGCTCCATCGCTCTTTCGCTGTTAGTCCGTTACGCCGTTACGCCGTTACACCGTTACGCCGTTACGCCATTACGCCGTTACACCGTTACGCCGTGACGCAGTAACCCCGTAACATCGTTACCCCGTTACGCCGTTACGCAGGTACCTCGTTACGCCGTTATCCGTTACGCCGTTACGCCGTTACGCCGTTACGGTCCCGTTACGCCGTCTGTCAAAGTGCTTCGAATCCCCCCACTCCCCATACACAATCTCATTATCCATGAGGCTCACCCGTCCTTCGAGACAGCTCTGGCAATCCCCGGCAGAGTCATCGGTGCAAGGTTTATTGTCGTATAATTTGTAACTGTTGCGATATTTACCGGGGGTAATGTTCGGCATAATTATGTTGGCGCCGATCATAACAGCCTTTTCCCTTCCAATTGGATCGATTGCCTGAAGCGCCGTTGCGGCAACAATGTTTATATCCTTCATCATTATTCTCAGGATAGCTATCATCTTGAGAGTGAGGTCAAATCTCTCCTGAAGCGGCAGCAGGTCACCGGCATATTCAATAAGAGGAGTGTCGGCATGTTCGATATACGGACCCATCCCGCACATATCGATATTGAATTCTTTCATGTAGATAAGATCACCTGCAAGGTCGTCAATTGTCTGGAACGGCAAGCCGATCATTACCCCTGTACCTGTCTGGTATCCGGTGTCCTGCAGACTTTTAAGGCAACCGAGTCTTCGTTTAAAATCGTGTTTTTTATTATGAGGGTGAATCTTCCTGTAAAGCTTTTCATTTGTTGCCTCAATCCGCAGGAGGTAGCGGTGGGCACCCGCATCAAACCATCTTTTGTAAACTTCCGGTTCCTGTTCCCCAACTGAAAGGGTAATCCCAAGTTCGCCGTTTGAAAGCTCTTTTATTTTATGTAACAGGTTTTCAATACGATCGGTAACTGAATGGCTTTCAAGTTCGCCTGATTGCAGTGCAATTGAACCGTAGCGGTTGTCGAAAGCAAATTTTGCAGCTGCGAGGATCTCCCCGTCATCCAGATTATAACGTACAAGATTCCTGTTCCCTTTCCTGATGCCGCAGTAGAGGCAGTCCTTGCTGCAGATATTCGAAAACTCTATCAGTCCCCTGAACCACACCTTTTTGCCAATATATTTTTCTTTTATTTCAGCGGATTTCTTAAAAAGGCGGGCTCTCTCTTCCCCTTCAGAGGAAAGAAGCTTTACAATTTCATCTATCGAAAATGTCTCCTTTTCAAGTATTTCTCTAATGTTCACTTCAAATGTTTTTAAGAACTTACACAGAGTTCCACAGAGGAATCACAGAGGTTCCACAGAGTTAAATCGCCCCCAGCTCTTGCCCCAGGAGTTTCCGCCCTGAGCTCCAGGATTTTTCTCCCCCCCGGGGGAGATGCCGAGCTTGCGAGGCAGAGGGGGTTCTCGCCCGGCGCTCTTCGCCCTGCTCCCTGCCCTCCACTGAGTGGTAATCTGTATTTTCTCCCCCCTGGGGGGAGATGCCGAGCTTGCGAGGCAGAGGGGGTTCTCGTTCTGAGCCCTGAGTAATTAAAATCCTCTTCCGAACATCCCCCACAGTGTCACTTTTATCTCTTCCCATCTTTTCATCGCCGAATATGCGAAACTATTCGTATAATTTGTTACGAATTTCTTCGCATCTTCATTCTTGCCTTCTTTTACCAGGTCCGATACTTTTTGGTCAATTGCAGGTAATTCCTCCATTGCTTTATTTTCAAACTCCTCTACAGCCGGCTCAATTACCCCCCGGCTCTTTGACCAGTTCACAGTTGCCAGCCTGTTGGCTTCCCTGAATGACCAGATGGCAGCATCGGTCCGGTAGCGCTGCTGACCACACACTCCAAAAGACTGAGGCAGGCTTATGACACCTGAGAATATAGGAATTCTCGGACTTTCGCCCGGATTATCGAATGAAAACCACGCTACTCCACCCACCTCGTCAGGCAGCCAGCTCCGGCACTGGATAACATGTGAATAGGAGCATCCCTGAATTGCAATTGTCCGCTGCCGCTCTATGGCGCCGGGCTTAAGTTCGTTTATCAATGTTCTGGTATCGTTGTTCATCCAGTTGCTAAGGGCAGGCGATACAACCTTTTCTTCAACCTCTTTGCCGCTGTCATCCTTTTTCTTTACAGTTATCAAAAGGTTTTTGGTCATATCCCAGCGTGTTCCCTCGTATGTTTCCCTGAAAAATTTCATCACATCCTGCACTGAGAGCTTTTTCGACGGCTTTACCGAAAACGGAAGCTCTTCCTGATCAAATGACAGGTTAAGGTCAGGGGCAAGAGTGCTTAGTACATAAAACTCTCTTATGGCGAAAGGTTTTTTATCGTTGATTACCTGCCAGAACTTAAGTGGTTTCACACCGTCCCAGTAACCGAGGTTCTTAGCAACATTCTTTAAATCTGTGCTATACATGAAATAGTCAGGATTGTTAAAATCGACAGTGGATATTCTGGGAATATTGGCCTCGATACCAACGTGATCATCAGGGATCCGTTGCGCACACCATATTGCTGACGGTTTGCCTTTTTTGCCCGAACCGGCAATCTCCAGCTGCCACACTTCCATTGGATCGGCAATTGTTATACATTCTGCAAGATCCGCATAGCCATATTCCTCGGCGAGCTTACCAATAAGCGCAATTGCTTCCCTTGCCTTTTTGCACCTCTGTAGTGCAATTTTTTCAAGTTCCTCTATCAGAAAAAGGCCATTTTCATTAATAAGGTCTTCCCTTCCGTAAATAGTGGTTTCCCCGATTGCCAGCTGTTTTTCGTTCATGCATGGATATGCAGTATTAAGGAAAGCAAATGTTTCTTCCGCTTCGGGGATCTCACCTTTTTTTGTAACGTTGAGCATATCCCTTGCTTCTTCCGTATGAAGATTCCCCCAGGAAACCTGGTGCATGGTCCCTTTTTCATATTTCGTATGAGGGAAGATCTCGAGCCATGTTCTGTAATTGCCGTCGCATGAATGGGAAGTCATTACCGATCCGTCGGCAGATGCAAGGCGGCCAACCATTATAGTTGTGCAGTTCTGTGCATATCCCGGTCCGTCAGCTTCAATGTCAGTATGTTGAGCAGAAATGCTGAAAGAACAGAAAATAAGAAGAGTAGAAAGAAGGGAAGCATAAAACTGATTTTTCATCCTTGGCACAATTAGTAATTTCAACTTTTCAAAAACTTCATGCAAAAATAACTATTAATATGATTTAAGCTATGGAAGATTGAACTTACCCGGAGGGGCTGTTGAAAAAGTCAAAATCCATTAACCCTGCCTACCGGCAGGCAGGCGCAGAGGGCGCAAAGGAAAGACGCAAAGTTCGCAAAGAGCTGATTTTATGTATTTTAGCTTTGCGTTCTTTGCGACAACTTAGCGTTCTTTGCGGTTAAAAAGGACTTTATTAACAGCTCCAAAGCGGGATTAGAAAGTTCCACAACGGACGTTTTAATCATAACCCGGTGAATCTCTTTGTCTTTGTCAGTTTTATTTTTATTATATTGCTGTCTATGATTAATGACAAGCTTATAAATCCGGGCAGCATTGTAGTTGTCGGTGGATCGGAAGACCTTTTAAAACCGGGCGGGAAAATCCTTAAGAATATAATTGAGGGCGGTTTTCCGGGAGATTTATTTGCTGTAAACCCTAAGCAGGATTGCATTCAGGGTGTAAAATCGTACCGTGATATTGCTGATATACCGCCTGTTGATCTTGCGATTCTTGCAATACCTGCAAAATTTTGTTATCAGAACGTGGAGATCCTCGTAAGAGAAAAGGCAACCCGTGCATTTATAATAATCTCGGCAGGTTTCAGCGAAGCCAGTGAGGAAGGCAGACAGCTTGAAAAAAGCATTGCCGGTCTTGTCGGTAAAGCAGGAGGTTGTCTGATAGGCCCAAATTGCATCGGAGTTGTCACTTCGACTTATCATGGCGTTTTTACAACTCCTGTACCCAAGCTTAGCGACAAGGGGTGTGATTTTGTATCCGGATCCGGGGCGACAGCGCTCTTTATCATTGAATCAGCCCTTCCGAAGGGGCTAAGCTTCTCAAGTGTCTTTTCTGTAGGCAACAGCGCACAGACCGGCGTCGAGGAGGTGCTTGAATACTGGGATGAAACCTATGATCCTGCCAGAAGCTCTCCGATAAAGCTGATCTATGTCGAGACGATCCCAAATCCGGACAAGCTGCTTCACCATGCCTCATCGCTTATCAGAAAAGGGTGCAGGATCGCCGCAATAAAAGCCGGAACAACCGAAGCGGGAAGCCGGGCTGCCTCCTCTCACACCGGGGCTATTGCTTCGTCTGATTCGGCAGTTGAAGCTCTGTTCCGTAAGGCAGGAATAGTGCGTTGCTCCGGGCGCGAAGAGCTGACCACTGTCGCTTCTGTTTTTATGCATAAACCGCTTAAGGGAAGGAATATTGCCATTATCACCCATGCCGGAGGACCTGCTGTAATGCTTACCGATGCTTTATCAACAGGAGGTATGAACATTCCGGGAATAGCTGATGAGGATCAGATCAGGATACTTGCGATGATGAATCCCGGAGCATCAGCCCTGAATCCTATAGATATGATCGCCACAGCTACCCTTGAACAGCTCGATAATGTCATTGAGTATGTAGATAAGGAACTTGAGACCATTGACGGGATGAGCGTTATATTCGGGAATAACGGACTGACGAATATGACAGAAGTATATGAGCTTCTTCACAGGAAAATAAATGACTGTAACAAACCCTTATATCCCATCCTGCCTTCAATATCAAGTTCACATGAGGAGCTTGAAAGTTTTATGAACATGGGTCATGTTAATTTTCCGGATGAAGTTGTGCTCGGAAGGGCTCTTACTAAAATAATGAATACTCCGTATCCGGCAGAAGAGAAGATCTTCCTTGAAAATGTTGACGTGCCGAAGATCAGGGAGATCATCGGGAGGTCTGAAAACGGCTACCTTAAACCTTCGGTGATCCAGGAGCTGCTCCTTGCCGCCGATATTCCGGTGGTAAAGGAAGCTGTAGCCTCAACCAGGAATGAGATTATTTCCCTTGCCTCACAGATGGGATATCCGCTTGCATTGAAGGTGGTAGGGCCCGTGCATAAATCGGATGTAGGCGGAGTTACCCTGAACATCAGATCGCAGAAACACCTTGAGGCAGAATTTGTCAGGATGAAAAATATTGAAGGGGTCACTGGTGTTATGGTCCAGCAGATGATCTCGGGTACAGAGCTGTTTATAGGAGCAAAATATGAACCGCGGTTCGGTCATATTATCCTTTGCGGTCTCGGAGGTATCTTTGTTGAAGTACTGGGCGACGTGTCATCAGGACTTGCTCCCCTTACATTCAGCGAGGCGGATTCAATGATAAAGAGCCTCAGGGCGTACAGGATCATTAAAGGTACCCGCGGGAAGGCAGGAATTAATGAATCTAAATTTGCAGAGATAATTGTAAGGCTCTCTTCATTATTACGCAATGCTACCGAGATCAAGGAAATGGATCTTAATCCTCTGATTGGCAGTCAGAAGAACATTACTGTAGTGGATGCAAGGATCAGGATAGAAAAGTGATAATAATCGGATTTCAGATAACCTGAAAGAATTATTTGTAAATTCGCGTCTTTTTAAAAGGAGTAGAAAATACCTGAAACTATGATAATACCTCATTTAGCCGACTGGCGTCCTACGCTATTCTTTGTTGGGATCTAATTCGAGGATTGGCTCTTTGTTGGCGGGGAATCGGGGCAAAAGAAAGGCCGCATACGGGGCAGGTAAGCGGCCACTTATCGTAGGTTAGGTTTTTTTAGTAGCGTACTGTCAGGATTTCAGTTTCTTGCGATGCTCCAAGCCTTTCTTGCAACTTCTCCCACACGCCCGTAGTGATTGTCTGGACGGAAAACTGCCATGGGCAAGAATTTCTGCCCTGCCCATGGCGCTGCTTTATTCGTCCAACCAATTTAAAAATCCGAGAACTGCTGGTCGTCGTCCAGCGGGATCACCGCTTCAGCAACCGGTTTTGCCGATTTTTTGGCTGAGCCGGCCTTGGACTTGAGCTTGTTGATCGCGGAGGAAATCGCTTTGTGCGGCTTGGCGCTTTTCTGCGCATGATGGCCGCTGCGGGAGTCCGCTTTTTGGGCTTTGCCGGAACTGCCGACCATCGCCCCCAGTTCGTCCACCATGCCCTTCATGGTCTCGGCCTGGGCGCTCATCTCCTCGGAGGCGGAGGCCGACTCCTCGGCGTTGGCCGCATTCTGCTGGGTCACCTTGTCCAACTCGGAGACCGCCGTGTTGATCTGCCCGATTCCCTGGGCCTGCTCGCTTGGAGGCCGGCCGAGATCTCCGCCACCAGGTCGGCCGCCTTGGCAGAGCTGTCGGCCACCTGTTTGAAGGCCTCGTTGGTCCGCGACACCAGGTCAGAGCCGTCCTTGACCTTTTTCACGGTGCCCTCGATCAGGTTGGCCGTGTTCTTGGCCGCCTCGGCCGCCCGCATGGCGAGGTTACGCACCTCGTCGGCCACCACCGCAAAACCGGCCCCGCCTCACCGGCCCGGGCCGCCTCCACCGCCGCATTCAGCGCCAGCAGGTTGGTCTGGAAGGCGATTTCGTCGATGGTCTTGATGATCTTGGAGGTCTCTTCGCTCGCCTTGGTGATCTCCCCCATGGACTCGGTCAGATGGTCCATGGACTCGTTGGCCGTGCCCACGACCTGCTTGGCCTCGTCCATCAGGGTGTTGGCCTGCTGGGCGTTGTCCGCGTTCTGCTTGGTCATGGAGGACATCTCCTCCAGAGAGGAGGAGGTCTCCTCGATGGAGGCGGCCTGCTCGCTGGAGCCTTCGGCCAGCGACTGGGCCGCCGATGAAACCTGGCCCGAGGCCGATGCCACCTCCTGGGCACCGTCATTGAGACCTGCGATGATCACGGCTCAGCGCCCTGTTGATGCTCCGGGTGATAAGAATTCCGAGAAGAAGGGCCGCCACTACACCGACCACGATTGAAACAACGCTAACAGTCTTCAAAAATGCTGCCTGAGAGATGCTTTCCTTAACATCCTGAACTGCAACATCGCGGTGGATTTGCACGAGCTTATTCAGCAGATCGATGGCCGCGAGCATTTTCACCGTTGCTGGTCCCAGGGCCAAGTCCTTTGCCTGTGTCTCAAGCCCCAAGGAATTTTTTGCCACCGCGAGCATGGCGTCGAAGTGTTTGAAGACGTCCTGCATGGCCGGCACCATCTCGCGCTGGTACAACGCCTGAGCTTCTTCCGTCTTGCCGTCGGCCGCAAGGCGCTTGATTTTGCCGACTGCGTCATGGAACCGCCTATGCGGCTCCACAATGGCCTTGGACCTCCGCATTCAATGTTTGGTTATCGGTTTTAAAGGTTGGAAGCCATTTGCCGGCATTGCAACTGGTGTGGTCATCCCCGCCGGCGAAAGCGGTATCCTTCATGTACAACAGATGCAGGATGCGCTGGACGAGTATGTAGTGATCCTTGGTAAACTGCTCAAGATCACGAGTCAGTTTGGTAGGATCTGCAACCCCGTTGCTGTCGAACTGTTTAAACAGCTCGATGAGTTTGTTGTTTTCATCGCGCCAGGCGTTCCAAGCGGATGCGAACTGTTTCCAGATCTCCGCTTCCTCTTTTGTCTGTGGCAGCTGTTCAATAATCTTCCAAGCGGCATCAGCTTCCTTTTGGGCTAAGGCAAGGTTGTTAGCCTGCCTTTGGCGAATATCAACTGGCAGTCCAGCGATAATGAGTGTTCTCACGGTTCCGCGAATGCGTTCTGCGCTGTTTTGTATGGTCAGCAGACTATCCACGCTGGGCAACTGCACTGAGCCTATTCCTTCGATGGAACGCTCACTCTCAACAGCGCCGTAGTAGCCTACGATGCCAAGGATCAGCGTAATCGTAGCCACGCTGATAAATGATACGATCAGCTTTTTTCCGATGGTCCACTGTGTTTTCACGTGTTAGGCCTCCTTCAATTTAGGTTAGGTGCTTGTCCGCCAAGCGGTTTCGTCTTCCCAGCCTCGGATGTTAAGCCCCCACACTCGACGCAGATTCCGTTTCAGCCCAGGTCAATGCCTTTTCGATGTCGAGAAGAATTTTCAGCTCTTTGCCAATCGCGGCTATCCTGAGGATGTATTTTGTGATTATCTATAAATTCTAAAGTAGGAGTGTTTTCTTCCACTTTGTTTACTATTGATTCGGCATTAAGAAGTAAATCTTTAGAGAAATTATTGTTGATTCATATTAAAATTGTAAGATTATGGTTTTCATGACAACAGAACTACATGGCGATTTCGAATACAAATATTTTTGATAATTATTCTCACTATTATCAACCAACTTGCGCTTGCATCTTCCATCTGCTTTATCACGTCGAGTGAAAAATGAACCCGATGATGGGAAATGTGGTCAACGTGCTAAAAGCGTGGTAGGCTCGCGGATATAAATTGCGGAAAAAGAACGGCTGCTAATGGAGGATGATTGAAATGGACCGTGCTAAAACCGAATCGATTATCCGCGAGAACGGCTATGATGATTTCAAATGGATTTCAGGGAAGGATGTGGTCGTGTCCCAGTGGCCGAGGTTCAAGTGCATGTACGGCTGCTCCAGCTTTGGGAAGAAGGGGTCCTGCCCGCCGTCGGTGCCTTCCGTTGCCGAATGCCGAGAATTTTTCGGCGAATACGAACATATCGCCGTCATCCACTTTCAGAAAAAGCTCAACAAGCCTGAAGACCGGAAAGAGTACAGCCGGAAAACCAACGCCAAGTTGTTGAAACTCGAACGAGCGGCATTTCTGGCCGGTCATCAGAAAGCGTTTCTGCTGTTCATGGACGAGTGCCGCATTTGCGAAGAGTGTCCAGGCACACGAAGCGAGTGCAAAAACCTGCAGCTCTCCCGACCCTGTCCGGAGGGCCTGGGGGTTGATGTTTTTGCCACCGTCCGCAAATTGGGGTTTCCGATAGAGGTGCTGACGGATTACAAACAGGCGATGAACCGGTACTCGTTTCTGATGGTTGAATGAGGCCGCGCTAAAAAACGTCATAATCAGAATAAGGCTCCGCTCACAGCCTTGTGCTACTTTGTGGTATCGTGTCTATTGCGTATTAAAATTCATTTGATTTTTCCCTGCTGGCTGAAATATAATCCGGACCAATCTCAGTTCGCTCCCATTCTCACCGGACCTAAAATGCAATTTCATCTTGTATGGGGGTCCGGACCTCTCCTCTCCTGTAGCTCCTTCATTTCGACATCACCTTCGCATTTTTTGGGCAAACCAAAAAAATGGAGGTGTGGGAATGAGGACTCAAACGACTTAAAGTCCCCACGATTAGGCCCCTGGAGGAGTAGTTTATCCTTTAGGGGCCTTCTTATTTTCTCCGCAAGGCTAAAGCTATACTCTTTCCCCAAGTGATCACTGATGCCAATCAGGGATCAGGCGAAAAGGTATAAA
>CAWKIC010000048.1:0-41359 GCA_963849615.1 uncultured Bacteroidales bacterium
ACAACGTATTGCTTATCTTTTCTATTCTGTATTCCTGAAGCCGAATTCAAAGTGAAGAAGAAATTCAGTTCACTGATCAGAACTTCAGGATTCATCTCCTCAGTGATGGGGTAAATCCCTGAATGTCTGAAAATAATACGGTTACGAAATTGTATTTGATCTTTGTCGCCTTCCCCTTTGCCTATGATCTCGTCAACAAGGATCCTTTGGAGCTACATTGGCCAGAAGGGCCTCTGTTTCTTCCTTCTCAAAAATCAGGTCTTCAGTCCTTTTATTAATAATCTGTTCCAGAGTGTACTGTTTACGGGCAGATCCCAAATCGAGGTGTTCGTACACTAACCAGATAATTAACAATCCAGAAACCAGGTACAACAAAAATGCGAGTTTCTGAAAAATACCATAATGGCTCTATTACAAATGGTATAATACCAATTCTATCTCCTCTCTCGCTTTCATTTTTCCTGTACCAGGCATGAAATGTATAAGTTCCTGCAGGAAGACTGTGTATTCCTTAAACCCTCTCTTCAGCCAATGGGTAGGTGTTTTATCAAATCCCGTCAGTTGAAACCTGAATCATAAGCTGTCTCAGACTCCACAGTGAAATATTGTTTTCCCGGAAACTGAAAAAAACAACCTCATTCTCGTCTTTCTGTATGCACTGGTACATATTATTGAATCGTTATTCAGGGTTATCTGCGATATACAGGGGAGTCAATCACCGGCCGGAGGACCGGGCTTCCAGAGACAAAAGAGGTATAAGAGAAAAAAGGAGAGAAATACAGGGAAAAACAAATCTTTTTACTGGCAACATACCAATTAACTTCTCATCTGAATCCAAAAAGTATCAATTAACTTGGATTAACCCAAACTTTGAGTTTATATTGATCGATTATGTTTTGTTCTAGCATTTTACAGGCTTGACAGATGGGCTGATGGAGATAGTATTTGCTTCCAATAGATAAGCAGATCAAGGAGACTAAAAGTGTTCTTGAAGACAGTTTTACTCTTCTGAGCCTCGCTGACCTTGGACTTGAGGATGACATTCCCGAAGATGAAAATACACTCAGAGGGAAACCCACTCAAAGCCCTGGACAATATTCAGCAACAGGGAAGAACGTTTTTGCTGACGATACAGGACTTGAGATCGAGGCACTGGATGGTCAGCCGGGGGTACACTCAGCACGGTTTGCCGTGATGACAAAGATTCAGCAGCCAATATCGAAAAGGTCCTTGCCCTTCTGGGCAAATCCAATAACCGCAAGGCCAGATTGAGAACAGTCATCGCACTTGTCATCGAGGAAGGTATCTCTTTGAGGGTACCGTTTCAGGCTTAATAATCGACGAGAAGAGAGGACGCCTGGGTTTTGGCGATCTCTATCCGGTTTTTGTTCTGAGGGGAGAGAACCTTACATTTGCCCAGATGGGTCTGGATGAAAAAACAAGATATCCCACAGGCAAGAGCTTTTGAAAAACTCAGACTCTTCCTGTCGTCATAGCGAACATGGCAATAAAATATATGAACTCTTTGGACTTCTTATGAAGATGCTTTTATCCATAACGGGATTGCTGCTGATAGTTTCAGAACTGCACTGTCAGTTACCCGTGGGTCATGGTCCGATCATCTCATGTACAATAAGGCTGATAAAATAGCTGCAGGCAGCGATGAGATATTTGCCGCCCTCAATTCTCGTTTACAATAAAGAGTTCAGCCAACTTGAAAAAGCTCTCACCTGTAACCGGTCTCTCTGAAAACAGGCATACTGTGCATGGTCAGTTTCAAAACCAGGTTTTGATTATCGGATATAACAGTGCCAACATTGATCTTGTCAGGGAGAATACGGTTTTCACATTCTCTATACTAATAAGCACATCTCCGGAGAAAAGAAGATAAAACAGGATAACAACATCAGGTAAATATGCCTTTCTGCAATAAAATCGGAATAGTTGTTGTTGATCTTATCAAAAAACAAGATCCATGACACATGGTTGCGGTCCGGAAACAAATCAAGGTCTTCGACATAACATTCGGCAATAACAAAGTTTTTCAGCGACTGCCAGTGGGGTCTGGGCCGGGGACATCAGAACTCGTAGGGGACTGGCCTGATTCAAAACTGGGATCAGGAAGGCAACCTTCCCGACCCTTATATGAGATGCACACTCGTCATATATTCCTGCGGAAAAACGCTTTATGTTAACGTGTCGCCGAGGGTCATCAACAGGAGACTGAATATTTGCCCTGGATGGCGGTGGAAGCCAGATCTGCCTCAGATCTCCGACTTCTAAACAGGTCGTTCGATATTGCCCCTGAGGGTTTTACAGTCTCAAAAAGGTCTTTTAAGATATTTCAGGTCTGACGGTTCGCTTAAAAGCACAATCTCATCGTATGGCTGGGGCGTTCCGGATATCTCCCAGGCAGTAATTCTGAAAGTAATGACATCTGGCTGGCAGACCTGAGTTTCTGTTGATCAAGGCCCAAAACATGTCAGGTTTTACTCTTCCCGGCCCGGCCTCAGATCATGCTGGCAACATCACTTACGGGCAGGATTCAGAATCTCTGCGGGGGGAGCCGATAATTCCTGGATGGAGCCTTGGAAGAGCTTTTCAGGTTTGTCCGGTCACTAAAGCAACAATTTTACGAACCTCGTCTCAGCTACAGTAAAGGTCTAACTCTAGAGCCTGCATTGACCCGGGAACAACGGTCCAACTCTTCTATCTCTGGGGTGACGGGCTGTTTGAATATAGACACAATACTCTGGTTAAACATTTTAATGAAAATAACACCCCGGAGCTCGGCAATTAATTCAGGCAATACCGAGATCACGGGCTCGCCTACTACAGGTCTAAAAACCTGTGGATACTGGTAACTCGTAACGATCAAGGTCCTCAGGCCGGATGGAAGCTGGATTGTTAATCCTTTAACAATAGACGCACCGGTTGCAGGTGATATTATAGCAGCAGCTAATGATGTAGAAAACGGGGGAAACGCTAGCACTCTCTCACGATAACAATACTCCAGAAGTTTTTACACATGAATATATTAAGAAAGCTGATTATTAAAGACTCAGATGAAAAAATAATCTCATTTGTCTTTTCGGTAGCCGAAGATCTGGACGGGAATATTCCTATTGTAAAAGGCGGAATTCCAATAATTCGAACTATACCTGTACTGTATATTTGAGCTTGATGCAAGGGGTGAACGGATAAAAGTATCCTGAAACGATGGCTCCGGTCTTGCTGATTATATGCTTGGAACTGAAACTATTACTTCAATTTCAGTAGATGGTGCTAGAATAAACGGGCGGAAAAAAGTTCAGGCGTCGACTCTACTATCTGGGAGACGGTACCAAAATGCTGAAAAACTATAATACTCAAAACAGCCCCCTGTTTTGCATCAATTTCGGCGGCCGTTGACAATAAGAGGAGAGGTATGGTTCGGGACCGCGGAAGGTGTTTTATCAGTAAGGGAAATTGCAGTATCGGGAGAACCAAAATTCACAGACGTGTATGCTTTTCCGAAATCCCGTAAGGGAAAGCTATGACGGGAAAAAAACAATTACCGGACTTGTGACACTCCTCGGGTTAAAATAGCCAGATACAAAAGTGGTGATCTTGTCTTTGAAACCGTTTCAGAGGGAGGACAGGCAGAGTGGACTGACAACCTATAGAGGAACAGGGTGGCAACAGGTGTCTATCTTGTTTTCTGTTCTGGAGGTGACGGATCACAGTCATTTGTGACAAAGATGGTAATAGGAAGATAATTAACTGGTTATGAGACTTGTATCCTTTGATCTGAAGTTGTTTATTCACCTCCCGGCAACTCTCGGAGTTCTGGTAAGTACTGATGCCCCGAAATCAATTTGACCTGCATCTTATTCCAGTCATTCAACTCCTTCATTTTGTTCTGGGCTTCTTCTTTCTTCAAACAGTGTATTTGACACGGGTATAAAATCGTCCTTCCCAGGTAATCGAGATCCGAATCGCAAATTATTTCTTCAAGAAGATCAGCCGGCCTTGGTGGCAGCTTTGTCCACAGAATCATTGCACATATCCTTTCTATCTGATCTTCACGGTAGTTGTATCCCGGAAGCATCTTCCTGGCTAGTTCTGCACCTGGTAATAATTATCATACGAGACAGCATGCTCGCATCATGAAAAAGGCCGGCAGTTTTAAGAAGCAGTATCTCCTCATCAGTGCATCCTTCCGCCAACCTCATGTACTTACATCAACGGTATGCTTCACGTTGACGAAAACAAATAATCAGGCAGCTCCTTCTCCAGCTGTCAAGTATAATCTCCTGAATATCCGTAAACTGAATAAGTCCGAACTTTATCCTGAAAAAGCCGTTTGGCACCCTTCCCGTGCCTGCCATCGAACAGAGTTCAGGCTTCAATCCCCTTACCTTGTACATGCCCAGGTTCCCTTTACTCTACAGGAAGCTTCCCAAAACATGCAATCCAAAAAATTCCTTTACCAGCTCATAAGTCAGACAGTATCAGAATTGAGCCATGCTCACATAAAGCCTCTATGCGGCTTGCGATATTTACGCTATCACCCTTGATATCGTAGTTTATTTTGAGATACCGTGGCGGTGACAGGGCCGGTGGGCTGGTCTTTAACTCCCATATTGCATCGCCCGATCCTCTTTTGTGCGCCTCAAAGCCCTCAAGAACGTAGTGACTCTCAGAAGCCATTACCACGTCTACAGGATTTGTTAGATTTTTTACAGGTATGCCTCCGGCGCACTAAGTATCACCTATAGTTTTTATCTTTTCAATCTTATACCTTGACGCAATTGCATCAAACTCATAAAATATCTCATCAAGCTCATCCATCACTCCGACAGGATCACTATCCCTTCAATGACTTTTGACATCCCGTGAGATCCTGAATAGGACCGTCGTCATATTGAATTTTAACGATTTATCCCTTTTTTCTGCTTCTGCTGCCGCCCCCGTAACCCTATCAGCACTTTTCCCTGTTTTGCTTTCAAACTGTGAGCTTCTCATTAGCTTTTCAAGTTTTTTGAAACCAAGCTGCTCAAATCTGGTTTTGTTTTGAAAACCTTGAAATCCGTTTTATAAGCTCCTCATTATTTGTTACCGTCATGATAGGGTTGATTGACTGGTAAATATAATAATTTTATCTTTGAAAGATTCTTTACTGCCATGCTTGTGAAATCGAAAGGAGTGATCCTTCATCAGATAAAATACACCGATTCCGGATAATCGTTCAGGCTTATAGCATATGAATTCGGAAGGCTGTCAATCCTTGTAAAGGGAATGAGAAGCAAGAAATCTGGTAGGTAATGTCCTTTTTCAGCCCATGCTTGTTCTCGACCTTGTCTTCTATTACAAACAAAGCCGCAGCATACAATTATTGAAGGAATTTTCGGTCTCATACCTTCCGCCCATATCTACAGGAAAAAGAGCTGCATCGCCCTCTTCCTTGGGGAAGTCCTGACTGCAGTGCTGAAGGAAGAGAGTCCGCACTTTGAATCATATGACTTTATAGAGGATTCTGTCAGGTATTTTGACAATTCCACGACAGGTTTCAGCAACTTCCATATTGCATTCCTGATAGGTCTCAGCAGTTATCTTGGTTTTGAACCCGTGACCAGAAGTGATGACATTCGATTCTGCTCAAATGGAACCTTTGTTCCGTTTCTCCGCTGGCCACTGACGTATTGCCCATATTGAAACATCAGGCATCCTGGGTATGTTCTTTTCAATCTCCTATGAACAGATAGGAAATATCCCACTGACCGGAAGCAAAGAAATCAAGTACTTGAGACCTTACTAAGGTCATTCCATTCATCTGCCCGCGTTAAAAAGATCCAGTCGCTTGATCTTAAAGAGATTTTCAATTGAATTCCGGATAAAGGTCTTTTTTTAGTAAATTTAACCTCCAAACCGATGGAAACCCATGCCATTCTTTACCTCTTTTTCAATTGTCAGATGGTTTAACTCCAAGCGTCTCAACCCAATATAGAGCTGTATAAAAAATATCCGGCTGAAATCCAGCGGGAAACACTTTTTACGAGATCGGCGGAGCAAACCGAGTGGGGTAAAAATATGACTACAAGTCGATTACATCTGTAAAAGATTATCAGGAAAGGGTCCCTGTTCACATATGAAGAATGGCTCCCGGCAGCTCCAGCAGGGAGAAAAAAAGATCTTATCTTGCCCTGGAAGCAAGCTGTTTGGCAAAATCATCAAGGAGGACTCCACAAAAAGCAAGTTTATTCCCATGACCACTGAATCACGGGAAGATGTCATTACCGTGGTGCAAAGGATGTTCTGGCAATCTATACAAGGAACAATCCGGAAACCCGCATCTTTACAGGGAAAAGCCTGACCCTGGGCCAAGTCAGAAGCAAGCTGAATGCCGGTTCGACCTACGGAGACCTCTCTGCAATCCTTATCGAAAATGCCCCTTCATGGGTGGGTAGAACAACGACAAAAACAAAAAGATACATTCATTGAGAAGAAACTCAACCTGATAACCAAAACAACTGTCAATGAAAATGTTACAAGCCTAACGGGAGTTCCGTCATGGTTTCTAACACTTATGAGACTTGCCTCTACCGGAAAAAGTCTAGCCTGACGGAAGCGTGGCCAAATCTTGAAGTGTTTTTCCACGGAGGTATCAGCTTCACCCCGTACCGGAAGATCTATGAGCAACTTATTCCGGCAGCCAGATGCATTATATGGAAACATAAATATCATCAGAAGGTTTTTTTGGTATTCAGGATGATCCTGCCAATATCCGAGTATATGCTCTATGCTGGACTATGGCATCTTTATCTTATCCCCTACTGACATGCTCAATACCGGTTCACCCCCTGTTTTCACTGTAGCTGAAGAATCCGGAATAAACTATGCAGTATAATTTCAGAAAATGGCGGATTATGGAGATATATGATCGGCGACACGCATCGGTTTTTACAGGCAAGGATCCTTATAAGGTTGACATCGGCAGGACCAAAAACGACAGAATGCATTTGGAAGAGGAGGTTATCGTTGACAACGCGGATAAGGCGCTCGAATGAGCATGCAAGGGTACAGGTGCAATTATTTTGAACATACGGCTGGCCCTGTATTTATGGATATCGCTTCTGAGGGGATTGCTTGATGTAATGGCTGATTGAGTTTGAAAAGGAACCATCAGATTTAAACAGGTTCACTATTTTCTCCGACGAAACCTGAAAAATCTATCAACTCTGATTACTAAGCAAAACGGTTTAGGATATAAATCTTGTTAAGCCGGTTGTCAGGTCTGTCCCGAAGGCACATTCAACAACTGGCTGAAATCCAAGAACAAAGTAGCTGATGGTAGCAGAGTTTGCGCTACTCAAATACCAAAGGCGAGCAAAAAGAGAGAATATAATTATGAAGGAATTAAACGCGATTGAAGAATAGCCTCCCTTTACAATCTGTTATAAAACTTAAAAAAGCTTATTCAATTTTTAGTAATTTTATGATCTGTTAAAGTAATACTTCCAACTATGTACATAGCAATCGCCGGTAATATCGGTTCAGCAAAACCACACTGGCAGGACTTCTTGCCAAGGTTTATGGACTCACGCCTCATTATGAAGATGTTGACGACAATCCTTACCTGAATGATTTCTATGATGATATGCAGCGCTGGTCGTTTAACCTCCAGATCTATTTTCTTAATTCCCGGTTCACACAGAATCCTCTAGATCAAAAAATCAGAAAAAACAAATTGTGCAGGACCTAAATTTATCATGAATATGCTATATTTGCCCCAAACCTTCACTCAATGGGCTTAATGTCAACCCGGCATAACTACAACTGAAGCCAAATCCCTGATTCAATCGCGCGTACTGTTCTTCTACCTCAGGGCTTCTGTTCCAACACTTGTAAACTATATTCATAATTGTCTGCGAGATGAAAGTTCTATCCGCATCCGTTACCTTAAAAGGCTGAATCAGCGCTATGAAGCATGGATCCAGTCATACAAGCTGGGGCAGAATGCTTATAATCGAAGCCGATCACTATAACTTCCCCAATAACAAAGACCATCTCAGCGAGGTTATCGATAAGATCAACGCTGAAATACACGGTCTGTTTTAGTACCATTCATCTTTAATCCGCGAGATCTGCGTGATCTGCGGGGAAAGAAAGAACGTCCCAGATTCCGGCAGATTTTCGCATATTTACTTTCAGTAAATTCACACGAACACCTAATTTAGCTTTCCCTCATTTAGGGATTGCGGGGTTAATTACTGCTTTTTCCGTTGGAATAGTTACCTGGACATAGCTGTCTCTTATCCAGATATTTTTTTGCAACTGCCTTTATATCTTTTGGTGTGACGGAGTTGACAAATTCCTTATATGCTTCAAGCGAAACTCCGATACAGATAATGGTTCTGCAGGGCTGCAGTCAAGAGTAGCTGTTCTCCTTTATCCCGGTTCTCATGCTCCCATCAAGTCTCTTTAACTTTATTAAGATCTGTTTCAGTAGCACCTTCCGCTTTAAGCTTTTTCACATCTCATCCAGAATTGTAGAAGTTTTTCAGCAACTCCTCCAACCGCAGCCCCATGTGGAGCTGATTGTAAATTCAGGTTTTGGAAATTTAATCCCCTTCAACGCTTACACCGTACACTCCGCCCTGATCTTCCTGGTTCCCTGCATTTTATTGCCAGCACTTCCATCATCAAATCCCATCCGGTATTTATCCTTCCATTGAAAATCACCCTTCCACACCATTGCAACCGTACTCTGTGGTTCCGAATTTTTTGGGACCATAACAACTACCTTTCCCTCCGGAACTGGGTTAGACATCTTTCCAGGTCTCTTTTCTGTTAGTGGAAGGCAGGCCTCCTATTTTCTTCAGCTGGGGTAATACTTCATCTGTTTTAAAATTGCCTGCCATAATATATGTAAAGTCGCTTGCGTCTGCAAAACGGTCCCTAAATAGGTGCGTACCGTCAAATGTTTCCGGTTAAGTGAACGTAGAAAACATGAATGTCATCACCCTTGGCGATCTTTTCAGGATCTTTAACAGGTGCCCAAAAAATACCTGTGCGTTGCCCAGCGTTGGAATCAACATCTTCATGAGATGAGGCATTAAAGGACTTGATCCTTTCGCGATCGTAAAAGTAGAGGAGATTTATGTGGAGCATTGTTTCAAGGTCCCTTGGCTAATACTTCGTTTTTCTACACCCTCACGCAGCTGATTTATATACGGGGTCAGCCTGGCAGCATCTGCCTGGACAACAGTTTTTTCTGCAAACCAGTGCGTCAAATGTCCCCAATCCGCTCTGGATCACAATTGTTGAAGCCAGTGTTGTCGATGTCGTTGTTGGGATAAGAAGAAACCCTCCGGGCTGAAGGCTGAGATGACGATCTCATCATTCTTGTGAACGGTGGGTTTCAGTATGACTGACGCCATTCCCAAATGTCAGTTCAGGTAAATCCGAATCCCTGGTCCTCAACCCGCTTAATTACTTTTGAGGCGGCTAGAGGTCCTTCGGGAAGCAGCGGTGCATCTGTCACGCTATCAACATAAGCTTCAACCTTTTTTGATCTGACCGATTTAATCATCTCGCTGACGGCTCGTTCGTCCTGGTCATTCCTTCTTTCTCCTGGGCTGCGTGACAATCATAATGAGTAACATTGTTGATCGGTCGTCAAACTCTGACCCATTTTATTGACTTCATCGAGTGTGATATCAGGAAGATATTCTTTACAATTTCAAATTCCTTCTGATAGCCTAATGCACTCCTGTGTCAGATAGTTCTTACAAATTCATCGGCAAAAGTTGAATAATGTGCTGAATCAGCTTCCCTGGCTATATTTTCTTAATATGGTAAGGACATCTTTTTCTTCCTCCTTTTAGTTCTGTTGTGTGAAACCGAAACCGCCTTAACCTTTCATTTTCCGAAAGCATCAGCTCCAGACTTTTTTCAATCTGATTCTCTTTTGCAGCTGCAGACAGTGAATACACATCAATTGCCCGTCCGATGAAGGCGCCATAACCCGATCCGGCGTAGAGGAAGGGGGCATAAGGTTTCTGTGTATTTTCCGAAGCCGGTTATTCAGCATATCGGTAAACAACATCCTGATTATAGTGTTGCGATAATCGGAATATGTAATTGATTTTGCGTGGCATGCTTTAAAAAAAGCTCCACTCCGAAACCGGATGCTTCCTTGTCAGTTACAACCACGCTTATAAGCGGATCCGTATTCGCGGGTATCGGGTATTTGAACTCTTTTATTTGGATTCGAAGGTTCAGGTATCCTTCCAAAATACTCCTTTATTTTTCCCTCAGCCAGGCCGGGATCGATGTCTCCAACAACAACAACTGCCATCAGGTCGGGTCTGTACCAGGTTTTGTAAAAGTTGCGTAATGTATCGTAAGGGAAGCTTTTGATAATATCAACTTTCCCTATCGGCACTCTTTCGGCATACTTCGAACCTTTGAAAAGCACCGGCAGGAATTTTTGCATCATGCGGTCATCAGCTCCCAGTCCAAGCCTCCAAGCAAGACCAACCGAACCAAGTAGATGGAAGAAGCAGATGATTGCTTGGAGGCTTGGACTGGGAGCTGATGACCGCATGATGCAAAAATTCCTGCCGGTGCTTTTCAAAGGTTCTAAGTATGCCGAAAGAGTGCCGATAGGGAAAGTTGATATTATCAAAAGCTTCCCTTACGATACATTACGCAACTTTTACAAAACCTGGTACAGACCCGACCTGATGGCAGTTGTTGTTGTTGGAGACATCGATCCCGGCCTGGCTGAGGAAAAAATAAAGGAGTATTTTGGGAGGATACCTGAACCTTCGTATCCAAATAAAAGGGTTGAATACCCGATACCCGCGAATACTGATCCGCTTATAAGCATAGTAACTGACAAGGAAGCATCCGGTTTCGGAGTCGAGCTCTTTTTCAAGCATCCCCATGCAAAATCAATTACATATTCCGATTATCGCAACACTATAATCAGGATGTTGTTTACCGATATGCTGAATAACCGGCTTCAGGAAATTACACAGAAACCTGATGCCCCCTTCCTGTACGCCGGATCGGGTTACGGCGCTTTCATCGGACGGGCAATTGATGTGTATTCACTGTCTGCAGCTGCAAAAGAGAATCAGATTGAAAAAAGTCTGGAGCTGATGCTTTCGGAAAATGAAAGGTTAAGGCAGTTTGGTTTCACACCAACAGAGCTTGAAAGGGAGAAAAAAGATGTCCTTACCATGTACGAAAATATAGCCAGGGAAGCTGATAAGACGGTTTCATCAACTTTTGCAGATGAATTTGTTAGAAACTATCTGACACAGGAGTGCATTCCCGGTTATCAGAAGGAATTTGAAATTGTTAAAGAATATCTTCCTGATATTACTCTCGATGAAGTCAATAAAATGGGTCAGACTTTGACGACCGATGACAATCTTCTGGTTCTGATCACAGCCCAGGAGAAAGAAGGAATCAACATCCCTACCGAACAAGCCATAGCCGGAATAATTAAATCGGTAAGATCAAAAAAGGTTGAAGCTTATGTTGATAGCGTAACAGATGCACCGCTGCTTCCCGAAGAACCTGTCGCCTCAAAAGTAATTAAGCGGGTTGAGGACAACGGATTCGGATTTACTGAACTGACATTTGGGAATGGCGTCCGTATGATACTGAAACCCACCGATTTCAAAAATGATGAGATCGTCATCTCAGCCTTCAGTCCCGGAGGGACTTCTCTTTATCCCGACGACGACATCATGTCGGCCACACTGGCTTCAACAATTGTGATCCAGAGCGGATTGGGGACCTTTGACTACACTGGTTTGCAGAAAAAACTATCAGGCAATACTGCCAGGCTGACCCCGTATATCAATGAGCTGCGTGAGGGAGTCAACGGGAGTTGCTCACCAAAGGACCTTGAAACAATGCTCCAGCTAAACTATCTCTATTTTACGAATACGCGGAAGGATGAAACTGCCTTTGATGCCTACATCTCAAGAATGAAGAATATGATCAAACCTATGAGGGCAAATCCGCAGGTTATTTTTTCCGACACCCTGTCAAAGATTCTTTCGAAGAATTCACCAAGGGTAATAGGTGTCCCTACTGACACCCAGCTTGACCAGATAAACCTTGACAGGCTGCTCACTATATTCAGGGACCGTTTTGCAGACGCAAGCGACTTTATATACATTATGGCAGGCAATTTTAAAACAGATGAAGTATTACCCCAGCTGGAGAAATATATCGGAGGCCTGCCTTCCACGAACAGAAAGGAGACCTGGAAAGATGTAACACCCGGATTTCCGGAGGGAAAGGTAGTTGTTATGGTCCCAAAAAATTCGGAACCGCAGAGTATGGTTGCAATGGTGTGGAAGGGCGATTTTAAATGGAAGGATAAATACCGGATGGGATTTAACATGATGATGGAAGTGCTGGCAATAAAATGCAGGGAATCAATGCGGGAAGATCAGGGCGGAGTGTACGGTGTAAGCGTTGAAGGGAGTGCAGCCAAACTTCCAAAACCTGAATTTACAATCAGTTCCACATGGGGTTGCAGTCCGGAAAATATTCAAAAACTTACACTTACAATTCTGGATGAGATGAAAAAGCTTAAAGCTGGAAGGTGCTACTGAAACAGATCTCAAATAAGTTAAAGAGACTCTGATCAGGGAGCGTGAAACCAGGATAAAGGAGAACAGCTACTGGCTTGCAGCCCTGCAGAACCATTATCTGTATGGAGACAAGCTGCGTTCGCTTGAAGCATATAAGGAATTTGTCAACTCCGTCACACCAAAAGATATAAAGGCAGTTGCAAAAAAATATCTGGATACAGACAGCTATGTCCAGGTCGCTTTAACTCCAACGGAAAAAGCAGTAATTAACCCCGCAATCCCTAAATGAGGGAAAGCTGAAATTAGAAGTATTGTTCGAGTGAATTTACTGAAAGTAAATCTGCGAAAATCTGCGGAATCTGCGGGACATTTTTTTGTTTCCCGCAGATCACGCAGATCTACGCAGATTAAAGATGAATGGTACTAAAACAGACCGTGTATTTCAGCGTTGATCTTATCGATAACCTCGCTGAGATGGTCTTTGTTATTGGGGAAGTTATAGTGATCGGCTTCGATTATAAGCATTTTGCCCAGCTTGTAGGACTGGATCCATGCTTCATATCGCTCATTCAGCCTTTTAAGGTAATCGATGCGGATAGAACTTTCATACTCACGGCCACGATTCTGGATCTGATTTACAAGTGTTGGAACAGAAGCCCTGAGGTAAAGAAGCAGGTCAGGCGGTTGGATCAGGGAACTCATAAGCTCAAAGAGCTTTGAGTAGTTATCAAAGTCACGGGTTGACATTAAGCCCATTGAGTGAAGGTTTGGGGCAAATATATAGGCATCTTCATAAATGGTACGGTCCTGAACAATTGTTTTTCTGATTTTTTGATCTCAAGGATCTGGGTGAACCGGGAATTAAGAAAATAGATCTGGAGGTTAAACGACCAGCGCTGCATATCATCATAGAAATCATTCAGGTAAGGATTGTCGTCAACATCTTCATAATGAGGCGTCCATCCATAATGTTTGGCAAGAAGTCCTGCCAGTGTGGTTTTGCCTGAACCGATATTACCGGCGATTGCTATGTGCATAGTTGGAAGTATTACTTTAACAGATCATAAAATTACTAAAAATTGAATAAGCTTTTAAGTTTTATAACAGATTGTAAAGGGAGGCTATTCTTCAATCAGGCTTAATTCCTGCATAATTATATATCTCTTCTATTATATCCCTGGTATTTGTAAGACGCGGAACTTTATTCTGGCCGCCGAGCTTGTTCTTGGATTTCAGCCAGTTGTTGAATGTGCCTTCCGGGACAGACCTGACAACCGGCTTAACAAGATTTATATCCTTAAATCGTTTTGCTTCATAATCAGAGTTGATAGATTTTAGGGTTTCGTCAAGAAGATCAGTGAACCTGTTTATATCTGAGGGTTCCTTCTCAAATTCAATCAGCCATTCATGCGATCCTCTCGAAGCGGAATCCATGAATACAGGACCAGCCGTATATTCCAAAATAATTGCACCTGTACCCTTGCATGCTGATTCGAGCGCCTTATCCGCGTTGTCAACGATAACCTCCTCTCCAAATGCATTTATGTAGTTTTTGGTCCTGCCTGAGATGTAGAACCTGTAAGGATACTTGCCTGTAAAAACAATGGTGTCGCCGATCATATATCTCCATAATCCGCCATTTGTTGAAATTACTATTGCATAGTTTATTCCGGTTTCGACTTCGCCTACAGTGAAAACCGGGGGTGAACCGGTATTGATCATGTCAGTGGGGATAAATTCGTAGAAGATCCCATAGTCCAGCATAAGAAGCATATCGGATCTGGCAGGATCATCCTGAATACCAAAAAAACCTTCTGATGCATTGTATGTTTCCATATAATGCATCTGGCCGCCCGGAATAAGTTGCTCATAGATCTTCCGGTACGGGGTGAAGCTGATACCTCCGTGGAAAAACACTTCAAGATTTGGCCACACTTCCGTCAGGCTGGTTTTTCCGGTAGAGGCAAGTATATGTTTCATAAGTGTGAGAAACCATGACGGAACTCCCGTAAGGCTTGTAACATTTTCATTGACAGTTGTTTTGGTTATCAGGTTGAGTTTCTTCTCAAAATCCTCGATCAATGCTATTTTTTGTTTTGGAGTTCTTATTATATCCACCCATGAAGGGGCATTTTCGATAAGGATTGCAGAGAGGTCTCCGTACTGTGAACCGGCATTCAGCTTACTTACTGCATGACTTCCACCCAGAGTCAGGCTTTTCCCCGTAAAGATGCGGGTTTCCGGATTGTTCCTGGTATAGATTGCCAGAACATCCTTTGCACCACGGTAATGACACTCTTCCAGCGATTCACTGGTCATGGGAATAAACTTGCTTTTTGTCGAAGTAGTTCCTGATGATTTTGCAAACCACTTTATCCCGCCCGGCCAGAGAAGATCTTTTTCTCCCTGCTGGAGCCGCCAGATATACGGGAGCAGTTCTTCATATGTATGAACAGGGACCCTTTCCTGATAATCTTTTACAGATGTTATCGACTTGTAGTCATATTTTTTACCCCACTCGGTTTGCTCTGCCGATTTGAGGATGTTAAAAAGTGTTTCCCGCTGGATTTCAGCCGGATATTTTTTATACAGCTCTATCTGGTTGAGACGCTTGGAGTTAAACCATCTGACAATTGAAGGAATTAATGGCATCGGGTTCCCATCGGTTTGGAGGTTAAATTTACTAAAAAAAGACCTTTATCCGGAATTCAATTGAAAATCTCTTTAAGGACCTCAAGCGACTGGATCTTTTTAAGCCCGGGCAGATGAATGGAATAGTACCTTAGTAAGGTTTCAAGTACTTCATTTCTTTGCTTTCCGGTCAGGGGGATATTTCCTATCTGTTCATAGGAGATTGAAAAGAACATACCCAGGATGCCTGATATTTCAATATCGGCGAAGTCAGCATGGGCCGGTGGAAACGGAACAAATATACCATTGAGCAGATCGAAATATTTGTTTCTGTCATCATTACTGGTCGCGGGTTCAAAACCCAGATAACTGCTCAGACCTATCAGGAATGCAATATGGAAGTTGCTGAAGCCTGTCCTGGAATTGTCAAAATACCTGACAGAATCCTCTATAAAGTCATATAATTCAAGTGCGGACTCTCTTCCTTCAGCACTGCAGTCAGGACTTCCCCAAGGAAGAGGGCGATGCAGCTCTTTTTTACGTCTGTGTAGATATCGGCAGGAAGGTATGAGACCGAAAATTCCTTCAATAATTGTATGCTGCGGCTTTGTTTGTAATAGAAGACAAGGTCGAGAACAAGCATGGGCTGAAAAAGAACGCTATGCCTGCCCGATTTCTTGCTTCTCATTCCCTTTACAAGGATTGACAGCCTTCCGAATTCGCGTGTATAAGCCTGAACGATTATCCCGGAATCGGTGTATTTTATCTGATGAAGGATCACTCCTTTCGATTTCACAAGCATGGCAGTAAAGAATCTTTCAAAGATAAAATTATTATATTTACCAGTCAATCAACCCTATCATGACGGTAACAAATAATGAGGAGCTTATAAAACGGATTTCGAGGCTTGCAAAACAAAACCAGGAACTTGAACAGCTCATCAAAAAACTTGAAAAGCTTAATGAGAAGCTCACAGAGGAAAATGAAACTCTGAAAGCAAAGCAGGGAAAAATTGCTGATCAGGTTTCGGGGGCGGAATCAGGAGCAGAAAAAAGGGATAAATCGTCAAAATTCAATATGACGACAGTCCTGTTCGCAGATATTCACGGGATGTCAAAAGTCATTGAAGGGATGGATCCTGTCGGAGTGATGGATGAGCTTGATGAGATATTTTATGAGTTTGATGCAATAGCGTCAAGGCATAAGATTGAAAAGATAAAAACTATAGGTGATACTTTCATGTGCGCCGGAGGAATACCTGTAAAAAATATAACAAATCCTGTAGACGTAGTAATGGCTGCCCTGGAGATGCATACGTTTCTTGAGGACTTTGAGGCGCACAAAAGAGGATCGGGCGATACAATATGGGAGTTAAAGACCGGCATACACACAGGCCCTGTCACCGCCACGGTAACTGGTAAAAAGAAAATAAACTACGATATCAAGGGTGATAGCGTAAATATCGCAAGCCGTATAGAGGCTTTATCAGAGCATGGCTCAATCCTGATATCTGTAATGACTTATGAGCTGGTAAAGGAATTTTTTGATTGTGAGTACTTTGGGAAGCTACCTGTTAAGTATAAAGGGAACCTGGGCATGTACAAGGTAAGGGGATTGAAGCCTGAACTCTCGATGGCCGGCGCGGGAAGGGTGCCAAACGGCTTTTTCAGGATAAAGTTCGGACTTATTCAGTTTACGGATATTCAGGAGATTATACTTGACAAGCTGGAGAAGGAGCTGCCTGATTATTTGTTTTATCATAACGTTAAACATACCGTTGATGTAGTCACCGAGGTTGAACTCATCGGCTGGGCGGAAGGATGCACTGATGAGGAGATACTGCTTCTTAAAACTGCCGGCCTTTTTCATGACGCCGGACATACCGTCTCGTATGATAATCATGAATTCTACGGTGCAGAACTAGCCAGGAAGATGCTTCCGGAATACAGCTACCGCGAAGATCAGATAGAAAGGATATGTGCATTAATAATGTCGACAAAGCTGCCGCCAAAGCCGGCTGATCTTCTTGAAGAAATAATTTGCGATTCGGATCTCGATTACCTGGGAAGGAGCGATTTTATACCCGTGTCAAATACACTGTTTGAAGAGCTGAGAGCCCAGAACAAAATGAAGGAGTTGAATGACTGGAATAAGATGCAGGTCAAATTCATTTCGGGACATCAGTACTTTACCAGAACTGCAAGAAGTCTCAGGGAGGTGAATAAACAACTTCAGATAGAAAGGATACAGAGTCTCATAACCGGTTGATTATCTTCCTATTACCAGTATCTTCGTCACAAATGACTGTGATCCGTCACCTCCCGAACAGAAAACAAGATAGACACCTGTTGCCACCCTGTTTCCCGTATAAGTTGTAAGATCCCACTCTGCCTGTCCTCCCTCCGAAACGGTTTCATAGACAAGATCACCACTTATATTGGTTATTTTAACCCGGGAGTCCCTCACAAGTCCGGTAATTGTTACTTTCCCGTCGTAGTTTTCCCTTACAGGATTTGGAAAAGCATACACGTCTGTGAATTTTTGTTCACCCGATATTGCAATTTCCCTTACTGATAAAACACCTTCCGCGGTCCCAAACCAAACCTCTCCTGTCTTATTATCAACGGCAACAGAAGCAATTGAATCCGAAAACAGGGGGCTGTTTTGAGTATTATAGTTTTTCAGCATTTTGGTGCCGTCTGCTGATAGTAAGTAGACACCTGAACTTTTTGTCCCCAGCCATTTTCTGTTCGCACCATCTATCGAAATTGAAGTAATAGTTTCAGTTCCAAGCATATAATCAGCAAGACCGGAGCCATCGTTTCGGGGTACCTTTATCCGTTCACCCCTTGCATCAATCTCAAAAATACGGTCCGGATTATAGTAAATTATCGGACCCTGATCGGTTCCAATCCAGATATTCCCGTCGAGATCTTCGGCTACCGAAAAAACAAATGAGATAACTTTTTCATCTGAGTCTTTAATAATCAGCTTTTCTGATGTGTCATCTGTAAAAACTTCTGGAGTATTATTATCGTCAAGGATGAACATACTGTGCCCCATCGGTAATACCATCCATTTCTGACCGTTAGCTGCTGCTATAATATCACCCGCAACTGGTGCGTCTATTGTTAAAGGATTAACAATCCAGCTTCCATCCGGCCTGAGGACCTTAATGGTTGCAGAGTTCCCGGTCTGGGCGATCCACAGGTTTTTAGACCTGTCCATGGCGAGCCCGCAAATCCTGATACCGGTATTACCTGAATTAATTGCCAGCTCCGGGGTGTTATTTTCATTAAAATGTTTAACCAGTGTATTATTGTTATATTCAAACAGCCCGTCACCCCACGACGAGATGAAAAAGTGACCGTTGTTCCCCGGGTCAATGCAGGCTCTCATTGCATCCCTTACGGTACCTGGGACGAGGTTCGTAAAATTGTTGCTTTCGTAGAGCGAGACCTGAAAAGCCCTTCCAAGGCTCATCCAGGAATTATCGGCTCCCCCCGCAGAGATTAAAACAGTATTGTTCCCGTAAGTGATGTTGCCCGCATAATTGGAGGCAGGGCCCGGAAGAGTGAGATTAGTAAAACCTGACATGTTCTGAGCCTTAATAAGACCAAAATTCAGATCCGCCAGCCAGATGTCATTACTTTCAATTATTGCCTGGGAGATATCCGGAACGCCCCAGCCATAAGATGAGATTGTGCTTTTAACCGAACCGTCAGACCTGAAATATCTTAAAAGACCTTTTGAGGAGACTGTAAAACCCTCAGGGGCAATATCGAACGACCTGTTTAGAAGTCCGGGAGTGTAAGAGACAAGTGTCGCTCCGCCATCCAGGGCAAATATTGAGTCTCCTGTTGATGATCCTGGCGACACGTTAACATAAAGTTTATTTCCTGAATATATAACGAGTGTGCATTTTATATAAGGGTCGGGAAGGCTGCCTTCCTGGTCCCAGTTTCCAAAATAGGCCAGTCCCTGGCTTGTAATGTCTCCGGCCCAGACCCCACTGGCAGTGGCTGCAAAAACTTTGTTATTGCCGAATGTTATATCGAAGACCTCATTTGTTTCCGGACCGGGCCCCGGCCTCCATGTGTCATGGATCTCTTTTTTGATAAGATCAACAACTACTATTCCGAAGTTTGTTGCCAGAAAGGCATATTTACCTGATGTTGTTATCCTGTTGATCTTCTTTTCTCCGGGGATGTATTTATTAAGGATCTCAGGAATATTGAAAACCGTATTCTCCCTGACAAGATCAATGTTGGCACTGTTATACCCGATAATCAAAACCTGGTTTTGTACCGACCATGCAATTGCACTGATGCCTGTTTCAGAGAGACCGGTCACAGGTGAGAGCTTCTTCAGTTCGCTGAACTCTTTATTGTAAACGAGAATTGAAGAACCTGTTGAGGCAAATATCTCGTCGCTGCTTACAGCTATTTTTTCAGCCTTATTGTACCTGAGATGATCGGACCATGACCCCACGGGTAACTGACAGTGCAATTCTGAAACTATCAGCAGCAATCCCATTATGGATAAGAGCATCTTCATAAGAAGTCCAAAGAGTTAAAAGGTATCTTTATTGCCCTGATCGCGATATGACGACAGGAAGAGTCTGAGTTTTTCAAAAGCTCTTGCCCTGTGGGATATCTTGTTTTTTTCATCCAGACCCATTTGAGCAAACGTAAGGCTCCCTCCCTCAGGAACAAAAACCGGATCATAGCCAAAACCCATGGTCCCTCTCTTCTCGTCGATTATTAAACCTGAAACAATACCCTCAAAGAGATATTCCTTTCCCCCCAGGATAAGTGCGATGACTGTTCTGAATCTGGCCTTGCGGTTATTGGATTTGCCCAGAAGGGCAAGGACCTTTTCGATATTGGCAGCTGAATCTTTGTCATCACCGGCAAACCGTGCTGAGTGTACCCCCGGCTGACCATCCAGTGCCTCGATCTCAAGTCCTGTATCGTCAGCAAAAACATTCTTCCCTGTTGCTGAATAAATTGTCCGGGCTTTATGAAGTGCATTCCCTTCCAGAGTATTTTCATCTTCGGGAATGTCATCCTCAAGTCCAAGGTCGGCGAGGCTCAGAAGAGTAAAACTATCTTCAAGAACACTTTTGATCTCCCTGATCTTGTTTTTATTATTGGAAGCAAATACTATCTCCATCAGCCCATCTGTTTAAGCCTGTGAAATTACTAAAAACGAACATTTTAATGATCAATATAAACTCAAAGTTTGGGTTAATCCAAGTTAATTGATACTTTTGGATTCAGATCGAGAATTTAATTGGTATGTTGCCAGTAAAAAGATTTGTTTTTCCCTGTATCACTCTCCTTTTTTCTCTTATACCTCTTTTGTCTCTGGAAGCCCGGTCCTCCGGCCTGTTAATGGACTCCCCGGTTATATCGCAGATAACCCTGAATAACGATTCAATAATATATTTACCGGCAGGATCCGGTGCCCCGGAAAAAAGTCAGAATGAGGAGTTTATTTTCAGTTTCCGGGAAAACAATATATCCTTCACTGTGGAATCTGAGACAGGCTTATGAATTCAGGTTTCAACTGACGGGATTTGATAAAACGCCTACCCATTGGCAGAAGAGAGGGTTTAAGGAATACACAAGTCTCCCTGCAGGAAAATATACATTTCATGCCTGGTACAGGAAAAATGAAAGCGAGGGGAAGGAATTTGGTATTATACCATTTGTAATCAGGCCGTTATGGTATTTTTCAAAACTCGCACTTTTGTTGTACCTGGTTTCTGGTTTGCTAATTATCTGGTTGGTGTACGAACACCTCGATTTGCGATATGCACGTAAACAGTACACTCTGGAACAGATTATTAATAAAAGGACTGAAGACCTGATCCTTGAGAAGGAGAAAACAGAGGCCCTTCTGGCCAATGTCCTTCCCAAGAATACCGCTGATGAGATCATGGCAAAGGGGAAGGCGACAAAGATCAAATACAATTTCGTAACCGTATTATTTTCAGACATTCAGGGATTTACCCAGATAGCTGAGGAGATGAATCCTGAGGTTCTGATAGATGAACTTGATAATTTCTTCTTTCACTTTGATTCGGTTGTAGAGAAATACAGAATAGAAAAGATAAAGACAATAGGGGATGCCTATATGTGCGCTGGTGGTATCCCGGAGAAAAACCGGACCAATCCGGTTGAAGTAATCCTGGCCGCCCTCGAGATGAAGCAGTATATGAGCAGGCTTAAGGAGTCTTCACTGATCGCAGGGATGAAATACTGGGACCTCAGAATTGGCATCCATACAGGTACTGTTATCG
The DNA here is from genome assembly GCA_963849615.1 of uncultured Bacteroidales bacterium. Lineage (GTDB taxonomy): Bacteria > Bacteroidota > Bacteroidia > Bacteroidales > VadinHA17 > LD21. Next base: position 21,544 of record CAWKIC010000048.1, read on the forward strand.
CAGGTGTTGTAGGACATAAAAAACTTTCATACGATATATGGGGCGACACCGTCAATACTGCAAGTCGTATGGAATCGTCAGGGGAAGCTGGTAAAATAAATATATCGGGGACGACCTACGAGTTTGCCAAAGAGTTTTTCATTTGTCAGCACCGGGGTAAAATGCCTGTAAAGTACAAGGGTGAACTGGATATGTATTTTGTTGAAGGTATTGTCCCGGATCTGAAGGATGACCAGGGAATTCCCAACGCCAGGTTCCGGTATAAGCTGCAGCTTATCAAATTGCAGGACGTTGAGGAAGTTGTTGACAAGGTATTTTCTGATGAAGCGCCGCCAAATCTCTATTTTTATAATGCAAGGCATGCAAAAAATATCACATCGCAGGTGGATCTGCTTGCTACAGCCGAAAATTTGCCGGAGAATGAATTCATTGACCTGAAGCTTGCTTCAATCTTTCTCATAACAGGGTTTATTTCAGACTATGAGAAGCCTGTTGAAGCGGCATTTATTCTGATGGATGAGATCCTCCCTAAGTTTGGTTTCGAAGAGAGCAACGTTAACGCAGCCAGAAAGATTATAAGCAACTCTTTCAGTGAAAATTATGAGACAGTTGTGGATGATATAATCCACGACGCCAGGTATGATTACCTGGGAAGGGTTGATTATATTAAGTTGACCGGCAAGCTGCTCATGGAACGGAATGAGCATGGGATAGTAACAACAGGTCTGAACTGGATAGATATTCAGAAAAACCTGCTGGCAGACCATGAATTTCGTACAAAAACCGGTAAACTCCTGCGGAGTGTTTCGCGGGAGGAACAGATTGAATCACTGGAGGTTTATAACAAATAGTTGATTTTTGAAACTATATATCCGCGATTGGTTATAAAAAATGTACTTTTACCGGATATTTTAAAGTGATTGATATGGATATATTTGATTGGAAAAACCTGCCATTTGGGTATATTAAGACTGACTACAATGTACGTTGTACCTACAGAGACGGCAAGTGGGGAAACCTTGAATCCTCGACTTCCGAATATATTGATATTCACATTGCTGCCACAGGATTGCATTACGGACAGGAAGCATTTGAGGGTCTGAAGGCATATACTGGCAAGGATGGTAAAATCAGGTTGTTCCGTTGGGAAGAAAATGCAAGGAGGCTCCTTTCCTCTGCAGACGGTATTAAAATGGCCCGGTTTCCTGTGGAACTATTTAAGGAAGCTGTCTTTCAGGTTATTCAGTTAAACAAGAGGTTCATACCCCCTTACGGGTCAGGTGCTACTCTTTATATCAGGCCTCTTTTGTACGGGAGCGGGGCGGAGGTGGGTGTAAAACCGGCTTCGGAGTACACATTTATTGTTTTTGTGACGCCGGTAGGCCCTTATTTCAGGGGCGGCATTAAACCGGTAAATATGCTTATCTGCAGGGATGTTGACCGGGCAGCGCCAAAAGGAACAGGCATCTTTAAAGTCGGAGGCAATTATGCAGCAAGCCTCAGAGCGATTTGCGCAGCCAGGGAAGCCGGGTACGCAAGTACCATATTCCTTGATGCCAAAGAAAAGAAATATATTGATGAATGTGGTCCTGCAAACTTTTTTGGGATAAAAGACAATACATATATCACACCTAAGTCGGAATCAATTTTGAATTCAATTACAAATATGAGTCTGATTGAGATGGCCGGGAAACTGAACATGAAAACAGAACGGCGGCAGATACCGGTTGATGAGCTGGCTGAGTTTACTGAAGCCGGCGCCTGTGGTACAGCAGCTGTCATAAGCCCGATTGCAAAAATCTATGATCCGGATGAGGAAAAGGTCTATGAATACTGCAGGGACGGTAAGCCCGGTCCGGTGACGATGAAGCTTTACAACAACCTTACTTCACTGCAGTGTGGTGATCAGCCTGATGAGTTCGGGTGGATAACGATAGTTGAATAAGTGGTGATCCAAAAGTACCCTCCCTGGCGAATTTGGGACATTAAAAGAAGTGTTTAGTGGAAAAAAGGAAAGGATTTTCAAATGCAAGATTAGGGGGGTCGTATCTGACCCTCGTAATAAGTGTTTCGCTGGTCCTTTTTCTTCTTGGAATACTCGGACTTGTTCTTATAAACGCAAAAGGACTTTCAGATTATTTCAAGGAAAGTCTCTCTTTCTCTGTTATTCTTGATGATGATGCTAGGGAAGCCGATATCAGGATGCTCCAGAAAGACCTTGACGCAAAGCCGTTTGTGAAATCGACAGAATATGTGTCAAAGGATGAAGCAGCACTAAAGATGAAAGAAGATCTGGGAGAAGATTTTATAAGCTTCCTCGGTGATAATCCCCTGCCGCCTACAATTGACGTTTATCTTTATGCAGGATTTACCAGCCCCGACAGTGTTACCAGGATCGAAAAATATGTACTGAATTATCCGTTTGTGAAGGAGGTTTATTACGAAGATTCGCTTTTATATCTTATTAATGAAAACGTCAGGAAAATCAGCCTTTTCCTTCTGGTGATCAGCGCCTTCCTTTTCCTGATTGCCGTCACAATAATAAACAACACAATAAGATTGTCAATTTATTCCAAAAGATTCCTTATCCGGACAATGCAACTGGTTGGAGCAACAAAAGCATTTATCAGAAAACCATTCGTTATCAGAAGTATCTATCATGGAATTCTTGCGGCTCTTATTGCTATGATTCTGCTTATGGGACTAATGTATCTTATTGAGAAGGAGTTTTTTACGATGTTTTCGTTCAACAGTACAAAACTTCTGGCATTTCTTGGCCTTTTTATAATTGGTGCCGGAATTTTGATATGTTTCATCTCAACTGTTATTTCAGTTAACAGGTATCTTGTTATTTCGGAGGACAAATTATATTATTGAATAATGGCAACAAAAAGTGATAATAAAGAAAAAATGAATTTTGCCCTTGGCCGTGAAAATTACAAGCTTCTTGGCTTTGGCTTTATAATTATTGTAATTGGTTTTTTACTCATGCTTGGAGGCAAATCGGAAGACCCGAACGAATTCAATGATAAAATATTCAGCTTTAGAAGGATAACTCTGGCCCCTATTGTAGTGCTTGCTGGATTTGTGTTCGAAATATGGGCTATTATGAAAAAGCCTAAAAATACCGGCAGGTAACTTCAGCCTGATAAGAAAATATGAACTTGATCCAAGCAATTCTCCTGGGATTTATTCAGGGACTTACTGAGTTTTTGCCTGTGAGCAGCTCCGGACATATGGAGATCGGTAAGGCAGTATTTGGCATAAATGCTGCCGAGAATTTCTACTTTACCATTGCTGCCCACGGAGCTACGGTTTTAAGCACAATTGTTGTTTTCCGCAAGGAGATAGCCCGATTGCTGAAAGGGTTTTTTAAATTCAGGTTAAATGAAGAAACCATATACGTCCTGAAGCTCATAGTCTCAATGATCCCTGTCGGATTGGCAGGAATTTTTTATAGAGCCGAAATCAAAGCACTCTTTAACACCAACTTGTTGTTGGTCGGTTTAATGCTTCTTGTCACAGCGTCGTTTTTGGCAGTCAGCCATTTTATAAAGAGACGGGAAAGGAGCATCACTTTCCTCGATGCTTTGATTATCGGGATTGCCCAGTGTTTTGCTGTTATACCGGGGCTCTCACGTTCAGGAATAACCATCTCCTCAGGTATGATGCTCGGAAACAGAAAGGATGAGCTGGCACGATTCTCTTTTTTAATGGTCCTTGTTCCGATATTGGCTGCTAATTTTATTGAATTTATTTCTCCCGATAAAATCGCAGGCGGAACAGGTATTGGAGTGATCCTGGCAGGTGCGATGGCAGCATTTATCTCCGGTTACATTGCCTGTAAATGGATGATAAATTTAGTTAAAAAGAGTAAGTTGATCTGGTTCTCTGTTTATTGTATTGTTGCCGGATTATTAACTATTTTGTTTGCGTAGATGATCCCAGAGCCAAAAAGCATATTTGAGGAAGGCCAGGTCTTATTATTCGATAAGCCGCTTTACTGGACCTCATTTGATCTTGTAAACAAGGTCAGGAACATAATAAAAAGCGCCCTTGGAATCTATATCAAGGTAGGCCATGCAGGAACCCTTGATCCCCTTGCAGGCGGCCTGATGATCATTTGTACAGGTAAAGCCACCAAAAGAGTTGATGAGTTCCGTGATCTCGATAAAGAATATTATGCAACCATCCGACTGGGAGAAACGACTCCATCGTACGACCTTGAAACTGAAGTGACAGGGAACTTACCCGTTGATCATATCACCGAAGACCTTGTCAGGAGAGCCCTTGACAGTTTCATTGGAGTCCATCAACAGGTGCCTCCTGCTCATTCGGCTAAGATGATAAAGGGCAAAAGGGCTTATGAGTTTGCAAGAAAGGGAATTGAAAAAGAACTCGCTCCTGTGACAGTTATTTTCAGGGAGATTGAACTTTTGTCTTTTGAGCTTCCCGAAATCCGGACAAGGCTGCTATGCAGTAAGGGAACCTATATAAGATCATTTGCCCGTGATCTGGGCATTGTTCTGGGTAGCGGAGCCTGCCTTTCTGCTTTGATGAGAACTGCAATAGGACCTTTCAGGGTAGAAAATTCATATTCCATTGAAAAATTTGAAAAATATATCAAAGAATTGAAACAAAATTAAAAGTGTTCCGTATAAAGGATTTCGTAAAATAAAATATTAATAACCAAATTATGAAACTCTCACAATTCAGGTACAATTTACCGCAGGAGCTTATAGCGCTTTACCCCACTGAGAACAGGGATGAAGCAAGGTTGATGATTGTAAACAGGAAAGACGGAACATTTGAGCACAGGATCTTTAAGGAAATAACAGACTACTTTCACGAACATGATGTTCTGGTCTTTAATAATACAAAGGTTTTTCCTGCAAGGTTATATGGAAATAAAGAGAAGACCGGAGCCGAGATTGAGGTGTTTTTATTAAGGGAACTTAACAGGGAACAGCGTTTATGGGATGTACTTGTCGACCCTGCACGGAAAATAAGGATTGGCAATAAATTATATTTTGGAGAGGATGATCTTCTTGTAGCAGAGGTTATTGACAACACAACTTCAAGAGGCAGGACGCTCAGGTTCCTTTTTGACGGAACCTATGAGGAATTTAAGCAAACACTTTACAGCCTCGGGGAAACACCGCTTCCAAAATTCATCAACAGGCCTGTTGAGCCTGAGGATAATGAACGGTACCAGACAATTTTTGCAAAACATGAGGGCGCAGTTGCTGCTCCTACAGCCGGATTGCATTTCAGCAGGGAGTTGTTGAAGAAACTTGAGATCATAGGTGCCGAATTTGCTGAGATCACTCTTCACGTTGGCCTTGGTAACTTCAGAAGCGTTGATGTTGAAGACCTCACCAAGCATAAGGTCGACTCGGAAAGGATAAGGATCACTGAAGAGGCAGCCGAGATTGTAAACAAGGCAAAGGATAATAAATACAAAATCTGTGCAGTTGGAACCACAGTGGTGCGGACACTCGAGAGTTCAGTGTCCACAAGCGGATATCTGAAACCTTTCGATGGCTGGACAAATAAATTCATTTTTCCGCCTTACGAATTCAAGGTTCCGGATATGATGATCAGCAATTTCCACCTGCCTTACTCTACTCTCCTTATGATGGTTGCAGCTTTTACAGGTTACGACCTTACTTTTGAAGCCTACAAGACAGCTGTCAGGGAGAAATACAGGTTCGGTACTTACGGAGATGCAATGCTTATTATTTAGATTATTCGGGGGACAAATCATTAACAGATCCAAAAGCCGGATTGAAGTTTTTCATCCGGTTTTTTTGTTAATAAAAACCAACAATAGTTAACTATTTAAAATTCCATTTCGAATTTATTTAGTGATTTTTGAACAGAAAGTTATAATCGTTTTAAAGATTGCCTTGCTGAAATATTGATTAAAAGCTAATTAAAGTACTAGTTATAAATAAGAAAACAGCCTTCTGAGCGTTATTAATGCGAACCTGAAATCATTACAGGGATTTTGAGGGTTTCACAGAAGTGAAAAAACCTATTTATCCTTACTGTTTTTAACCTGACCTTACAATTTTGATTGTTAAGTTTGAAAATACTGTCATCTCTTTCAGTTCAGCTAAAGGAAAGCTGAAAAGGTACCGTCTTTACAGGTTTCTGATAATAACTGCCAGCATGATACTGCCGTTCGGATCCTGGGTTTACGGTCAGACAGGTCCGGGGGGGGTGGGTAACAGCGCATCCAACAGATTATGGTTAAAGGCGGATATCGGTGTCTACAGGGATGCGGGTACTACACCTGCTTCTGATGGTGAAAAAGTTCAACGATGGAGCGATAATTCAGGCAATAATAATCACGCGAATCAGCCAATTGTTGGAAATCAACCTGCTTACAGGATTAATATTGTCAATAACAGCCCTGCTATTCAGTTTGGCGGAAACGACTATATAGATCCCGGCGTCCTGGGAATTGCGGGTAATGGAGCATTTACCATTATGACGGTCTTTAAAGTTAATCCCGGATATCAAACAGGACCCATGAATAATGGCGACGGTGATTATATTATTGATCGATCACCTGACACCGATGAATTGACAAGCCTAAAACTGACAACAGGAAATAAGTTCGGCTTTCAGAAACGTGATGATAATGGGAACTTCCTCGGCGGTCCGGTAAGTACCTCCACCATTTCCACAGCCAATTTTACATTGATCGACTATTTACGGGAGCCTTTACCACGTTCGTTTTACAGACTTTTCCTTAATGGTGCTCAGGAGAGCCAGACGGCTGATGGCGATGGAATCCTTACTCCTCCAAGACCCAGAATAGGCCGGCATTACGACAATGCGAACAATGGTTTGAACGGGTACATCGCAGAGGTTATTATTTACAATTACCGTATTAATTTTGCCCAGCATAAGATTATTGACAGTTATCTGGCTGCAAAATACGATTTGAATTTAGCTGCGGCAGCTAATAAATATGCATTCAGGGCTACGCACAAATTTGAGGTGGCAGGAATAGGGAGGGAAGATGCCTCAAACCTTCATACCGATGCAACATCAGGCGGGATACTGAATGTATCTGCTCCATCTGATCTTAATGATGGTGAATACCTGATGTTCGGACACGATAATGGTTCAATAACTGATTGGAATTCTTCTGAAGCCCCGGCCCAGTTTCTTAAAATCGGCAGGGAATGGAAAATAAACAAAACAGGAGAGCCGGGTAACGTTACCATCAAATTCGATATTTCTTCTCTTCAAACTCCCCCCTGTGATAAGTTAGTTTTGCTCAGGGATATGGATGGTAATTTTGCCAATGCGACTGTTGCAGACCTGACTTTTGTTTCCGGAACTACTTACCAGGTATCCGGAATCAGCCTTTCAGACGGGGAGCATATTACTATCGGAACCAGGAACCCACCTGTTGCCGGTATTACACCCGACCCTGCTATGATGTGTGTCGGAGGCACCATTAATCTGAATGGAAATCCATCAGGAGGAACCGGCGTTTATGTCACTCATTTATGGACCGGTAGCACATCTCCACTTTCAGCCACTAACATTCCTGATCCTGTATTTTCAACCCTTGTTCCAAATTCCTATAATCTGACCTATACGGTTACTGATGCAAATGGGTGCAGTACAAGCGATAATATAACGGTTGTGGCTGCTCCCCAGCCGGTTGCTCCCGGACTTACAAAATCACCTGACGAGGCGATTGTGTGTGCAGGTGCACCTTTAACAGTAACTTTCACTCCGGGCAGCGGAGGAGCAGGAACAAACACAGATCAGTACAGATATTCAACGGATAATGGCGGATCATGGAGTGTATGGGGCATAGCCCTCCCATCTTTCCCGGCAGTAACAGGCACGAACCTTATAGAGAGCAGACGCAACAGCACGGGAACAGGCTGCATCTCAAATGTTAACCAGGTATCCTGGACAGTAGTTGCAGATCCGGTCGCACCAGTAATATCAAAGAGTCCTGCGGATGCAACACTATGTGCCGGAGCAACGCTTACGATTACGGTCACCACTCCGGGCAGCGGAGGAGCAGGAGCAAACACAGATGAGTACAGATATTCAACGGATAATGGCGGATCATGGAGTATATGGGGCATAGCCCTACCATCTTTCCCGGCAGTAACAGGCACCAACCTTATAGAGAGCAGGCGCAACAGCACAGGAACAGGATGCACCTCAAATGTCAACCAGGTATCCTGGACAGTAGTTGCAGATCCGGTAGCGCCTGTGATATCGAAGAGTCCGGCGGATGCAACACTATGTGCCGGGTCAACACTGACAATAACAGTCACCACCCCGGGCAGCGGAGGAGCAGGAGCAAACACAGATCAGTACAGATATTCAACGGATAATGGCGGATCATGGAGCGTATGGGGTATAGCCCTACCATCTTTCCCGGCAGTAACAGGCACCAACCTGATTGAGAGCAGGCGCAACAGCACAGGAACAGGATGCACCTCAAATGTCAACCAGGTATCCTGGACAGTAGTTGCAGATCCGGTAGCGCCTGTGATATCGAAGAGTCCGGCGGATGCAACACTATGTGCCGGGTCAACACTTACAATAACTGTTACCACTCCGGGCAGCGGAGGAGCAGGAGCAAACACAGATGAGTACAGATATTCAACGGATAATGGCGGATCATGGAGTGTATGGGGCATAGCCCTCCCGTCTTTCCCGGCAGTAACAGGCACGAACCTTATAGAGAGCAGGCGCAACAGCACAGGAACAGGATGCATCTCAAATGTCAACCAGGTATCCTGGACAGTAGTTGCAGATCCGGTCGCACCTGTGATATCGAAGAGTCCTGCGGATGCAACACTATGTGCCGGGTCAACCCTTACAATAACTGTCACGACTCCGGGTAGCGGAGGAGCAGGCGCAAATACAGATGAGTACAGATATTCAACGGATAATGGCGGATCATGGAGTGTATGGGGCATAGCCCTCCCGTCTTTCCCGGCAGTAACAGGCACCAACCTGATAGAGAGCAGACGCAACAGCACCGGAACAGGCTGCATCTCAAATGTCAACCAGGTATCCTGGACGGTAGTTGCAGATCCGGTAGCGCCTGTGATATCAAAGAATCCATCAGACGCGACAGTTTGCGCCGGTGCAGCGTTAACGATAACAGTTACCACCCCTGGCAGCGGTGGAACAGGGACAAATGATGACCTGTACAGATATTCAACAGATAATGGTTCTGTATGGAGTCCCTGGAGTACAACGATACCCAACTTTACAGCGGTTAACGGCACCAACCTGGTTGAAAGCAGGCGTAACAGCACAGGAACAGGCTGCATCTCAAATGTCAACCAGGTATCCTGGACAGTAGTTGCAGATCCGGTCGCACCAGTGATATCAAAAAGTCCGGCGGATGCAACATTATGTGCCGGGACAACACTTACAATAACGGTCACCACTCCGGGCAGCGGAGGAGCAGGAACAAACACAGATGAGTACAGATATTCAACGGATAATGGCGGATCATGGAGTGTATGGGGCATAGCCCTCCCGTCTTTCCCGGCATTAACAGGCACGAACCTTATAGAGAGCAGGCGCAACAGCACAGGAACAGGCTGTATCTCAAATGTCAACCAGGTATCCTGGACGGTAGTTGCAGATCCGGTAGCGCCAGTGATATCAAAAAGTCCGGCGGATGCAACACTATGTGCCGGAGCAACGCTTACGATAACAGTTACCACTCCGGGCAGCGGAGGAGCAGGAACAAACACAGATCAGTACAGATATTCGACGGATAATGGCGGATCATGGAGCGTATGGGGCATAGCCCTACCATCTTTCCCGGCAGTAACAGGCACAAACCTTATAGAGAGCAGGCGCAACAGCACCGGAACAGGCTGCATTTCAAATGTCAACCAGGTATCCTGGACGGTAGTTGCAGATCCGGTAGCGCCTGTGATATCGAAGAGTCCGGCGGATGCAACACTATGTGCCGGGTCAACCCTTACAATAACTGTCACCACTCCGGGCAGCGGTGGAACAGGCGCAAACACAGATGAGTATAGATATTCAACGGATAATGGCGGATCATGGAGTGTATGGGGCATAGCCCTCCCGTCTTTCCCGGCAGTAACAGGCACCAACCTTATAGAGAGCAGGCGCAACAGCACAGGAACAGGATGCATCTCAAATGTCAACCAGGTATCCTGGACGGTAGTTGCAGATCCGGTAGCGCCTGTGATATCGAAGAGTCCTGCGGATGCAACACTATGTGCCGGGTCAACCCTTACAATAACTGTCACCACTCCGGGCAGCGGAGGAGCAGGAACAAACACAGATCAGTACAGATATTCGACGGATAATGGCGGATCATGGAGTGTATGGGGCATAGCCCTCCCGTCTTTCCCGGCAGTAACAGGCACAAACCTTATAGAAAGCAGACGCAACAGCACAGGAACAGGCTGTATCTCAAATGTCAACCAGGTATCCTGGACAGTAGTTGCAGATCCGGTAGCGCCTGTGATATCGAAGAGTCCTGCGGATGCAACACTATGTGCCGGGTCAACACTTACAATAACTGTTACCACTCCGGGCAGCGGTGGAGCAGGAGCAAACACAGATCAGTACAGATATTCAACGGATAATGGCGGATCATGGAGTGTATGGGGCATAGCCCTCCCGTCTTTCCCGGCGGTAACAGGTACCAACCTTATTGAGAGCAGACGTAACAGTACCGGAACAGGATGTATCTCAAATGTCAACCAGGTATCCTGGACGGTAGTTGCAGATCCGGTAGCGCCTGTGATATCGAAAAGTCCTGCGGATGCAACACTATGTGCCGGGTCAACCCTTACAATAACTGTCACCACTCCGGGCAGCGGAGGAGCAGGAGCAAACACAGATCAGTACAGATATTCAACGGATAATGGCGGATCATGGAGTGTATGGGGCATAGCCCTCCCATCTTTCCCGGCAGTAACAGGCACCAACCTTATAGAGAGCAGACGCAACAGCACCGGAACAGGATGTATCTCAAATGTCAACCAGGTATCCTGGACAGTAGTTGCAGATCCGGTCGCACCAGTGATATCAAAGAGTCCGGCGGATGCAACACTATGTGCCGGAGCAACACTTACGATTACGGTCACCACTCCGGGCAGCGGTGGAACAGGAGCAAACACAGATCAATACAGATATTCAACGGATAATGGCGGATCATGGAGTGTATGGGGCATAGCCCTCCCGTCTTTCCCGGCAGTAACAGGTACCAACCTTATTGAGAGCAGACGTAACAGTACCGGAACAGGATGTATCTCAAATGTCAACCAGGTATCCTGGACAGTAGTTGCAGATCCGGTAGCGCCTGTGATATCGAAAAGTCCGGCGGATGCTACACTATGTGCCGGGTCAACACTTACAATAACTGTTACCACTCCGGGCAGCGGAGGAACAGGAGCAAACACAGATGAGTACAGATATTCAACGGATAATGGCGGATCATGGAGCGTATGGGGCATAGCCCTGCCATCTTTCCCGGCAGTAACAGGCACGAACCTTATAGAGAGCAGGCGTAACAGTACAGGAACAGGCTGCACCTCAAATGTCAACCAGGTATCCTGGACAGTAGTTGCAGATCCGGTAGCGCCTGTGATATCGAAGAGTCCGGCGGATGCAACACTATGTGCCGGGTCAACACTTACAATAACTGTCACCACTCCGGGCAGCGGAGGAGCAGGAGCAAACACAGATGAGTACAGATATTCAACGGATAATGGCGGATCATGGAGTGTATGGGGCATAGCCCTCCCGTCTTTCCCGGCAGTAACAGGCACCAACCTTATAGAGAGCAGACGTAACAGCACCGGAACAGGCTGCATCTCAAATGTCAACCAGGTATCCTGGACAGTAGTTGCAGATCCGGTAGCGCCTGTGATATCGAAGAGTCCGGCGGATGCAACACTATGTGCCGGGTCAACACTTACAATAACTGTCACCACTCCGGGCAGCGGAGGAACAGGAGCAAACACAGATGAGTACAGATATTCAACGGATAATGGCGGATCATGGAGTGTATGGGGCATAGCCCTACCATCTTTCCCGGCAGTAACAGGCACCAACCTGATAGAGAGCAGGCGCAACAGCACAGGAACAGGCTGCATCTCAAATGTCAACCAGGTATCCTGGACAGTAGTTGCAGATCCGGTAGCGCCTGTGATATCGAAGAGTCCGGCGGATGCAACACTATGTGCCGGGTCAACACTTACAATAACTGTTACGACTCCGGGCAGCGGAGGAGCAGGCGCAAACACAGATGAGTACAGATATTCAACGGATAATGGCGGATCATGGAGCGTATGGGGCATAGCCCTCCCGTCTTTCCCGGCAGTAACAGGCACAAACCTTATAGAGAGCAGACGCAACAGCACCGGAACAGGCTGCATCTCAAATGTCAACCAGGTATCCTGGACGGTAGTTGCAGATCCGGTAGCGCCTGTGATATCAAAGAATCCATCAGACGCGACAGTTTGCGCCGGTGCAGCTTTAACGATAACAGTTACCACCCCTGGCAGCGGTGGAACAGGGACAAATGATGACCAGTACAGATATTCAACAGATAATGGTTCTGTATGGAGTCCCTGGAGTACAACGATACCCAACTTTGCAGCGGTTAACGGCACCAACCTGGTTGAAAGCAGGCGTAACAGCTCAGGAACGGGTTGTTTATCCAATGTTAACCAGGTTTCATGGACTGTCACTTCACAGCCCTCATGGAATTCCTATTCCTTCCCGACGACAATTATCTGCATTGGCGGGGAGGTGTTTTTCTCTGCCACTGTACAGGATGGACTTGGAGGCTCACTTACCTGGATCAGGTCGGTAAACCCCGGTGGTGCCGGTGTTACGGTAACCAGCCCCGACATACCGCCGGCAACCGGTACATATTATTATCGACCTCATTATACAGCATCAGGTCCAGGCTGCGCTTTGTCTGACGGAACTGAGACAACAGTAACTGTTCAGGTTGATCCGGGATGGAATGTAATTTCTTCACCTGTTGAAAATATATGTATTGGGGAGAGCTTAACCTTTTCGGCAACTCTTAACAATGGAGGAACCGGGACCGTTCAATGGATAAGGTCGGCCACAGCCGGAGGTCCGGGGATTGTAGTCACAAGTCCGGATACACCAGCTGCTACAGGAACTTATTATTACCGGCCCGAATATCTCCCGGGTTATGGAGGCTGCAATCTGGCAAATGGTACTGAAACACAGGTTACCGTCCATGTTGACCCCGGTTGGAATATAATAATGGCTCCATCTTCCGGTATTTGTATAGGAGAGAGTGTTTCCTTTTCGGCAACCCTGAATAATGATGGTATGGGGACGGTACAGTGGATACGGTCAGCAATATCCGGGGGAGCTGGTGTTACTGTTACGAGTCCTGACGAGCCACCGGCAACCGGGATTTATTATTACCGTCCCAGGTATGTACCTGGTTACGGAGGATGTGATCTTGCAGATGGAACGGAAACCGTTGTTACTGTCTATCCATACCCGGTACTGACCAGTACTCCTACACCTCCTGGTATATGCAGTGGTTCGGCATTTAGTTATATACCGGCAAGCAGCGAGTCAGGCACTGACTTTTCGTGGAGCAGGGCTTCTGTTGCAGGAATATCCCCGACCGGACCAACATCAGGTTCAGGGAATCCGAATGAAGTACTGACAAATACGACAGTCTCACCACTGACTGTAAGTTATGTCTACACCCTTACAGCCAACGGATGCACCAACCCGTCCACATTTAATGTCGATGTTGTTGTCAATCCGGCTGCAGAAGTTGATCAGCCATCTGACCAGGTAGTATGCAACGGAAGCAGCTGCTCCTGTTGTAAACTTCACGACCACGAATACAGGTGGTACAGTGACTTATACCTGGAGCAATGATCAGCCGTCGATCGGACTCGCAGCAACAGGGGCTGGTGATATCGCATCATTTACGGCGACAAACGCGGGAACGGCACCGGTAGTTGCAACCATAACCGTGACACCACATTTTGAGAACGGCTCTGTGACATGCGACGGACCTCCACAGACATTTACAATAACAGTCAATCCGAGTGCAGAAGTTGATCAGCCAACTGCCCAGGTAGTTTGCAATGGGGCAGCTGTTGCGGACATAAACTTCACGACCACGAATACAGGTGGTACGGTGACATATACCTGGACCAATGATCAGCCATCGATCGGACTCACGGCAACCGGAAACGGTGATATCGCATCATTTACGGCGACAAACGCGGGAACGGCACCGGTAGTTGCGACCATAACCGTGACACCACATTTTGAGAACGGTTCTGTGACATGCGACGGACCACCACAGACATTCACAATAACAGTCAATCCTACTGCACAGGTTGATTAGCCATCGGATGAGGTGGTTTGTAACGGGGCAGCTGTTGCAGACGGTGGTCTTCGGGACTCACGAATACCGGAGGAACGGCAACCTATACCTGGACCAATGATCAGACCATCGATCGGACTCGCAGCCGCAGGGAACGGTGATATCGCATCATTTACGGCTACAAACGCGGGAACGGCACCGGTAGCTGCGACCATAACCGTGACACCACATTTTGAGAACGGCTCTGTGACATGCGACGGACCGCCACAGACATTTACAATAACAGTCAATCCTACTGCAGAAGTTGATCAGCCATCTGCCCAGGTAGTTTGCAACGGAGCAGCTGTTGCAGACATAAACTTCACGACCACGAATACAGGTGGTACAGTAACATATACATGGAGCAATGATCAGCCATCGATCGGACTCGCAGCAACAGGGGCAGGTGATATCGCATCATTTACGGCAACAAACGCGGGAACGGCACCGGTAGTTGCGACCATAACCGTGACACCACATTTTGAGAACGGTTCTGTGACATGCGACGGACCGCCACAGACATTTACTATAACAGTCAATCCTACTGCACAGGTAAATTTGCCATCGGATGTTGTGGTATGTAACGGCAGCCCTGCATCGGTGGTTTTCGGGACTCTAAATACCGGAGGAACGACCACCTATTCCTGGACCAATGATCAGCCATCGATCGGACTCGCAGCAGCAGGGACCGGTGATATCGCATCATTTACGGCAACAAACGCGGGAACGGCACCGGTAGTTGCAACCATAACCGTGACACCACATTTTGAGAACGGTTCTGTGACATGCGACGGACCGCCACAGACATTTAAAATAACAGTCAATCCTACTGCAGAAGTTGATCAGCCATCTGCCCAGGTTGTTTGCAACGGGGCAGCTGTTGCGGACATAAACTTCACGACCACGAATACAGGTGGTACGGTGACATATACCTGGAGCAATGATCAGCCATCGATCGGACTCGCAGCAGCAGGGGCCGGTGATATCGCATCATTTACGGCGACAAACGCGGGAACGGCACCGGTAGTTGCAACCATAACCGTGACACCACATTTTGAGAACGGTTCTGTGACATGCGACGGACCACCACAGACATTTACAATAACAGTCAATCCTACTGCAGAAGTTGATCAGCCATCTGCCCAGGTGGTTTGCAACGGAGCAGCTCATTGCGGACATAAACTTCACGACCACGAATACAGGTGGTACAGTAACATATACATGGAGCAATGATCAGCCGTCGATCGGACTCGCAGCAACAGGGAACGGTGATATCGCATCATTTACGGCAACAAACGCGGGAACGGCACCGGTAGTTGCGACCATAACCGTGACACCACATTTTGAGAACGGTTCTGTGACATGCGACGGACCGCCACAGACATTTACAATAACAGTTAATCCTACTGCAGAAGTTGATCAGCCATCTGCCCAGGTAGTTTGCAACGGAGCACCTGTTACGGACATAAACTTCACGACCACGAATACAGGTGGTACGGTGACATATACCTGGAGCAATGATCAGCCGTCGATCGGACTCGCAGTAACAGGGGCTGGCGATATCGCATCATTTACGGCAACAAACGCGGGAACGGCACCGATAGTTGCGACCATAACCGTGACACCACATTTTGAGAACGGTTCTGTGACATGCGACGGACCGCCACAGACATTTACAATAACAGTCAATCCTACTGCTGAAGTTGATCAGCCATCTGCCCAGGTAGTTTGCAATGGGGCAGCTGTTGCAGACATAAACTTCACGACCACAAATACAGGTGGTACAGTAACATATACATGGAGCAATGATCAGCCGTCGATCGGACTCGCAGCAACAGGAAACGGTGATATCGCATCATTTACGGCAACAAACGCGGGAACGGCGCCGGTAGTTGCGACCATAACCGTGACACCACATTTTGAAAACGGTTCTGTGACATGCGACGGACCACCACTTACATTTACTTTAACAGTCAATCCTACTGCACAGGTAAATTTGCCATCGGATGTTGTGGTATGTAACGGCAGCCCTGCATCGGTGGTTTTTGGGACTGTAAATACCGGAGGAACTACCACCTATACCTGGACCAATGATCAGCCGTCGATCGGACTCGCAGCTTCAGGGGCCGGTGATATCGCATCTTTTACCGCAACAAACGCGGGAACGGCACCGGTAGTTGCGACCATAACCGTGACACCACATTTTGAGAACGGTTCTGTGACATGCGACGGACCACCACAGACATTTACAATAACAGTCAATCCTACTGCAGAGGTTGGTCAGCCATCTGACCAGGTAGTATGCAACGGAACCGCTACTTCTGTTGTAAACTTCACGACCACGAATACAGGTGGTACAGTGACATATACCTGGAGCAATGATCAGCCATCGGTCGGACTCGCAGCAGCAGGGGCCGGTGATATCGCATCATTTACGGCGACAAACGCGGGAACGGCACCGGTTGTTGCAACCATCACTGTGACACCACATTTTGAGAACGGTTCTGTGACATGCGACGGACCACCACAGACATTTACAATAACGGTCAATCCTACTGCAGAGGTTGATCAGCCATCTGGCCAGGTAGTTTGCGACGGGGCAGCTGTTGCAGACATAAACTTCACGACCACGAATACAGGTGGTACAGTAACATATACATGGAGCAATGATCAGCCATCGGTCGGACTCGCAGCAGCAGGGGCAGGTGATATCGCATCATTTACGGCGACAAACGCGGGAACGGCACCGGTAGTTGCAACCATAACTGTGACACCACATTTTGAGAACGGTTCTGTGACATGCGACGGACCGCCACAGACATTTACAATAACAGTCAATCCTACAGCAGAGGTTGGTCAGCCACCTGCCCAGATTGTGTGCAACGGAAGCACTGCTTCTGTTGTAAACTTCACGACTACTAATACAGGTGGTACAGTAACTTATACATGGAGCAATGATCAGTCGTCGATCGGACTCGCAGCAGCAGGGACCGGTGATATCGCATCATTTACGGCAACAAACGCGGGAACGGCACCGGTAGTTGCGACCATAACCGTGACACCACATTTTGAGAACGGTTCTGTGACATGCGACGGACCACCACTGACATTTACAATAACGGTCAATCCTACTGCAGAGGTTGATCAGCCATCTGACCAGGTAGTTTGCGACGGTGTAGCTGTTGCAGACATAAACTTCACGACGACGAATACAGGTGGTACAGTAACATATACATGGAGCAATGATCAGCCATCGATCGGACTCGCAGCAACCGGAAACGGTGATATCGCATCATTTACGGCAACAAACGCAGGAACGGCACCGGTAATTGCGACCATAACCGTGATACCACATTTTGAGAATGGCTCTGTGACATGCGACGGACCGCCGCAGACATTTACAATAACAGTAAATCCGGCTGCAGAAGTTGATCAGCCAATTGACCAGGTTGTATGCAACGGAAGCACTGCTTCTGTTGTAAACTTCACAACTACGAATACAGGTGGTACAGTAACATATACCTGGAGCAATGATCAGCCATCGATCGGACTCGCAGCAGCAGGGACCGGTGATATCGCCTCATTTACGGCGACAAACGGGGAACGGCACCGGTAGTTGCGACCATAACCGTGACACCACATTTTGAGAACGGTTCTGTGACATGCGACGGACCACCAAAGACATATACGATAACAGTCAATCCGGCTGCAGAAGTTAATCAGCCATCTGCCCAGGTTGTATGCAACGGAAGTGCTTCTGCAGTTGTAAACTTCACGACCCCGAATACAGGCGGTACGGTAACATATACCTGGACCAATGATCAGCCTTCCATAGGTCTTCCAGCCATAGGGACAGGGGATATCGGGGCCTTCATTGCTATAAATGTTGGCACCTCAGCAGTCGTTTCAACTATCGTCGTAACGCCACATTTTGAAAATGGGCCGGTTGTTTGTTCAGGAACACCAAAGATCTTCACCGTAACAGTAAATCCGACAGCAATTGTAATCCAGCCCTCTGACCAGGTTGTATGTCATGAAGGATCGACAGAAGAGGTTATATTCGAAACAATTAATTCCGGCGGTCTTACTACCTACACCTGGACAAATGATCAGCCATCAATCGGACTTCCTGTGTCAGGATCGGGAAATGTCCCTTCCTTTGTTGCACTTAATCCAGGCAATTCACCGGTGGTCGCCACGATAGTCGCTACACCGAATTTTGAAAATGGATCTGTCAATTGTGACGGACCAGTCAAGGTATTTACAATAACGGTCAACCCGACAGCTCAGATTGATCTTCCGGATAACCAGGTCGTTTGTAATGATGCTCCTACCCTTCCAATAATTTTCACCACCACAAACTCTGGTGGCGTAACAACTTATACCTGGACTAATGATCAACCCTCAATCGGTCTGGCAGCATCCGGCTCGGGAGATATTCCGGTATTTATCGTAACAAACCCGGACAATTTCCCGGTAACAGCCACTATTGTTGTTACACCCCACTTCACATTTGATGGATTGACTTGTGACGGGCTTTCAAAAACATTCTCAATAATTGTTGATCCCACTCCCTCAGGTAGTTCCCAGTACTCTTACACAGTTTATCTGCAATAACGACCCGACAAATATTGTAATAGGAAGCCCAAGCACGTTTAGCAGCGGTGTTGTCACATTCAATTATACAGTGGTTGCAACCGGGGGAGTGACAGGCTTTACCACCCCTGTGACCGGTCTGCTGAAAGATCATGTCATTGCAGATGTTCTGTTCAACCCGACCAACGAAGTTCAAACAGTTACTTACACAATTACACCGTACAGCAGTACGGGTTGTGCATCCAGTCCCGCGGTCGTTGTCGTAACGGTTGTCCCGACCGCACGTGTTGTCCTTCCGGCCGATCAGGATCTTTGTGACGGGGAAAATTCAGCTGAAGTAATTTTCAATACGCCGACCATCGGTGATGTGACCTATACATGGACGAACGATCAGCCCTCGATCGGTTTATCACCAAGCGGCTCCGGGAATATTCCTTCATTCATAGCGGTCAACTCCGGGATAGTCCGGTTATAGCTACTATAACTGTAGTACCGCATTTTACTTTTGGAAGCCTTTATTGTGATGGTCAGCCAGAAGTATTTATGATATCAGTCAATCCAACTCCGAGGATCTTCCCGGTTCCGATAGACAACACACAGTGCGACAGCACATCAACCAACATAGTACTACAGAGTCCCAGCACCTTCACCAACGGTGTGATAACCTTCAGATATACAGCAGTGGCTACAGGAGGGGTGACCGGTTTTGCTCCCTCGGCAACAGGTCTTCCG
The DNA here is from genome assembly GCA_963849615.1 of uncultured Bacteroidales bacterium. Classification (GTDB taxonomy): domain Bacteria; phylum Bacteroidota; class Bacteroidia; order Bacteroidales; family VadinHA17; genus LD21. The sequence goes on from CAWKIC010000048.1 coordinate 41,309, forward strand.
TCCGGATATATAATTGCCGATAACCTCGTCAATCCGACCGATGCACCACAG
>CAWKIC010000049.1:0-20800 GCA_963849615.1 uncultured Bacteroidales bacterium
CTTAAGTTTTAATGAAATATTGTCAACGTAGATGTCCATCGGACCTGAATAGATTCCTGTCCCTGTTAAAGTAATGCGCAGAGCCAAGAGCATCTTTTGAGACGGTTCCGGTTGATTTTACATGCAACCACTTCCCTTTGATATTACCCGGATCTAATTTCAGATCTTCAATTGCTGTTTCAGCAACCATCCAGTGAACATTGTAATCCCTGATTTCGGTTAAAAATAACTGAGGTGGATCCTGTCTGACCTCACCTGTTTCGGTTCCCCTGTCCCACCAACTTTGAAGATTACGGTCTTTTATAAAAACATCCATTGAAATCTCTATTGGTTTTCCACGGACAAGGCTGGAAAAATACGGATCAATACTCTGAAAAATCCAGCTTCTGGTTTCACCTGGCCTTCTTGATGCCATCCATGCAGTATCCACAGGGATCTTTCCTTCCTCCTGCATCTTTATCTGAGCTATGTCAGCCGGGTAATGACTTGGAGACTCGACATAAGCCTTGGTTAAATGGAAACGGACAGAATGTTTTTTATCCTTTACGATTTCGGTTTCCACAGAAATCACTTCTTTTTCGCCTTCCGGCATCGGAGGCTGATCCTTTTCCCAGAATTCAGGAAAGTCCATTTTCCCCGGATCCTCAAAACTGCCATTCCTGACAAAATTTGAATCTGCAAATTTATTTTCCAGATATTTCTTTGCGACAGGATCTATAGTCTTTGAAAAAGAATTACCGAAATGCGCCACCCACACCTCCGCGGGATTGTGCGGGTTGACAGTAATGGAGTGATAACGGCGTTGCATTCTGTCCATTGAATTTTTCCCTACCAAATCCCATGTTTTTCCCGAATCAATAGTCCGGTAAATGCCAAAATACTGAACGACAGCATACATTATTTCAGGAGCCACAGGATTTATACAGATGCCGATTGTCTGTCCCTGTCCATGAATCTTATCAACAGGACTTTCAAAAATCAGCTCCCAGTTAATTCCACCGTCCAGACTCCTATAGACCCCTCCTTTTGACCATTCACTTTTATTATTATTATTCTGTAATAAGAAATCTTCTGTCCAGGCAGCCGCATAAACAATTTTTTCATCAGAAGGATGAATTGCAATATCCTGAACGTTTGGAATTTCACGAGTGGAGTTACATTTAATCCAGGTCTCTCCGCGATCCTCTGTTTTTAAGATACCTCCATACATTCCCGGAGTCAAAGACGGATAAACATCCGGTCCATTTGAAATTGGCCTTATTCCCTTCGATCCTCCAATCCCGCAATAGAGTACATTCGGGGAAGAATTTGAAATCTCCAGATCCATTATCCTTGTATTGCCATTAAATAGATCACTTGGAGTTACTTGTTTGAAAGAATTTCCATCATCATAACTTTTATAAATTCCATTCCCGTAACTGGCAACATAAACGGTACGGCCATGAACTGGCGAGGAGGGATCTATCACAATTGATTTGACTATACCATCTTCCAATCCATTTTCTTGTGATATAGGATCCCAGTTCCAACCGCCATCAACTGATTTTATCACGGTACCTCCGGCTGATGCTCTGTTTCTTGATTCCTTCATAGAGATTGAGGCATAAATTGTTGTTGAACGAAGGGGATCAACAGCAATAGCCTGGCAGGACCCCGAAGAGCTTACCAGCCTGTCACGAATTCCAGCCGCCTGATTTACCTCACCCCTGTGAAAAGTAATAGAGTTAATTATGGTTTCGCCATTATCTTCTGAAAGCATTAATCCGGTATCCGAGAATCCCAGCCACACTATGCCTGCCCTGGATGGATCAAAGACAGCCCGATATTCTGTAAGTAATGATAAGCCTGTCCCGGTCCACCGATCTTTGTGCATTTCTTTTGTCCCATAATGTTGCCAGGTATGTCCGCCATCAAATGTCATTTTATTATAATCCATGTAAACGATATCAGGATCAGCCGGATCAATAAACATTATCATACCTGAAACTGCTTCATGTTGCCTGAAGTTCATAGGCCAGTTATAATCTTCATTAAATCGCCGGTGCGTCAAAAGGGTGAAAGTTTCACCACCATTGCGGCTTCCGTAAACACCTTTGTCCTGTGCTGTTGCAACATATACAATATTAGAATTGCTTTTCGTAGCAACGACTCTTAATGGATTATTTCCATCAAGTCCTGCCGAAAGCCTTTTCCAGCTTATACCTCCGTCATTACTTTTAAATAATCCAGCATCCGGGAAAGCAGCATAGATCACTGAACCAGAGCATACAGCAACTTGCGTGCAATTACTTTCAGGTAATCCGTTTTTAATAATTTCCCATTTCTTATTGAATCCTGATTTAACATATAACCCGACATTAGTCGGATAATATATCACTCTGTTTTTAAATGAGTTGACAATTTCTATTTCGAGGCAATTCAGATGGCGGTCCTGCTTAAGGTTTTCAAGAGGCAATCCTTTGCTTATATCTCTCCAGGTAGAGCCTCCATCCATTGATTGCAGCACACCCATGTTTATATTTGTCCAGTACAATATCTTATTGTTATCCGGATCGACAATTCCAGATTGTCCCCTGCCTGTACCAAACGATTCATTGTTACATATTTGCTGCCATGTATTTCCTTTATCTTTGCTCTTCCAGATCCCTGTATTTTCTTTTACAACACATACCTGATTTGCATAGATCACATTCCCATTTTGAGGGTCACCAGCCATACCGTGAACTGTTCCAACGACAGGATTGCCTATTGGCAGCCAGCTTGCTGCTTTATCTGTACTTCTCAATAAGGAAAAATTCATATCCGAAGAAAAGTAAAGATCCCCACTGGCAGCATGGATATATGCAGTATTCAGCCATCCGGAGCCTCCCGGATCAACAGGTGTCCATACTGCTTCCTGAGCCATAACGCCAGGTAGTATGATAAAACAAAACAGCAATTGAAAAAGTAATCTTATTTTCATTTTGTTATCAGATTTTCAGTTTAGGAGAATAATAATTTGAGCATAAGCATCCAACCCTGGCACATTGATTTCAAGCATTTCCCCTTTTGAATTGAAAATTAAGTTTTCCGGTATTTTCCCGGGCGAACAGAGTTTGATTTCTTTGACGGTTTTTTCCCTGACAGAAATTCTTATATCATGTATTGGCACGATTCCATTTAATGGAATACTGCCAGTGCCATTCACCATGTGAATTACAAATCCTTCCCGGATTTTAAATCCTGTTATATTAACAGTTGAAGGGGCATCTGTTAAGAGCCATTGTGAATTATTATCGGGATAAATTATTTTTTCAAGAATTGTGTGAAGGTCCGGTAAATCTTCTTTCCAGATTATTTCTCCAAGGCTGCCGCCAAAATATACAAATTCTCCCTTCCCCAGCTTTTGAATAAACAGAATTGGATTTTTCCCTTCCACAAGGGTTACTGATTCTTCCGGAAAGTAATCAATGTCAGGATTTTGACTATCCGTTAATAATATTTCAGCATTTTTATCTGGTGTAACTTTTCTGAATAATCCTTCATATTTTACGGGTCCCAGATTATTATCTGCCAGACTCATCAGCTTTTTTTGAGGAATGGCATATTTTGATTCCAGGGCATCGTTGGTCCAGATTCCTCCAATTTTGTTCTTTATCTCCTCCGGGAAAGGGAGAAAAGAGTTTGAAATGTCCGGGTGGTCTATTACAACCAATCTACCTCCATTTTCAACAAAATCAATAAGTATTTTAGTCGTCTTGCTATTAAGAAGCTCAATATCCGGAAGAACCAGTACTTTTAAACCTGATATATACTCGGACGTTATGTCATTACTGTTCAATAACCTGAATAAAATATGCTTATATGCCAGTGTGCTATATAAACCATACATCTGATTCCTTAAATCGTCCTCAAAATTTTTAACCTCACCCGTCTCAAGTATTCCCGACGCACTTGGCCAGATTAAACCAACTGGTGCAATCTGCTCTGCATTAGTCATATATTGTTCCTGTTGTTCCATAAATTGAAATATCTTTTTTATCATTGATTTTGTACGGACATCAGGCATATTTGAAAGTAAACCCATTGTTGGTGTTTTTAAACCAGCATTATGTGCCAGATGCCTGATAAGCATAAAACTGATATTCCAGGACAGGTTTCATGGTTAATTGTGAACCATTATTATTAGTTTTTAGATTTATAATTGGTAATCCCGGGCATTTGAAGAATGAAGCCAATCTGCGGTAAGACCGACCCACCATCGAAATCTGTACAACAGACTCCCTTCCGGTTCACCCGATGTTGACAGAATATTTGTAAATCCTTTAGCCATTAATTCCGGATTATAACCACGGCTCAGCGCCCAACCTGCTGTTTCAATACTATTGGTTTCCCCCATAAACAATATATCATTACTTCTTTTTTCAAGAATCAGAGAATGATATTCCTGCAACTGCAATGAGAACATTTTTTCACGCCAGGGCTTTAGTTGTTTATTGTCAGTTGGAATATTGAATTTTTTGATCAGACTCTCATCATATTCTGTTCCTCTCCAACCTGCGCCATTCAGATGGAAACCGTTCAGATCATAATTAGAGAGAAGTTCATCTAAAACGGGTATGGCAAAATCCTCATTCTGATAACCGCCTAAAAGATTCGTTTGAAAGAACCGGTCAGAATGATCGTAAGGAGAGGGTCGGGGTCTTCCGCCGGGGTCTAAATGAAACCAATCAGGGTGTTGTTCAAAAAATTTTCTGGGAGCATTTGTAAAATCAAGACGTGCAATTACCTTAATGTTGTTAGCCTTTGCTTCCTTTATTACTTCAGCCAGAAGATCACGGTTCCCCATTAAACTGCTCTTCTGCTGAACATTAATTTTAGTGTCATAAAAAGCATATACCGCTCTGGTACTGAAAACAACAGCCTCCGCATGCAGTTCTTTACAATCTGCAATAAACTTTTTCACATCAAAGTCCTTAGACTCAATCTCTTTCATATTTGGATGATAAATTCTGAGAGGGTGAGTCTGGATACCATGTGTTTTGTGCTTTTGTCGCGCCAATACAAACAAAAGCTAACAGGAAATAAATAATAAATGATTTTTTTGTCTTCATGTTGTCAAGGGTGAAAATGCCGATTTTATTCAGACAATAATTATGCAAAAGATTATTAAGTTTTAGTAAGTATCAATCAGACTTCTGACAAAAAATCCTTTCATGAATTCCCTATCAGGAACCTCAGAAGAAATGACATACACTGTCTTTGATTCTCCGGGGAGCAGATGGAAGAAATTATCTGAAAATTGCGCATAGCTGTTTTTAACTCCAAGTTCCACCCAGGCAGCAAAACGATTTGCGGAGAGAACGATCTTTGTTCTGCCCTGCTCTTTGGTTAATGTATGCTTAATTTCTGGTTCCTCCAGCGGCCAGTACTTCGGAGGTACGAAAGTCACAATATTCGACGAGAGAAGACTCTCTCCCTGTACTAATCTTAATGAAAGCAATACACCCGACCTGTTCCTGTAACTTTCCTTCCTGTAGGTTGTTAACTCAGGATCTTCATTTACAACATCTGAAAAATCAAGGGTTTCAAGCAATGAGCTTTGATTGGCCGGAAGACTGACCTCGATCTTTCCGCTTTTTACAGTGGTTCCGTCAAATCTTTGTAACTCCCATTCCAGATTACATGTCTTCTCCTCCAAAAGATCATTTGATCCAAATACCTGAACTTTTCCATCCCTGGCAACACCACTTACCAGAACAGGACTGAAAAATCTTTTTGCCATGTACTGCACTGCCTTCCATCTTCCAAAATAATCAATACTGCTCCACGAGATTACCGGCCAATTATCATTCAACTGCCAGTAAAGAGCACCGGTAGAGTTTGGATAGTTGCGGCGGAGAGCTTCGCAACCCATTTTCATTCCTTCTCCCTGCAGGATTTGTGAAACAGTGATCCAGTTATTCATTCCTGAAGGCATCCGGAACATATCTGCAGCATATGTTGATTATACGGACATTCCCCTGATTCTGATTCAGGTTTTCTGCCTGTAAGATTGTGATGATCCAGAATGGCAGAAGGGAAATAGCGGTCTTCCGGTTCAGTAAAAGAACGTACTGTCTCAACATGTGGCAAGGACTGAAATCCAAATTCCGCAACAAACCGGTATTTCCCCATCTCAGAATATGCATTAAACCGCTTTTCTCCACCCCATACCTCATAGGTATGGACAGTTCCTGAAGCGGTTTGCCAATCTGGACTGTTTTCTGTTCACGATCGAGCGGATTATGAGGGCTGCTCGGCCAATAGGGCCTGTCAGGATCATAGAGAGCAGCTGTCTGCGGTATCGTCTCATAAAAAATCTTGTCAAAATCCTCCCAGGTAACTGAGGGATAATTCTTAAGCCAGTTTTGTCCCTCCTGACATGTTGACTTCCTGATTCATTATTACCGCACCATAGTGCAATTGAAGGATGATGACGACTGCGTAAGACCACATTCTTTATCTCAGCCTTCACATTTTCCAGATAAGGTTCATTTGCAAGATATGGACCGGATGCGAACATGAAATCATGCCATATCATTAGTCCATTTTCATCGCAGAATTCATAAAAGACATCAGGCTCATATAATCCTCCTCCCCAGAGGCGTATCATATTCATATTTGCATCGATGCAGGATCCAAGAAGGTGTTTGTAACTGATTCTCGGTTAACCTCCCGGTCATTGCATCTGCCGGAATCCAGTTAGCTCCTTTGCAAAAAATCAGTTTTCCGTTCACCTTGATGCCAAATGTTTCTCCTCTTTCATCTTTATCCCGGGCAATTTCAATTGTCCGTAAACCTATTCTGACCTGTCGGTTGTGAACCGTCTTATCTTCACTTTTCAAGATCTGCTTTACTGTATAGAGAGGATGCTCACCCCAACCATTTGGCCACCAAAGTCTGGGTTCAGTAATGGTGATGTGCCCTCTGCCTTCCCATTAATGACAGGCTGACTATTCGGGCGATTATTTTATCCTGCAAGCGTTACTTCGAAATCAATGCTGAAATTACCAGTGCTGATAAGTCTCCGTCTCTGCGGTTATTAATAAAAGGGCTTTCTTCGGATTGGCAATATCTTGTCTGACTCCTAACTGAGTGATTCTTCCGGTGTCGTATCCAACAAGCCTGATAGATTTCCATATCCCACAGGAGAGCAGCCGGATGCCCCAGTCCCATCCAAAATCTGAGGCTTCCTTGCGGGAATAAAACAGGTTCCCTTTCCATGTGGCTAAGTTGCCATCTTCACCGGTTGCCCAGGTGACTCTTGGATCAGCGTCTGCCTGTTTTTTGGTCCACTCAAGGACAGAACGAAAAACAGCACGCAGGGTATTATGTCCCTTTCCGAAGATGATTTTTTACATCGAATTCATATTCGATGAACATATTTTGTGTATTGGCAATCAGTACATTGTTGAGATATAATTCACAAAGGAAATCAAGCCCTCTGCAATCAAGAATGATTTTGTCCTTGTTCAGGAAAGCATCATCAACTGTGAAAGTGCGTTCATATTCCCATTCTTTTTTCTCTACCCACTGGGCGTCAAACTCATTGTCGCGATAATATGGATCATCAAGTCTTCCCGCCCTGATCAGGTCTTCCTGAACAGTTCCGGGGACAATGGCATCCATCCATTCGGCTTCATCTGTAGCTTTAAATTTCCAGGGGCCGTTTAAATCGATCATATTAGTTATTTCCGAACCATCATTAATCCTGGCAAAAGCAGGAACCTCAGCGGGTTTTTTCTGTTCCGGGCTAACCGCGATTCCATTTCTGTCACAACTGCTTAAAGCATAACCGCTAATGACTAAAAGAAGCAATAAGGCAGAGGGGTTAAATGGCATAATAAGTATTTATTTTACTATTTTAGTTCCATATCTTCCTTAATATCGCTATGCGCGTTTTTCATAGCAACTGTAAGTTCCTGATACAATTCATATTTACCGTTCATAAGTCCACGATTGGCACGGCGGTTGATTGTATCAACATCATGAGTCCTGAACCAGTGTGCTCCTATCATAAAATCGAGAGAGGCCAATTGCTTGATACAGATCTCATAAGCTTCCCCGCGTTCTTTCTGGGTTCTTAGAACCTGTGGCCAGCTCCAGTCAAGAGGTCTGCCCATTGAATCTGCTCCAAATTCATATAATTTTGAATCTATAGCCGGTAAACTCCATTCACCAATAAGGATAGGCCGGCCGGTACCCTGATGTAATCTTTTCATTACCTCAATCTCTCCGGGATTAAATCCAATAATGTTATTGTCAGGATAAATATTCATACAGACAACATCATATTTTCCCCAAAGATCAATATGCCTGTAGAGATGTGGCATTGGATCCAGGTTCAGACGATTGGAAATAATGAGATGATTAGGATCAAGTTCCTTCACGAGGTTATACGTGAAGTTAATAAACTCACCAATCATCTGTCTTTCAAAAGCAACAAAATCTATCCAGAGGGGGTCATCCCAGTCTTCAGGTTCAGGTTTATCAGTTAAAATGTCATCGAATGCTTTGTATCTATAATCTCCAAAAGGTGATGTCCATGTTTGATTCAACCTTTCAATTGTTTTATATTTTTCTTTAAGCGCTTTAATGAACTCCGTTGATGAGTAATCTGCCCAGATGTACCTGTACAGATCATCATAATCGATTTCGTTACTTACGAACCAGCCTGTAAACCAGGGTTTGTCTCTATAAGCCGGAATCATGCTTTGGGCTCTTTCGCGTGCCAGCCTGCGCCATTCCGGATTAAAAGGATCAGCCATAAAATGGATTCCTTTATTCAGCAGATTGCCATTCCTGTCTTTTACACATAAGGCTGAATCAATGCTCACCAGGGTGAGTCTCAACTGTTTTGTCATAGGTAAATAAACCTGTTTGGATTTATATCTCTTTTCGGTTATACTTGCAAAGAGATCCACAGTACCTCCGGAGAAAGCGTTAAATCCACAATCTCCAAGAAATACATTATAAAATTTCTCTGACACATCTTCTAAACTTGTACCATACTGATTTTTAAACCAATCCCTTTGCGTAGCCGGGTGATCAGGACCAGGTGTCGGACAGCGGCCATCTGTGGCGGTCAGCCAGGTTGGATTGCCTTCCGGATCAACATACCACCAGCGGTCATCAGCTTTTTCAACCCTGTAAAAACCTGTAGCTGTAAATTTTCTGGTTCCAGCTTTGCCGGCCACCGGCGGGATAGTTTGCCTCCTCCATTTTTCAAACATTTCCACATCATTTTTATCAGCTTCCATAAATGAAATGTCATCGAGCCAGATACTGCCTTTAGTTGTAATTTCAGTAGTAAAATCGATCTGAATGTTCAATGCATCAGCGGGGATCACATCCATCAAAATAAAATACTGTTTCCACTGATCCGAATTGTATATTTTTTTCCGGTAGGTGACAGAGGGAGTATTCTCACTTTTAACTACTAATTTCGAAAATAATGCCTGAGGATATTCGTCGATTCCTTGTGTTTTGTACCAGAAACTTAAAATATATTTTTTTTGAGGATCAATGGATATTGGTTCTCCTATGCCGATTCCCGGTTGTGAAGTCCATGACCAGATTCTAGAAATCTTGTAAGATGCATTCCCTGTATGAAAATCAGAATTATCGGTTCCTGATTTAAAATTCAGGTTCTTTCCATTGACTTTACTAATCCATCCTTCAGTTTCTGCACCTTCGCCGGTTTCGAAACCCGGGTTCCGGATCAGATTTTCCTGTTTCTGGCTGCATGAAATGCTAATAAAAAGCGTAATTATAAGCACAGAAATGAGAGACGTGTACTTTAAATGTATTTTCATTATCATGTAATTTAAAATTTAAATAGTGTGGTTATAGATGTTTCACCACTTCAGCCGCATATCTTCCTTGATATCGGCATGTGTTTTTTTCATTGCATCAGTAAGGTCCCGGTACAATTCAAAATTCCTGTTCATAATGCCACGGTTTGCACGACGGTTGGTTGTGTCCACATCGAAAGTTCTGTACCATCCTGCGCCTATCATAAAATCAAGAGATGCCAATTGCTTTACACAGATTTCATAGGCTTCACCCCGTTCCTTCTGGGTTCTGAGAACCTGAGGCCAGCTCCAGTCAAGAGGTCTTCCCAGAGAATCTACTCCAAATTCATATAATTTTGAATCTATGGCAGGTACACTCCATTCCCCAATCATTACAGGGCGGCCGGTACCATTATATAATGTTTTCATTATATCAATTTCACCCTGATTAAATCCCATTATATTATTATCAGGGTAAATATTCATACAAACAATATCATACTTCCCCCAGAGATCAAGAGTACGGTAAAGGTCCGGCATCGGTCCCAGATTAAGGCGGTTGGATATTACAAGATGATTTGGGTCAAGTTCTTTTACCAGATTATATGTAAAGTCAATATATTCCTTCATCATATGACGTTCAAATGAAGCAAAATCAATCCATGACGGATCATCCCACCCTTCAGGTTCGGGTTTTTCTGATATAATCCCGTCAAAGTTAGTGTACTGGCATTTTTTATCCGGGGTCGACCAGGCCTGGTTAAGATTATCGATCGTTTGATATTTTTCTTTAAGGATGCTGATAAACTCTTTGGACGAGTATTCAGCCCAGATATATCTGAAAAGCTCGGCATAATCAATCTCGTTATCAACGTACCAACCAAAAAACCAGGGTTTATCTTTATACTCAGATATCATCTTTTCCGCTTTTTCTCTTGCCATTTTACGCCATTTCGGATTAAAAGGATCAACTACCCAATGATTGCCTTTATTAAGGAGATTACCATTTCTGTCTTTTGCGAGGGCAAGAGGATCATCAGAAGCAAGAGAAAGATTCAATACCCTTGACATAGGCAAATAAGGTTTACCTGAGTTGTATCTCTTTTCGGAAATACGGGCAAAATTGTCAGCTGTCCAACCAGTAAAGGAATTGAAGCCACAATCTTCAATGAAAATATTGTATATCTTATCATTTACCTCATCAACTGTGGTTCCAAACTCATTTTTAAACAAATCGGTTTGCGTTGCAGGTTTTCCGGGTCCGGGTCGCACTCCTCTGCCGTCAGTAGCCATTATCCATGTGGGATTTCCTTCAGGATCGATTAACCACCACCGGTCCTCAGCTTTTTCAACCCTGTAGAATCCAGTCGGATCAAACTTTTTCGAATCTGCCTTACCAATTACCTGCGGTATTGTTTGGCTTCGCCATTGTTGAAAAATTTCGACATCCTTCCTGCCAGCCTCTATAAATTCAATATCATCCAGCCAGATACTTCCTCTGGTGCTGACTGCAGTACTGAAGGAAAGTTCAAGGGTTTTGGCATCACCCGGAATAATGTCCAAAAGGATGAAATATTGTTGCCACTGATCTGAATTAAAAATCTTTCTTTCATACGCAACAGAAGGTGTCTTATCACATTCAACTAAAAATTGTGTACGAAATCCTTGCTGATACTCTTTGATGTTCTCAGTTTTGTACCAAAAACTTAAAAGGTATTTTTTTTGCGGATTAAGTTGAACAGGGATTTCGGTCTTTAATGATATTGGTTTTCGGGGATAGCTCCATATATTTGACATTCTATAAGATCTCTTACCAGAGTGAAACTCAGTTTCGTCTGTACTTAATTTATAGCCTTTTAAATTATCAGGTATCTTAATAGTCCAGCCCTGGGGATTTTCACTTTCTCCGATTTCAAATCCCGGATTATGGATGAGATTGATTGGTTTTCGAGTACAAGAAATAAAAATAAGTGCTCCAATTGTTATCATGTACAATTTTAGGATCAATACCCGATGTTTTTTCATAATCATTATTTCTTTAGCTATGAGCTATTTAGACTATTATAATATATTTCCTGCTCTTAAATAAACGATCCGGAGACAAGCGTAAATGAACAGAAGTCCGGATGTTATCCCCTAAAAGAAAATGTAAGCTGCTATGACCAGTTTCCTTATAAAGTTAAAGACAGGCATAGCAACTTACATTTATGAGATTATTTCAAATTGTATTAAACTGATTATAAAGAAAACGTGACACCATTTTAAACTCACCGAATTCTTATTACCATCCCGGATTCTGTTCCATGGTAGACGTCAGGTTAGCATCAATAACGATCTGAGGTATTGGAAACAATGTGTCTCTTTCAGCTATATTCTGACCTCCATTAAAATTATGTAACCTGGTTCTTTCAAGCCATTTATGTGTCCGCAGCAAAGTATACCGACGATGTTCCTCGTTTATTAATTCACGGGATCTTTCATCAAGAATAAAGTCAATATTTACCTCACCTGCTGTAATCTGGGTGGCATTAGCTCTTTGTCTTAATACATTTATAGTATTAGCAGCCTGATCCGTTTGATTAAGCCTGATTTCTGCTTCAGCTTTAATAAGGTATGTCTCAGCAAGTCTGAGGTAGGGCTGATCTTTATTTGAATAGGATGCAGTTGGATTTAAAGGATCAGTGTGATCGAATTTTCTTGACCATGGCCAGTCGTAAGTGGGTACAAAACCAGTTTTCCAGACAATTTCATGATCCCAGTGCATCCAGATTGTATCTCCATAGGCATAGCCGGCAGGCAATCTGTCAGCACCCCAGGGTGAATTTGCAGCTGCATTATTTAGTATAAAAAATTTCCTTATTATATGATATGATCCCCTTTCGTCCTGGGGTTCATAAAGATCCATTGCAAATTTTGTGAATGAATAACGGGCCTGGGATCTGCCTCCTCTTTCAACAGTATAGACCAATGGTTTGATTCCACCAACCTTAAGTTCTCCATATTCACTGCCATGCCAGCGGCGCATGATATTACTTCCTCCACCAATAGTCCCGTATCCCCATTGCCATACCCAGAGAGCCTCAGTGTTGCCCTGATCGCGGTTTGCATTAACATCAAGAAACATATCGGAAAAAATATTTCCCGGTTTTGTTTTATTTGCACCAAAGCGTTCGGTAATAAGTTTATACTGAGGAGTATTTATGACCTGATCAGCCCAGTATAAGGCGCTGTCTGGTTTATTTACAGCAAGATACATCTCTGCAAGGTAATGCTGAGCAGCTCCCAGGGTGATTTTCCCTCTGACACTTGGTTCAACAGGAAGTGACTTCACTGCAAATGAAAGGTCTCTGATTATTTGTTTCTGGATTTCAGCTTTTGGAGTCCTTGTCCAGTCAGTTCTGATGGTAGAACCCAGTGCTTCCTGAAGGCTGAGAGGTACATCTCCCCACATATATGTAAGATGGCGGTATGCCCAGGCCCTTACAGCTTTTGCTTCACCAATTACCCTGGCTTTGTTTTCTTCAGGAGTGGCGCTTCCACCTACCCAGTCAACATCGGAGTTGGTTTCAGCATTATTTATTATGGTGTTAACTGTATTCACTACCCGGTATAGCCAGATAAATTGATTGGTTATATGAATATTCTGGGGACTGTTAATATCTTTCCAATAAGTAGAAACATCCGCAAATCTGCCCAGCCTGTTGGCACACATATTGTCTGTTCCTGTTGCGATCAGTTCGTACCTGAGCTGGTTAGGAGTGCCCTAGGGCAAATGTGGCATCGTTTGCGTCACTTCCTTCCCTCTCCTGTCTGACAAGTGCATACATACCATTCAGACCGGCTTCAAAACCTGAAAGGGTTGTATATAGCGATGCTGTTGATATCAGCTGTGGCGGTTTCTCGTCAAGCCATTCTTCAGAGCAACCTGTGATCAGTACAATGACTGTAATCACTGCTATTCTATATGCTAATTTTATTTTCATAATTGTCTATTATTTCAGTTATTAATTAAATCAGAAGATTAAAAGCTTACGTTCAGACCAAAGACATATTCTTTCTGCAATGGGATATTCCTTTGATCATCCAGCTCCGGGTCCAGTCCATTCCATTTTGTGAATGTAGCCAGATTACGTCCCGTGACGAATACCCTTAACCTGTCTAAACCTACTTTCTGAATCATTCTTTTTGGAAATATCATAAGATAAAGAGACATCTTTAATACGTAAAAAGCTTGCATCCTCGAAATAATATACCATCTCCTTCTTCTTCTGCATTTATACCAGCCATCCTGGCCGCAAGTTTATTATTCATATAAAATTCATTAGTCGGATTGTCAGGTGTCCACCTGTTCTTATTGATGGTATTACGTCGTACAGATTCATACACATCATCTGCCATATATTCATCGACTTTTGTAACACCATGTACGCCATGTATGAATATGTCAAGTTTGAAATTTTTATAGGAAAATGTATTGGTTAATCCCCATAATCAGCTTGGGATCCTGTTGTCCTATTATCTGTCTGTCAACGGCAGTCAGCAAGGTATCACCATTGACATCCCTTAATTTTACAAATCCCGGATGCGAATTCCATATAGCAGCTTATCGGCTTCATCAAGCTGCCAGACTCCGTCAATGACATAATCATAATTAACCCTGATAGGTTGACCAATAAACCATTTGTTGGCAACATCGTCAATTTCCTTACCTTCCTCATCAAGCAATCCATATAATGATAGAATTTTATTCTTATTAGTGGCTAAGTTACCTGACATAGACCATGTAAAATTCGGGGTAACAATATTTTTTGAATTTACAGTTAACTCTAATCCCATGTTTTCCGTTTCACCAATATTCTGGGTAACAGATGTAATTCCATGCACAGCCGAAATGGTTCTGTCTAACAGCAGATCAGTGGTATTTGTCTTATAGAGGTTGATATCACCCGAGATCCTGCTCTGAAGAATACCGAAATCCAAACCTATATTAATAGTTTTGGAAGATTCCCATCCAAGATCATCCATCCCTATTGTGCTTGGAAGATATCCGGGCATGGTGGTACCTGAAGAAATCCAGTCTGCAGATCCCAGCCTTGTTATGGTTTCATAGGCCCCGACAGCCTGGTTGCCGTTCAACCCAATAGAAGCTCTTACTTTCAGTTCATTAAAGATATCCTTTAATGGGAAAAAATCTTCGTTGGCAAGATTCCAGCCCAGGGCAAGAGATGGGAAAATACCCCATTTGCTCTTTGCTCCAAATCCTGAATAACCATCCCTTCTGCCGGTCAGTGTTACAAGATAGCGACTGTCATAACCGTAGTTTAACCTTAACATCTGAGATATCAGGACAGTTTCATTAAATGAATAATCCGGAACAGAAATCTCAGCCTGTGCAGCAGAATACCATGTAAGAAAATCATGTGGAAATCTTTCTGCGGATTCTCCGTTTGAGGTACTTTTATTTTGCTCAAAACTATACAATGCAGTGGCAAAAATAGAGTGTTTCCCGAATTCTTTATTATAAGAAAGAATATTTTCAAGTACAGTATTGTTATAAAGGGTACGATCAGTTTCTGCACTTCCACGACTTTCATATCCATCTTTTCCGGAGGCCATACTCTTATAAGTAGCTTCATCACGGAATTTAATTCTTATACCTGAATTAAGACGGTAGCTTAATCCTTTAATAAAAGGGAAATCGATGATGCCATAATTATTGGTCATAACCTGATATGATTTATCAATATTGTCCCACTAAGGTACTTTGAAGGGGATTTTCGAAATAGATGATCTTCTGGCCATGGATAAATTGTCAGATTACCATATTCATCGTATGGCCTTGTAAGAGGATTCATTCTGGTTGAACCCGAATCCTTATCAGGAGCTATGCCGCTCGCATCGTCAAAGGACAATTGAGTACGGGTTCCTATTGTTAGCCAGTTATTTACTTTTGTGTCAATATTAATCCGGTTTGTAACACGTTTATAATCATCACTTATCATAATACCCTGAACATCAAGAAGACCTCCGGTAATATAATATGTGGTATTCTGAAAACCTCCTGAAAGGGAAAGATTATGTTCCTGACTATGGCCCTGGTCGGGTAGCAAGTTTAAACCAGTCAACCCACTCACCTGATTCATACACCTCCTTCTCAGTATCTGTCATATAACCTGGATCTCTTTCCATTTTAAAATTATAGAACTCTTCACCATTCATAATATCAGGAAGATTGACAAATTTCATGTAATGAATATTTTCCGTCATAGGATATCACCGGGGCACCTGTAACACCTTCTTTGGATGTTATAAGAATTACACCATTGGCACCACGTGATCCATATATTGCTGCAGCTGAAGCATCTTTGAGAATTTCGATAGACTTAACATCATTAGGATTGATATCCCTTAGTTCTCCACCGTAAGGTATTCCGTCAACTACAATTAAAGGATCATTACTGGCCTTTATTGAGTTACGTCCCCTTATCATCATAGCTTCCTCAGGGGATGCCCCCGCTGAGGATGTCTGGATCATAACACCAGGAATAGATCCCTGAATAGCCTGGGCAATATTAAGGTTGGGGGCTGTTTCCAGTCTGTCTTTTGGGACCGAAGCAACAGTACCTGTTATGTCACTTTTCTTCTGTGTGCCATATCCTACAACAATAACCTCATCAAGAGAGCTGACTTCAATTAATAACCCAACATCAACCTTTGTCCTTCCGGATATCATAATTTCCTGGGTTTTGTAACCAATAAAGGAAAACACAAGAATTGCATCACGATCGGATACAATTAGAGTGTAGTTTCCATCGAAGTCAGAAATTGCTCCGGTTGTAGTTCCCTTAACGGCAATACTTACTCCTGGTAGTGTTTCCCCTGTTGATGTATCGGTAATTTTACCGCTGACAGTAAGTTGCTGCTGCTCGTCATTAAAGGATAAATCACCTGGAGTATTACCAGGTAATTTGTAATCAGACCCTGCTGCTGAAAGATTAACCGTAAATACCAGCGTCAGAATCATTGTCATCTTTATGCAAAAGGGAATTTTGTTCCGTTCCCATAACAAAGAATCAAATAAGATATTTTTTTTCATGTTTCTAAAATAGGTTTGGTTCAAAAAAATTATTGTCTAATTACATTACATATCATACCTTTAGCCAGAAAAGCACAATCTGTATTACCATTTTGTGGTTACACAGAATCACTTTAAGCATATTATTTCTAATATTATTTAAGGTTAGGTTGACGCTTTAAAACTAGAGATAATTATTTACAATGTCTCGCAACTATTAATCTTTTAAGTTTCTTTAACAATCATAATTCACACGCTAAAACCTTTTCCGAATTTTCCTGACAACCGCCACATTGCGTATAGCGTTTAGGTGGGAATTTTAATCCTGGTACCGCAACCTTGTCCGATTCTTAACAGAATTTCTCCAAATCTTAACTTGTAACTGCCTGATTTTTCTGAAATTTGATAATAAGAAGCTTTACGGCACTAATGAAATCCACTAAACCGGGATCCCGAAGAAGAAAAATCATCCTGTATTATGCGCTGGCTGTAGTGCTGCCAGGTGTTGTACTGGGCTTTCTGGCCTACAGGGGCATCCGTAACGATCAGGCTCTTCGCGAGAAGGAAAACCTGAGGAGGCTTGAAATGAACAGCCAGGCTTTTTTTAGTGAAATTGATTCCAGCTTTGCTAAGTTCATGATTGATCAGATCTCTGACTCAATGCTTTCCGGTCCCGGAGAAGGTGATCCTTCGCTTCTTGCATTGATTTGTACAGACTCCGGCGGTGCAAAAAAATTAATTACCCATCAATTGCTTTATCTCCCTGCAGAGCTGCTTTCTATCAGACCTGAACAGTTTAAACCGTCAGCCAACCTGAAGGAGGGTCTCCGGCTGGAGTTTACGAAGGCAGAGTTATCCGGAAGCCCTCAGGTTTTATCAGGATAAGATTCTAAAAACCACAAATCCCCGCAGAAAAGCTCCAGTCACTGGTGGCTTCGGCGCGGTTGTATAAAAAATTAATTCAACCTGATAAGGCTGAAACCCTGTATAAAGAGATCCTGAAGGAGTACCCTGGAAGCCTTCTGAACGGACAGATACCGGTCTCATTGATGGCCGGTCTGGAAATTCTGAAGATCAATCAGGTTATTGGAGATAACGATGAACTGAGAAATAATTCCCGGCAATGCCTGGAGACTTTTACTTCACCCTCCCTGTGAATACACTGTGGATCAGTTTGACATGTTTTACCAGTCCTTCAAAGAGATAA
This sequence comes from uncultured Bacteroidales bacterium, assembly GCA_963849615.1. Classification (GTDB taxonomy): domain Bacteria; phylum Bacteroidota; class Bacteroidia; order Bacteroidales; family VadinHA17; genus LD21. Next base: position 18,098 of record CAWKIC010000049.1, read on the forward strand.
TTCAGCAAACAGATCCGGTGGTTGATTCCCTTTTCGTGGAACTTGATATTCAAAGAGCCCGAACTGATTACCTTATCCGGATACTGACCGGGCAGGATCTCGACGTTAACCAGCAATAAGGTCATTTTAAAGGGAGTAAAAATGGATTGTCAGTCATCCCGATTAATTCAGCTGAGCTTACAGCAGTGTATTTATTAAGGGGTCTGGACAATGGAGTGCAGACCGGTTTGGTGATTGATTTTCCTGTTTATTTGAAAACTGTTTCAGAAAATCTGATCCAAAAACTCGACTTAGGCTCTTCAATGAACTTAAAGATTGAAGATGATAACGGTCATCTTATTTTTTCAAGAATTCTTAAGGAGGGAACCGGCTACCTTTCTTTCCCTTTTCCAGAAAATCTGCCAAAATGGAAATTACTGTTAAGTGAAAATAAGTCTGGTTTCATAGCAACCTTATTTAAAACAGGAAGCGGCATTTATCTTTTTATTTTTATTCTTATCGCACTCTTCATGATTCTCGGTTTTGCTTTTACCATGTATACCCTTAATGTGGAACTCAGGCTGAATAAACTGAAATCGGAATTCATCTCCAATGTATCGCATGAATTGAAAAGTCCGCTCACTTCCATCCGCATGATGACAGAAATGCTGCATCACAACAGGGTCGGGACAGAAGAGCGCAAATCGGCATATTACTCAGCGATGCTGGAGGAAAGCGAACATCTCAGTCATCTGATAGATAATATCCTGGATTTTTCGAGGATGGACGATGATCGGAAGAAATACGACTTTACCGATCTGGATCTGGATGAACTCCTCATGAAGTTTCTCGAATCGACCCGGGAAATGCTTCCGGAACCCGGATTTGACATCAGGTATGATCGTCCTGATAACGTGCCAGTCATCAAGGCTGACAAGAATGCTATTCTCCAGGTTTTTTATAATCTGGTTGACAATGCAATAAAGTTCTCCGGGACATCGAAACAAATTGACATCAGTTTGATTCCCAGAGACGATGAAATAGTGTTTTGCGTGAAGGATTACGGAATAGGTATTTCCAGGAAAGATCAGGAAAAAATATTCGACAGGTTCTATCGAGGTGATGAACCACAGCGATTGGGAATCAGGGGAAGCGGGATCGGGCTTACAATCGTGAAAAAGATAGTTGAAGCTCATGGTGGTAGGATAAATATTGAAAGCGAAGTTGGCAAAGGAAGCAGGGTCTGGTCAGGCTTCCGTTGTTGGAATAGTAAGTCCGACAGTATGCAGGTCCTCAATCCGCAAGTGCATTTAGAAATGCCGAAATGCAAACAGTCCGACTGGGGACTAGGGGTATTATAAAATAGAAAAATACAGAAACGAATGAAAAAGATCCTGATAATTGAAGATGCCCGGAAGATCCGGATGGCCCTTGAGGATGATTTCAAATTTGAAGGTTATCAGGTCGATACCGCGGCCACAGGTCCGGAAGGACTTGAAAAGGCGTTGGATCTGAACCTTGATATCATCATTCTGGACCTCATGCTGCCGGAGTTAAACGGGTTGGAGATCTGCAAGGAATTGCGGCGACGCGATATCGGAACACCGATTATTATGTGACCGCTAAAAGCCAGGAATTCGACAAAGTGCTCGGACTTGAGCTGGGAGCAGACGATTACATAACCAAGCCATTCAGCCCGTTTGAACTCCAGGCCCGTGTTAAAGCCCTGTTACGCCGGTCGGAGATGAGGAACATCAAACTGCTGCGGCAACAATAAAGTTTGGTCCGTTTGAGCTTGATCCTTCAAAATATACTGTTTACAAAAAACAACAAACCGGTTCAGCTTACTACTATTGAATTTGCCCTGATGAAGCTGCTGATGCAGCATGCCGGTCATGTACTTAAACGTGATGACATTCTCCGCATCGTCTGGGGTGAGGAAGTTTTTGTAACACCCAGAACAGTGGATACCCATATTGCCAACCTCCGGAGGAAGATTGAGGATGATCCGGAACAATCGCACTGGATTACAGGTATCCGTGGTGCGGGATATAAATTCAATCCATATGAATCTTAACCTGATCTTAACCTGACTTAACCGGACGTTCATAATGCTTAACAAAAGCCTGTGGTACCTTTACAGGAAAATAATCCACATCATGAAAACACGTCTGATTTCTGATTATTGCTCTTTTACTTCTGACCGGTTCATTTCCGCACAGGACAAAAAGGCATCGGCATCACTCACAGCAGCAATTTATGAGGAAGAAGTAACAGGCAACCTCGATAAGGCTGTTGAACTCTATCTGGGTATCTCTGAAAATATATCCTGATGACCGCCCGGTGGCTGCTAAAACTCTGTATCACCTGGGACTGGTAAATGAAAAAATGGGCAAACAAAAAGCTAACGAGTACTTCACCGGCTGGTTAACTCTTATCCTGATCAAACTCGAGATGGTAGCCCTGGCGAAAATGAAAGCTGGCGACACTGGGGATCCGGAGTACCAACAGGGTCAGGGTGGAGCTTGTAACACGCCGCGTTCTTACAGATGCTTCTGCGTGTAGTGGGACATTCACTACGGAGGGAAGGTACATCAGACACATGGACAGGGAGTACGGGTGACGTTATTCAGGTAGAGGTCGGGGCGGACAAACGAGCCGGATTACCAACAAGGGTGACCTGGGTGATAGATTGAATTACGTTGAGGGTTATATTTTTTCGCA
>CAWKIC010000050.1:0-6080 GCA_963849615.1 uncultured Bacteroidales bacterium
CCTTAGGTGTTCCGTCGCCATTCAGGAGATCAGTGTACGAGATATGAACTACTTTGCCCTCCTGAGCTTTGGCCGGAATATCCTTTCCTGAGGCAATCATTATAGTGGGATATAATCCATGGGAATTCTTCAGCTCTGTTATTATAACATCCCTTCTGATATTACCCGGATAAAGCATCAGGGGTATAGCTAACGGGTTGGGAACTTTCTGGTTGCCAACAACAGTTGAATCCTTTGTCAGGGTGAAGCCTGACTTTACCCATTTATCCATCGGATCCATAAAGACTGAAACTTTTTTCTGTCCCAGATTCTCCATCATTAAAAAAGCCAGGGCAGCATCCTTGGTCAGCAATCCGTCTGAAATTACAACCGCTTCCAGTGATGCATCGACACCTGATTTCCCCAGAACCTCAGCCAGCCTGCCCGGATCTTTAATATTTTTCCTGAATATATCAGCGGGGATGTTCAGAGCAAAAGGCACATGACCCTTATAGAATTCGTCGGCAGACCGCACATCCACAATGCTGACCTTTGTGCCTCCGTACATCCTTATCATCCTTCCGCTCCAGAACTGAAGCCAGCTTGTTTCTCTCATGCGTAACGGGGCATCATAAGTCCAGAAAGGGAGTTCTCTCTCATCTGAGAGCCATCCCAGCTGCGACTCCTTGTAAAGCTTAACTTTGGGGAAGCCTGCCAGGAACTTCACGGCGAAAAACGGTACACTGGCAGCCACTCCGCCTCCGCAATGTGTATAGATAGTCTGCTCAGGCCTGATATCAAAATAGTTCAGCATTCTCTTTATTTCTTCAGTTGATTTGAAGGTTTTATCAGGATTGTAAAAGTCTGCGCTGGGTACCATGATAGCATTTGGGATATGTCCGGCCCTGTTGAATGGAGCGACTTCTCCGAAATGCCAGTCAGGGCTGAGTGCATCCAGTAAAACATTGTTTACAAGGTCCCCTGATGCGGTAATGAACTCAGGCAACTCTGATTTCACCTCTTCAATTGTCTTACTGATTGTAAAAGAGCCTTTCTTGGTTACAGGGATAATCTCCGTTGTTACCGGCAATCCTGCTTCCAGCCACTTAGAAAGCCCGCCATCGAGAATTAAAAGATCCTTTACCGGAAAACCGTGATAATAAAGTGAGTAAAAGAGCCGGGTGGCCAGTATTGTGCCTCCCTGATCGTACATTACGATCTTTTTACCGGCGCTTATCCCCCATGCCTGGTAGATCTTTTCCATTTCAGCAAGCGGCAACTCCCTGAGACCATACCAGCTGTAAATGTCAACACTTATTGCCCCCGGAATATGTTTTGCCGCATAGACCTGAGAAGGTGATGCATCCAATATGATTACACCGGTATTTTTAAGATTTTTCTCAAGCCATTTAACATTAACAAGATTGCCTCTCTCCTCTTCCGCTTTGGCCGGCAGCGACAAAAGTAAGATGCCTGTAACGGTAAAAAGCTTACAAAAGCTCCAAAACCTGATCATTGCGGATATTGATGACGGGTTCGTACCCGGGCATTTATCAGCATCATTATAAATTCGTGGGTTCATTCTGTTAGTATTCATTTTGTTTCGTTTTTAATTTCATGTATAGAACTTGTACTTCCAAACAGATAAGATGGTCTCTTACTAAAATCATCTTTAAATAAACTAACTGCCAGAAAGATGTAAGTGAAAAATGCAAATAGAATAAATATCTGAATCACGGAGGTATTTTGAATCTTCTCTTTTGATTTTACCTCACAAACCTCTCCGGGGCAATACTTCACTTTCTCTTTATAAAATATTTTATAAAATTTGCATCCGATACAAATTCCAAATGCCGTTTCAAAGAATAAGAAAATCAGGCAAATCATACAGATAATTCCGGATATCGGGCTATATGAGTTTAATACAACCACAAGAGTGAAGATCGTGGCTGCCAGGACCACACCGATTATCCAGGCAAACTTCTTCTGCAGGAGCTCCGACATATTCCGGCGCCTGATTTCTCACAATAAGTCGCCCTAAAATTAAAAAAGGAGAGAATTCAGGATTAATAAAGACCCGGATAACCATATCTGTAAGGAATGCGGTAACAGAATACTTAAAAAGCAAAAAATTCCCCTTTAAAATTGCCAGCAATATTGAGAGAAACATAATTAAAAACAATAACCCTGATGCTGCTCTGATTTCTCTTTCATTTAAAACAGGGATACTATATCCTGCAACATCCTGTCCGAATCTGAATGTTTTATTCACTTTGTCCTGGTTCTTATTCATGATTGAGTTTTATTTTAATGTTTAATTCTGAAGAAGTCTTCGATATTGTCCGTACAAAATTATTCAATAAAAAAATTACTGAAATGCGATGTCAATATACAGCGGTTTATAGTAAACGAACGTCAGATCCCGGTCAATAAGAGCATAAAACACAGGTACAAAAATGTTGTATTTTATTGAGGGATATAGCGTTTCGTTTTTTTTTGATTGACTTATTTACGATATTTGTGGGCCGGAAAAGTTGAATACTTACATTAACTAAGGAGTGAATTTATCCCGGTAATGGCTATATGAAGACTTCAATCAAAATACAGCGCTTTAAATTTTATCTATGGACGGGAGCCGCATATTTATTGTTATGGCTGTTTAACAGTTTAATAAGTCACCCCGAAACATTTGGAGTCAGAGTTGCGAATGAGACCTGGAGAGCCGCATATATTATTGTTGTCAATTTTCTTTTTTTCGAGTTCGCCATGCAGTTTGTAATGAAGAAACGGAGATTTTTTCTCTACAATATTGTTCTCTTCATTTTTGCTTTATGGATCATGGCAATGCTATGTTCTTTCGGCCTGTATTTATGGAGAAGCATCGGAATCGGGTTACATATTTATACTGCTTTAACAACATTCCCGTCAATGGAGGAGGCTCTTGCTGCCCAGGCTTCATTTGGGGTAATGTCAATCTTATTTTTTGGAATTGTAAGACATATTTATGATTACAGAAAATTAATAGAGTCAACACAAAAACTTCGTATTGAGAAGCAGGAAGCAGAATTAAGCTATCTCAAGTCACAAACGAATCCTCATTTTTTATTCAACACGTTAAACAATATTTATTCACTTGCACGGGATAAGTCAGACCTGGCTCCCGAATCCATTTTGCGTTTGTCGGGAATATTACGTTTTATGCTTTATGAAACCGGCGGAGAGTATATATCAATAGAACAGGAACTGAAAATCATTAATGATTATATAGAACTTGAAAAATTGCGGTATGACGATTCATTACATGTAATTTTCAATTATAAGGTTGAAGATATAAAACAACAGTTACCTCCGCTGTTGCTGATCCCCTTAGTTGAAAATGCATTCAAGCACGGCGTGTCTGAAACAAGAGAGAAACCTTTTATCGATATTTTTCTCTCTTCTGATAAGGAACAGCTGGAGTTTATTGTTAAAAATTCTGTTGAGGGATCTCCCGGTGAAGGACAGGTCAAAGAAAGCATAGGACTTTCCAACATCAGGCGCCAGCTGGAATTGCTCTATAAAGTGTATGATCTCTCATTACAACAAAGTGAAAAGGTTTTTACAGCCATACTAAAGATTAATCTAGGTAGCCATGTCTGAAATAAGGTGCATTATAATTGAGGATGAGCCACTGGCGGTAAAAGTACTAACGGATTATGTTTTGCAGGTACCCTTTCTGAAACTGGAGGGATCCTTTAAAGATGCTATTCTGGCAACTGATTACCTGCGACAAAATGATACCGATCTTATTTTTTTAGATATCCATCTGCCTAAGCTAAAAGGTATGTCTTTCCTGAAAACGCTTACAAATCCACCTGCTGTCATAATAACAACAGCATATCATCAGTATGCCATAGAGGGATTTGATCTGAACGTAACTGACTACCTGCTTAAACCATTTGATTTTGAGCGCTTTTTGAAAGCAGTGACAAAAGTAAAAAAACCGGAAAGCGGAAAACTGAAACCGGATGAAATACAGGAGACAAAAGATTTTATATTTCTGAATGTGCAAAAGAGGAGAGTAAAAATTTTATTCTCAGAGATCCTTTATGTTGAGAGTCAACAGGAATACGTCAGGATAATCACAACAAAAAAAGAATACATCATTAAAATGAGCACCCACGAAATTGAGTCTCTTTTACCTTCAAACCAATTCAAACGGATTCACCGGTCATTTATAGTTTCAATAAGCAAGATTGAATCTTATTCGGCCGAAATAGTTGAAGTTAACGGAGTTTCTATTCCAATTGGCAGGGGCTACAGAGATATTATGAAGGACTTCAGCCTTTAAGGAGTTGTCTAACCAGACTTAGTCAGTCTGATCGTTTAATACCGACATAGTAAAGATCGAAAAGACCATATCCGCCCGGACGATTTGAGGAGAAGATCATAAGATCATTCAGAAATCCTTCTTCTCTCGTGGAAACGACAACAGGGCGGTATTCGTCGTATTCAGTATTGAGATCACTTCCAAAATTGACGGGTGCTGACCATTCCGTTCCATTATAAACTGAATAATACAGGTCAAATCCGCCATAGCCCCCATCCCTGTCCGACGTAAATACCATCATGTTTCCGCAGATAAATGGACATTTGTCGTCGGCACTGCTGCTGAGACGGTCAATTTTACTCAAAGTAGCCGTTGACTGGTCGATCAGCTTTTCCTTTTCACTTACAGCCCGCCAGATGTCATAATTGCCGTTGTAATCCGACATGAAATAACAAGTCTCCTGTTGATCTGCCCCGATATCATGAATGGTCAGATACCCCTCATCTGATGATGTATTTATTGCTGTCAGCGGCACCGGATCACCTTCAGGTACAAAATCGTGATCGTTGTAAGTGTAATAACAGCAATAAATGTCGCTGCTCCCGTTTATGTCAGTTGAATAAAAAAAGCGTTTGACCCCGGTGCCTTTTTTCCACATAGGCGGGAAATCAAGATCATGGGTAAAATAAGGTCCAAGCTCATTATAGGGGCTGTTGATAGTGTCGAGGATGGAGTACTTCCTTGCATCGGCTTCCATTTTAAATTCTCCTGTCAGAAGGTCCGCCTCGATCCTTCCTTCATATCCTGTAAGGTCAAACTGTTGTCCGAATGAGTACCTGTTTGTCGAAAAGATCAGGGAAAAATGTTTCCAGTTCCAGATTATATCAAGGTCAGAGTTGTAATCATCATATGTTGAATTGACGGAACCGAAGTTCACAGGAACAGGCGGGATGATGCCACCATCGAAATTCAGCCGCTGGTCGTTACAGGAAACCAGCAAGACCAGCTCAAAAAAAATAACGGCTTTTATTTTCATCTATCTCGACTGATTACAAGTTCACTACAAATCCGGCATTAATGTTCATATATCTGACCGGAAGGGAAAAAGACGTACCAATGCCGGTATCGTCACGGAAGCTAGGTCTGGCGGAATTGAGACTGTAGTTTAAGGTTATGCCATACTTCTCTGACAGCCAGTAATGGATTTTCAGTCCCATATTAGCCACAGAGTTCCAGTCGTTGTTTTTACTGACTGTATTTATCTCTCCAAGCTTTGAATTGGTAACTGCAAGGTCGGGATGCACACTCATCGCAATGCCCAGCCGGCAGACAATGAGCGCTTCGGTATGTCTGGTTTCGGGTATTTTCAGGATAAAACCCAGCACTCCGGTCAGTACCTGGTAGTTGCCTGCAGACACTTTATTCTCTCCATAGCCCACCAGGATACGGTCATATTCAGCCTGGTAGGCTTTCTCCCTGAAAAAGATAGATGCATAGCCTATGCCTGATGTGAATCCGAAAAACCTGTTTGTATACCTCATCAGGTCAATCTCAATATTCATACCTGGTGCAGCAAAACCAGCGTAGGATGTCATTTTTCCGTCTGCGAATTCGGCATAGGGTAAAGAGCATCCGCATGACTCCAAAGATTGTCTTCCTGCTATTTTCCTGGAGTAGAGAAGGTTTGATCCCATCAGGCAGAACAGGAGGGTTATTGTTGTCTTTTTCATGACAAAGTCTTAAATAATGCCGGTCAGGATTCAATGTTTTATGTAATTACCACAATAATCGT
>CAWKIC010000051.1:0-48172 GCA_963849615.1 uncultured Bacteroidales bacterium
GTATTTTCCCAGTTGTAAAATGATTCCTCGAACATCTTTGCAAATGTGTAACCATCAGTTACCAGATCGGGAACTGCGATGGGTTTTCTTATTGCAAAATTCGTGGTATAGGTAATGCTGGTTTTACCTTTGGTCGGGTTTTTAGTATTGATCAATACAACTCCGAATGCTCCTCTGGCACCATGATATAGATGCTGAAGCAGCATCCTTCAAAACCGAAATACTTGCAATGTCGTTCGGGTTGATCATGCTTGGATCTCCCTCGACACCGTCAATAAGTATAAGGGCACTTCCGCCCTGTCCGATAGATGTCAGACCTCTGATGTTGAAACTGGGGGACTGGTTTGGTTTACCATCCAGTAACCTGATATTAAGGTTTGGCACAACACCTTTAAGGCCCTGGGTAAGGTTTGACATTGTCCGGTTTTCAAGTGCTCCGCTGGTAACCTGATCAACGAGCACCTGTCAGGTTAGCCTTTTTCTGGGTTGAATACCCGACAACAACCACTTCCTCCAAGCCCTGGACATCCGCTCTTAAAGTTGCATTTACCACAGTCTGGTTCTGTACCGGTACTTCCACCGGAACATATCCTACAAAGGAGAATACAAGTGTCGCGTTCGGACCCGTTACATCAATTGAATACTTGCCCGACAGGTCGGTCAGCCCCCCCATTAGTGTGCCTTTCAACTGCACAGTCGCTCCCGGAAGGGGGGCCCCGTCTTCATCAGACACTGTTCCTGTAATCGTTACCCGCTGTGCAAATACTGATGTAGATGCAAGGAATAACAAAATCATTAAAACATTTTTCATAAAGTATTAGATTTAGGTTAAAATAAGTTCCGAATTTATATCCGGTCGCTCGCAATATAGAAATTATTACATTATTGTTACAAAATAGTTACAAATTTGTTACAAAAACAGCGGTTTTAATTCAATGCAAAATACACTCATCAATTATAATTATCTTGATAATAGACATTTAGAAACCCTAAAATTAAGAGCCTCTAAATGTTAAAATTTATTAATTACATCCTGTAGCGTTCAGATTATATTTTTTAATATGTCTTATAAGAGCGCTTATATAGATTATGCTGCACCAGAATTTCGTATTTTCTGTTTGAGATACCTTTCCACAACCCCTCCCCCGAGGGGGGAGGGAACTTTAAGAACCAATTGTTTAGGTTCCTTTTTTAAATCAATGGAAGATTTGGGTATAAGTCCCCCTCTCACACCGGGGAAGAGGCACGGTGCAGCGTTAAAAAATTGCCCAGTGGGCAATTTTAGCGAAGGGGCCAGCCTGCAGGGTTGGCATGTGGTGGGGGATAAGGGGGCGAGGTGCGTACCCCCTCAAACTCCACAACACACCGTTTGTCATCCTGAGCGCAGCCCCTTCATGCGGACAGGATTTTTTTAGAGCCTGTATTCCGGCTTTCCATCTTACCTGGTTATGATAAACCAGTCGATTAAAAGATTATCCTTGTCAAATACCCTGTAGGTTATTGACTTATTACTGACATCCATTATACCGAAACTATACATGCTCCTGTCAGGAGTAAAAGCCATATCCGCCAGATCCCTGCCTCCCAAACCGGTTGGATTACCTCCTGCCGTACCATTTGTTATAAACATAGTTCCTTCCCCTGCCGTAAATGACGATCTGGAATTCTTTTTCACCGGGATACCATTTTTCATCTGGAAATGACGCTCATAAACATGCCTGTGTCCCGCCAGGCGAGATCCACCCGGTGTTTTTCAAGAAGTGGCAGTACATTATCTTTCCATTTTGACACGTTGCTCCATCCGAAAGAATAAACCGGATAATGCATCCATACGATGACCCATTTCACTTTTTTCGTCCTTTCCGGCTTTCGAAAGTTTACCCTCGAGCCATTTATACTCGGGAGAGCCAGCCCTGTATTTCACCTGATCCGTCTTAGCCGCAGCCTCTGCACATCCCGAAAAGATGCCTATAAACCTAACATTCATATAGGTGAAGCAATAATTCACTTCGTCGCCCGGAAGGTTAAAAAGAGAATGATAATCCTGAAATGGCTTCTGAAAATCTTTCCCTGACTTATTCTGTATATCGTGATTTCCTAAAACAGGCATTAATGGAGTAATCTACACTAAGTTCCTGCGAAACCGAAAGGAACCTTCTCCAGTTTTCAGTATCAGAACCGTCGTCGACGATATCGCCCATATGAAGGGTGAATGGCGGGGAGTAAATCTGTACAACGTCTATTATACCTTTGGTCTTCTGAAAGCTCTCATTGTTGGTATTATTCTGGGTATCGCCTATTATCCCTACCCTGAATGTCCCGCTGTCAGGCTCCGAATGAAATGAATATAGTGGACTCCAACCTTCGGTATCTGATCCGCACCTGTAATAATATTTTGTACTTCCCTTCAGTTTCTTCAGACTGGCATTTTGCACAAAACCTTCACTAAATTCACTTTTCTTTGCTTTTGTAACCATTGCAGTTTCTGGCGTAGGCCCATACTTCACGAACTGTTGCCCGACGCTTTTGGCTGAAGACCATGTAACTATAACAGGTGAGGCAGCTTCCGAAGTTCTTTTGGCACCCAGACTAAGATGAATGAGTCCGGGCTGGGCATTTAATGTGGAAAAAATTTCGACCCTGATCAGACCTATTATTACAAATACCGAAAGAAAAGTGAAGAATGATGAATTGGAAAATCTCATTTTATGGTTCATAAATCAGGTTTTACAAAGAGAATCCGGGGTATTCCTGCCGGCTAATTTAAAAAAAAAAATTAACTCAAGTTGCTAGTTGCTGGTTCCTCGTTACTGGTTAGTTGTTTATTAACAGAACAATAGGCGATTTTGTTAAAATTTATTTGATATTTTTGCATTAATCATGATGCTCATTATCAAATAACTAGCAACCAGCAACAAGTAACTAGCAACTTAGGTTAAAATTAGAATTACACTTTTAATATCTTTGGACAGGCCTATGGTGATCAGTTTAAGGCTACCATTCCTTCCTTCATCAACAGGACATTTGATTGAATTATTAGGCTTAATTTAACTTCTTACTATGGAAAACGAAAATAAACCAGTCTCAAAACGACTCTATTCTCTTGACGCATTGCGTGGCTTTGACATGTTTTGGATTATGGGAGGGGAAAGTATATTCGTTGGCCTGGCAACACTCACCGGTTGGCCTGTCCTGAAATGGTGGGCTGAGCAGCTTGAACATGTCCAGTGGCACGGATTCCATTTTTACGACATGATATTCCCCCTGTTCTTATTCATTGCAGGAATCTCATTTCCATTTTCAATGGCAAAACGCGCAACAATGAATGTCAGCCGTAACTCAATATATAAACATGTTTTCTTCCGGGGAATGATACTTGTGCTATTGGGTATACTATATAATAATGGTGTCCGGTTCGACCTGGGGGAATTACGGTATGGAAGTGTTTTGGGCCGGATAGGGCTCGCCTGGATGTTTGCAGCAATCATTTTTATCAATACAAAGCTGACTTTCAGGATTATCTGGTTCTGGGGGTTATTAATAGGCTACTGGCTTCTTCTGCTTCTGTTCCCCGCGCACGATCTTGGTTCATCCGATCCATTTTCCCAGACCGGAAATCTGGCCAGTTACATCGACCGACTCATCATGCCTGGAAGACTATACAGAGGGAATCACGACCCGGAAGGTCTCTTCAGCACGATCCCCGCAATCTCAACAGCTCTGCTCGGAATGTTCACAGGCGAATTTTTATTATCAAAATACCTGAATGATAAGCAATTACGAAAAGTTGCTTATATGGCACTTGCCGCCATTGCACTCATGATCCTTGGGAAAATATGGGATCTTGCATTCCCTATCAACAAAAACCTGTGGACAAGCTCATTTGTTTGCTTTGTTGGCGGACTGAGTCTTCTGCTTTTTACTTTCTTCTACCTTATAATTGATGTCTGGAAATACAGAAAATGGGCATTCTTTTTTGTAGTTATAGGTTTGAATCCCATCACAATTTACCTTGCCGGAAGAATTATCAATTTCAGATCCGCCGCGTCATTCCTCTTTGGCGGGCTTATAGAACTCTTTCCGGAAACCTGGACCGAACTTTTAAATGGTATTGCTATTACAACAGTAGGGTGGGTTTTCCTCTATTTCCTTTACAGGAAAAAGATATTTCTGAAAATTTAGAAAAACGGGGATCAATTGTGATCTCTGATATATTAAAAAAGGACAATTAATAATCCTGAATTTCCATTATATTTAAAGAGATTAATTCATCTGTGTATGAGAAAAACTTACTTTTTGACTTTCATCCTGATATCCTTTGCCCTGACTGCTGCCCGGCCGCAAAAATCTCCCGCAAAAGTTACTGATTCAAATACTGCCCTGCACGCACTTCAACCTGATTATTCAGTACCCTATGGCCCACAAAAGTCTGAGGAGATAAAAACTGTGCTGAACCGGATCTTAAGTTACCTTGACGAATCAACACCTGCAGGAATTACCGACAAGCTTTCAAAAAAGAGGATCGGGGATATCTCAAATCTGTCAGAAAATTCAATTTTTGAACCCGGCGTCTTCCGTCTCATAAGTTACGAATGGGGTGTCACATACGGGGCTATGTTGAAGGCCACCGAAGCAACAGGTGAACCGGGTTTTAAAGACTACACCCTGAAACGGATGCAACTCATCGGAAGTGTTGCTCAATATTTTAAAACCGCTATGGCAAACAATCCCGAAGCTACACCGGTCAGATCAGTGCTTGACCCAAGGGCCCTTGATGATGCCGGATCGATGTGCGCTGCAATGATTAAGACATATCAGGTCAATAAAGACCAGACGCTAAGGCCTTTTATTGATAATTACATACGTTATATTTCAAAAGGTCAATACAGGCTTGATGACGGAACCCTTGCCAGGAACCGCCCACTGCCTAATACCTTGTGGCTCGATGATCTTTATATGAGCGTCCCTGCTCTTGCACAAATGGGAAAGCTGACCGGAGACCGGGGATACTTTGACGACGCCTGCAAACAGATTTTGCAGTTTTCACAGCATATGTTCAATGAAGACTCCGGACTTTTTATGCATGGTTGGGTTCTGGGTATGGAACCTCACCCTGAGTTTTACTGGGCCCGGTGCAATGGTTGGGCTCTGCTGGCAATTACTGAATTGCTGGATGCATTGCCGCCGGCTCATCCCGCAAGGAATAAAATACTTAACCGGTATAATGCCCATATTAAAGGGATAGTTCCTTATCAGTCAGGTTCCGGACTATGGCACCAGCTTATTGACAGGAACGATTCATATCTTGAAACTTCAGCCTCCGCCATTTTCACGTATTGTATTGCGCACGGTATTAACAATGGATGGCTTGATCCGCAGGCATATGGTCCGGCTGCTGTGTTGGGATGGAATGCTGTACAGACAAAAGTTAATGACCTGGGTCAGGTTGAAGGGACATGCGTAGGTACAGGCATGGCATTTGATCCGGCATTCTACTATCACCGGCCGGTCAACGTCGCGGCAGCACATGGGTACGGACCTGTAATTATGGCAGGAGCCGAAATGCTGAATCTCTTAAAAAACTACCAGATTGTGATTAACGACTCTGCCGTTATGTTTTATGAGACCGGAACTGACTGGGGGCAAAACAAATAACCGGTTAATCAATTAAACAAACAGTGACATTAGATTTATTATGTTTAAAAGATTTTTGATTGTCCTCCTGCTTACCGGTCAGATTCTTGCCGCTCAGCAGCCCTCCTGGCCGGAGATTTCACGCATGAACAAACCCTGGACACGATGGTGGTGGCCCGGTAGCATTGTAACACCCACCGGTCTGACAGCAGCAATGGAAAAATATCAGAAAGCAGGTCTTGGAGGAATGGAGATTGCTGTCATCTACGGGGTTAAAGGTCAGGAGGAGAAGTTTATAAACTATCTGTCGCCTGAGTGGATGAAGATGTTCACATATACCCTGAAGGAAGCAGACCGGCTTGATCTCGGAATCGACCTTGCAAATGCATCAGGCTGGCCTTTCGGCGGACCATGGGTCACACCGGCAGATGCCTGTAAAAACATTAACTTCAAAACTTTTTCTCTTACAGGAGGTGAAAGACTTGACGAGAAGATTGAATTTATACAGCAACCACTCGTAAGGGCTGTCGGGCAAAGGCCGGATATCACTAAGCTTGAGGACCCTATCAGTAAAAACAAGGATCTTCAGCTCTATGCTCTCGATCAGATCAGGTTCGAAAAACCGCTGCCCCTTTATACTCTGATGGCATATTCTGATTCCGGAAAGGTGTTGGATCTTACTCCAATGATAACCCCGGAAAGAAGTCTGGACTGGACCGCCCCTCCGGGGAACTGGGACCTTTATGCGCTTTTCAGGGGATGGCATGGAAAACAGGCTGAGCGGGCAGGGCCCGGAGGCGAGGGAGACGTGATTGATCATTTCTCAGGTAGTGCAATCAACAACTACCTTAAGCATTTTGAAGGGATATTTAAAGATTATGACATATCATCGCTCCGGGGTTATTTCAATGATTCCTATGAAGTTGACGACGCCTCAGGCCAGGCTGACTGGTCAGATAATCTTTTCTCTGAATTCAGAATCAGGAGAGGCTACGATCTTTCAGGTCACCTCCCGGCTCTTTTTCAGAAAGATTCACCTGAAAAAAATGCACGGATCCTTTCAGATTACCGGCAGACAATATCTGATCTGATCCTCGAAAAGTTTACCACTAACTGGACGGAATGGGCACATAAACAGGGGAAGTTCACACGCGACCAGGCCCATGGCTCACCCGGGAATATTCTCGATCTTTATGCGGCCGTTGATATCCCGGAGACTGAAGGAAATGAAATAACAAGATTGAAATTTGCCTCCTCAGCAGCCAATGTCACCGGAAAACAATACACCTCATGCGAAGCAGCAACCTGGCTTGGCGAACATTTCACATCATCACTTGCCGATGTGAAGAAAGCCGTTGACCTGTTTTTCCTTGCAGGCATTAATCATGTGTTTTACCATGGGACATGTTACTCTCCGCAAGATGAGCCCTGGCCAGGATTCCTTTTTTATGCGTCGGTTGAATTCACACCCGCAAACAGTTTCTGGCACGATTTTAAAGGGCTGAATAACTACGTGGCTCGCATCCAGTCATTCATGCAACAGGGAATGTCTGATAATGACATACTTATATACTTCCCCATTTTTGACCGTTATGCTGATTACAGCAGGGGAATGCTTGAACATTTTGATGCCATTTCACCCCGGTTTGATGGAACTCCATTTAAATCGGGTATCGAGACAATGCAGGCAAAAGGATACGCCTTTGATTATATCTCTGACCTTCAGATCAAAAACACTGAAGTTTCCGGCGGCATCCTTCAAACTGAAGGAAATGAGTATAAGACTCTTATCCTGCCCGGGTGTAATTACATTCCGATTGAGACAATGACCCGTATTCTAAAGCTTGCAAATGATGGAGCCAGGATAATTGTCCTTGGCGATCTGCCTGAGAATGTTTCCGGCTGGGCTGATTATACGGAAAAACAGAGTCTGTTGGAACGGATAAAATCAAGCATAAATTTCACTGCTACAAATACACCCGGAGTATCAAAAGCAGTTTTCGGAAACGGGTCAATCCTGCTTGGCAATGATCTGAATGACCTCCTCAGTTTTGCCGGCGTCAGGCATGAGACAATGGTGGAAAACAACATTCAGTTTACAAGACGGATAAACAAAGAAGGTTATTGCTATTTGGTGATCAACAACGGTGAAAAGCTTTTTGACGGCTGGATCACGCTTCAGGTTAAAGCCTCAGCTGCAGCCCTTTTCAATCCTTTGACTTCAGAATCAGGAATGGCAGCCAGCAGGGTTAAAAATGACGGTACACTTGAGATTTATACAAGGCTTGCTCCCGGTGAATCCATGATCATTTCTGCTACCGGTAACAAACTTTCAGGTGGGCTCTACCCATTTTATGATCCCGTTTCACCACCTGTGGAGCTTACCGGCAACTGGAAAATTGATTTTATTGAAGGTGGACCTGTATTGCCAACCCCGAGGGAATCGGGACGACTTATCTCATGGACTGAATTCGGGGGCGATGATGTAAAAAATTTCTCAGGAACAGCCAGGTATACAATTAATTTCGCTATGCCTCCAGGTAAAGCTGACGCCTTTGCGCTGAACCTCGGAAAGGTTTGTGAGAGCGCACGGATCTCTCTGAACGGCAGGGAGATTTTTCTGTCGATCGGACCTGATCACACGGTGACGATCGGGAAGAATCAGCTTAAAAAGATGAATATTCTGACTATCGAGGTTTCAAACCTAATGGCAAACAGGATTGCATATCTTGACAGGAATAATGTGCCATGGAAGAAGTTTTACAACATCAACTTCGCAGCAAGACTTAAGGAGAACACAAAAAATGGCATTTTTGACGCATCAGAGTGGCCTCCAAGGGAATCAGGGCTCCTGGGGCCGGTAACAATAACTCCGGTCAGGGTGAGGAAATAAAATCTGGGGTATGGCAGGGAGACGTGCAATTCGTGGTAAAAAAAGTTAACTTTAATAAAACAATTTAGCTATGAAGACTATCAACCGCAGGTTATTCCTTAAAAATTCAGCATTAGCTTCTGCTGCAGTTACTCTTGCACCGGGTAGTGCATTTTCAACCGGTATGCCGGCTGCAAAAAACAAATTGCCAAGGTGGAAAGGATTTAACCTTTTGGATTTTTTCTCGCCTGCTCCACCAAGAAGTCAGGGCGGGTCAAACAAGACTACAAAAGAGGATCTGAAATGGATGTCCGACTGGGGATTCAACTTTGTAAGGATTCCGATGGCGTACCCGAGATATCTCTCATTCGATCGTACAAAAGACATTACAAAAGAAGAGGTGTGCAACTTTGATCCCAAAGTACTGGAAGAGATTGACCAGCTGATTTTTATGGCACACGATTTAAAGCTGCATGTCAGCCTTAACCTGCACCGGGGTCCGGGATACTGCATAAATGCAGGGTTCCACGAACCATTCAACCTCTGGAAAGATGAGGAAGCACAGAGTGCATTTTACGCACACTGGAAAATGTGGGCTGACAGGTATAATGATATTACACCGGACAAGCTGAGCTTCGATCTGCTGAATGAGCCTGCCTATATTGAAGATATGAATGACCAGTATGCCAAAAAAGGACCTGTTCCCGGCAACATCTACCGTAAAGTTGCAGAGGGAGCCTCAAATGCAATATGGGCTGCAAATCCCGACCGGCTTATTGTTGCAGACGGCAATGGCGGAGGAAACAGCGTGATACCCGAACTGGCTGACATGAATATTGCACAAAGCTGCCGGGGTTATTATCCCGGATTGGTTTCTCATTACCAGGCTTCATGGGTTTGGAAAGATCCTTCCCAGGCTCCTGTTCCGGTATGGCCAGGAACAATAGACGGGAAATATTATGGAAGGGAGCAGCTTGAAGAATTTTACAAGCCATGGATTGATCTTAAGGACAAGGGAGTAGGCGTCCATTGCGGGGAGTGCGGATGCTATAACAAGACGCCCCACGGTGTTTTTCTAGCCTGGTTCGGGGATGTCATAGACATTCTTACAAACAACGGGATCGGTTATGCCCTCTGGAACTTCAGGGGTGATTTCGGCATCCTTGATTCGCGGCGCGGGGATATAGAATATACTGAGTGGTATGGCCATAAACTTGACAGTAAACTGCTCGATCTTCTTAAAAAATACTGATACAGCTATTTTGTAACTAGATGATATATAATTAAACGAGTTGGAGCTGTTGAAAAAGTCCTTTTTAACCGCAAAGAACGCGAAGATGTCGCAAAGAACGCAAAGCTAAATCACATAAATTCAGCTCTTTGCGAACTTTGCGTCTTTCCTTTGCGCCCTCTGCGGTTAAGGGATTTTGACTTTTTCAACAACCCCAATGTAAATTATTGCAACTCAGTTGCTTACAGTTGGATAAATAAGCTTCGCATTCCTTAGGTTGAAGGCTATGGTGCAGGGGGAGTGAGTACTTGAAGCAGCACATAGCCTTTCCTGTTCCGATATTTATCGCATAAATGATTGCGAACTATATCGGAACCTCTTTCATATACCTTTGGATTTCCCTGATTTAACTTTTTTACACCTTTTGAGAACATCCGTTAAACAAAATTGTTAATAATGGTATTAATAAATACAATTTGATCTATTTGCCATAACAGGGAAGATAAACCTAATACGATTGACAATTAAGAGAATAGCAACCCATGGAATGGATAAAAAAAGTCATTATTAATAAAAACTAAAAAATTCAGATATGAATTTAATACGAAAATCCCTATTCATATTTTTAATTCCCGGATTGGCCTTCAGAGGATTCAGCCAGGATAGTAATGAAACACTAAAGCTCTCAATTTCTGAAGCTCAGGCATATGCTCTCCAGAATAACAGGATGGTTCAGTCATCAAAAATTGATATAGATCTTGCAGAAAAGAAGATATGGGAAAACCTTGCTATTGGGCTTCCACAGGTAAATTTCGACGCTAACTATCTGCACCAGTTCGTCGTCCCTGAAATTGATTTCGGGCGTATACTTAATACCGACCTGTTGCCTGCCGGACCTGTAACAAAAGAGAATCTCGTAAACGCTTTTGAAGATTCGCCTAAAATTCCTCTTGGAGTAATGGATAATACAACAATTGATCTTACCCTGTCGCAACTCGTTTTCAACGGGCAATATTTTGTCGGGTTAAAAACAACAAAAGTAGTCAAGCAGGTTTCAGAAAAATCACTGTTGAAAACCGAAGACCTGACGAAGGAATCAGTTGCCGGTGCTTATTATGCGGTTCTGGTTATTCAGGAAAACTTAAGATTGCTGGGAGAAGGCCAGAAGGCTCTTGACCAAACATACAACGAGCTGGTTAAGATGAATCAGCAGGGGTTGAACGATGAGACAGACGTGGACCAGATGAATATCAGCAGGTCAAATATCCGTACACTTATAACCTCCCTGGAGGAACAGAAGGAAGTCTCCGTTAAGCTTCTAAAATTCCAGCTTGGCGTGGGCTTTGACAGGCCGGTAATACTTACCGACAGCCTCTCCGGGATAATAGAACAGGGAAACTTAATGTATCTCTCAGCGCCTGAGTTTAATTTACAAAACAGTGTTGACTACCAGTTGATCAGTACTCAGGAAAAAATCTCGGAATTGCTTGTAAAACTTGAAAAGTCGAAGTATTTACCAACACTTTCAGCTTTTTATCGTCATCAGGAGCAGACTAATCAGCCCTCTTTCAATTTTGCAGTTAAGGATGTAGTCGGGGCAAATCTGAATTTCCCTATCGTAACAAGCGGAATGCGTTCGGCGAAGGTGAGCCAGGCAAAATACGATCTTGAAAAGATCAGGTTGGGTAAAATAGATGCTGAGCAGGGGCTGACAATGGAGTTTGAAACCGCAAGGAACAACTACCGGACTGCATATAGCAACTTTACGGATAACCGTGAGAGTATGGTTCTGAGTAAAAAAGTCTATGACAGGACTGTAATCAAGTACCGCGAAGGTGTATCATCAAGTTTTGAACTTGCCCAGAACCAGAACCAGTTTCTCACAGCAGAAACGAATTACTACAACTCCCTTTTGTCATTACTGAATGCCAAAGCTAAACTCGACAGGATTTTAAGAACTAATTAACCGCTAAACTGTTTAAGAATTAATCTGGGTATACAAATCAAACTTAAATCGTATGAAAGCAATACAATTGTTTATAATCAATATAGTGTTCATAATCACCGCACTGTCATGCGGAAGCAGTAAAGAGACGGACCTGGAAACCCTGAAGAGGCAACAAGCTGCTCTGGATGAGAAAATAAAGGATATTGAAAGGAATAAAGTTCCCGGGGAGGCTGATTTGCCCGATCCGGGAAAATTCAGATTTGTTGGCATAACAAATGTTAAAACCGATGCGTTCGATCATTTTATAAAAGTTCAGGGGAAACTGGACGGTGAACTCAATGCATCAGTTTTTCCTGAAGTTCCGGGTTCAGTTGTATTTAAGTATGCCGATGTGGGGCAGAATGTCAAAAGGGGCCAGGTACTTGCACAGCTTGATGACCTGCAGTACCGGAGCCAGCTTGAGAGCCTGGAAACACAATTTAACTTTGCCTCTGACATGTTCAGCAAACAGGAACGCCTCTGGGAGCAAAAAATAGGGAGCGAGGTTCAATACCTTCAGGCTAAAACAACAAAGGAATCACTCGATCAGCAGATCTCATCGCTGAAGAACCAAATTGAAAAATTCAGGATAAAATCCCCTGTTAATGGTACTGTTGAAGAATGTAACATAAAGGTTGGCAGCGTTGTCTCCCCCGATCCCCGATCGCCTGCTTACAGGGTAGTTGCGTTCAGCAGCCTGAAAGTCAGCGCTGAAGTCTCTGAGGCTTATGCTGCCAGAATACAGGTTGGGAATAAACTTATTACATTATTTCCGGATATAAACAAGGAGATAGAATCAACTGTCGACTTTGTCAGCAAGTACATAAATCCTGTAAACAGGACTTTTATGGTTGAAAGCAATATCACAAACCGGTTCCCGGGAATGAAGGCTAATATGATCGCAGTACTCCGGATAAATGATTATCATTCTGATAATTCCATCCTGGTTCCAATGAACATTGTTCAGAAAGACCTTAATGGGAGCTATGTTTTTGTTGTCCGGAAAAAAGATAACTACGAAGGCGCATTCAAACAACCTGTAACAATTGGCAATATATACAACGGGGTTGCCGAAATTCTTAAAGGATTGACCGCATCCGACAAGGTAATCACAGCCGGATTCCAGGAACTGATTGACGGGGAATATATAAGGTATGAAAGACCGGCAGAAGCTAATCTGACCGGTAACTAAAATCCTGTAGCAATGGAAAAGAAGTTCAAAGAGTTTTTTGCGACCAGCTGGGCAATCGACAATAAGATCAGTGTCTATGTGTTGATATTTATGATTTCCCTGTTCGGAATTCTGAATTACTTTACAATCCCAAAGGAGCAATTTCCGGAGATTGTTATTCCGATGGTTGTTGTTAATTCAATTTACCCGGGAACCTCCCCGTCCGACATGGAGAACCTGGTAACCCGCCCGTTGGAGAAAAACCTGAAATCAATAAAGGATGTAAAGAAAATTACATCGCGATCGGTGCAGGATTTTACATCCATCATCGTAGAATTCAATACAGGTGTTGAGATAAGGGATGCCAAGCAAAAGGTATCAGATGCTGTCGACAAGACAAGGAGCGACCTGCCAAACGACCCTTCATTTATTGAGCCTACCGTAATGGAGATCGATCTGTCCGAAATACCTATTCAATACATTAACCTTTCGGGCGACATTCCCCTGGACCGGTTAAAGGAATATGCTGACGATATTCAGGACAGAATTGAAACCCTCAGTGAGATTACAAGGGTTGAAATCGGCGGTGCCCTGGACAGAGAGATTCAGATCAACATCGATATGTATAAGATGCGGGCTTCCGGACTTACATTCAGGGATGTGGAACAGGCAGTTAGCCTTAACAATATGACTGTTTCGGGTGGCAATATCGATTTACAGGGGATGAGCCGGTCGATCACTGTCATCGGTGAAGTGCAGAATATCGAAGAGATCAGGAATATAGTAATGAACACAACAAGTGGAGCCATCGTAAAGCTCATGGATATTGCCAGGGTGGACGACGGCTACCATTTACCCGAAAATTTTGCCAGGTATAACGGGCAAAACGTCATAACCCTCAATGTCGTTAAAAAGAGTGGCGAAAACCTTCTTGCAGCTTCCGATAAAATAAAGGCTATCATTGATGAAATGAAGGAAAACAGTCTGCCTCCCAACCTGATTATCGAGACAACCGGCGACCAGTCACACTACACAAGGGATACGGTCAGGGAACTGAACAACACTATATTAATTGGCTTCGTTTTTGTCACAATTGTGCTAATGTTCTTTATGGGCCTTGTAAATGCGCTATTCGTAGCATTGTCAATTCCTCTTTCAATGGCAATTGCCTTTATATTTCTACCTGTATTGGGATTTTCCCTGAACATGCTGGTAATGTTCTCATTCATATTCGCTCTCGGTATTGTGGTGGACGACGCCATTGTTGTAATTGAGAACACTCACCGGATATTCAGAAAAACAGGGATGCCGATCGCCTCATCGGCAAAATATGCTGCGGGCGAAGTCTTTATGCCTATTCTTTCCGGTACACTTACTACACTTGCTCCTTTCGTTCCGCTCGCATTCTGGCCGGGAGTTGTGGGCAAATTCATGGTATTCATACCCATAACACTTATTGTCACTTTATTTGCTTCATTGATCGTAGCTTACGTTTTCAATCCTGTATTTGCCGTCGATTTTATGAAGCATGATGACGAAAGCAAATCTGTACCACGTCGCCGGATCTTTAAGTCGACACTATGGATAGTTCTTGCCTCACTACCATTTTATTTAATGGGAAGGACAGGCTTTGCCAACCTGATAATATTTATCGCTTTCTCTTTCCTGGTACACAACCTCTGGGGATATAAGGTATTTCACAGGTTTCAGACAAAGGCGATACCTGCAATGATGAGGAAATATGAGAACCTTTTGAAATGGGTGCTGACAGGCAAAAGGCCGGGGCGATTGCTCTGGGGGATGATCGGTCTATTTGTCGTGACAATGTTTCTCTGGAATATGGTAAATCCCAAAGTCGTATTCTTTCCGGATGATGAGCCTAATACGATCAATACATTTATTAAGATGCCCGTAGGTACCGAGATCGCAGTTACAGATTCGGTGACACGCATAGTTGAAAAGCGTATTATGGATGTGTTGGGTAAGGATAATCCGATCGTCGAGTCGGTTGTTACAAATGTTGCATTCCTGGCTTCTGAAAACGAATTTGACAATTCAACGAAATCCTCAAATCTTGCAAAGGTTGCAGTTAATTTTGTCCAGTTCTATGAAAGACATGGACAAAATACCAATGAATATCTGAATGAATTGCGCAACGCCGTGAAGGATATTGCCGGGGCAGAAATTGTTGTAGCCAAGATCAATAATGGTCCACCTGTAGGCAAGCCCATTAACATAGAGGTTTCCGGTGAGGACTTACGTGAACTTGTTGCATACACCGCCAAATTCAAACGCTATATCGATTCATTGCAGATCGACGGGATTGAAGAGCTTAAATCGGACTTTGCAACAAACAAACCTGAACTTCTTATCAGCCTCGACCGTGAACGGGCTAATCATGAAGGTATCTCTGCAGCTCTTGTCGGAGATGCAATAAGGACAGGGCAATTGGGTAAAGAAGTCGCAAAATACCGTGAGGGTGAAGAGCAGTACCCGATAATGCTTAGGTTCCAGGATAACCAGCGAAAGGATCTCGAGCAATTGCTCAACCTGACAATTACTTATATGGATGCCAACTCGGGAGTGGTTCGAAAAATCCCTCTCTCAGCCGTTGCAGATGTAGATTACATAAACAGTTACGGACAGATCAACAGGCTTAATCTGAAACGGGTTATTACTCTTTCTTCAAATGTACTCGGGGGTTTTAATGCAAATGAAATTAATGTACAGATACGCAAGGTAATGCCAGGGTTTGAAAAACCATCGGGCGTTGCTATCAGGATGACAGGAGAACAGGAGGATCAGCAGGAATCAATGGTCTTCCTTTCAAAAGCGATGCTTGTGTCGCTGTTTCTGATAATGTTCATTCTGATCACCCAGTTCAATTCAATGTCTAAAGCACTTATCATAATCTCCGAAGTTGTATTCAGCCTTATAGGAGTTCTGATTGGTTATATGCTCTTTGGCATGACTATTTCGATATTAATGACAGGTATGGGAATTGTTGCTCTTGCCGGTATAGTGGTCAGGAACGGGATACTTCTGGTTGAATTTACAGATTTATTGAAAGCAAAGGGTACAAAAACCCGTCAGGCAATAATCGAAGCAGGGAAAACACGTATCACTCCGGTCATACTGACTGCGACAGCAACTATCCTTGGATTGATCCCTCTGGCAATAGGACTGAATATAAACTTTAAGACCCTTTTCGCTTCCTTCAATCCGAATATCTACTTCGGAGGTGATAATTCCATGTTTTTTTCACCATTATCATGGACAATCATCTTCGGGTTGAGTTTTGCAACCTTCCTCACCCTTGTAATGATACCAGTCATGTATATCCTGATATATTCAAGGAGTATTAAGAGACAGAGACGAAGACTGCATAAGAGGCTCGACCTTGAGCAAAATGCATAAGGATGGCACGGATACCAGAGCTCTAATTTAAAAACGATTTAAAATCCGGATCTAGTCATCCAGCGCCTGATACACCAGGGCCCTGAATTTGTTCCCGATTTCCCCGTGACTCAGAGGAGATTGCTGCATGAACAAAAGGCAAACCAGTCTTTCCTTGGGATCGGCCCAGTATGTGGTTCCGAAGTAGCCGCCCCAGGCAAAAGAACCCTCTGAGACACCAAGTATGGACTGGCCTCTTTCTGTTGTGATCTCAAAACCAAGTCCGAACTTGTCTGCCCCTACATTCAGATCACCTATCTGGTTACAGGTTATTAATTCAACAGTACGCCTCGAGAGAAGCCTTTTTCCATTGTATACGCCATTGTTGAGGAGCATCTGGAGAAAGATTGCATAGTCTTTTGTAGTTGAACTTAAACCGGCGCCTCCGGCAAAGTAGGTACCCTTCAGAAGTGGATAATTAACGAATTCCTGAGGCATAGAGGTTACATGGTGATCACCATTTTCAGTGTTTACTTTTACTAATCTGGCATGTTTCTCCTCTGGCAAATAAAACCAGGTGTCATTCATACCAAGAGGCTCGAAAATATGTTTTTTAAGATACTGGTCCAGGTTTTCTCCTGACAGTATCTCAACCAGGTAGCCAATTACATCCACATTCAATCCATAAGTAAATCTCTCACCCGGCTGGTGAACAAGAGGTTGCTTCCCTAAAAGTTTAATGTCATCCCCTATTGTCACTCTGTCATTGCCAAACCCGCCTACAATACCAGCTTTGGTATAGATAGCATTCATTTTGGGGGACCCGATGCCGGCATAGTCAATTCCGGATGTATGGGTCAGAAGATCGCGTATCGTAATTTGCCTTTTTGCAGGAATAGCAGTGTAGCTTGAATCCTTCTCTGAAAAAGTTTCAAGGACCTGAGCATTGGCAAATTCGGGAATGTACTTTGAAACAGGGTCATCCAGAAGAAATTTTCCTTCCTCATATAACATCATCATTCCGATACTTACAATGGCTTTGGTCTGAGAAGCAATACGAAAGATATTATCTGTTTGCATTGGCGACCTGGCCTCCATATCATTTAAACCAAATGATCTGTTATAAATTATTTTCCCGTCGCGCGCTATAAGTCCTACCGCTCCGGCAATCCAACCATCGTCGATACTTTTCTGAAGCATATTGTCGATACGGTTTAATCGTTCCGCTGATACCTTAACCGATTCCGGGGTTGACACCCTTAACTGGTTGTCATTATCATCCGAACACGACCATGCCAGTAAAATGGCCACTAATTGCATTAAAAGTATTCTTTTCATATATGTTATTTTGGTTTTTATTTAGCCTTATTTCCTCACCATCCCCAGTAGTATATCAGCCAGATTCTCTGCAGCCTTCCTGTTCTCAAAGCTTTCCGGAAGCCGGTCATGATCAATATATTCATTGTAAATCCACGGATCACCAATTGCAAAGACATATCCTTTCCCGAATTTATTCTCTGCAATCAATACCTTGCCGTTCTCAGTCAATACTGGTTTTGCAGTGCCTTTAAGGTTAATATCCGCGACCTCCTTTATGTAAATCTTATCAACCCCTTTAAAAAGAGGATGATCCGGAAGATTTATACATGCTCCCATCTCAAACTGGGTACCGGTAACCGGGTGGAGCGTCACATGATTGAATGTCATCCCGAATTGCGACATCAGCTTATTCAGATGGGTGAACTCGCAATTTGGGGCATCATTTGCAAGAATGGTCAGCACTCCTCCTTTTTTTACCCACTTTTTAATAGCTTTTATATCATCAGGAAGTATATAATTTGGTGATTTGGATTCAGTTGTTGTATCCGGATCAACAATTATATAAACATCGATTCCCTTCAGAACTAAGGATCCGGGTTTTTCAACGGTTTTTACCTGCGCTCCTTTTGAAGTGAATATTTCACCCCAGCGTGAATAACCGCTCCATTCAGTGTCTGTCCACAGATAATGGAATGGCTGTCCTGTTTTTGCATTGGTCTCACGGTTGAACCAGTTATCGAGACCGATAACAGGCTGGGCAGACGAGTACTGCAATAAAAGGAATGACATTACAGCTGACAACAGGAAGATCTGTCTTTTTAGATTACTACTTTTTTCCATGACCAGTTTGGTTAATGATATCAAAAATAGAAAACATAAATGATGATCTTGCCATGGATATGGAAAAAGATTTTCTTTTCAATACCTTTATTCCCTTGATTAAAGAAGTAAATAATAACCTTATGAAGAGATCGCTTGCATCCGTTGCATTAATATTATTGGGCCTGGCACTCTGGTCACAGGATAAACCCACACAATCTGTAACACCGGGAGAGATCTGGCCGGATACCGATGGAAACCACATCAATGCCCACGGAGGAGGTATTCTTTTCCATAATGGGACATACTATTGGTTTGGTGAGAGCAGGCTTCTCAGGACTGAGAAAGACAGAACCAAATACGGCGTTGCCTGCTATTCTTCAAAAGACCTGTTAAAGTGGAAAAATGAAGGTCTGGCGTTAAAGGTCATTAACGACACTACAAGCATGCTTCAGCCCGGATGTGTAATTGAAAGGCCCAAGGTCATCTTCAATAAAAAGACAGGCAAATTTATAATGTGGTTTCATCACGAATTGAAGGGTCAGGGTTACAGGGCTGCACTTACAGGTGTTGCAGTGAGTGAAACTATCACAGGGCCATACAGGTACATAAGAAGTCTTCGTCCCAATGCCGGAGTGTGGCCAGTGAATCTGCCGGAGGAATTTAAATCCTCCGCTGTTGACAATTCAAACCTGAAAAACGGATCAGAGGAATGGAGAAAAGCAGTAAGGGAAGGATTGTTTGTTAAACGGGATTTTGAAGGCGGGCAGATGGCCAGAGATATGACCCTCTTTGTTGACAGTGATGGCAAAGCTTACCATATTCATTCCTCTGAAGAAAATATGACACTTCATTTTTCAGAACTTACAGATGACTATCTTGATTTTACCGGGAGATATTACAGGGTACTACCTGGTGGATCGAATGAGGCGCCTGCACTCTTTTTTGCAAAAGGCAAATATTTTATGTTCACCTCAGGAACCACAGGATGGAAACCAAATCCGGGACGTATTTCAATAGCTGATAAGCTGACAGGTGAATGGAAACCTCTTGGAAATCCGTGCAGAGGGACGGAAGATGAGATTAAGGTCACATTTGGATCACAAAGTACTTTTGTTCTGCAGGCACCAGGCAATGAGGACAGGTTTATATATATGGGTGACAGATGGACCCCGGAAAACCTCGCCGACAGCCGACATATCTGGCTACCGGTTGAATGGGAAAACGGGAGTCCGGTTATCAGATGGTATTCCTCCTGGAACATTAATGAACCTTCAGGCGACAATGTGCTCACCGATAAAGAAATAAAGGAAGGCTGGAAGCTTCTGTTCGACGGAAAGACTCCTGCCCAATGGATGAATGCCAGGACGAAAACGTTTCCTGCAACAGGCTGGGAAGTTAAGGACGGGACTCTGACTATAAATCCCGGAACTAAAAGTCCAGGCGGCGGTGGGGATATAGTAACCAGGGGTAAGTATAAAAACTTTGAACTGGCAGTTGATTTCAACTATTCCTCCGGCGCAAACAGCGGAATAAAGTACTTTGTGGACACCGAAGCTGATAATGGAGAAATGGCTTCCATCGGTTGTGAATACCAGGTCCTCGATGACAGATTAAATCCCGATGCCATGGCAGGAATTGAAGGGAACAGAAAACTGGCAAGTCTTTATGACCTTATCGCTCCGGTAAATGTGAAAGACAATGGTCCGGGAAACTGGAACAGAGCTGTCATAATAGTAAATGGCAAAAAAGTCCAGCACTGGCTCAACGGACAACTGACTGTCGAATATGAGAGAGCTAACCCTGCATGGAGAGCCCTGGTCGCCAAAAGCAAGTTTAAAGATTTTAAAGGATTCGGTGAAGCTCAGGAAGGAAGATTGCTGTTGCAGGATCACGGGGCTGCCGTGTCGTTCAGGAATATTAAGGTCCGGGAGTTTTAAAAGTTTCATGACATTCGAACCAAAATGATTCGCACGATCATTGCTGCCATATTTCTTTTTGTTCCGCTTCTTCTGTTTGGCGCTGAATCAGATGGCATTATAAAGGGGAAAGTTGTTGATAAGCGTACAGGAGAACCTCTGCCGGGTGTTTATGTTATCTATGGCAATAACCAGGGCACCACGACAGATACTGATGGGTCGTATCAGATTGAAAAAGTCTCCGGCAAATTAAAAATCACCTTTCAGTTCCTGGGGTATGAACCTGTTACGAAAGAAGTCTCGGTGAGGGATAACGAAACTATAGGACTGAATGCGGAACTTGAAATGAAGATCCGCGAGATCGATCAGATAGTTGTAAGTGCGAACAAGACTGAGCAAAAGATCGGAGAACTCACAGTTTCGATGGATGTCATCAGGGAATCATTCATTTCCGGCAATCACATAACGGATGCACAGGAGATAATAAACAAAACCACGGGGATTGAAGTTATTGATGGCCAGGCTTCTGTTCGTGGAGGCAGCGGGTTCAGCTACGGGGCAGGCAGCAGGGTGCTTGCCCTTGTGGATGGTCTTCCAATGGTCTCGGCCGATGCCGGCAATATCAAATGGCAGTTCCTTCCTCTCGAAAACCTTTCATCGATTGAAATAATAAAGGGAGCCTCTTCAGTGCTCTACGGTTCCTCAGCCCTGAACGGAGTTATTAATTTCCGCACCGCTGATGCCAGCAATATCCCTGTTACAAATTTCTACACCGAAACCGGGATTTTTGGAAAGCCGGTCAACAGGCAACGGATATGGTGGGACACACCCAGGGTTTTCGCTAGCGCTTCATTTTCGCATCTGCAAAAATTCGGAAAAACAGATGTGGGAATTAGTCTTAATCTTCTTGATGATGAAGGTTACCGGCGGCTTAACGGAGAAAAACTCGGCCGCCTCACCCTTAAGCTGAAACATTTCAGCAATAAGTTTTCCGGTTTGACTTACGGGCTTAATATTAATTCAGGTCTTACCAGGAAAAGAGATTTTGTACTCTGGGAAAATGCAGGAGCCGGAGCATTGAAACAAAATGAAACAGCTACAATAAGACTTTATGGTACTTACCTGGCTTTCGATCCGTTCATTACACTTAAGAGAAACGGTACTTCCAGGCATGACCTTCGCACACGTTTTCAGGCAACACTGAATCGCTTCCCGGAAAGTGAAAAAACAAACAGTGACGCTTATTCGTTATTCGCAGAATATCAATACTGGAGGAAGCTTACCGGATTTATGGATCTTACCGCCGGACTGACGGAGACTTTCAGCATTGTGAGGTCAAATATGTACAAGGATCACAATGGCTTTAATCTGGGAGGATTTGCCCAGTTTGAGATTCGTCCTGCCGACAGGGTAAAAGCTGTGGCTGGCGTGAGGGTGGAGCAAAATGCGCTTGACGGAATTTATGACAGGATTGTACCTGTTTTCAGGGCAGGGCTTAACTGGCAGGTTGCAAATTTCAGTTTTCTGAGACTTTCATTCGGACAAGGGTACCGTTATCCGTCCGTTGCTGAGAAACATGCTTCAACAACTCTTGGTTCCGTAAGCATTTTCCCCAATCCGGATGTCCGGCCCGAATCGGGCTGGAGTACCGAAGCTGGTTTCAAACAGGGAATAATGATCGGCAATTTTAACGGACAGGCTGATTTGGCTATTTTTATGTCACAGAATTCCAACATGATAGAGTATTACCTGTCAATTTATACTGATCCTGTTTCGGGTGTGACCTCTGCAGGCTTTAAGGCAACTAATGTTGAACGATCCAGGGTTTACGGCGGAGAGCTGGAATTAATGGCAGGCGGCTCAATTGGCAATGTATATACTACTCTTACAGGTGGTTATACTTATATTTATCCGGTTGAATTTAACAATACGACACAGAGAAGAACAGGCGAATATTTAAAATATCGAAGGAAACACTCAGGGAAAGCCTCACTGGGTGCATCGTGGAAAATGTTAGAGGCTGAACTCAGCTTTTACGCGAGGTCCAAAATTCTCAGGATCGACAGTTTCTTCCTGCATGAACAGACCGGAGAAGAGATCCTGCCGGGATTCCCTGATTACTGGAAGACTCATAACACAGGCTACTGCCTTCTTGATGGTACTCTTGGATATAAACTCAATACCAAATACACCCTCTCCCTGGCGGTTAAAAATTTAACAAACACAGAATTTATGGCAAGGCCCGGAGATATTCAGCCTCAAAGGAATTATAGTTTAAGGTTTTCGGGGAAGTTCTGAATGTATTAAAAACCTGGCCGCCTGCTATCCTGCCCTGTGAGCTTCCGTGTATCCAAGAGACCTCGAGCCACCCCTGCAACCTGGCTCTTCGCTAAAACAGTTCGCTGAACTGTAGACCGGCAAGAGACCCCCTCTGCCTCGCAAGCTCGGGCCACCCCTGCAACCTGGCTCTTCGCTAAAACAGTTTGCTGAAGCAGACCAGCAAGAGACCCCCTCTGCCTCGCAAGCTCGGCATCTCCCCCAAGGGGGAGACAAAGCAGTAGATGCAATTAGCTTATGTCAGAATAAGCTGATCAAAAGATTTTCATATCTTTCTATCATGAATACAAATCATAAGTTGAGAATAGGACTCTTCGGAATCGGCCTTGATGCATATTGGCCTCAGTTTAAAGGCCTTAAAGATCGCCTTGAGGGCTATATTGAGGAAGTCGCAAAAAAGCTTGGAGCTTTTGATGCCGATCTTATCAACCTGGGACTGATCGATAACCCGGTAAAGGCAATGGATGCCGGACATTCATTCCGGCAGTCTGACGTTGACATAATATTCCTTTATGTTACAACATATGCTCTCTCTTCCACTGTTCTTCCGGTTGTAAGGAGGGCCGGTGTTCCGGTAATTATTCTGAACCTCTCCCCTACCGAAGCTATTGATTATAAAAACTTTAACAAGCTTAATGACCGGACAAAAATGACAGGTGAATGGCTTGCTAACGTTTCAGCCTGTCCTGTACCCGAAATTGCAAATGTCTTCCTGAGGGCCGGAATAAAGTTCCATCAGATCACCGGAGTGCTGACCGGCGATGAAGAGGTATGGAATGAAGTCAGAGAATGGGTCGAAGCGGCTTCAGTTGCCAACATAATGACGCATAACAGGCTGGGTTGCCTGGGGCATTATTACGGGGGCATGCTTGATGTTTATACGGATCTTACCCTGCAGCTTACTACCTTCGGCGGACATATTGAAATGCTGGAAGTTGATGAATTGTCAGCCCTTGGAAAGGAAGTAAATTCCGGGGAGATACTGAAGCGGGTAATCCTCCTCAGGGAGGAGTTTGAAATTCATCCCGATTGCTCTGACGAAGATCTTGAACTGGCTGCCCGGACTTCAATCGCACTTGACCGCCTGGTGGAAAGACATGATCTTGGTTCACTGGCTTATTTTTACAGTGGTTCAGGAATAACTGAAAATGAAGAATCGATAAGTTCCATCATTCTGGCAAATTCCCTTCTGACGGCCAGAGGTATTCCTGTTGCCGGAGAATATGAAATCAAGAATGTCCAGGCAATGAAAATTATGGATAGTTTTGGTGCAGGTGGATCGTTTACCGAATTCTATGCACTTGATTTTAAAGATGATGTGATTTTGATGGGGCATGATGGTCCGGGGCACCTCGCCATCGCCGAGGGAAAAACAAAAGTTAGACCTCTTGATGTTTATCATGGGAAAGTGGGAAGGGGATTATCAGTTGAAATGTCGGTCAGGCACGGGGATATCACAATCCTTTCAGTTGTTCAGAAGACAGACGGTAAATTGATGCTCCTGACAGCTGAGGGGGAATCGGTAGCTGGGACCAATTCTTGAGATCGGAAACACTAACAGCCGTTATAAATTTCCAGGTGGAGTAAAGAATTTCGTCAATACATGGAACAGCTACGGCCCCGCCCACCATTGTGCAGCAGGAATTGGACATATCGCGTCGAAAATCGCAAAGCTCGGCGAACTTTTGGATATAGCAGTCGTAAAGGTCTGTTGAAAGGTCTATCCTCTAACCTTTATTTTTTTTAATTATATTTGATACCCATTCCGTAACCTAACCTGACAATATGAACTCTTTAAGAATTAATCCCGGGTACTTTCCAATTGCAGTGGCACTATTTGCCCTGTCATTTTCCTCATGCAGGAAAAGTAGTGTCAGTGAAGTGAAAATCAATGACTTTGCGTCGTTGTCAGCAGAATTCATGCAACCCTCAAAGGAGTATACGACCGCACCATTCTTTGTTTGGAATTACAAGATCACAAGGGAAGAGATCGATAATTACATGAACGATTTTAAAATGGCCGGCAGCAGACAGGTCATTATTCACCCCCGGCCCGGACTTGTCACTGAGTACCTTTCCAATGACTGGTTTGAGCTTTTTAAATATGCTGTGGATAAAGGGAAAGAGCTAGGCATGAACGTGTGGATCTATGATGAGAATTCATATCCAAGCGGATTTGCTGGCGGCCATGTGCCCGACCAGATGCCTGAATCGGTAAATCAGGGTCAGGGCCTGAAGTTGACAAGAGTTGAAACACTGCCCGATAGTGCAGACCAATTTTTCATCATTCTGAAAGAGGATAACGGTACTTTTTCCGATATTACCTCATCTTTAAACGCTGAAAAAGGGAAAACCGGAAAATATCTGATGTTCTCCAAAACATTTAATGGCAAAAGCGACTGGTATGGCGGTTTCTCCTATGTCGACCTGCTATATAAGGGAGTCACGGAGAAGTTCATCGACGTAACCATGAAGGGGTACGAAAAATATGCCGGAAATGATTTTGGAAAGGTGGTACCGGGGATTTTCACTGATGAGCCGGAGATAAGCTCCCCGGGAGGTATACGCTGGACTCCGGATCTTTTTGACGTATTCCGGAAAACATGGCACTATGACCTTAAAACACAGCTCCCCTCTTTGTACGAAGAGGTCGGTGACTGGATGAAAGTAAGGCATAATTATACCCAGACACTACTTCAGCTTTTTATCGACAGGTGGGCGAAACCGTATTTCAGGTATTGTGAATCAAAGAATCTTAAGTTTACCGGCCATTACTGGGAACACGAATGGCCCAATATGCGTCCGGGTGGCGACAACATGGCAATGTACGCCTGGCACCAGGTGCCTGCTATAGATATGCTTTTCAACCAGTGGGATGATTCGACTTCCAAAGCCCAGTTTGGCAATGTCAGGGCGGTTAAAGAGCTTGCAAGCGCTGCAAACCAGACCGGGAGACTAAGAAAGCTGAGCGAGACTTACGGCGGAGCAGGATGGGACCTTACCTTTACCGATATGAAACGGCTGGGTGACTGGGAATATGCGCTGGGCGTCAACCTGATGAACCAGCACCTTTCGCATATCACTCTGGCAGGTGCAAGGAAATATGACTACCCGCTTACATTTACCTACCATGAGCCATGGTGGAACGATTATAAATATCTTAACGACCACTATGCACGGCTCTCATTGGCTTTATCGTCCGGCCGGCAGATCAATGATGTCCTTATTATTGAGCCCACAACATCGGCCTGGTTATATGATTCCTATGCAAAAAGAAATCCAAAAGTGACCGAGATCGGACAGGCATTTCAGACTTTCGTTACAACCCTCGAAAAGGAACAGGTGGAATACGACCTCGGATCCGAAAATATTATCAGGGACCTGGGATCAGTCAAAGAAGGCAAATTTATTGTTGGCGAATGCAGCTATTCTGTTGTGGTCATCCCACCTATGATGGAAAATCTTGATTCGATCACATACAAGCTCCTTGAAGAATTTGTAGACAAACGGGGGTAAGATCATTGCCTTTTCGTTGCCGTCATTAGTGGATGGGGCTCCAAATCCGGGATTAAAGGAATTTCTTTCGTACAAATCAGATAGAATAATTACAAAGCAGAACCTGACACACCCTCTTATAAGGGAATTCTTCAGCAACCCGGATATCAGCTTCACTGATATGACTGGCGGAGATCTCTATCATCATCACCGTGTACTGGCTGACGGACAGATACTTTTCATTGCAAATTCAAGTCTTGAGAAACCTGCTAAAGGGCTTGTCAAGATAAAGGGCGCTGATGTGCTTGAAATGAACACGCTTAGCGGGGAGATTACAGGTTATCCAAATATTCAGGTTGAGGAATTTGTAACATTCTCTTATGATCTTCCGCAGGCAGGAAGCCTTCTGGTTTATATCCCGGATATCAAGCAGGGTAACTATACCTTACCTGTCAAAGAAAAGGCATATGAGGTAATCCCGGCTTCCCCAACTGCTATTACGATGGATAAAGAAAATGCGATAACAATTGAGTTTTGCGATATTCTGCTGGGCGGCGAGCTTTCACCCGACCTGAATACCTATTATGCTGCTGATAAAGCTTTTAAATTTAACGGATTTGCAAATGGCAATCCATGGAATACTTCAGTGCAATTCAAAACCCGGACAATCGACAGGGATACCTTTGGCATAAATACCGGATTTACAGCTATTTACCATTTCAATGTGAAAGACGATTTTGATTTTTCAACATTCAAAGCTGTAGTCGAACGACCTGATCTCTGGACTGTTACGGTGAATGACACAGATGTAAACCGGGAACCAGGGAAATGGTGGCTTGACAGGGCTTTTGGTGTTTTCAATATCGGATCTTTAGTAAAAAAAGGCGACAATACAATTTCTCTTAAAGCTTCTCCAATGAAAGTACATGCAGAAATTGAACCTGTTTATATTACGGGGAATTTTTCAGTGAATCCTTTGGATAAAGGCTGGGAAATAGTCCCTCCTGTCAATGCTCTAACCACCGGAAGCTGGAAAGATCAGGGAATGCCATTTTATTGCTGGGGTGTTAACTATAGCAGGGATTTCACCATCGAAAAACCTGAAGGTAATTATCTTGTTAACCTGAATAGCTGGAAAGGAACAATTGCTGAAGTCCACGTTAACGGCCAGAAGGCAACCCCAATTGCCTTTCCACCATATCAGTCGGATGTTTCAGATCTGTTAAAAGAGGGTAACAACAAGATTGAAATTAAAGTCATGGGAAGCCTGAAAAACCTTCTGGGGCCCCACTTTAATAACCCTGCTCCCGGATTCGTTTCACCGTGGTTATGGAGGAATGTCCGGTCTTATCCCCCCGGAAAGGATTACCAGATAATCGATTATGGCCTTTTTGAGGATTTTACCCTCTTACATGCAAAATAGGTAATATGTTGCTATTTAAGATTAATGTTCCAGTGATTTTCTTAAAGCGTCAGGACTTTGCAGTTTTTCGAACGATCCCCGGGAATACCAATCTAATTGACTTATCATCAGTATACTATTTCAGACCTATTGCATAAATAAAATATTTTTCTACATTTGCCGTGCTTTTGTTAGTTAATTGATCGTTGTTACCTGATCTAAAATTAAGGGAATGCGACTTTCCGTTGGAGATGATTACCCTTCTATATTTTAAACTTAAAAACTATCCTATGAGACGATTTTTAACAGTTCTTTCCGCAACTTTTATTGCCGGCAGCCTATTTGCCGGCGGACTGGTAACAAATACCAATCAAAGTGCGTCATGGGTCCGGCTTCCGTCAAGGAACGCTTCAACCAATACTGATGCAGTTTTCTATAATCCTGCAGGATTAATGAAGCTTGAAAATGGATTCCATTTTTCAATCTCAAACCAGTCAATTTTCCAGAACAAGGAGGTTGAGAACTTTTACACAGGACCCTCAGGTGAATTCGGATTGAACCAGAGCCTTTACAAAGGCAAAGTTTCAGCGCCATTATTTCCAAGTGTTTATGCAGCCTATAAAATGGACAGACTGGCGGTTTCATTCGGGTTCAATCCTATCGGTGGTGGTGGTGGGGCAAAATTTGAAAAAGGATTGCCCTCTTTTGAAATGGCTGCCTCTGACCTGGTTCCGTCCCTTGGTTCAATGGGCGCTACCGGCTACAGCCTGGATGCATATTTTGAAGGGACTTCGGTATTTTTTGGAATTCAGGGAGGTATATCCTATAAAATCAATGACTTCGTTTCCATAGCTGCAGGTGTACGTTATGTAATTGCAAAAAATACCTACATGGGTCATCTGACTGATATTTCAATAGCTCTTCCTTCAGGGGTTACAAGAGCGGATGCGATCATGACGGGGATTGCAACACAGGCCAACACGGCAGCAGCCGGGACCACAGGTATTATTACCGCTGTACCCCAGGCTGCTGGTATGACCTTCGCCCAGGCTGAAGCTGCAACTATAATCAATGCCCAGCAGCGTGCCCTCTTTGAAGGTGCACTTACCTCATTTGGTTATCCGGCTTCAAGTACTATTGGAGTAGCTGATGCAATTTTCAAGGGTGCCGGAGCAAAATATACCGCTACAGCTACTCTCCTTGGCGATCAGGAGGCAGATGTGGAACAAACAGGTTCAGGTTATACCCCGTTCATCAGCGTTAACATCTCACCAGTTGAAAACCTGAACATTGGTATTAAATACGAGATGGCTACCAAACTTGAACTTGAAAATAAAACAGCCCACGACATTCTAACAGGTTTTACGTCAGAAGGAACTCCTGTTACGATGTTCCCTGACGGGGAAAAGGTAAGAAATGATATGCCGGCTATGCTGACTGTTGGTGTTGATTTTGGAGTAACAGAATCACTGAAGCTGTCGGCATCTGGTAACTACTATTTTGACAAGACAGCAAACTATGGACATAAGATCAATGGTGTTTATGTTAGCAATGATCAGATAATCGATAAGAATTATTTCGAGATTGGTGCCGGCCTTCAGTACAACATCACAGAAACATTATTGGTGAGCGGGGGCTATCTCTACTCAAAAACCGGTGTAAATTCAGATTATCAGAGCGACCTTACCTACAGTCTTCCGTCAAGTACAGTTGGGATCGGCGGTGCATTTTCCGTTCTTGAGAATCTCCAGATCAACCTTGGGGCCGGTTACACCATGTACCAGAAAGGTGAAAAAACGATCGACCATTTGTTCCCTACCGGAATTGTCATCCCCGCCAGGGAAACTTACTACAAGGATAACATGCTCTTTGCAATAGGAGTTGACTTTAGCTTTTAACCTTCTCTAATAGACCAACTAAGAGGCTGAAAAAATAAAATTCAGCCTTTTTTTTTACTTAAGGGCGCCTCAAAAGCCCCGGTTTTACCCATAAGGGACTGTCTGAAAAGTCCTTAGTGAACCTTCGTGAAAACCTTTGAGTACTTTGTGGTAAAATATAAATCCAAACCACAAAGGTTCACTAAGGGAAACACAAAGGGTCACAAAGGGTAAAATTTAAAAGGTAACTTAATAGACAGCTCCTATTTAAAAAGTTAATAATCAGGAAGTTCCATATAGGGGATTTATTTAAATACTAAATTCAGATCTTCGTCAGGGGAAAGGGAACTAATATTTAATTCCCTGATCGTTTAGATACCTGATATACTGCGAAAGCCTTGGGGCCTCAGATAATTTGAACTTTTTATACCATTCTTCTGCCCTTGCAACATCTCCAGTTTCCCTGGCAAGCTTTATTATATTAATGTAAAGCAACCCCTCGATTCCATTATTATCCCTGTCAATTTCACCTGCAATATTCATAAAACTGATAAGGGCTTTTGCCGGCTCATCTTTTTCAGCAAGTGAAAATGCATAATCGATTCTTTTATTAAGGGTGCTGTCGAGGTTCACTCCATAAAATGAGAAACAGTTAGCCGCACAATCCTCGATAAGATCAATCCACTCACTTCCCGGCTTCAGCGGCGGAAATGTCAGCGTAAAATCAAGCCTCTCTCCCGGTTCATTGAATTTATATTCGGCGGGACAATTGGGAATGCCCCCTGCGGCAACCAGCTTACTGCGCTTTCCATCGGGGTAAACAATAAAAAGATTTTTATCCGCGCAAAAGCTGCCGCCGGTAATCCTGTTCTCAATGGTCATATAGAAGACGGTTGATCTGGCATCAGTTTCAATCTTATTAATTTCAAGCGTTTCGTGACTTTTAAGGGCATAGTTCGGATTAAGGATTGACTGCGAATTAGTAATTCCGTTAAACGAAATTATAACAAACAGGAAAATGAAAAATCTCTTCATTTCTGGGTGTTCTTTTAGAACCGCAATATACAAAACTCCGTTTAGGTATTATCCCACCTTCATAAAGGGAACTCTAATAAATGGGGCTGTAGAAAAAGTCAAAATCACTTAACTGCAGAGGCCGCAAAAGAAAGATGCAAAGAGCTGAATTTATGTGTTTTAGCTTTGCGTCTCCTTCGTGCTTTGTGTACTTAGTGGTAAAAAATAAATCCATTAACCACGTGTCAGCACTAAGGTACACAAAGGGCTATTACATAACTCTTTTTGTATCGGCATTATTTTCAGAGAGTTATTAATTTTGAAGTTCAAATAGCATTTTATAGGTGATACTTTGCGGTTAAAAGGACTTTTTCAGCCCGCAATATCACAGAGATATAAGCTGTTAGTAATCAGTATTCTGCGGATCAAAATTACACCATGTAGCGGTCCAGTTCGTTGAACCGAAGGCTCCTCTGTAAGGCACCTGGGTAAAGAAAGTATCTGTGAGCCTGACATTCGTAAATGAGGCACCTGAAAGAATTGGAGAACCGGCAACAGGTAAGAAATCAGGAGCTGTCAGGGAGAATGGATTTGT
Organism: uncultured Bacteroidales bacterium; assembly: GCA_963849615.1. GTDB lineage: Bacteria > Bacteroidota > Bacteroidia > Bacteroidales > VadinHA17 > LD21. The sequence continues at coordinate 31,070 of CAWKIC010000051.1, forward strand.
TACCTGAAGCAATATCATTTGAAGCCAATACCTGGTTACTCCTTGAAGCATCCGTAAACCATGCTTCCGCATCGGCCTGGTATGTAGTTACATAATTGGCTGTCATCCCTGCAAGAACGCAATTCTCGATCTGGAGTACATTTGCAGCAGCCTGGGCTGGTGAATCACCTTTCTGTCCGTCGATATATAAGCCGTTTGGCCAGCCGGCAAACACAGTATTGTAAATTGATGTACGTGTTCCGCGACGTAATTGCATTGCATTCCTGTAAAGGGTATTAATAGTCGTGCCGGATGTTGCAAGCGGACCGAATATGCTTCCGTTTACGAAGAGAGGTGAAGTGACGGGCGTAAGTACAGATCCGTCAGCATCGTTGTCCGACTCAAAACCATTCGACTGCGACTGGTCCGCACTTGCAGGGTCCCTGAGACTCAGGAAAAACTGTACTTTTCCGGAGAAACCGTTATCAGTGTCAAAATCATCATCCCAGCCTCTGAAGGCAACAAGATATTTTGCATTAACATTTCCCCCGAACCACTCATACGAATCATCACCGGAGTATGACACCTGGACATGGTCGATTGTTGTGCCTGAACCGACTGAATAGAGGGTTAATCCGTTGATCTCGCTGTTTGAGGTTGCCGTAAGCGGAATTCCGGGAAACTCGATCCTGACATACTGGAGAACACCCGAATTATCTGCAGCGTTGGTGCCGCCGTAATTTGAACCGATACCACCTTCGGCGATACCTACACCCGTACCGTTATCATGCTTGTTGGTCGGTGCATTACCGCATATTACAAGGCCACCCCAGTCGCCATACCCGCGCTGACCTTTCGGCTTATCGGAAGTAAAAACAATGGGACTGGTCTGTGTTCCCTGGGCCATTATTTTAGATCCTCTTTCAATAATAAGAGCACCCTTGGTACCCGAGACACCTTTAATGATTGTTCCGGCTTCAATTGTTATTGTGGCATTATTTTTTACATACACGAATCCCGAAAGGAAGTAACGTGCATTTGCATACCACCTTGTGTCGGCTGTAATATCACCGCTAACGGTGATCTGCTGTCCGGTAGACGGGATCACAGTTATATTGCAGGATGCCTGCAGCAGAGTGTTATCCTGCGATGTCGCCTTGATCGTCGCGTTACCCAGAGCGATACCTGTTACAATACCGTTGGCCACAGTTGCAACGGAAGGATCGCTCGATTCCCATGTAAGGTTTTTATTGTCAGCATCAACAGGTTCAAAAACGACTGTTAAATTAATTGTTGCCCCTATCATAACATCAGCGGTTACTTTATCCAAATCTATTCCTGTTACTTTCACATCCTTATTTTCACACGAAGTCAATATCGCAAGCAATAGCAATGCCGGTAAGAGGTTGAGCATATTAAATTTTGTTTTCATACTTTCTTATTTATTGATTATTAATAGTTATCCAATACATTGAAATTTAGTTTTATTAATGTTTAGAAAAAGATCCTATATCTGCCATTTTAAACCAGCCGGGGAAGGGATAAATACAGCTGAGGCTTTATCACAGCTTCATCGTTATTCCCAGACTGAAATATCTTCCCGGAAAATAGGTCCTGGTATATTGCTTCCGGTTAAACTGTTTGATTCCGCTTTCAGCTCCTTTGGTATAGGTACTCATATCGACAAGGGCATTGACCGATTGCATGTACTCAGCTTTTTCGTTGAGAAGGTCTTTTATACCACCTTTGATCTCAAATCTTTTACCGATCGTTTTGCTTACAGTCAGATCAATAATATTCCTTGGCATTTCATAGATGTCAGGAATGTCTTCCCATTCGTTAGGAGACGGCCGGCCGACAGCAATGATCCTTTTCCCTATTATGTTATAAAGCATACTTATCATCAAACCGTTTTTTTCACCCTGATAATAAATGCCTGCATTAACAATATATGGCGACTGGCCTTCAAGCGACCTGTCCCTCGATAGGGAGCCTTCAGGAAAGGTTACCCTGCTCCCGATAAAAGTACTGTTAAGAACAAACATAAAATTCTGTAATCCGGGGATAAATTCAAGTGATTTTCTCAATTCTGCCTCAATCCCTGCACTATATGCGGATTCCACATTCTCGAATGAGTATTGTGTCGGGTTATTACCCAGGATAATCTGTTCGATCGGATTAAAAAACTTCTTATAAAACATCCCGATATTGAATGTTTCACCCGGGGCGGGGTAATACTCATATCTCAGGTCAAAATTGTGAATATATGCCTGTTTGATGCCGGGTGCTCCATAGATGCCGGCATTCTGTTCAAAATCAACATAGTAGAAAGGTGCTATTTCCCTGAACTCCGGCCTGTTTATAGTCATGCCGTACGCTGCTCTGACAAGGCTCTTTTCCGAGAAATTATATGTCAGGTTAGCTGATGGGAAGAAGTTGAGCGTATCCCTGTCAACATTTACCTGAATTGACGAAGCCTGCTTGTAGCTTGAAAGTGTCTGCCTGTTTTTCTCAAGCCGCAAACCGGCATAAAAATTTACCTTTTCCCCTATCGGAACACGGGTTGAAAAATATCCTGCAATCTGGTTATTTGCTGCCGTATATGAATCGGACAATGCAGTCACTTCAGTCAGCTTGATACCGCTTGTGAGATTTATGTTCTCATCAGTGAAGATTTGATCAACCGGCAGCCAGGTCTGTCCAAATGTCGATTCACTGCTCCCTTTTGCATAACCGAAGTTCCGGGCATGAAAACTCCTGTCCTTGTTTTCATAATAGAATCCTGCCTTGATTTCAGGCTTGAATCCTCCCATTTTCAATTGCCGGGTGACGTTAAGGGAAGCTGAAATGGTATTCTCATTCAGATTTATCCACATCCTTGACTGTGAAGAAAGATCGGCCTGATCGGAAAACAGCAGCATGTATTTATCAGGATCGGTCTCATCCCTTAGAAATCTGTACCTTTTTGTATCAGGCTCATTCTTATTTGAAGCAGCATAACCCAGAATCCAGTCAAATTTTGTCTTTCCTTCGCCAAATGAATGTTCACCCGCAAGCTGTCCGGTATAAATTGACCTGCTTAAATACCTCAGTTCTTCCGACAGTATATACCTTCCATTATTGTACCATTCCCTGCCTGTTCTTTTGATATAGCGTGACGTTCCTGCCTGGTTGAAAAGGTTCCTGAACTCAAGCCTGGTTCCTTTTCCCAGGTAAAGCGATGTATTGTTCATCAATGCTATCCTTGCGGAGTTGGAATACTGTTCATCAAGAAACTGATTCAGAAAAGAAGGCTGATCGGTCGAATAATCGTAAATTGAGTAATCAGTATTCTCAATTTTTTCCGAACTGATCGAATTGCTGTATGTCACCGCGGTTATGTTTCCCAGCATATGGTTCCCGATATTGAACTTGCGGTTCAGACCGCCAAGAAATTTCTGGTCGGGGAAGGCAGAGGCCCGCAAAGCAGACCAGTCATTATTCAGTTCCCTTCCCAGAAGGGTGATTTTCTCCTTTATGGCCGGATTTGTAGCAAGCTCGTAGTCATTAAGGTGCCGTGGCATATCATCCGGCAATGCTCTTGAACCATCGTCAAAACCAAGCCAGTCGGTTGATCCCGGTACCGGTTTATAAAAGTCCCCGAATGTTGTGTTCTCGCTGAAACCGGTGCCGTATGAGAAAAATGCTCCATTCTTCTCCGGCAGGTTTTTTGTCGTTATCTTAACAAAACCTCCTGAAAAATCAGCTGGAAGTTCTGCAGCAGGCGACTTGAAGATCATTATATTCTCTATCATGGAACTTGGGATGATATCAAAGGAGAAAGCCTTGACATCGGCTTCGGCACTTGGTGTTGCCGCGTTATTCAACCAAACATTATTATATCGTTGAGATAATCCCCTGACTATAAGAAACCTGTTGTCCATAATCGTGATTCCGGGCACCCGCTTCACCACTTCGGATGCATCCTTGTCCATAGTCTTCGATATCTGTTGTCCAGAGATACCGCTTGAAACAGACTGGCTTGCCTTTATGTCGGTTATCATTGAGATCTCGGTATTGGTCCTCCTCACTGCGGCAATAGTAATATCCCCGAGCGTTACAAGATTCCCTTCAAGCTCAATATCAATATTGGTTTCTTTCCCGGATTCAACATTTATATTTTCAATTACTTTCGTTGAATAAGAGACGTAAGAAATTTTAAGCGTGTATTTCCCCGGCTTAAGATCAGACAGGATAAAATTTCCGTTAATATCTGTTGTTGTCCCTGTTGTTGTACCGTTCAACTGAACTGTAGTTCCAATCAGGGTTTCCGAGTTTGCCTTATCAGTAACTCTCCCTTTTATAGTACCGGTCTGTCCATTCAATTGTACTGTAATAAAAGATAAAATTACTATTGCGAGGTTTACTAATCTGGTTAAGTTTTCCATAATTTATGCCAGGTGGTTCTGTTAAAAATATTATCGTAACAAAGGTCCGCTAAAGCGAGCCAAAACCGGTTACGAACTGTTGAAGGTTTAGTTACGATTATGTTACAGACATCAACTTTTTGTAACGAAATTGTAATCTTATTATTTAGAAAGAGTAACTACCTTTGCGTCAGCCAGTATAAAAAATAATCGGAATATTTTAAACTGAAAGAAATGGACTTAAAGAACAAAAGGATCTTAATTGTTGACGATGAAGAAGACCTTTCTGAAATATTGCAGTACAACCTTGGGAATGAAGGTTATCTTACAGAAGTTACTCATTCAGCTGAAGAAGCCTTAAAAAAATCACTTCAGGATTATGACCTGATCCTGCTCGATGTAATGATGGGGCCAATGTCGGGGTTCAGACTTGCAGATAAGCTGAGGAAGGAAATGAATATTAATACTCCCATAATCTTCCTGACCGCAAAAGATACTGAGAACGATTTATTGACAGGATTCAGCCTCGGTGCTGATGACTATATTGCCAAACCGTTTTCTGTTAATGAATTAACAGCAAGAGTTAAGGCAGTACTTAAGCGATCACGCGGTGAGAAAACAAAATCGCAGACCAATATAAAGTTTGGTAATCTGGAGCTTGATATTTCCAGGAAAAGGCTCATTCTGAACGATGAAAAAATTGAACTGACCAAAAAGGAATTCGAGATTCTCAGACTTCTCCTTGAGAACCACGGAGCTGTTTACTCAAGAGAAGAAGTTTTGGCAACAGTATGGGGAAATGATGTTATTGTGACTGACAGAACCGTCGATGTCAATATTACCCGGTTAAGGGCTAAACTCGGGAAATATGGACAATACCTGAAGAACAAGACTGGTTACGGTTACTACTTTGAATTTTGATACTCTTATATTATGAACTTATCAAAAAACAAATTCAGGAATAACCTGCTTTTTTTCTATTCTGCAATTTTTTTAGTGGTAACCCTGCTTATAATCACCTACCAGTATAAAAGGGAGAAGCAGTATAAAATATCAACCCTTAATGATGAACTGTACAATATTACAAGAATAGTTGACAATTATGTGAATATTAACTCATTATATAAATCAGGAAAATATCGGATAATTGATTCACTTAGCAGGCTGCTCCCACACCCCAATCTCCGGATCTCCATAATTGATACTTCAGGTAAAGTCCTTTATGATAGTTTTGTCCATGATTATGACAAGATGGGGAATCATAAAACCAGACCTGAAATAATCAAATCATTAACGTCAGCGTTTGGCACAGAGGTAAGGCAATCGGGAACAACAGGACAATACTACTACTATTATGCGAAATTTTATACCAGGTATTTTATCAGGGCAGCATTAATTTATGATGTCAGCATTGTCAACTTCCTGAAAGCAAACTTTAGTTTTCTCTTTATTATACTTGGTTGTTTCATAATCGTAGGGGTTGTTCTGCTCATTGTTACCAACAAGTTTGGCGAATCAGTGACCCGGTTAAAGGATTTTACGGTAAGCCTAAGAAACGATAAACCCTTTGTATCGGATTTTCCAGGAAATGAGCTCGGGATAATTGGTGCTGAGATTCTTGAGATCTACAATAACCTTTTAAAAGCAAAGAATGACCTGGCAAATGAAAAAGAAAAGCTTTTTAATCACCTTAATGCCTTAAACGAAGGAGTTGCCTTTTTTTCGAGTGAGAGCTCCATAATATTCAGCAATGACCACTTTATCCAGATCATGAACCTGATTTCGGGTGATCTGAAAATATTTTCATCAGATTTCTTCGAAATTTCAGAGTTCTCCGCTGTCAGTGATTTTGTTGCAAAAAATTCTCACTCTGAAACAATACCATCCGACCTTCCGAAAATGGAATATCAGGTACATAAGGATGGCAGGTTTTTCAGGGTACAATGTGTAATATTTTATGACAAAAGTTTTGAAGTAATCCTGAGTGATGTTACAAAAATCGGGAAGAATAAGCTCATAAAGCAACAGATGACCTCAAATATAGCGCATGAGCTAAAAACACCTGTCGCTTCCATAAAGGGATATATTGAGACATTGCATAATGATCCGGGAATTGAACCGGGGAAGCAGAAGTATTTTCTTAAAAAGGCACTTGCCCAGACTGACAGGCTTACTGGAATGATAAACGATATCTCGGTGCTTAATAAAATTGAAGAAGCAGGGGCATCATTTCAACCTGAATCCGTCAAAATAAAGAAGGTGGTCAGGGAAGTGCAGGACAATTTCAAGTCGGCAATTGAGGAAAAAATGATGAAAATTGAAATTAATATAGGCGATAAGGTTCATGTTAAAGGGAATAAATCGCTTATCCTGTCTGTTTTTCAAAACCTTGTTGAAAATGCAATAAATTATGCCGGAGTAAATACGACTGTCAGGATACTTGTTTACAATGAGGATAAAAAATTCTACCACTTTTCATTTTCCGATGATGGAGTAGGCATACCCCAGGAGCATATCGGGCGCGTTTTCGAACGATTTTATCGTATTGATTCCGGTCGGTCAAGAAAAAGCGGTGGCACAGGACTTGGACTCGCTATAGTTAAAAACGCGGTCCTGTTGCATAAGGGAGAAATTCTGGTACGTAACAGAGCCGGTGGTGGAACTGAATTCTTATTTTCATTGCCAAAATAAAAACAAGACCATGGACAGGAGATATCATTATCTCCCAGCCGGATTAAAAAACAACATTAAAGAGATAGTATAATATTCCTCCCATCACTGCCGAAACCGGTATTGTAAGTATCCATGCCCAGAAAATTTTTGTTGTTACGCCCCATTTAACCGATGAAACTCCCTTGGTGGCCCCAACCCCGATAATTGATCCTGTAATTGTATGGGTAGTACTCACCGGTATACCGAAATGAGTAGCACCAAACAGGGTAAGAGCTCCGGCTGTTTCTGCGCAAAAGCCCTCAAATGGTCTCAGCTTGGTGATCTTTTGTCCCATTGTTTTGACTATTCTCCAGCCGCCAAACAAGGTACCCAGGGCTATTGCGGTGTGGCACGACAGCACGATCCAGAGATCAATGGGTGCATCTTTGGTAACCAGGTTGGAAGCTAACAGTGCCGCGAAGATGATCCCCATAGATTTTTGAGCGTCATTTCCCCCATGGCCTAAACTAAAAGCTGATGCAGAAAGTAATTGTAACCTGCGGAAATGTTTATCAATGACAAATGGCGAGGCTTTCTTTACTATATGAAGGACTATAATCGATATGATGAATGACATGATCGTTCCCATTACAGGTGCAATAACAATGAACAACCCGATTTTCAGCACACCGGAATAAATTACTGATCCAAACCCGCTTCCTGCAATTGCGGCACCTGCAAGTCCTCCAACAAGAGTGTGTGAAGAACTTGATGGAAATCCCCACCACCATGTAATCAGATTCCAGATTATAGCCGCCATAACAGCAGCTGCAATCAGATGCAAAGTAATAATCTCAGGATTTATAACTCCCATACTCATTGTTCTTGCAACTTTAAGAGGGAATATCAGAAAGGCAAGGAAGTTAAAAATGGCGGCCATACCGACTGCTGCCATTGGCGAAAGGACCTTCGTTGAAACAACCGTTGCAATTGAATTGGCTGAGTCGTGGAATCCGTTTATGAAATCAAAAATAAGTACAAGTGCAATTATTATGTACAAAAATGTCATAAAGATCAAGTATTGTTGAAGTCCGTAAGCCGACAGGATTATGTTTACTGTTAAATATCATATAATTACACTGAATTACCTTATACTATTCAGATGCAAAATTAACAGCTCATTGCCGGATTCAGGAATTTTTCCTGTTAAGTTTTTGTTACATTTTCTCCAACAAATTCTTGCTGTTGAAGACTCTTTAATTGAAACCTATATCAATTGAAGGAATCTGTGGAAATCTGCCTACCGGCAGGCAGGTCTGCGAAATCAGCGGGAAATTTTTTGTTTTCCCGCAGATCGCGCAGATCTTCGCAGATTAAATTCAGGTTTAAAATGTCTTTTAATTTATATAATCGCCATTTTAATACTGCTTTTAATACTGCTTTTATTGAAAGTTTAATTTCCAGACTGAAATAACTATCTTTCGAATAAAAAATTTGCTGTCATGAACGAGAAATGGCTGGAATGGGCATCAAGGTTGCAGTCGATAGCGCAGGCGGGACTGACGTTTGGGGAAAACCAGTACGACCTTGACAGATATCAGCAGATAAGAAACCTTTCGGTTGAAATCATGCATGAATATACTGATGTCAGTCATGAAAAGATAAGGGATCTATTTGCTTCCGAAACGGGTTACCAGACTCCAAAGGTGGATATTAGAGCTTCTGTCTTTATGGAAGATAAAATTCTCATGGTGCGGGAGAAGATTGATGGGGCCTGGTCGCTACCCGGTGGCTGGGCCGATGTGAACAGTTCAGTTGGTGAGTCTGCCATCAGGGAGTGTCTTGAGGAGGCAGGTGCAAAAGTAAAGCCAAAAAGGGTAATTGCAATTCAGCATGCAAACCGGCACTGCAATACTCTTTATCCTTATACTATTTACAAGGTATTTGTGGAATGTGAACTTATTGAAAATAACTTCACTGAAAATACCGAAACCTTTGAGGCAGGTTTTTTCCCGGTTGATTCATTACCTCCGCTTTCAACGGAACGGAATTCAAAAAGCCAGATTGAAATGTGCTTTGAGGCAAAGAGACACAACGTCTTCGAGGCAGTTTTTGATTAAAGCAGTGAGCCCGAGGGCATTTGCTTTCCCGGCCAGGGTTGTTTAGACCTGAATCAACCACCCCGGCCAGACGAATTTAGCTTCTGTCTGTAAGATGATTTCACCGTCTGGCCACCCCTCCGCCACATGCCTCCCCTGCAGGCTGGCTCCTTCGCTAAAATCAGCCACTGGCTGATTTCTTAACGCTCGGCCCCCTTTAAAAGGAGGGGAAAGTTATTTAATTGTATTTCAGCTAATTAAACAATTCTCAGTCTACAACTGATTCTTAAGATCGGTTATGGGCCCGAGGGGATGCCGGGGGGATGTGGTGAGCTTTTTTGGCATCACCAATAATTCAGTTTTCCTCCAGATAAAGAAATTTCTCCTTCTTTTCTGTAACATAACCTATTATTACCGAGCTGGTCAGGCCGCAAGAATGAAGTTCACTTAACAGCTTGTCTGTTTTGCCTGGAGAAACACTCATCAATAGTCCGCCTGAAGTCTGGGCATCCATAGCAATCATTTTCAGGTTGTAATCAAGACTATCCCCAAAATGAGAGTCGTTTTCCACAAAATCAAGGTTCCGGAAGGAAGCCCCCGGAATACATCCGTCATCAACGAGCCCGTAAACTCCACCGATCAACGGTATCTGTCTCATATTCAACGTTATCGACACCTTGCTTGCCTTTGCCATTTTAAGTACATGACCAGCAAGTCCAAAACCGGTGATATCAGTGGCTCCCCTGACATTGAATCTCTTCATCACCTCAGCTCCCGATCTGTTAAGAGTCTTCATAAGATTTTTGGCATACTCGACATCCTCAATCGAAGCCATCCCCAACCTTTGACCAGCAAGGATCACGCCAGTGCCCACAGGCTTTGTAAGAATCAGGGAATCGCCGGCTATGGCTCCTGCATTCGTTATTATTGCGTCAGGGTGGATATACCCCACAACAGCCAGTCCGTATTTTGGGGGGAAGTCATCAATTGTATGCCCTCCTATTATTCTCACACCTGCCTCCGAAGCTTTATCAAATCCGCCTTTAAGTATGGCAGCATATGCTTCCATAGGCAGCTTTGCAGAAGGGAACATCATTATGTTCAAGGCTAAAACCGGGTTCCCTCCCATTGCATAAACATCACTGATTGAGTTTGCTGCCGCTATCTGACCGAATTCATACGGGTCGCTGCAAACAGGCGGGAAGAAATCGGTCGTGAGCACGAGCGCAAGTTCGTCATTGACCCTGTATACGCCTGCATCGTCGTGAGTATCAATGTCAACCAGTATATTTGGGTCTTCAGGAAGGGGAAGGTACTTTAAAATTTCTTCAAGTTGCTTTGGAGGGATCTTTGCAGAACATCCACCTGATTCAACCATTTGAAGAAGATCAATTTTCATATTTTATAATCAGGGTTTTACAACATTCCCTGCAGAAGCCATAATCTGTGCAATCTCAAACATATTGCTAAGCGATCCCACACTTATTTCTTCCTCAAGCGAATAATATTTCACGCAGGTAGAGCAAAACAGAACATCCACCCCCATTTTCTCTATCTCCCTGATATTTGCGGCAACCGGTGAGTCGTTTGAGCCGAGAGTTACTCCTTTGTTGTAAAAAACCATCTTATCCGGCAGTACATCAAGATCTTTTACCGCTTTAATGAAATTAGACATCAGAAGATGGCCCAGCTCCTCATTTCCTTCTCCCATGGTGTCGGATGAAAAGACAATTACAAAATTACCTTTTGAAAAATGAGCGACCGTTTCGGCGCAATATTCTTCAGCACGAAGAGTACAGTTTTCATTACTTTCTTTTGATACAGTAAGTGACCAGAAACCTTCAGACTCCTTTATATTGAATCCGGTATTGTTATCTTTCAAAAACCTTGAAATATTATTCAATGATGTCAGACTATCGGTAAGGATTTCAAACGACTCACCCGGTAATGTTTCCTTTAAAGCCCGTTTTGTCGCGATAAGCGGCGCCGGACAAGGTTGGCCTCTCGTATCAGCAGTTTTCATTCATGGATAGTTTAATGACCAGCAAAAGTACAAAAGAAAACCAAAAACTTACCTGGATTTAAATTAGCGGCGGTAGGGGAAAAGAATTTAAAACGTAATTTTGAAATAAAAAATGATCATGAAAAGAACAGTTTTAATAATTTTCACAATTCTTTATCTGGTATCTGACCCTTTATCTGCCCAGAATACTTCTGACATACAATCTATTACAGGCTCATGGGTTGGCAAAATAACGGCAGGTGCCGTACCACTGAGAATTGTATTCAACCTTTCAATAGTTGAAAACGATTCACTTGTCGCTACTCTTGACAGCCCTGATCAGGGGGCAAAGAATATTAAGCTCGGACCAGTAACATTAAACAGGAATGCCCTCAAAATTTCAGCGGGCGCTTTACTTGCCGAATACAACGGAATTATAAAGAACGATACACTGATAGAGGGAACCTGGAAACAGGGCGGGATCGCCCTTGAACTTAACCTTACAAAACTAAAGGGAGCCTTTACCCTCATCAGACCGCAGGAACCAAAACCCCCGTATCCATATTCAAGCGAAGAGGTGACCTTTTTAAATGAAAAATTCAATATTAAGCTGGCAGGGACACTGACCCTTCCCAACGGAGTAGGACCCTTTCCGGCTGTCATTCTGATCACAGGATCAGGAGCCCAGAACAGGAATGAAGAAATAATGGGGCATAAGCCTTTTTTAGTTATTGCCGATTACCTTACACGGAATGGGATCGCAGTGCTCCGATATGACGACAGGGGAGTTGGCAAGTCACAGGGTAGTTATTTAAAAGCAACCTCAGCCGATATGGCAACGGATGCTGAGGCAGCATTTACATTCCTGAAAAAAGATCAAAGGATAAACTCAAAGTTAATTGGCCTTGCAGGCCATAGCGAGGGTGGATTAATTTCGCCGATAGTGGCCTCCTCAAACCAGGGTATTGCATTTATCGTATCACTTGCCGGCCCGGGTGTGCGGGGAGATGAACTGATACACAGGCAGAATATGGACATAAGCCTCGCTTCGGGGGTTCAGGAAAAGGAGGCTCTGGAGGGCATTTCAATAAATAAAACACTCTTTGCCATACTTAAAAAGGAACCTGATGACAAGAAAGCGGAGTTAAAGATGGCTGAAGCTTATAGAAAAATCCTGGTCAAAGATAAGAAGCTTAGCACCCCGGAGATTGATCAGGCTGTAAAACAGCTTAACACAAGCCTCAGCCCACAATCTTATCCCTGGTTCAGATACTTTATAACAACAAACCCTGCTGATTACTGGAAAAAAGTAAAATGCCCTGTGCTTGCTCTCAATGGTGAACAGGACCTTCAGGTAGCCGCTGATATCAACCTTAAGGCAATTGAGAAAGCCCTGAGATCGGGAGGTAACAAATCTGTCACTACAATGAAAATTGCAGGATTAAATCATCTTTTTCAGCACTGCAAGACGGGCCTGGTGGCGGAATATGGTGAACTTGAGGAGACCTTCTCCCCTGAGGTTCTCAGGGTTATCGCTGACTGGATTCACCGTCTTTAGGATCGGAGGCAAGCTTCTTAAGTATCATCCGTCCCCTGGCCACAATTCCGGCTGAACCTTCTCCCTGCAGCATATTGATAGTCGCAGAAAGCTCATTTGCCATTTCCGGATAAATAAGCGCCAGCTTGTAAAGTATTTCCATCGAATAGGCTTTGACAGCAATTGCGGAAGTGCCTGAATTAAGAGCCCTGAAGCAATGATCTGCCAATATCCCAAGGTGCCCGGGAGCGAGTTTTTCGATATCACTTAATGATATTATCCTGAGTAAAGACCTCTCTGCACTTTCATTATCAAGCCTATCCAGACCTTCAATAATTTCAGTCATATAAGGGTAGATCATCTCAGGGAATTTGTCACATGCCTTCGAAAGGGTCCATGCAGCACGGAAAGCGAGCTTGTGATCGGAAAGAAAAGAATAATCAATCAGTTTACGGAAGATTGCTGGATTTTCGACAGCAGACAGGGCCACCCACTCGGCTTCCTGCATGCTCATCATCCGGTTAACCATATTTTGAAGGTCCCTGTCATCATCCAGGGTTGGTTCTTCCCCGGATGTAGCTGCTTTTTGAATTGTTAATTCTTTAACACTATCCAGATAATGACCGGCGACCAGAATGTCAGCCTCAGAAAAATCAACGGTTCTCAGATGTTCCGGGGCCAGCCATTTAAAATCAAGATGCTCGGAAAGCAGCGGGAGCTCATCCAGGGTATCACAAACAAAGGGAATCAGCTGAATCTGTTTCAGGCCGTAGTCATATTCCACCTCCTCCATGCGTCTGCAGATTACTAATTCAATTGATAGTTCCTCTTTTATTTCCCTTATTATACACTCCTCCTCTGTTTCCCCATCCTGAAGCTTACCACCGGGAAACTCCCATTTAAAAGGATGATCGCTCTTCTCTCCCCTTTGAACTATAAGAACTTCATTCTCTTCGTTCCTGATAATGGCACAGGTGACTCTGATCATACCTTATTATTTAAAAGTTCTTCATAAAGTGGTATCACAAGCATATATTCATAATTTTTTTCAACCGGATTATATTTATATGAAAAGTGATCCATCCCATTTGTAATAATTACATAGTTCACCCCGAACTTCCAGTTGTATTCCCCGATCTGATCCCTTATTTTGTCATCATTGATGTCAATATCGGGCGATTTACATTCAACAACCAGAACGGGAATACCTTTCCTGTCGTATACAACGATATCGGCCCTGCGTTTCAATTTATTATAGCTGAACATTTTCTCTATTGAGATGAGCCCTGCCGGGTATTTTCCTTCCCTGATCAGATATTGAATAAAATTCTGCCTCACCCACTCCTCCGGAGTCAGCCTTACCCATTTACGCCTGACAAGATCAAAAATCGATTCGGATCCCTCTTCTCCGGTGATCCTGAATGAATATTGCGGCAGATTTAGCTGTTTCAACTTTGTTTTGTATTTTTGAAAAACTATTATAAAAACTTACACAGAGGTTCACAGAGAAGTCGACCCCTATATCCCTGCCTACCGGCAGGCAGGCCCTGAAGGGGACTTAATTATAGCCCCCTTTAGGAGGTTGGGGGTTTATTCGTCAGGGCCCCAAAGCATCAAAAAGATGAAGAAATTGATCCTTACAAATATATTGAGATAATTATTTCAGTACATCAAATATGAAAACCAAGGAAGAAATTGTTAATAACTGGCTCCCGAGATATACTGGCAAATCTCTTGAAACGTTCGGAAAGTATTTCATTCTGACAAATTACATGTATTATGTTGAGCTGTTTGCAAAATGGAATAATGTTAAAGTTGAGGGTAAAGAAAAGAATATGCCCAGTTCCACCGCAGATGGAATAACAATCATAAGTTTCGGCATGGGAAGTCCCAATGCGGCAACTGTGATGGATCTGCTGAGCGCTGTGAGTCCGTCGGCAGTATTATTTCTTGGAAAATGCGGCGGGCTGAAAAAGAAGAACAAGCTTGGGGATCTGATACTGCCTATTGCTGCTATCAGAAGCGATGGAACCTCAAATGATTACCTGCCAATTGAAGTCCCAGCCTTGCCGGCATTCAGGCTGCAGAGTGCTATTTCGGCTTCCATCACGAGGCACAGAAAGGAGTACTGGACCGGAACAGTTTACACAACCAACAGACGTGTATGGGAGTATGATGCCAGGTTTAAGAAATATCTGGTCAAAACCAGGGCTATGGCTATTGATATGGAGACAGCAACAATTTTCACCGTGGGCTTTGCAAATGAGATACCAACAGGTGCCCTCTTGCTGGTCTCGGACCAACCGATGATCTCAACCGGTATCAAGACAGAAGAAAGCGACAAGCTAGTCACCAATAAATTTGTCGAATTACACCTCACTATAGGGATTGAAGCCCTGAGAGAAATAAAGGATAATGGTATATCTGTTAAACATCTTAGATTCTGACAATGGCAGTAACTTATGAAGAAATATTATCAGATCTAAGGAAACGGATATTTAAACCTGTCTATTTTCTGGCAGGCGATGAGCCCTATTATATTGACCAGGTAACGGAGTATATCGAGACGAAAGTGCTCAATGATGCAGAAAAAGCTTTCAATCAGGTAATAATCTATGGTGAAGAAACCTCCGTCCATGCCATTATTGATGCTGCCCGCCGGTTCCCTATGATGGCCAGTCACCAGGTTGTTATTATCAGGGAGGCTCAGTCGCTGAGAAAGATCGAGGATCTATTGTTCTACGTCGAGAAACCACTGCTGTCCACCATCCTGGTCTTTAATTATAAGTACAAGACGCTTGACAAAAGGACAAAGTTGCACAAACTCCTTGATACACAATGCGTTTATTTCGAATCGATGCGTCTTCGCGATTATCAGGTTCCCCCCTGGATCGAAAGATATCTTATGGTAAAAGGAATAAAGATCAATCCCGATGCTTCGTCAATGCTAACTGAATTTCTTGGCACCGACCTTCACAAGATCGTGAATGAGCTTGACAAACTGTTAATTACGCTGCCCGAAGGCAAACCGCTCATAACCTCAGCGCTCATCGAGAAAAATATAGGAATAAGTAAAGACTACAATAATTTTGAACTGCAAAAAGCAATCGGAGATAAGAACATTCTCAAAGCCAACATGATAGTTCATTATTTTGCAAATAATCCCAAAGACAATCCCCTAACTCTTACAATAGCATCAATTTTCGGATTGTTCACCAAAATACTTACTTATCATTACCTTACTGACAAGTCGAGGAACAATGTTGCTGCAGTACTTAAGACAAATCCCTTTTTCGTAAAGGATTATGAAACTGCTTCGGTAAAATATAATATTTCAAAAACAGTCAGGATAATAGCACTGTTGCGCACTTATGACATGAAATCAAAAGGTTTTGGAGATGTGAGCACCGAACCGGGGGACCTGCTAAAGGAGCTGGTGTATAAGATCTTACACCTGTGAAAATCTCCGGTTGAATCATGGCCGGGCCAATGCAATGGCGAGAGCTGGCGCCCTCTGCGGTAGGGACCAAAGCGGGTAGAGCACACGGGCTAATTCATTTCCGGTGATTCCGGAAAATCAGCCCACATTCTGTATTTATTTTTAAAGGACCGCAACAGCCGTTTCCAGCTGTCAATTCCGCGGCTACTCATTATTATTTCAGACCTGACCTTTGCTATTACCCACGAGTTTTCCTTTATCTCCCGTTCCAGCTGACCTGCTGACCATCCCGAATAGCCAAGGAAAAATCTAATCTGGGAGGGGCTTACCGATCCTGACCTGATCATATTTCTTATAACATCGATATCGCCACCCCAGTAAATATTTCCTTCAACCTGAACACTTTTCGGAACTGCTGCTCCCAGACTGTGAAGATAATGGAGGGTATCGGGAGCCACGGGTCCGCCCATATTCAGGGTCTCATTCCATCCTTCAAAACCTTCAACAGCATCGCTGATCTTTATGTCAAGTTTTTTGTTTAATATGAATCCTACCGATCCCTTTGGTTCATGGTCGGTGAGATAGACAATGCTCCGGTTAAAAAATGTGTCAGGCAGAAAAGGCTCCGAAATCAGTATCTTGCCTTTATCCGGTATCTTGTCTTCTGGAAGAATAGCAAAAAGATCAATTTCTGGTTTCATGGAAATGAAAATTACAGACACAATTTACTAATTTTTATTAATCAGAAGAAAAAATCGTGCCAAATGATTTGTAAAAAAAATATTTCTTAAAACATTGAGACATTAATCATCGCTGCTTATAAAGAAATTGATTCATTCTATTATTACTAACTTTAGGCACTCCAAACTCATGGCACGGAATAGTTACAAATAATGCTATTTTAACAATCACTTAAACCAACTGATGCAGAAAAGTACATTACGAATTGTAGGGAATAAAGCAGTTCTGAATATCCGCGAGCGGATGTG
>CAWKIC010000052.1:0-35058 GCA_963849615.1 uncultured Bacteroidales bacterium
CGACTTCAGCAACGCCCGCTACTGGTTCCGCCGTGTTCCGCAGCATCCGATCTACGAAGCCCTTGTGCGAAGCGGCCAATCATCTGGCGGCCGAAGCCCGAGCCGGTGCGCAAGGCGGACTTTCTCCTCGAACAGGCGAACTGGGACGCCATCGACTTTGTCGATCTGTGCGAAAAGGCGGACGATTCCCTGGAACTGGAGTCGCTCTGCCAGGAGATTCAGCAGCGCGAATGGGAGTTGCTGTTCGACTATTGTTATCATGGTGCTGTAATGAAAGTTCCGGAATGACGGCGCAGACAGAGAGGGCAGGCCAAGTAAAGATTTCGATTGACCGGCTCTGCGCGGACAGGTTACTACCACCGTTAGGCATTTCTCGCATCCCCCGGCAGTCAGCCGCCATGACCTTTCAATTCCTCTGCCCGCAAGGGCACCTGCTGCAAGGCGAAGAAGCGCACATGGGCATGCAGTGCCAATGCCCGCAGTGCGGCGTGGCGTTCATCATTCCCACGATTGCCAGCGGCCGCTCCGCGCTCCGGCCGGTGCACCGGCGGCCGCGGCCTCCAGCGGTCGAGCCTGGAGCTCGTGCCGCTGGACGACGACAAGCCAGTCGGCACGCCGCTCACGAAGAGATCAGCGAGCTCGACGTTCCCTCGATCGAGCTCGACCGGCCTCGAAGCGTTCGACGACGGCGGCCGCCGCGGCACCGAGCTGGACACGACGATTCGACGACGAGCCGGCGAATCGCTGCTGCACATTCCCTGCCCCAACGGCCACGAGCTGGAACGCCGCTGGACATGGTCGGCAAGCGTGCCAAGTGTCCGCATTGCGGCGTCGAGTTTCGCCTGAAGCGCGAGAAGAGCGTCGAGTATCTGCGCCAGCAGGAGATTCTCGACGCCGCGGGCCAAGTTCTGGTTCCAGCTGGCCATCGTGGCCGCCAGCTTCGTCGGCGTGGTGCTGGTGGTCATGATCATGATCGCTCGCAGTGTCGCGACCTAGCGGTCGTGCCATGGACTGTTCCGCAGCCAGCTTGCGGTACGCCTGCATGCCGCGAACTCCTGCCAGCGATCCATCGACGATCTCGATGCCGCCGTCGCACGCGCGACTGCAGCTCGCAATCGCGCCGCGACGCGCTTCGGCGGCCGGCTTCTGGGTCGCGCTGGCGGCCGTCATGTGGAGCTCGAGCGGGCTGTTCGCCAAGGCGCACGATCTTCGACGACTGGCCGGTCGAATCGCGCGGCATGCTGCTGGCCTTCTGGCGGGCCCTGTTCGCCGGCGTGCTGCTGCTGCCCGGCGTGCGCCGGCCGCAGTGGGACGTGCAAGCTGATTCCGCTGTGCATCGCGTTCGCCGTGATGAACGTCACCTACCTGTCGGCCATGACGCTGACCACCGCGGCCAACGCCATCTGGCTGCAAAGCACGGCGCCGTGGTGGGTGTTTCTGGTCGGCGTGTTGTCATGCTGGGCGAGCCGTTTCCGCGCAGCGAACGCATTCCGCTCGTGATCGGCGGCGTGGGCCTGGCGATCATTCTGTGGTTCGAAGTGCGGGGCAGGACCAGGCCGGCGTGTTGCTGCGGACTGGTCTCCGGCTTCACCTATGCCGGCGTCGTGCTGTCGCTGCGGGCGCTGCGCGGGCTGGACGACGGTGTGGATCGTGGCCGTCGCGCCACCTGGTCACGGCCGCCGCCATCTTTCCCTACGTCGCTCTATGCTCGACGTCTGGCCCAGCCGTCGGCCAGTTGCCCGGTGTTGGCCGGCTTCGGCATTGTTCCAGATGGCGCTGCCCTATGTGTTCTTCGCCCGCGGGCTGCGCATCGATCACGTCGCAGGAAGCCACGGGCATCGGCCTGTTGGAACCGATCCTGCTGCCGCTGTGGGTTTATCTGGCCTGGGACGAAGTGCCGGCGCCCTGGACGCTCGTCGGCGGCGGCTTGATTCTGCTGGGCCTGGTGCTGCGCTACGCGGTGCCGCTGGCTAGCACGCGAGCAGCGAAGACGCGCAGCAGGACTGTCAGTCGCTCGCGCTCGGAGCGATGACCCGTCACGGCCGCACAATCAGATTCCCGCTCAGGCGGCGCACCAGGCGGCGCATTTCCAGCACGCTGATCGTGGACAGCACCTGCGGCGTCGGGCAGCCCGCTGGCGGCCACGCACCGCGTCGATCGTGATCGGCTCGCTGGCGATCGCGGCCAGCACCTGCTGCTCGAGCTCGTTGAGCAGCAGCTCGGCCGGATGATGCACCGCCTGCGCCCTCGGCCGATCTGCGCCGGCGCGACCAGCGGGCCGAGTTCTTCCAGCACGTCGTCGGCCGTTTCGACCAGCTTGGCGCCGTCGCGAATCAGGCGGTGGCAGCCGTGCGACATGCGACTGTCGACCCGGCCCGGCACGGCGAACACCTCGCGGCCTTGCTCCATGGCGTGCCGCGCCGAGATCAGCGCGCCGGACTGCGCCGACGCCTCGACCACCAGCACGCCCAGCGACATGCCGCTGATGATGCGATTGCGCTGCGGAAACGCGCCGCCCAGCGGCGGGCTGCGCGGCGGCGACTTCGCTGATCACGGCTCCCTGGCCGGCGACTTCGTCGGCCAGCTCGGCGTGCTCCGGCGGATAGATGTTCAAGCACGCCGCTGCCCAACACGGCCAGCGTGCGCCCGCCGGCCGCCAGCGCCCCGCGATGCGCCGCCGCGTCGATGCCGCGCGCCAGCCCGCTGACGATCGTCAAGCCCGCGCGGGCCAGGCTGCCGGCCAGCCGCTCGGCCTGCGCCAGTCCATAGTGCGTGGCGTGCCGCGAGCCGACGATCGCCATCGGCCAGCGCATCCTGCGGCAGGATCGTCGCCGCGCACGAACAGGATGCCCGGCGGATCGTGAATTTCGCGCAGCGCCCGCGGATAGTCGGCATCGCTGATCGCTCAGGATCGCGATGCCGTTGGCCGCGCACAGGTCGAGCTCGGCCTGCACGTCGATCTCGTCGCGGGCCACGGCGATCCGCCGCGTCAGCTCGGCGCCGATGCCCTGCACCCGTCGCAGGTCGCTGGGCGCGGCGGCGAGCACCGCGGCCGGCCGTGCCGAACTCTTCCAGCAGCGCCTTGCGCAACCGCGGCCCGACGCCGGAAATCAGCGACAGCCGCACGGCATCGGCCAGCTCCTCGGCGGCAGTGGCCGGTGGTCGGCGGCGTCATCGCATCTTGCGATTGCGCCGTGTCGGTTCACGCAGACAGTCCTCGACGAGGCTTGATGCATCGCAGTCGCGTCGGTCGACATCGAGTCAGCTTAGCCATGCAGCGCGCCCGCACATCGTTCTCGTCGACGTCGCCGACCAGTTCGACGTGGCCCATCCGCGTGGGCAGCACGAACCGCAGCTGGCCGTGCTCGACTTTCTTGTCGTGGGCCATGGCGGCCAGCAGCGCCTCGCGATCGACCTCCGGGAAGTCGACCGGCAGGCCCAGCGCCGCCAGCAGCTTCGTGCTGCCGCGCGGTGAACTTCGCGTCGACGCGGCCCAGCCGCTCGGCCAGCCGCGAGGCGCACAGCATGCCGATCGACACCGCCTCGCCGTGCAGGAACTGCGCCGTAGCCGGTCACCGTTTCCAAGGCGTGGCAGAACGTGTGGCCGTAGTTGAGCACGGCCCGCAGGCCGGTCTCCTCGCGCTCGTCGGCCTCGACGACGTCGGCCTTCAGCCGGCAACAGCGGGCGATCACGTGCTCGCAGCACCGTCGGCGTCGCGCGCGGCACAGTTCGCGGCACGTGGCTTCGAGATAGGCGAAGAACTCGGCGTCGAGGATCACGCCGTACTTGACCACCTCGGCCAGCCCGGCGCGATATTCGCGCTCGGGCAGCGTGGCCAGCACGGCGGTGTCGATCAGCACGCCGGCCGGCTGCCAGAACGCGCCGACCATGTTCTTGCCGCCGGGCAGGTTGACGCCCACCTTGCCGCCGACCGAGCTGTCGACCTGGGCCAGCAGCGTCGTGGGCACCTGCACGAAGGCAGCCCGCGGGCGAAGTGGCGGCGACGAAGCCGGCCAGGTCGCCGACCACGCCGCCGCCGACGGCCACGACGACGGTCTTGCGATCGGCGCCCAGCTCGAGCAGCTTGTCCCACAGACCGGCGGCCGATGTCGATCGATCTTGGTCTGCTCGCCCGGCTCGACCACCAGCACGTCGACGTCCGGCGCCGGCGTCGGCCAGGCTGCCGGCGGCGGCGATCGCGTGCGGCTTTTCGACGTTCTCGTCGGTGATGATCACGGCGTGCGACAGTCGGCACCAGCGGCTGCGCCAGCGCGCCCAGCTCGGCCAGATTGCCGGTGCCGATCTCGATCGTGTAGCTGCGCTCGCTAAGCTGGACGTCGACGGCGGTCACGCAGGCTCCTACGAGTCGAGTGGCACAGTGGCTTCGCGCGATCATTCGATTCAATGGACGTCGCTCGCGGCGCGCGGCGCAATCGAGGACGCACAAGCATTAGTTGAGTCATAACAGGACGCACGGGTGAGATTGAAAGCTGGAAAATCTGCGTGCGCCGAAGCTCAACGCCGGGGCCGATTGAGCATGCCGCCGCTTGACGAACCACACGCTGGCCGCGAACGACTCGTCGCTTACGACCGAGCCGCTCAATGTCGGCGGGCGTCACGGTGATTTGCCGCCGAAAGCCGGTGTGCATGCGAACGTATTCCAATTCGGCGGCCTGGGCCGGATCGGCGTGCAGTTGCTCTTCGATGCGGCGGCGGTCGGCCGGCTCCCAATCGTCGTACTCTTCCGGCCAGACGGTGACGGCCTCCATGACCAGGGCTTCGCGGTAGGGATCGAACTCGTTGGCCATGGCAGATCCTGAGACCATAGGATGGCGAACGGATTCGCAGGCACATCAGCGAGATTTTAGCTGTGGGCCGTGGAATCCACTCAGTATACTGCCCGCAGGGCACGTGGCTAGTGGCGCCTGTCGGACCGGTACACCTGGCATCCGCCGATCGAGTATTCGCGAGAGACCAGCATGCAACGCGGAACGATCACGATTCTGATCATCCTGGGCGTGGCCGTCGCGGCCGCGACCGCCAGCGTCGTGTATCACTATTCGAACCAGAAGCATGCCGCAGGACGTTTCGGGGCCACCGCCACGGCGCGGCTGATCGGCAAGCCCTCCGCCTGGTCGAAGTCGCTCGAGCTGAGCAAGGCCGACGCCGGACCTCTCGCTCACGCACCGACTCTGACGAGCCCGACGCCGCAGATCTCGACGAGCTGGCGACGGGAAACCAGCAGGATCCAAGACGAAGCCCGAGCGCCGACGAGGCCGCGGCCGAACCGGCGCGTCGCCGACCGTCAAAGCTCTGGAGTTCGACGGCACGCCTTGGATCGTGCTTCCGCCAAAGACGCCGCCGCGCGCCAAGGGCATCAACAACATCCGCCGCGCGCTGGTGCTCGACACGACGTACGACTGGTCCGAGCGACGCCCGCCGACGCGGAGCCCGAGTGGCAGTACGCCATGGCGATTACCGACAGCAAGAACTGGGCCACGGTGCTGTTCGATTTCGACACCCGGCAGCGTGGCCTGACCGGGCGGCCGCAAGACGGCCGTCCTCGAATCCGGAAGCCAACGCACGACTTCCAGCAATTCTTCGCCGAGCAGTTCGCCGATAAGCCGGCCGCCGAAAGGCGCAGCACCCGAGAAGCCGGTCGCAAGCTCCCGCCGAGCAGCGAGGCACCCGCCGAATTGCCGGACACGCTGCACAGCTGAAATCGATCTCCCGAGCCCGCAGCGACTCCGTGGTACAACCCGCTTGGCTCAATACGCCGGCGGCTGCCTGCCCAACCTGCCCGGCCTGCAGCGCCGGCCTGGGCTCGTTCGACTTCCCGGTAGTAGTCGCGGCGCTCGAGCAGCCGCGCGGCCTCTTCGTCGAGGATGGCGATCACGTCGCGGTGCAGTTGCAGGGCCGAGGCCGTGACCTGCGCCGTGATCGGACCTTCGATCGTGTCGCGAATCGCCTTGGCCTTGCTGCTCGCCGGCGGCCAACAGCAGGCACTGCCGCGATTCGAGGATCGTGCCCACGCCCATCGTGATCGCCAGCCGCGGCACTTCCTGCTCGCTGCCGAAGAAGCGGGCGTTGTCGCGCACGGTTTCCTCGGTCAGCGTCTTGAGCCGCGTGCGGCTGCCCAGCGACGAGCCGGGCTCGTTGAAGGCGATGTGTCCGTCGCTGCCGATGCCCAGCACTTGCAGGTCGATGCCCCCTTCGTCGGCGATCATCCGCTCGTACTGCTCGCAGTAGGCTTCGAAGTCGAGCGCCCGGCCGTCGGGCACGTGCGTGTCGCGCGGGTCGATGTTGATGTGGTCGAACAGATTCTGCTGCATGAAGTAGCGGTAGCTCTGCGGATGCGTGCCGCTCAGGCCGACGTACTCGTCGAGGTTGAACGTCACGACGCGCGAGAAGTCGAGCCCCTCCTCGCGGTGCATGCGGATCAGCTCGGCATACATGCCCAGCGGCGTGCTGCCGGTGGCCAGTCCCAGCACGCAGGTCGGCCGCTGCCGCACCAGGTTGGCCACGAACTGCGCCGCCCGCTGGCTCACGCCGTCTTTATCTCGTTCCACGATCACGCGCATCGAAGCAGGTGCTCCTTCAAAGATGTCAATCATCGGCCGCTGAACTCGGTCTGTCCCAGGGCCGTTCCGTCCCTGGTTTTAATCGATCGCGCGGAGCCAAGGCTGCCGTCCGCGGGCAGCATCTTTCCCGAGAAAACGCGGCGTTTTCCTGCAGTCGATGGCTCTAGGTCGCCGCCGCAGACCGCTACAATCCGCCGGATTTTTTTCGAGGGTCGCCACGCCCTGCACCCGCGGCGGAGCCCAGCCACGGAGCAGGCCACCAAATGCTTAGTTTCAGCAACCATCGCGGCGCCTGCGTGGTGGGGTGGCTCTCTGGCCACCGGCGCATTCGCCGTCGAGCCGGTGCAATCGACCGCGATGCTCGCCGACGCGCAGCTCGCCGACGTGACGTTCGTCAGCCCGCAACGCGGCTGGACCGTCGGCGATCGCGGCGCCATCTGGCACACGGCCGATGGCGGCCAGCACTGGGAAGAGCAAACCTCCGGCGTCGACTGCCGGCTCTCGAGCGTGTTCTTTCTGAACGACAAGATCGGCTGGGCCGCCGGCGGATGACTGCAACCGTACACGCACGCCAGCGTCGGCGTCGTGCTGCAAACGCGCGACGGCGGCGAGACTGGACGATCCAGCGCGATCGCATTTTGCCGGCCATTCGCCAGATCGGCTTTTTCGACTCGCACAACGGCTGGGCCGTCGGCCAGAGCTCGGCGCTGTTTCCTGCCGGACGTCTATATCACCAGCGACGCCGGCCGCAGCTGGACGGCCGTCTCCGGCGGCGCCACGCGCTCCTGGCTCGCCGCCGACTTCATCGATCCGAACGTGGGCGCGCTCGCCGGCCGCGACAGCCTCGTGGCCACGATTCGCCGCCGCGCGATCGAATCGCAACCCGCCGACTTTGGCCTGCGCGCACTCAATCGCATGAAGCTCGTCGCCCCGGCCGGCGGCTGGCTGGTCGGCGATGGCGGCCTCGTGCTCACCACCACCGATCTCGGCAAGACCTGGCAAACGCCCGCGGGCGAAATTCCCCCGGGTGCGAACACGCAGTTCGACTACGCGGCCCTCGCGGTGCGCGGCCCGCACTGCTGGATCGCCGGCACGCCCGGCACGCGCGTGTTGCACACCGGCGACGGCGGCCGCACCTGGCAATCCACCGACACCGGCCAGTCGCTGCCGATCCGCGGCCTCTCGTTCGTCGATGAGAACCGCGGCTGGGCCGTCGGCGATCTCGGCCTGATCCTGGCGACCACCGATGGCGGTCGCACCTGGCGTCGTCAACGTTGCGCCACCACCGGCAGCGCCTACGCCGGGTTCTTCAGTCGCCCCGCGCAAATCCCGCGGAGTTGTCGCTCGACTCTCGGCCGACGAAGGCTATGTCGGCGCGATGGAAGTGCTCAACCGCGACGACGCCGAGATTCGTTCCGCATCCGATCCCGATCTGCTTGGCGCATGAGGCCACCGTGCCGCCGGCGCCAGCGGCGGTTCGGCCGCGTGGCGATTTCCGCTTCGCTCGGCCGATCTTAAGCTGACCTCCGATCAACTTGTCGACGATTGGAATCGGGCGAACGACGGTCAGGCGCTCGACCGGCTCGAAGGCTACGTCGTGGCCCGCATCCGCATGTGGCGGCCGAGCATCGTCGTCACTGTGGCCGCCGACGCCCGCGATCCGTTGGCGCTGGCCGTCAATCAAATCGTCTTGAGCGCCGCCGAACACGCGGCCGATCCGACGCGTTATCCCGAGCAAATCGCGGAGGCCGGCTTGCAGCCCTGGAAGGTGCAAAAGGTCGTACGCCGCGCTCACCAGCGGCACCGGCACCGCCAACATCAACACCGCGCAAGTCACCGCGCGGCTCGGCCGTTCGATTGGTGAACTGCGGCCTCGCCGCGGCCTGGTGTCGCGCGATTCAAAAAGATCTCAGCAGGTTAGACACCCTTTTAAGGGCTGGAAGCGCTAAACAACAAGCATACGACCAGATGAAAACCCAATATGATGTCTTAAAAACTAATGTAGAATTTATGGAGCAAAACACCCTGATGAATGCTCCGTTCACCGGTGTGATAACCGGAAAATATTTTGAGAACGGTGAGATGTACTCCGGGACACCTACCACAATGACGGGACGATCAGCTGTTGTTACGATCATGCAGGTTAATCCCCTGAAAGTAAATGTCAGCATCTCGGAGCAGTTTTATCCATTGATTAAAAAAGGGATGAAAGCTTCAGTAACGACAGATGTTTATGATAATGAAGTATTTACTGGTAAAGTATTCAGAATTTCACCAACAATAAATTCTGTCACCCGATCATTCATTGCTGAACTGGAACTTCCCAACAGGAATGACCTTTTGAAGCCAGGGATGTTCGTGAGGGTTTCAATGGACCTTGGTGAGGTTGAAACTTTCGTTGTACCTGCCAGTACAGTCCTGATGCAGGAAGGAACCAATGTAAGGTACGTATTCGTGGAAAGTCAGGGGGTTGCGAAACATGTTGAAGTGTTGATCGGGAAAAGATTTGATGATATGCTTGAGATCATCTCTGACAACCTTAAGGAAGGCGACAGGCTTGTCACAGAAGGGCAGTCGCGACTTCTCAACGACGATAAAATTGAAATAGCAAATTAGTTCAGGTAATTTCAAAAAGTTTAAAATGAGTATATACAGCACTTCCGTAAAAAGACCGGTAACAACGATCCTGATTTTTGTTGCGCTGATGGTAATTGGTATTTATTCGCTGATACAATTGCCGGTGGATCTCTATCCGGAAATAGAACTTCCTTTCATAGGTGTGGTTACAACCTACCCGGGCGCCAGCGCATCTGACATTGAAACCAACGTAACAAGGCCCGTTGAGGATGCACTGAACTCAGTAAGCAACCTTAAGGAAATAACCTCCACATCAAGTGACGGAATGTCGGTTATCTTCATGAATTTTGAGTATGGGACAAACCTTGATGAGGCTTCCAATGATATAAGGAGCAACCTCAGTTTTATCGAAAATTATTTGCCGGAGGACAGCGAAAAGCCTACTATAATGAAATTCAATTCAAGCATGATGCCGATAATTTTCTATGCCATTACGGCAAAAGAAAGTTACAGGGGACTTGAAAAGATACTTGATGAAAAGATAGTAAACCCTCTTAACAGGATAGAAGGTGTCGGGGCTGTAAGTCTTGCAGGTGTGCCGGGCAGAAAAGTCTATATCGACGTCGACCCGAGGAAGATGGAGGCATACAATCTGACAATTGAGCAGATCGGTGGTGTTCTGCGGGCTGAAAACATGAATATGCCGGCCGGATTCCTGGAAATGGGTCAGACTGATTATCCGTTGCGGATCCAGGGCGAATTCCCCGAAAGTGATATTATTAAGAATATCGTTGTTAGCAGTTTTAATGGCAACAATGTCTACCTTAAAGATGTCGCAGAGGTACGCGACACCATACGGGAAACAAAACTTGACACAAGGATCAATGGCCTGCAGGGGATGTCGATGTATGTCCAGAAACAATCAGGTGGAAATACGGTTAAAGTGACAAAAGAAGTTGAGCAGACCCTCGAAAATCTTAAAGAAAGATCTTCCTGCCGATGTAAGTATTGAGAAACTGTTCGACAGCGCCACATTTATTAAGGATTCGATCAGCAACCTTACCGAAACACTCCTGTATGCTGCAATCTTCGTGGTTCTTGTTGTTCTTTTCTTTCTTGGAAGATGGAGAGCGACTATGATCATAATAGTCACTATTCCGATTTCGCTCGTTGTCGCATTTATCTATCTTTTTGTCACGGGAGAATCTATAAACATAATTTCACTCACATCCCTGTCTATCGCGATCGGGATGGTTGTTGACGATGCTATTGTCGTGCTTGAAAATATCACAAAGCACATTGAGAGAGGAAGCAGACCCAGGGAAGCTGCAATCTATGCCACGAATGAAGTGTGGCTTGCAGTTATAGTCACAACTTTAACAGTGGTTGCCGTTTTCTTTCCTCTGACATTTGTCAAAGGTCTTACCGGTGTGCTGTTCAAGCAGCTTGGAATGCTGGTCACAATAACCATTATCACTTCAGTTCTGGCTGCGATCACACTGACACCCACTATGAGTGCCCTGGTCCTCAAATGGTATCCGATAAGGAAAGATGCACCATTCTGGACGTATGACGGAAGTATCAGGAAATGGCTCAACAGATTGGACCATTTTTACGAAAAAACCCTGCGCTGGGCTCTTCACCACAAAACAGTTGTGGCTATATTAGCTCTCATAATTTTTCTCGGGTCAATGAGTCTTTTTGGGGTGATTGATACCGAGTTTTTTCCTGAAGCCGATCAGTCTCAGATAATAGCAACTATAGAGCTTCAGACCGGAACCAGAGTGGACGAGACTTTAAAGACCACCGACAAAGTCGACAGGCTCATCAAGGAAAAGTACAAGGAGGTTGATCTTGTTTCATCATCGACCGGTACGGATGACCAGGCAGGATTTGCTTCCTTGTTCGGAGCTCAGGGGACTCATGTAATAACCTATAATCTTAGCCTCGTCCCGGTTGATGAGCGTGACAAAAGTGCCATAATCCTGGCAGAGCAAATGAGGAAAGATCTGGCATCGTTCCCGGAGATCGTCGATTACAAAGTAAGTACTTCTGAAAGTATGGGCAGTTTTGGAAGCAATACTGTTGATGTTGAAATTTATGGATACAACTTTTCGGAAACAAATATAATTGCTGAGGAACTGGCGACGAAAATCAGAAAAATAGAAGGCGCCAAAGATGTAACAATAAGCAGGGATAAGTCAAAACCCGAGCTTCAGATCATCCTTGATCAGAACAAGATGATCACAAACGGACTTAATACGGCAACAGTTTCCGCCGCAATAAAGAACAGGGTTGAAGGACTTACAGCAACCCGATTGCGTCAGTCAGGCGATGAGTATGATGTGGTGGTGCGATTTAAAGAAAATGCCAGAAGCACGCTGACTGAAATTGAAAATATCGGTGTGCCAAATCCGGCTGGCCAGTTGATCAGGCTTGGTGAGATTTCTGATATCAAAGAATTCTGGTCACCTCCGAGCATCGGGAGAAAACGCCGGGAGAGAGTGGTGAATGTTTCGTTTACACCTTATCAGAGATCTCTCACCGAACTTCAGGTCGAGGTTCAGAAAGCAATCGATGGTACTGTTATTCCGTCAGGCATAATGGTTCAGATCTCAGGAGCCATAAAAGAACAGATGGAATCATTCATGGACATTGCATTTCTGATAGTTGTGAGCCTTATACTTGTGTATCTTGTTATGGCATCTCAATTTGAATCACTGAAGATGCCATTTATCATCATGTTCTCAATCCCGTTCGCTTTCTCGGGTGTTGCGATAGCTCTTTTTGTCACAGGGACAACCCTGAGTGTTATTTCGGCTATCGGAGCGGTAATGCTTATCGGCATAGTTGTCAAGAACGCTATTGTACTTGTGGATTTTATTAACCTGATGCGCGAAAGAGGCAATGAACTTTACGAAGCTATCGCAATGTCGGGGCGGTCACGGCTAAGGCCTGTGATAATGACATCGGCAACAACCATCCTGGGGATGCTTCCATTGGCCATGAGTGCAGGTTCAGGGTCAGAACTCTGGAGTCCAATGGGGGTTGCAGTGATCGGTGGATTGATTTTCTCCACATTGGTGACACTGGTACTTGTGCCGGTTGTTTATGCAATTTTCTCAAAGCATGGCGAAAGGAACAAACAGCTGGCAATCTATTCGGATTTTGACGCTTTAGCAGTGAACGGGAATTCTAAATAAACTTATACCCCAAATATCAGAAAAATGAAAGCTGTAATGATAATATATAATCAGGCCCATACAGAAAGGGTTGAATATACGATGGATAAGCTTGGAGTAAAAGGTTATTCCTTATGGGAAAATGTACAGGGAAGGGGAAGCCATACCGGTGTGCCTCACCTTGCAACACATGCCTGGCCTGAAATAAATAAAAGCGTTCTGACGATCGTTGATGATGATATTGTTGATTCACTCCTTGAGAATGTCAGGAAAATCGATGCCATCAACAATGAAGTTGGCATCAGGGCATTTGTGTGGGATGTGCTGAAGACTGTATGAAAATTGGGGTAGAGGCGTTGCAGGCAACGCCTTATTTTAGAGCCGTTGCATGCAACGCCTCTACGAATGTTATTCTTCTTCTTCCTCTTCAGAATATGCTTTGATAACGGCCTCCTGAACATCACCCGGGACCTGGGCATACTCCAGAAATTTCATCGTATACATTGCACGACCTCCGGTGACAGAACTGAGGGCTGTTGAGTATTTATTCATCTCGGCAAGCGGGAACTCTGGCTTTGATCACCTCAAATCTCTTTTCGCTCGACATACCCAGAACCATTCCCCTTCTTCCCTGAAGGTCGCTGATCACGTCGCCCATCCGGTCGGAAGGAACCATTATTTCAACATCATAAATAGGTTCAAGGATCTTCGGGCCTGCATTCTTAAATGCCATGCTGAAGGCATTCCTGCCTGCGAGCCTGAAAGAGATCTCATTTGAATCTACCGGGTGCATTTTCCCGTCATAGACATATACCCTTATATCTCTGGCATATGAACCAGTCAGAGGCCCTATTTCCATCTTTTCCATTATACCCTTAAGAATTGCAGGCATAAAACGGGCATCTATCGATCCGCCAACAATGCAGTTTATGTAAACAAGCTTTCCACCCCAGTCAAGATCAATCTCATTTTTGTCCCTGATTGAAAGCTTGACATCCTTACCTCCGAACTTCATCATCGTCAGTTCCTGAGATCCCTCCGTATAAGGTTCGATAAACAGATGCACTTCCCCGAACTGGCCGGCACCGCCCGATTGCTTCTTATGACGGTAGTCAGCCTGAGCAGTTTTTGTGATGGTCTCGCGATATGGAATTTTCGGGGGATTGAAGTTCGTCGGGATCTTATAAATATTGTCAAGATGCCACTTCATGATATTAAGATGGTATTCACCCTGACCATGGACAATTATCTGCTTAAGTTCCTTTGAGTATTCAATAATTATTGTCGGATCTTCCAGATGGAGCTTATTAAGGGCTTCACCGAGTTTTTCATCGTCGCTTTCGCTCTGGGCTTTTATTGCTATACGGTATTTGGGTTCGGGAAACTTAACGCCTTCGTACCTCCAATCATTGCCCGGGGCATTCAGGGTATGGTCGGTTTTTGTATTCTTGAGCTTTACAAAAGCGCCTATATCACCTGTGTTTAGTTCCGGAACACGCGTCCTGTTCTTCCCGGCGCATACATAAAGTTGTGAAAGCCTTTCCTTGACGCCGTTATTAGTGTTGACGACGTCAATGTTCTCTGTGATCTTACCTGAGTAGACCCTGAAATAATTAATCTCACCTATATGTTCTTCAATTGAAGATTTAAAGACATAAACCGAAGCGAATCCAGCTGGATCTGGTTTTACCTCTTTCCCTTTGCTGTTAACGGGAGCAGGGAGGTCCTTCAATGAAGGAGCTTCGCTAGCTATGAATTCAAGCAGACAGTCAACGCCGATATTGTTTTTTGCCGATATGCAGAAAACCGGAAATATTCCTCTTGATACTAATCCCCTGGCAACGCCTTTCCGTATCTCTTCTTCTGAAAGGGTATCATTTGAAAAGAAGAGCTCCATCAACGCCTCATCGCTTTCAGCTGCTTTTTCGACGAGCTCAGCATGCAATTCGTCAGCCCTGTCCTTCTGATCGGCCGGGATGTCAAGAACTTTAGGCACACCTCCTTCCTTCGGATACTGAAGCATTTTCATCTTAAGGACGTCAATAACGGAATTGAATCCGACCCCTTCATTAACAGGATATTGTATCAGGATAACATTACTTCCGAGCCTGTCCTTCATCATCTCAATTGACTTATCGAAATTGGCCTTTTCGTGATCAAGTCCATTTATAACCAGAATCAGAGGTTTATGTACCTTTTCGGCATGACGGAAATGGATCTCTGTTCCTACCTCCACGCCGTTCTGGACATTTATTGTCAGCAAGGCGCAATCGGAAGCGTAGAGTGATGAAATTACGCCGCCGCTGAAGTCATCAAGCCCCGGTGTATCTATAATATTGACTTTTTTATTCTGGTATTCGGTGTAGAGGACAGTCGAAAAAATTGAGTTTCCGTTCTCGTGTTCAATCGGCCGGTAATCGGAAACTGTATTTTTGCCGTCAATTGTACCTCTTCGCTCAATGACACCGCCAATGAAGAGCATAGCCTCTGCAAGCGTGGTCTTTCCAGATCCGGAGTTTCCAAGTATGGCAATGTTCTTTATCTGGTCAGTCTGGTATGTTTTCATTCTTATCTGGTTATTATATGTTATACTTATTTAATATAGACTATGATCGGGGCGCGACAAAAATAATAATTTTTTAAAAACTGTTAAGTAAAGAGAGGATAATTACAAATTTTTTATTTTCTTTGCACCAGTTTTTTGAAATACAGGAGTACCGGTCTTTCTGTCAACGTAA
This sequence comes from uncultured Bacteroidales bacterium, assembly GCA_963849615.1. Lineage (GTDB taxonomy): Bacteria > Bacteroidota > Bacteroidia > Bacteroidales > VadinHA17 > LD21. The sequence goes on from CAWKIC010000052.1 coordinate 15,080, forward strand.
GTTTACAAAATGTTTTTCTGCTGGGAAAGGTCGGGAAGTAACCTGTCAATACTTACATTTTTAAGTAAGATATTTTATTATTAGACATCTGATGGGTTGGTTATCTCTGATAATCAGTCCTGAGGGATGTGTTGTGAGAATGTATGAGAAATATTAAATGCACCTTCGTAAAATACAAAATAAAATCAATACCTTTGCAAACCAATTTTTTAAGTATAATTTAATGCTAATCTTAAAGGATTTATGCCGACAATACAGCAATTAGTAAGAAAAGGCAGGAAGAAACTGATAGACAAAAGTAAGGCGCCTGCTTTGGATTCATGTCCTCAGAGAAGAGGTGTCTGTGTACGTGTCTACACTACGACTCCCAAAAAACCTAATTCCGCTATGAGGAAAGTAGCCAGGGTAAAACTTACGAATCAGAAAGAAGTAAACGCCTATATTCCCGGGGAAGGTCATAACCTTCAGGAACACTCAATTGTACTTATCAGGGGTGGCAGGGTTAAGGATCTTCCAGGTGTCCGTTACCACCTTGTTCGCGGAGCACTCGATACATCAGGAGTAGACGGCCGTACCCAGAGAAGATCGAAGTATGGTGCCAAACGCCCAAAAAAATAACACTTAAAGGAATAAGATAATGAGAAAATCAAAACCAAAAAAGAGGATTATGTTACCGGATCCCAAGTACAAGGATCCTTATGTAACGAGGTTTGTGAACAATCTTATGTTTAGTGGAAAAAAGAATCTTGCTTTTAAGATATTCTACGATTCTCTCGATATTATTGGGGACAAATTCAAGGGTGAAGGGAAATCGCCTCTTGAGATCTTCAAGCAGGCTCTTGATAATGTTACCCCGCAGGTTGAGGTTAAAGCACGCCGTGTTGGAGGTGCAACGTTCCAGGTGCCGATGGAGATCCGTGCTGACAGGAAAGTAAGCATCAGCATGAAGAATATGATCTCCTTTGCAAGAAAAAGAACCGGCCATTCAATGGCCGAGCGCCTGGCTGCCGAACTTATGGCTGCCTATAAGCTTGAAGGCGGAGCTTATAAGAAGAAAGAAGATACACACAGGATGGCTGAAGCAAACAAAGCTTTTGCTCATTTCCGGTTTTAATTGATTTTCTGAAGAAGGAAGCAGGAAAACAGATGGACAATAACCTGAAATTTACCAGAAACATCGGGATCATGGCCCACATTGATGCCGGTAAGACCACTACAACAGAGCGTATTCTGTTCTATACTGGTCGTACCCATCGTATGGGTGAGGTACATGACGGGAATGCCCAGATGGACTGGATGATTCAGGAACAGGAAAGAGGCATCACCATCACATCTGCTGCTACAACTACCTTCTGGAAATTCAGAGGTGATGATTATAAGATAAATATAATCGATACCCCCGGGCATGTTGATTTTACAGTGGAGGTTGAAAGGTCGCTGAGGGTTCTTGACGGAGCCGTGGCAGTATTTGATGCGGTGGGAGGAGTGGAGCCCCAGTCAGAAACCGTATGGAGACAGGCAAATAAATATGATGTCCCAAGGCTGGCTTTTGTAAATAAAATGGACAGGGCGGGAGCAGATTTTTTCAGTGTTGTTGACCAGATAACACAAAAACTCGGTGCAAACCCGGTCCCCATTCATCTGCCTATCGGCAGTGAAGAGAACTTTAAAGGCCATGTCGACCTTATTGCCATGAAATCAGTTATCTGGCAGGACGATGGCGATAAAGGTACAACTTTTGAAACAGGTGAGATCCCCCCTGATCTTGTTGATGAGGCAAATGAATGGAGGGCAAAGCTTATTGAATCTGTAGCTGATGTGGATGATACCCTGCTTGCAAGATTTATCGATGACCATGATTCGATAACTGCTGAAGAGATCATGACCGCGCTCAGGAAAGCTACTGTTCAGGGTCTTGCGGTACCGGTGACCTGTGGAGCAGCATTTAAAAATAAAGGTATTCAGAGCCTTCTTGACGCGATTGTGGCATTTTTACCTTCTCCTGTGGATATAGGAGCAATCACAGGCATTGATCCAAGAAATGATGCTGAACTAAAGCGCGGGCCGGACGATGATGATCCGCTTTCAGCGCTGGCATTTAAGATCGCCACCGATCCCTATGTGGGAAGACTTGTATTCCTGCGGATCTATTCCGGGATCCTCCATGCGGGCGATACGGTGCTGAATCCGAGAACAGGGAAGAGAGAACGCATCAACCGTCTTTTTCAGATGCACGCCAACAAACAAAATCCCAAAGAGAGTATCTCGGCCGGTGATATTTGTGCGGGAGTTGGATTTAAGGATCTGAAGACAGGAGATACACTCTGTGCCATTAATAAACCGATTCTCCTTGAGACGATGGATTTTCCGGAACCTGTGATAGGAGTTGCAATTGAACCAAAGACACAGGCAGACGTCGATAAATTATCGATAGCGCTGAACAAATTAGCCGAAGAGGATCCCACTTTCCAGGTGAGGACTGATCCCGACAGCGGTCAGACAATCATTAATGGTATGGGGGAACTGCATCTTGAGATCCTCATCGACAGACTGAAGAGGGAGTTCAAGGTTGAATGTAATCAGGGTGTCCCTCAGGTAGCTTATAAAGAAGCACTTACTACCAGCGCTGAGTTCCGTGAAGTATTTAAGAAGCAGACCGGTGGAAGAGGGAAATTTGCTGATATTTCTGTTACCCTCATGCCGGCAGAAGATGGCATCAGAGGTCTTCAGTTCGTAAATGAAGTTAAGGGCGGGAATATTCCCAGGGAATATATACCGGCAGTTGAAAAAGGATTCCGTGAGGCTATGAGTAACGGACCGCTGGCCGGATTCCCCCTCGAAAGCCTTAAAGTAGTACTTAAAGACGGTTCATACCATCCGGTTGATTCCGATGCTCTCTCTTTTGAAATTGCAGCCAAGCAGGCATTCAGGAAATATGCGGGTAAATGCAACCCGGTTATCCTTGAGCCGATAATGTCGACTGAAGTTGTCACACCAGAAGAATATGTGGGTGACGTAATCGGCGATTTCAACAGGAGAAGGGGCAAGGTGGAAGGTATGGAATCGAAAGCAGGTTCACGGGTTGTTAAAGCAAAAGTACCTCTGGCCGAAAAATTCGGTTATGTTACAGTACTTAGAACCATTACCTCGGGAAGGGCAACATCAACCATGGAGTTCTCCCATTACGAAGAGGTGCCTGCAGAAATAGCAAACAGAATTGTTGAAGTTACTAAAGGAAAAATTCTATAGATGAGTCAGAAAATTCGCATCAAACTGAAATCTTACGATCATAACCTGGTGGATAAGTCCGCCGAAAAGATCGTAAAAACAGTAAAATCTACTGGTGCAGTTGTAAGCGGCCCTATTCCCCTTCCAACACACAAAAAGATTTATACGGTTCTTCGCTCCCCGTTTGTAAACAAGAAAGCAAGAGAGCAATTCCAGCTTTCATCCTATAAGCGTCTGCTTGACATTTACAGCTCTACGCCAAAGACAATAGATGCTTTGATGAAACTTGAGCTTCCAAGCGGTGTTGAAGTAGAAATTAAAGTATAACCAGTAAAGCAATAGAAAAATGCAGGGATTAATTGGAAAAAAGGTAGGAATGACCTCCGTGTTTGATAAAGACGGAAAGAATATTCCTTGTACTGTTCTGCAGGCAGGGCCGTGTGTTGTGACACAGATAAAGACTAAGGAAAAAGACGGCTATTTTGCAGTGCAGCTTGGTTTCGATGAGAAAAAGGAAAAGCATACTACGAAAGCTGAACTTGGCCATTTCAAAAAAGTAAATACCACACCCAAAAGGAAACTTATCGAATTCAACGGGTTTGATGAAGGTCAGGTTAAAGAGGGTGAAGTTCTCACAGCTGAGCTTTTCAGGCCCGATAACTGGGTTGATGTCAGGGGATGGTCAAAAGGCAAGGGATTCCAGGGCGTTGTTAAACGTCATGGTTTCAGCGGTGTCGGTGGACAAACCCATGGCCAGCACAACAGGGGCAGGGCACCAGGTTCACTCGGAGCATCATCATTTCCTTCACGTGTTCTGCCGGGTATGAGAATGGCCGGACGAACCGGAAACGACAAGGTGATGTCAATAAGCATGAGAGTTATAAAACTTATGGCCGAGAGTAACATAATTTTAGTTAAAGGATCAGTTCCCGGTCCGAAAGGTGGTTACGTAATAATTACAAAATAATGGAATTAACGATTCTTAATATTGATGGTAAGGAAACCGGAAGGAAAGTTAATCTTAACGATTCTATATTCGGTATTAAACCTAACGACCACGCCATTTATCTGGATACAAAGCAGTTTCTTGCAAATAAAAGGCAAGGTACCCATAAATCCAAGCAAAAGGGAGAAGTGGCCGGCAGTACCCGGAAGATCAAAAGACAAAAAGGAACCGGTACCGCCAGGGCAGGTAGCATTAAAAGTCCGCTTTTCCGTGGCGGAGGCCGTGTTTTTGGCCCACAACCACGATTCTACGGATTCAAGCTTAATAAAAAGGTTAAGGAATTAGCAAGGAAATCCGCCCTTTCATATAAGGCTTCTACAAATAATATTATTGTTCTGGAAGACTTCAATTTCGAAGTCCCAAAAACAAAGGAAATGGTAAAATTTGGCAGCAACCTGAATATCGCAAATAAAAAATCGCTTATTGTTTTACCGGAACAAAATAAAAATATATATTTGTCATCCCGAAATGTACAAGGGGTTGAAGTTATAACCGCCGGAGAATTAAGCACATACAAGATAATGAGAGCTTCAACACTTGTCCTCGTTGAGAGTGCAGTTGACGTTTTACAGGCAACATTTGAAAACTAGTAAACTTTGAGTAATGAATATTTTGCTTAAACCGATAGTGACGGAAAAGATGACGAGCCAGGGCGACAAGTTTAATCGCTATGGATTTATTGTTGCCAGAGAGGCAAATAAATTGCAGATCAGGAAAGCAGTTGAAGAGCTGTACGGCGTAACCGTCGAAACAGTAAACACGATGAGGTATGGAGGGAAGGTAAAAACCAGGAATACAAAATCAGGCTTTCTTGTCGGCAAGACAGCAGCTGTTAAAAAAGCTGTCGTCACCCTTGCAGAAGGCAGCAAAATAGATTTCTATAGCAATATTTAACAACCAGTATGGCAGTCAGAAAGATCAAACCTGTAACACCAGGTCAGCGACACAAGATCATCAGCGCTTTTGACAACATCATAAACGCTGCGCCGGAGAAATCCTTGCTTCGACCGCTCAGAAAATCAGGAGGAAGGAACGTTAACGGCAAGAGGACTATGAGGTACATCGGTGGCGGTCACAAACAGATGTACAGGGTCGTCGATTTCCTCAGGGAAAAAGATGGCATGTATGCAACAGTGAAATCAATCGAATATGATCCCAACAGATCATCGAGAATTGCACTTGTTGTTTATGAGGATGGAGAAAAAAGGTATATAGTTGCACCGACAGGTCTTCAGTCAGGCCAGAAAGTCATCTCAGGGAAAGATGCAACTCCTGAAATAGGGAATACAATGTTCCTCAATGATATACCCCTTGGCACCATTGTCCATAATATTGAGCTTAAGCCTGGAAAGGGTGGTGCAATAGCACGCAGTGCCGGAACTTTTGCACAGCTTTCAGCACGCGACGGAAAATATGCAACCATCAAGATGCCATCAGGTGAAACAAGGATGGTACTCACGACCTGCCGGGCAACTATCGGAACTGTTTCCAATGCCGATCATAGCCTTGAGAAATCAGGTAAAGCCGGCCGTTCACGCTGGCAGGGACGTCGTCCGAGAGTCAGGGGCGTTGTCATGAACCCGGTCGATCACCCCATGGGTGGTGGTGAAGGAAGGGCTTCAGGCGGACACCCCAGATCGCGCAAAGGTATTCCTGCAAAAGGATTCAAGACCCGCGACAAGAAAAAGTACTCTGCAAAACTTATTATTGAAAGAAGGAAAAAATAACTGATATATTATGAGTAGATCTATTAAGAAAGGCCCTTTCATTGAATACAAGCTTGAGAAAAGAGTTCTTGAAATGAATGAGGTACAAAAGAAATCAGTGCTCAAGACCTGGTCGAGGCGGTCCATCATATCACCTGACTTTGTCGGACATACTATAGCAGTTCACAACGGGAATAAGTTTATCCCTGTTTACATTACGGAAAACATGGTAGGCCATAAGCTTGGTGAATTTGCTCCTACCCGTACGTTCAGGGGACATTCCGGGAACAAATAGAAAGTAATGTAAACATAAAAGATTTAGAAATGGGTGCAAGAAAAAGAAATACAGCAGAACAGAGAAAAGAGGCCGCCAAGAGCAGATACCAGGCGGTTCTCAGAAACTGTCCCACCTCGCCGCGCAAAATGAGGCTGGTAACCGGTCTGATCAGCGGAATGGAAGTCAAAAAAGCTCTTGATGTCCTCAGGTTCAGCCCTCAGGAAGCCTCCCGCCGCCTTGAAAAGCTTCTCATGTCTGCCATTGCTAACTGGCAGGCCAAAAATGAAGGCGTCAGAGTGGAGGAGAGCAATCTTTTTGTCAAAAAGATAAGTGTTGATGGCGGCCGTGCGATGAAAAGACTCCAGACTGCTCCGCAGGGAAGAGCATACCGCATAAGAAAGAGATCAAACCATGTGACCGTGGTACTTGACAGTGTGATTAAAGAAGTTGAAAAAACCTCAAAATAAGATAGATGGGACAGAAAACAAATCCTATAGGTAACAGATTAGGTATTATCAAAGGCTGGGATTCAAACTGGTACGGCGGAAAAGACTTTTCCGGCAAGCTGGTTGAAGATACCAGGATCAGGGAATATCTCAATGCCAGGCTTGCAAAGGCAAGCATCTCGAGAATTATTATCGAGAGAACCCTTAAGCTTATAACCGTTACGGTTAATACTGCCCGTCCCGGGATCATAATCGGAAAAGGCGGCCAGGAGGTTGATAAACTTAAGGAAGAACTTAAGAAGATAACAAAAAAAGAGGTCCAGATCAACATCTTTGAAATTAAGCGTCCGGAGCTTGATGCCAATATTGTAGGGAACAATATTGCCCGTCAGCTTGAAGGCAAGATCTCCTACAGGCGTGCCATTAAAATGTCGATAGCTTCGACAATAAGGATGGGAGCCGAAGGGATCAAGGTACTTATTTCAGGCCGTCTGGGCGGCGCCGAAATGGCCCGCAGCGAAACATACAAGGAAGGCCGCGTTCCGCTTCATACCCTGCGTGCTGATATCGACTATGCTGTCGCAGAAGCCCACACCAAAGTCGGACTTATCGGAATAAAAGTCTGGATATGCAATGGTGAGGTTTACGGCAAGAGAGATCTCAGCCCCAACATCGGTGCAAGAAATGCAAAAAGCAAGAGCCTGAAGAGGAAAGCAAAGAAATAAGCTTTAAAGAGTAAATAACTATCTAATATTTGAGCAATGTTACAACCGAAAAGGACCAAATTCAGAAGAGCCCAGAAGGGAAGAATGAAAGGAAATGCGCAGAGAGGCAACCAGCTGGCATTCGGGTCATTTGGCATCAAGGCGCTTGAACAGTGCTGGATCACGGGAAGGCAGATCGAGGCAGCCCGTCAGGCAGTTACCCGTCATATGAAACGTGAAGGGCAACTCTGGATAAGGGTGTTCCCCGATAAACCAATAACAAAGAAGCCCGCTGAAGTCAGGATGGGTAAGGGTAAAGGTGCACCGGAGGGATTCGTCGTACCGGTAACCCCGGGCAGAATACTCATCGAAGCCGAAGGCGTACCCTATGATATTGCAAAAGAAGCCCTCAGGCTCGGCGCCCAGAAACTTCCGATTACAACAAAATTCATTGTAAGAAACGATTACGTTCAGGAATAAAATAAAGATAAAGATGAAAACTTCAGAGATAAAGGAACTAAGCACACCGGATCTCATCGAACGTATAGATACCGAAAAGACAATGCTCGTTCGTATGAAGCTCAACCATGCAATAACCCCGCTCGATAATCCGCAGAAGATTAAACTGGCGAAAACGACTATTGCACGACTGCTGACCGAACTGCGTGACAGAGAGTTAAATAAAAAAATCTAACAGCTAGACCAGAAATGGAAAGGAATATAAGAAAAGAACGTATCGGAGTTGTTGTCAGCAACAAAATGGACAAGTCGATAGTTGTTGCCATCAAGAGAAAGGTTAAACATCCGATCTATGGCAAATTCGTCAACAAGACAAAGAAGCTTATGGCACATGATGAAGAAAATTCATGCAATATAGGCGACAAGGTACGTATCTCGGAGACCAGGCCTCTGAGTAAAAACAAGACCTGGAGATTAATTGAAATAATCGAAAGAGCCAAGTAATCATGATACAGCAGGAAAGCAGGTTGACAGTAGCCGATAATTCAGGCGCCAAGGAAGTGTTATGTATCCGGGTCCTGGGAGGCAGCGGGAAAAGATATGCCTCTGTCGGCGATAAAATTGTTGTGAGTGTGAAAAGTGCACTGCCCTCAGGTGAAGCCAAGAAAGGAACTGTAAGCAAAGCAGTCGTGGTCCGTACCACCAAGGAGATCCGCCGAGCCGACGGTTCATATATCAGGTTTGATGACAATGCAGTTGTCCTCCTTACCAATCTGAACGAAGTTCGCGGCACACGTATCTTCGGCCCGGTTGCAAGGGAACTGCGTGACAAGTATATGAAGATTGTCTCACTCGCACCTGAAGTGTTATAATAATATAAATGCACAGTAATGCAGAAGAAATTACATATCAGAAAAGGAGACACGGTTATCGTTATAACCGGCGAATCCAAAGGACAAAAAGGCCGTGTTCTGGAAGTTGACAGGGACAAGGAGAGAGCTATTGTTGAAGGAGTTAATATGGTGTCGAAGCATACAAAGCCAAATGCAAAATCGCCCCAGGGCGGTATCCTGAAAAAGGAGGCTCCCGTTCATATCTCAAACCTTATGCTTGTCGATCCCGCTTCGGGTAAACCCACACGTATCGGCAGAAAACTTAATGGCAAAAATAAATTAGTTCGTTATTCAAAAAAATCAGGAGAGGAGATCAAATAATGTATACGCCTGCATTAAAAACAAAATATAAGGATGAGATCGTTCCTGCATTAATGAAAGAGTTCGGTTATAAAAGCATTATGCAGGTTCCCCGGTTAGAAAAGATAGTTCTTAATCAGGGTGTCGGACAAGCTATTGCCGATAAGAAACTTCTTGAATTCAGTGTTAAGGAATTAACAGATATCGCAGGGCAGAAGGCTGTTCAGACCTTCTCTTCCAAAGATATCTCAAACTTCAAACTAAGAAAAAATATGCCCATCGGAGTGATGGTTACCCTTCGCAAAGAGAAGATGTATGAATTTCTTGAAAGGCTTATTTCCGTTGCACTGCCGCGTATCCGCGACTTCAAGGGGATCAGCGCCAAACTCGATGGCCGCGGAAACTACACCCTGGGGATTACCGAACAGATAATCTTTCCCGAAATAGATCTGGATAAGATTGCCAAGATCATGGGTCTGCAGATGACATTCGTCACGACAGCAAAAACTGATGAAGAGGCTTTGTCGCTTCTCAGACTTTTTGGTTTACCATTTAAAAACACTAAAAACTGATTATATGGCTAAGGAATCGATGATTGCCCGTGAGGTAAAACGTGCAAAACTCACTGAGAAATATGCAGTAAGAAGGGCAAAACTCAAAGCCGAAGGAGATTATGTAGGCTTAAGCCGTTTACCGAGGAACTCAAATCCAAACAGGATGCATAACCGGTGCAAGATAACCGGCCGTTCTAGAGGCTATATGAGACAATTCGGGATAAGCAGGATCACCTTCAGGGAAATGGCATCATTTGGCCTGATACCAGGGGTTAAAAAAGCCAGCTGGTAAACACTGAGTATGAATATTAACTATATTAATGAATAAGAGATGACTGATCCAATTGCAGATTTACTGACCAGAATAAGGAACGCCATTATGGCCGGTCATAAGGTTGTGGAAGCACCAGCATCCAATCTTAAAAAGGAGATTGCCAGGATTTTGTTTGAGAAGGGTTATATCCTGAGTTATAAGCTTGTAGATAGTGAAAATCCTCAGGGTGTTCTGAAGATAGCACTCAAATACAATCCAAAGAACAGGAAACCGGCTATTAAGAAAATTGAGAGGGCAAGCCGCCCGGGCCTCAGGCAATATGTCGGCACCGATAAGATGCCAAGAGTGCTTAACGGACTCGGAATCGCCATCATTTCCACATCAAGAGGATTAATGACCGATAAGGAGGCTAAGAAAGAGAATATCGGCGGTGAAGTTTTATGTTATGTTTATTAATCAGGAGGATAGATTAATGTCACGAATTGGAAAATTACCTGTAAACCTGCCCAAAGGTGTAACTGTAAGCATCAGCGACACCAATGAGATTAGTGTGAAAGGACCTTTGGGTGAACTGAGACAAAAAATAAACAAGGACCTTAAGGTGGAAGTGGAAGGCAGCACTATCACGTTAATAAGACCATCGGAATCGAAGACCCACAAATCGTTGCATGGCCTCTACAGGGCGCTTATTGCAAATATGGTGACGGGTGTGTCGCTGGGATATAAGAAACAGCTTGAGCTGGTTGGCGTTGGCTACCGTGCTGAAGCTAAGGGCCAGCAGCTTGAAATGAGCCTTGGCTTTTCGCACGATATTATCCTGCAACTTCCGGATGAAGTAAAAGTTGAAACCAAAACAGAAAGAAGGAGCAATCCCGTGATTACTCTTACCTGCATCGATAAACAGCTTGTCGGTCATGTTGCCGCGAAGATAAGATCTCTCCGTCCGCCTGAACCTTACAAGGGAAAAGGGATAAAATTTGTCGGAGAACAGCTTAGAAGAAAAGCCGGTAAGTCTGCAAGCGTTTAGGGTATATTAATCTGGTAAAAAATTAAAATCATGGCCTTAACCACATTGGAAAGAAGAACGAGGATCAGGATGAGGATCCGGAAAAAGATACACGGAACTGCACAGAAACCACGTATTGCAGTGTTCCGTAGCAATAAACAAATTTATGTTCAGCTGGTTGACGACCTGAAGGGAGTTACCCTTCTTTCAGCCAGCTCAACTGAAAAAGAGATAGCCGCTAATACAGGCATCAACAAGACTGAACAGGCTAAACTTGTCGGAAAAGCCCTTGCTGCCAAATGCAAAGAAAAAGGCATAGGGGATGTTACTTTTGACAGAAGCGGATATAAATATCATGGTAGAGTAAAATCATTGGCAGATGCAGCCCGCGAAGGCGGTTTAAAATTCTAAGGAACTATGGCAAACGGTATAAGAAAAGTAAAAACCAGCGATCTCGAATTAAAGGACAGGCTCGTTAGCATTCAGAGAGTAACCAAGGTTACAAAAGGCGGACGAACCTTCAGTTTTTCAGCAATTGTTGTAGTTGGCAACGAAGACGGGATAGTAGGACATGGTCTTGGTAAAGCCAGTGAAGTTACAACTGCTATTGCAAAGGGTATCGAGGATGCAAAGAAAAACCTCATTAAAGTACCGGTTATCAACGGTACAATACCTCATGAGCAGGTGGCCAAATTTGGTGGTGCAAAAGTATTCATTAAGCCGGCCACTGAAGGTACCGGTGTGAAGGCTGGAGGCGCTATGCGTGCTGTCCTTGAAAGTGTTGGCATTAAAAACGTGCTGGCAAAGTCAAAAGGATCATCCAATCCCCACAACCTTGTGAAGGCAACTTTCGCCGCACTTCTCGAAATGCGCGATGCATTCTCGGTTGCCGAGAACAGGGGCATCACTATGGATAAAGTTTTTAACGGTTAGTAAAGTACAACACGATGGCAAAAATTCGTATAACCCAGGTAAAAAGCAGAAACGGAAAACCCGAAAGACAAAAGCGTACTCTCGATGCTCTGGGTATCCATAAACTGAACCATAGTGTCGAGCATGAAGCTACTCCTCAGATAATGGGTATGGTAGAGAAGGTGAGACACCTGGTCAAAATTGAAAATATTTAAGGTATTAACGATATTATAACGGAAGTAATGGATTTAACTAACTTAAAACCTGCAAAAGGATCAGTAAAGAAAGGCAAACGTCTGGGCCGCGGACAGGGTTCAGGCAGGGGAGGAACATCCACGAGAGGCCATAAAGGGGCCAAATCAAGATCGGGTTACAGTAAAAAGATAGGGTTCGAAGGCGGCCAGATGCCCCTTCAGAGACGTGTTCCCAAGTTTGGTTTTAAAAACATAAATCGCAAGGAATATAAAGCATTGAACTTGAGTACACTGCAAGCCCTTGCTGAAAAAAATAATCTTGAAAAGATTGATCGTGAGACACTTATTAATGCAGGTCTTGTTTCCAAAAATGCCCTGATAAAGATCCTCGGAAAAGGGACTCTTGACAGGAAGCTTGAGGTTCATGCCCATGCATTCAGCAAAACAGCAGCAGACGCAATCGAAGCCCAGAAAGGTACTGTCGTAAAAATTTAAGTTCATGAGACTTTTTCAGACATTAAAAAACATTTTTAAGATAGAAGATCTTCGCGCAAGATTACTCTATACATTAGGAATTGTCACACTTTACCGGCTTGGCAAGTATATTACACTGCCCGGTATTGACCCGTCGCAGCTTGCAAACCTTAAAACCCAGACACAGTCGGGTATCATGGGATTGCTCGATATGTTTTCGGGAGGTGCATTTTCACAGGCCTCTATCTTTGCCCTTGGTATTATGCCATACATCTCCGCTTCGATCGTAGTGCAGCTTCTCGGTATTGTATTCCCATATTTCCAGAAACTTCAGAAAGAGGGTGAGAGCGGAAGAAGAAAAATGAACCAGTACACTAGATACCTTACAGTTGGTATCCTGGTACTTCAGGCGCCCACCTATCTGGTGAACCTGTCGGCACAGCTGCCGGCAAGCGCATTTGTGCTTTCCGACTTCTTCTTTAAATTCTCATCGGTGGTGATCCTTACAGCCGGAACCATGTTTGTCATGTGGCTTGGGGAGAAGATAACCGATAAAGGGATAGGCAACGGTATTTCTCTTATAATCATGATAGGCATTGTTGCAAGGATGCCGGCGAATTTCATTTTTGAAGCCGGAACAAGGCTCAATGGTGCAGGTGGTCCTATCGCCCTGATTGTTGAGATAGTGATCCTGTTTGTTGTAATCCTTGGAACCATATTGCTTGTACAGGGTACACGTCGTGTCCCGGTACAATATGCGAGAAGAATAGTCGGCAACAAACAGTACGGAGGGGTACGTCAGTATATTCCCCTTAAAGTGAATGCGGCAGGTGTTATGCCTATAATTTTCGCCCAGGCAATTATGATGCTTCCGATAATTATAGCCGGATATTCAAATTCAAGTTCCGGTTTTGTTGTTGCTTTTTCAAATATGTACGGCTTCTGGTATAATCTTGTTACCGGAATCCTTATAGTTCTTTTTACTTACTTCTACACTGCGATTACAATAAATCCGGTACAGATGGCTGAGGATATGAAAAAGAACGGAGGATTCATCCCCGGTATTAAACCGGGCAGAAAAACCGTGGAGTTTTTCGACACGATAATGTCGAGAATAACCTTTCCCGGTTCTGTTTTCCTCGCAATTATTGCCATCCTTCCGGCCATCGCCGTACAGGCACAGGTGTCACCGCAGTTTGCGCAGTTTTATGGCGGAACTTCGCTGCTCATCCTTGTAGGAGTTGTTCTGGATACGTTGCAACAGATCGAAAGTCACCTGTTGATGCGTCATTACGATGGCCTCATGAAAACAGGCCGTGTGAAGGGAAGATCAGGCGCGACAACGTCTATTTAATTTGATTAGCGTTCTTTGATGTTATATTTAAAGACTGATGAAGAGGTAGGGCTGCTGAGAGAAAGCAATTTACTTGTGTCACGGACGCTTGCTGAAGTTGCCCGTCTCATAAAGCCCGGAGTTACCACACTTTATCTCGACACTGTCGCTGAAGAGTTCATCCGTGATAACGGGGGACTTCCGGCATTCAAGGGATATGGAGGTTTCCCGAAAACCCTCTGCACATCAGTCAACGACGAAGTGGTTCACGGCATACCTTCAGGCTATACCCTTAAGGAAGGAGACATTGTCTCTGTCGATTGTGGAGTAATTCTCAACGGATGGTATGGCGATAGCGCCTTCACATTTGCGGTGGGGGAGATCGATGAAGAGATCAGGAGACTTCTGGAATTTACAAGGGCCTCTCTTGAAGAGGGGGTAAAAGAGGCGATCGCAGGTAACAGGGTCGGCGACATATCCTTTGCGGTCCAGTCAAAGGCTGAGAGCGGAGGATTCTCAGTAGTACGGGAGCTTGTCGGTCACGGACTCGGAAGAAAATTGCACGAACCACCCGAAGTAGCAAATTATGGAAAGAGAGGGTCAGGGCAAAAGATAGAAAAAGGACTCGTGATCTGTATTGAACCGATGATCAACCTTGGAAAAAAGGAAACGGTGCAGATGAATGACGGATGGACCATCAGGACTATGGACGGTAAACCTTCGGCTCACTTTGAATATGCCGTTGCAGTCGATAAAGGGAAGGCGGATGTATTAACAACTTTTAAATTTATAGAAGAAGTTTTAAATAAATTGTAATGGTATGTCGAAACAGGCATCAATCGAACAAGACGGTACTATCATCGAAGCCCTTTCCAATGCAATGTTCAGGGTAGAGCTTGAAAACGGACACGTAATAACAGCTCATATCTCAGGGAAAATGAGAATGCACTATATCAAAATTTTGCCGGGTGACAGGGTTAAGGTGGAAATGTCCCCCTACGATCTTACAAAAGGAAGAATAACATTCAGATATAAATAAGAAATAATAAGGTAATGAAAGTAAGAGCATCTGTTAAGAAGCGCAGCGCCGACTGCAAAATAGTAAGGCGTAAAGGGCGCATATACGTTATTAGCAAGAAAAATCCCAAGTTCAAGCAGAGACAGGGATAATTTATTTAATTTTGCAACTCATTTAAGAAAAGTAATATATGGCACGTATTGTTGGTGTTGATTTACCAAGGAACAAAAGAGGCGAGATTGGCCTGACCTATATCTATGGAGTGGGAAGAAGTATTGCGCAGAAAGTACTTGATGAAGCTGGTGTTGACCGTGATGCAAAAGTCCAGGATTGGACTGATGATCAGATCAATTCAATCCGCCGTATACTTAATGATAATTACAAGCTTGAGGGTGAACTTCGCTCTGAAACTCAGCTTAATATCAAAAGGTTAATGGATATTGGCTGCTACCGTGGTGTTCGTCACAGAATCGGATTGCCGGTAAGGGGACAAAGCACAAAGAATAACGCCAGGACCCGTAAGGGCAGAAAAAAGACTGTTGCAAACAAGAAAAAAGCTACTAAATAAATAGAATATGGCAAAGAAAACCGGAGCATTGAAAAAGAGGGTCGTTAAGGTAGAATCGACAGGCCAGGCTCATGTTCATTCATCATTTAATAACTTAATAGTCACTCTGACAAATAATTCAGGTCAGGTTATTTCATGGGCATCGTCGGGAAAAATGGGATTTAAAGGTTCCAAGAAAAACACCCCTTATGCTGCCCAGATGGCATCCGAAGAGTGCGGGAAAGTTGCGTACGATCTTGGCCTTAGAAAAGTGAAAGTGTTTGTTAAGGGCCCTGGAGCAGGACGTGAATCGGCGATCAGGTCGATCAGCAATGTGGGAATTGAAGTTACAGAGATAATCGATGTAACCCCTATGCCGCATAACGGCTGCCGCGCTCCAGGAAGAAGAAGAGTATAAACATCTGATAAGAATATCTGTAAGTAATTAAACAAAAGCACAATGGCAAGATATATTGGCCCAAAATCAAGAATAGCAAGAAAATTCGGAGAGCCTATCTTTGGTCCCGATAAGAACTTCGACAGGAAGAATTTTCCTCCGGGGCAGCATGGGATGACCAAGAAGAGGAAAAAAACTTCAGAATATGGTCTCCAGTTGAGAGAGAAGCAGAAGGCTAAATACACCTACGGAATACTTGAGAGACAGTTCCGTAACACATTTGAAAAAGCTTCAAGAAGTAAAGGTGTAACAGGAGAAGTCCTGCTTCAGATGCTCGAAGCACGCCTCGATAATGTTGTTTACCGTTTCGGGATCGCTCCAACCAGAGCCGCCGGTCGCCAGCTCGTGTCACACCGTCATATTACAGTTAACGGAACAGTGGTCAATATACCATCTTTCATTCTGAAACCGGGTGACATTATCGGTGTCCGCGAAAAATCAAAATCACTCGAAGCGATTGTCGATTCACTCACAACCAGAAAATATTCACGTCTTTCCTGGCTCGAATGGGACGATACACAGATGGCAGGGAAGTTCATGAGCATGCCTGAGCGTACTGATATTCCTGAAGATATTAAAGAACAGCTGATCGTTGAATTGTATTCCAAGTAATAATAATAGAAAAATCCTATGGCCATTTTATCATTCCAGAAGCCTGATAAAGTAATAATGCTGGAAGCGAACGATAAGTTCGGAAAATTTGAATTTCGTCCGCTTGAACCCGGCTATGGTATTACTGTTGGTAATGCTCTGAGAAGAATTCTTCTCTCCTCGCTCGAAGGTTATGCAATAACCACGGTAAAGATCGAAGGAATCGACCATGAATTTTCCACCATTACAGGTGTTATGGAAGATGTAACCGAAATCATCCTTAATCTGAAACAGGTAAGGTTCAAAAGGATAGTCGAAGATGTAGATCATGAAAAAGTAGTTGTCAAGATCAACGGACAGGAAATATTTAAAGCCGGCAACCTTGACAGCGTTCTTAGCAGCTTCGAAGTTCTGAATCCCGACCTGGTATTATTCAGGTTGGAGCCTGATGTTAAAATTCAGGTGGAATTCAGCATCAATAAGGGGAGAGGTTATGTACCGGCCGAAGAGAACCAGCCGGTTGACAGTGAATTCGGACTCATTGCCATCGACGCGATCTTTACACCCATACGCAATGTAAAATATTCCGTTGAAAACTACCGTGTAGAGCAGAAAACTGACTATGAGAAGCTTCTTCTTGAAATTGAGACCGATGGTTCAATTCACCCGAAAGATGCCCTTAAGGAAGCTGCTAAAATTCTGATATATCATTTTATGCTCTTCTCCGATGAAAAGATTACTCTCGATTCGGATGATAAGCTGGCAAACGAGGAGTTTGATGAAGAAGTGCTGCATATGAGACAACAGCTGAAGACCAAACTGGTTGACCTTGACCTTTCAGTCAGGGCACTCAATTGTCTTAAAGCTGCCGAAGTTGAGACACTTGGTGATCTGGTTAAGTTTAATAAGAATGATCTTCTTAAATTCAGGAATTTCGGGAAGAAATCACTCACCGAGCTTGATGAGTTACTTGAATCCATGACCCTGTCATTCGGTATGGATGTCAGCAAATATAAACTGGATAAAGATTAATTGTAAAACTGGTTAAGGATATAGAGACATGCGACATCAGAGAGTTATTAACCATTTGGGAAGAACCAGCGCACACAGAAAATCGATGCTTTCAAATATGGCTTCATCACTGATCCTGCATAAAAGGATCACAACCACAACAGCCAAGGCCAAAGCATTGAAGACATTCGTTGAACCGCTGATAACCAAATCGAAAGAAGATTCAACCCATTCAAGAAGAATGGCGTTCAGTTATCTTAAGGATAAGACTGCGGTATCTGAATTATTCAGGGAAGTTTCACCAAAAATCGGCGAAAGGCCTGGCGGTTATACCCGTATACTAAAGATAGGCAACAGGATAGGCGATAATGCAGAAATGTGTATCCTTGAGCTTGTTGATTTCAATGAAGGCATGCTGGGTGGTGTAGTTGCTGCCAAGACAAAAACTACAAGAAGGAGAAAATCCTCAAAGAAAGCAGAAGCGGAGACTGCCCCGGTAGCAAAAGCCAAAAAGTCAGCTTCGAAAAAACCTGAAAAGGAAGAGAAACCTGAACCAAAATCCAGTGCAAAACCTGATGGAGCTTCTGCAGAAGCCGACAAATAGGGAAAATGAATAAGAATATTTTGAAATGGGGGGATATGGCCATAAAGGCATATCCCTTTTTTATATATCTTGCATTAATGTTTAATATAAAATTAAAATTTTATGAGTCAAATAGTTAGTGTTCACGCTCGTGAGATCCTTGATTCCCGCGGCAATCCGACAATCGAAGTAGATGTTATAACGACAAGCGGTTATCAGGGCCGGGCAGCTGTTCCATCAGGTGCATCAACGGGAGAAAACGAGGCACTCGAGCTTCGTGACGGCGATAAATCGCGTTATCTTGGTAAAGGTGTCCTCAAGGCTGTTCATAACGTAAATAACGTTATTGCTGAAGAGATTATGGGTATGGACGTCACCGACCAGAGCGTCATCGACAAGAAGATGATCGATCTGGATGGAACCAAAACAAAAAGCAACCTTGGTGCAAACGCAATACTGGGGGTGTCGCTCGCTGTTGCCAAAGCGGCTGCAAACTATCACGGACTACCTTTGTTCCGCTATATCGGCGGCACAAATGCAGTTACACTTCCCGTACCTATGATGAACATCATAAACGGAGGATCGCACTCCGATGCTCCGATCGCTTTCCAGGAATTTATGATCAGACCTGTAGGAGCTCCTGATTTTAAGGAAGGCTTAAGGATGGGTGCTGAAGTATTCCATGCACTTAAAAAAGTACTGAAAGGCCTTGGACTAAGCACCGCAGTAGGAGATGAGGGCGGCTTTGCACCTAATCTGGGAGGTACTGAAGATGCTCTCGATACTATTGTAAAGGCAATCTCAGCTGCAGGGTATAAACCCGGCGTTGACGTTACCATTGCACTCGATCCTGCCGCTTCTGAATTTTATGCCGACGGGATCTATAATTACTCCAAATTTGAAGGACCAAAGGGTGCAAGGAAAACCTCCAAGGAACAGGTCGACTACTTCGAAAAACTTGTAAACACTTATCCTATTGATTCAATAGAAGACGGAATGGCTGAAAGTGACTGGGATGGCTGGAAACTGATGACAGAAAGACTCGGCAAAAGGATCCAGATTGTAGGCGATGATCTTTTTGTTACGAATGTTGAATACCTTAAAAAAGGAATTGAAATGGGATGTGCAAACTCGATTCTTATCAAGCTGAATCAGATCGGATCACTTACCGAAACGCTGAATTGTATCGAGATGGCTCACAGGGCAGGTTATACTACTGTTACATCACACCGTTCGGGTGAGACTGAAGACTCAACAATTGCTGATGTCGCCGTAGCAACCAATTCGGGTCAGATCAAGACCGGCTCATGCAGCAGAACCGACAGGATCTGCAAATACAACCAACTGCTCAGGATCGAGGAGATGCTTGGTGAACTGGCTGTTTATGGATACAAAAAATAGTTTTCTGTAATCAATTTTATAAAAGGGCTGTCTTTTACTGACAGCCTTTTTTTGTGTAAAAAGCTTATTCATTTGCCTTCGGCTTCTCCTCCAAAAGAGAAGCTTGTTCATTTTTTTTGCTTGCCCAATTTTATATTTTTTTTACTTTTAGCCGTAAAAGAAAGTAACAAAGAAAAGCGGCCGGAAATGATAACTTAAGCCATGCCCTGCGCCCGCTACACATGCCATAAAGGCGCTACGGACATGGCTTGAGTTCGCACCATTTCCGGTTATCCACCGCACCTCTGCTAACAGAATCACGGTTTTGTATTGCGGAATCTATGGCAACCTTATAAAGCCTATGCTAAAAGTATTTAATCTATTTGCTTTTATAAATTGGTAAATGAGATTGCTTCGTCAAAGTTAATTTGCTTTTAGTTCCAAATGGGAATCTGTAAGTAGTTGGTGGCGCGCAGGCAAACTGGAAACGGCGCGAAGTTCAATCTGTTTCGTAGCGCGTTTAAGGCCTTGTGTAGCGGGCGTAGAAACAGATTGAACTTATCGTTTCCAGCGCCTTTTCTTTGTTACTTTCTTTTTGCGAAAAAAGAAAGTAAAAGAACAATTTG
>CAWKIC010000053.1:0-4246 GCA_963849615.1 uncultured Bacteroidales bacterium
GCAGTATTCGCGTAACCTTGGCAAAGGAGAAGGGATCGAACTGGTGAAAATCTTCCAGGACAAACAAAGCTGATCGAGATCTGCAAGGGCTGTTTAAAATAACTGAGACCTGATTAATCCGGGAATATTTCTACACCGGATGGACTTCTTCTATATTCTCCATCTCCTCTCTGGTGTACGTATGCAGCTTTACAATTTTGGTTTCCCATCTGAATAACGGTGGGAGAATCTGCCTGGCCTGGTCCTTGTTTTCTACCTCCACTATAAGCCAGGCTTTATGTTCACCATCATGGCAACCCCAATCAGCATGACTTAGAAAGTGTGAACCAGTCTGTAAAAATACACGCACTGCATTATTACATGCAGATTTTGTCGCTTCATGTGGTACTTCAATAAGATATCTTTCCATTTTTATAGTTCCTTTCTTACAAACAATCAGAATCACCCTTTGTTAAAGCCAGAGTCAAATTTATTTCAACAAGTCTGAACTGGAGTTCGTTATTTCTTTTCCATTCCGTGCTCTTATCCCTCTTTCAATCTGTGCTCAGGTAATTTGTGTTTGGGGAACGTGTAAAATCGACTGGATTTTAATAAATTTACCCTGACATTAATCAATAACCAGCATTATGAAAACCAGAAGTAATAAAAACTTATCAAGACGTAAATTTCTGGGCACGGTAGGTGTTGCCACAGCAGCTTTTACGATTGTCCCAAGGCATGTAATTGCCGGCAGCGGCCAGAAAGCGCCAGTGATCTGATAAATGTTGCCGGTATAGGTATCGGCGCCCAGGGAGCAGGTGACCTTAGCAATCTGTGTGATCCGGAAGTGCAGGTCGACAGGCCTCAGCGAACAAGGACCGGGCAGGCATTAAGCAAGGGACAGATCGCAGCTCAGGAGGCTGAGCGTGCTGCACGTATGGCCCAGATGCAGCAGAGGACCGGCGCAAGGCAGCAGGGAGGACAACCTCAACAGGCAGGAGGCGGTTCGCAGGAAAGAAAACCAAAGAAACTTGCCAACATTTATGCTTTGTGTGATGTTGATTCAGACTATGCAGGATATGTTTTCGCCAGATATCCAAGGGCGAAGGTTTATTCCGACTGGCGCGAAATGCTGGAGAAGGAGCCATCTATTGATGCCGTTATGATAGCAACGACTGACCATAACCATGCTCCCATAGCAGCAGCATTCATGAAAGAGAAGAAGCATGTTTATGTTGAAAAACCGATGGCCAAAACCATATATGAATGCCGCAAGCTTGCTGAACTGGCAAAAGAATATAATGTTGTATCACAGATGGGCAACCAGGGACATGCAAGCGAAGCTACCCGAAGAGTGGTGGAATGGGTGCGCGCCGGTGTTGTTGGTAATATAAGGGAGGTGCATATGTTCACTGACCGTCCGGTGGGATACTGGCCGCAGGGCGACATACAGCGACCCGGGGCCGCAAAGGTGCCAAAAAACCTTAACTGGGATGTATGGCTGGGTCCTGCACCCGAAAAACCGTACAATCCCGAGATTTGCCATTTCGTATGGCGTGGTCTGTGGGACTATGGCACAGGCGCTATGGGCGATATGGGAGCCCACATATATGATGCTCCTCTGTGGGCCCTGAACCTGAACTACCCCACTAAGATCCATGCCACTTCCACCCCTTACAATAGTGATTATCTCCCGCTTGCGCAGACCGTAACATATGAATTCCCGGAACGCTTTACACCCGGTATCGGTTACATGCCTCCCCTTAAGGTTAAATGGTGCGATGGCGGCCTTATGCCGGAGCGGCCGGCGAAGCTTGAACCAGGCCGCCGGGTTGGAACAGTATTCTACGGCGATAAAGGGATAATGATGGGTGGCAACGCTGCCATGCCCGAACTGGTACCCGCTGATCCCGGCTTCAAAGGTCCCGATCCGTGGCTGGAAAGAACGGGTGATAACTTTGAAGACTGGATTGGTGCTATAATGAACGGGAAGAAATCGGCCAATGATTTTTCATGGGCATCAAAGGTTACAGAGATCATGCTGCTGACAAACATTGCCGTTCTTGACACAGCGCTCGAATACAACGCTTGAATACGACGGGGAAAACATGAAGATCACAAACCTGCCCGAAGCGAACAAATATTTTCACTACGATTATCGCAAGGGATGGTCGTTATAAAATACTGAACAATCCTTGATTACCGTTCGCTACTTCTCCACAGATCTGGTAAAAACCTGTAATACAGCAGGTGTCTCCAGGTTACAAAATCGTGTGCACCACCGCCTCCAATATAATATTCATGTTTAATCTTTCTTTTCTCCAAATCCTTATGAAGTAAAACATGGCGCGATTCCGGAGTCGTTTCGTGGGTACCTGCTCCGACAAAGAGATAATCGATCTTAGCATTCAGCTCAGGATCGTCAGGAACACCCGGATTCAGATCCAGGGATTCAGCAGCACTCAGGATCCCGATTGAACCAAACACATTCAGGTTATTTAATCCTATAATCTGTGCGTGTCTCCCACCCATCGATAAACCGGCAATAGCGCGGTTGTGCCTGTCTGCTTTAACACTGTAATTCTTTTCAACAAAAGGGATGACTTCTCTCAGCATCTCATCATTGAACAAGGGAAAACTTTTTTCCGTATGTTTCGGATCCCTCCGGTGAACCACCTGATTATTTGGCATGGCAATTATCATCGGCAGCGCCTTACCTTCAGCAACAAGATTGTCTTCAATAAAATTCACTCTCCCGAAAAGGCTCCAGGTGGAGGCATCCTCGCCGGATCCTCCGACAAGATATAGTACCGGGTATTTTTTCGAAGCATCGTATCCCGGAGGGGAGTAAACATACATTTCACGTTCGCCTCCGGTAACATCGGAGTGATAAATATGACGCGTTACAGCTCCGTGAGGAACATTTTTGGCGTCGTACCATGCGGGGCCGTCTCCATGAACCACCAGGATACTGAAACCAGGCTGACTTGCAAATCCGACAAATGTATTTGCCGGATCGACAACAATTACACCATCGATGACCAGATGGTAATAATATATTTCAGGAGTCATCGGGCCGACTGTAAGGCTCCACAAACCATCTTCCCCCTTTGAAAAAGGAACAGGTTTGTCACTTTTCAATCCCAACAGGATGCTTCCTGAAAGAAGTACCTCTTTTGCCTCCGGCTTTTACCCGGAATGTAACGGTGTGGTCATCACGAACTTCGGGTGAAATTGTATTAGCCCCAAAAGGAGTCATTCCTTCATTGTTTCTTTGGGGAGCCCAATCGAGGTTAACATGTGCCTGCTGAGCATTTAATTCAATTATCCCCAGGAGGAAAAACAGAAGAAGGAGTCTTTTCTTTATCATTTTAATCAGTTTTAAATTAATTCTCTGCCGTCTCTGCCATCTTCATCCGTGGTTAAAAAGAAATAGCCTCATAAATGAAGATATTAGCAACCCGTTGTTAAAATTATGAATTAAATTGAAAAGGTAACGTGCCTGCCCGGTTGAACTGTCATTTTCCGGAGGTTTTTGGAAGTTTTAAATAAGATGACCTGAACCACAGAATTGTCTTAATTGAATAGGATAAATAAAAGAAGATTTTTTGTTAATTTTCAGCCGCGCAAACCTGCCCTTGGGGAAAGCACAGGGGATCAAACCAGGCAGGGACTGGTAATTCAAATAATAAGAAGTTAACAATGCAAAAATCCATGACGCTTTTCGGATGCGGGCCTAAACTGGCGCTATTATGTCTGCCTTATGTATTCCTCTCGTTAATAGTGATGTTCAGATATCCTGAATTTTTCAATATGGGATTTTTGGATCTTGCTATGGTTAAGTACCTGGGATAATATGGTTAGGTCTGGGTTCGATATTCTGGATTTATTCAGCGATATACTTCTTAAAAAACTTTAAGCCTGGATTTCTGATAACCGGGGGACCTTTTGCACTATGCCGGAATCCAATATATTCCTCCATTATAGTTTTTGTCATCCCTTCTCTGGCACTGATCTTCCATTCAGGATTAATACTTTCTATTTCCCTGGTATTATACCTGGGATTTAAGCTGTCTATTCACGGGGAAACCATTGTTCTCAGAAAGATTTTTGGTGAGGAATACGACATATATGAAAGATCTGTAAATGAGATCTTTCCCTATCCCGTACATTTTCAGGCAAATTGGCAACAATGATCTTAATACGCAAAAATGATATTAAGAACTCCTGGTTCTTTTGCGTGGGCGCTGGAAATTCCTCGAAAGAA
>CAWKIC010000054.1:0-8401 GCA_963849615.1 uncultured Bacteroidales bacterium
AATTAAATCCTTTGAACGCTTTACCTGCTGAAGGAAATTAAGAACTTACACGGAGTTCCACAGACCTGCCTGCCGGCAGGCAGGGGTATCACTGAGTTCCGCAGAGGGATAAGGAGTATATTATGGTACTAACTCTGTGGACCTCTGTGACTTCTCCGTGGAACTCTGTGTAAGTTCTTATAATTTCGAAGATTCATCAAAGTTGTTGCACAAGCCGATATTAAACTTTATCAGGCACCGCATATGGTGGCCTCGGTGGACGGGTCAGCAATGCATTTGCTTCGTCGTCGTTGATAAATTTCTCTTTACTGGATCAAAATTCAGGGTACGTCCTGTACGATAAGCAATATTTCCCAGGTGTGCCAGCCCTGAAGAGAGATGGGCAGTTTCAACCGGAGCATTAAGAATTGATTTATCATGAGCACGGAGCAGCCTTTATGAAATTCAGGAAATTACTTGCTGCCCTCCTTGCGTTTCGGGCCCGGTTTTTTATCTTTCCCCAGAAATGATTCATATGTATCATATCCGTTTACTACCAGATAACCTTCGCTTCCGTAGAAGATATTCCCCACTCCCACTCCATTTTCTTCGTTTGTGATCCACGGGCGCACCTCAAACTCGATTATCTTTTTCTCTTTGGGATAATAATATGTGGAACAAAGTAGTTCGGGTGTGATCTTGGCATCGTTGAAAAGGAATTTTCCTCCGGCAGCGGTTATCTGTTCAGGAAGGCCGACATTCAGACCCCACATGCAAAGGTCAGTCTCATGAACTCCCTGGTTGCCAACGTCGCCGCAGCCGTAATTCCAGGTCCAGTGCCAGTTATAGTGTACAATGTTACGTGAGAAAGGCTGTTTAGCTGCCGGGCCGGTCCAGAGGTCATAGTCAAGTCCTTCAGGAACAGGCTCAGTCCCTTTGTCGCCAATATCGTCCCTCCATCTGAAAACAAGTCCCCTTGCCATATAAACATTTCCTATGAGGCCGTCACGCAGATGTTTAATGGCTTCCTGCACTGCAACGGAACTCCTGAGCTGGACCCCGTGCTGTACGATCCTGTTGTATTTTGCAGCTGCCTCGATCATCCTCCGGCCTTCCACCAGATTGATGCTAGCTCGGTTTTTCGACATAAACATCCTTACCTGCCTGGCATGCCCAGATGGTTGCAAGTGCATGCCAGTGGTTAGGAGTTGCAATACTTACGGCATCTATCGATTTGTCTTCAAATACTTTTCTCAGGTCCTGCTGCTGAATTACCTTTTTGCTGTATTTCTTTTCGAACTCCTGTGCGCGTTTGGCAAGCACTACCAGGTCGGGGTCGCAAAGACATGCAACTTCCACATCAGGAAGGTTCATGAATCCCTCAATATGGAGGTCCCCGGCCGTTGACGCCAGGACAGCGACTCGGACTTTGTCGTTTGCACCGGATGCACTGGCGGGAATGATCGTTGGCATCGACAGAAGTGCCGCTGCTCCGGCTGACTTGGATGAAACTTCTTCTTGTTACCCTGTTCTTTTCTTTCATAGGTAGGATTATTTAGGTTGTGTGTTGGTCTGAATTAACTTGTTAATATAGTAAAATTGTCAGAATGATTGACGAGACCTTGCGTTAAAAGAAATTAATTTTCAAAATCTTTCAAGCTCCCGATCCTTGTAACGCAAAGCACGCAAATGGCTGCACGTTCGCAGAGCTGACACCTTAACGATAATTAATTGAGTCCACTGGGGTTTTGCGATTTCGGATAAGCGGCTTCGGAAACTCAGTGTACCTTAAATAAAATTAAGAACTTACCCTGAGGTAAACAGAGGATTCACAGAGATCCCCAGAGTTGATTACATTGCATGTTTGTATAATTTATTGAAAAAATAATATGTCTTATAAGACGTATTATTTTTAAAAAATAATATGTCTTATAAGACGTATTTCTTTTTGATCTGATCCTCGTTGGCCTCTTCACCTAAAATGCTCCTTTAAGTTTATTCAGCCCGGCAATTTCACCTTCAGTTCCATTATTTTGAGAATAAAACTAGATAACAAAACTAGATAACAAAACAGAACCACGGAATGGTTGCATCATTATAGCAAAATAGTCCAAGTCATAAATTTAAACCGCGGAGCGGTTCCATTTTCAAAAATTTATTCCTCACCCTCATAAAATTCAAACACATAATCCTTCTTGAATTGAATTCCCTCACCTCCGGATTCCGGAAATAGTCATCCTTAAAATTATTACTTTTATGATGTTCATTCTGGTTCAAAATATAGGTTTGAACAATATCAAGCTCCCTGTACCCCACGCTAAATGCACCGAATCCTTCCTGCCACCCAAACTTAATGAAGGATATTCTGGTCTCATAATGGATGTGGAAGAGCTACGCTTTATGTCACGTTTCTGATCAGAAATATTCAGAGTAGGGGGATAATTAATGAGGATGTGGATATGATCCTTTGGTCCATTTATGGCGACAGGGTGACATTTTTTCCCTACGATAATGTCATAGATATAGCTATGGATATTTTCACAGATTGAATCTGTTAACAAAGATTTTCTTGCCTTTGGGGAAAACACAATATGAGCATAAAGTCTTGAGAATGACTTTGGATTCATAGCACGAGATTTTTGGAAATTCAACCCTGGTAGAATGCAACGATTAAAGGTATTTAATAATCACGATAATAAAGAAAGTTGTAGGGGAAATATGGCTGCTCAGAGGTTGTTATGTCCCGGGTAATTGTATCGACTAAAATAATAGAACCGCTCCCGGTGATGATAATCCGGTCGTATTCATCTATCCTGGAGACGCTCATCCCGCTGCCGCGGGATAGAGGGATGACAGTTCATCTTGCTAGGTGGTGGAAGCTCTGAAGGAGCTTAGATGAGGCTTGGGGAGAGACTGGGTTGACATCCACCTGTCAGGGGATGAGTGAGATACGATCAGATAAAATATCCTACCTGATCACAAAATCAAGTACCTGCTTATCACCCAGGTAAGCCACAAGATTGTCATTCCTTTTCAGGGGACCAACACCCGAAGGGGTGCCTGTAAATATAAGGTCACCTGTTTTCAGAGTGAAGAAACGGGAAACATACGATACGATCTCATTGATGCCGAAGATCATATCGGACGTGTTGCTCTTCTGAACAATCCGGTCATTTATCTCGAGCCTGAAATCGAGATTTTCCGGATCTCCTATGGAATCGACAGTCACAAATTTTCCGATTGGCGCTGCACCATCGAAACCTTTTGACAATTCCCAGGGAAGTCCCTGCTTGGAAAGCCTGGCCTGCAGGTCACGTGCCGTAATGTCGATGCCGGCAGTTACCTCATCGTAATATCGCGATGCAAATTCCCTGGCTATACCTTTGCCCAGGCGGGAGATCTTTACCACCACCTCGACTTCATAATGTATCACGGATGAAAAGTCAGGCAGAAAAAATGGCTTATTGTTTTTAAGCAATGCGGAATCAGGCTTAAGAAATACAACAGGTTCTTCAGGCAGCTTCCAACCCATCTCAAGCGCATGTTTCCTGTAATTCAATCCTATACAGATGATCTTCATCAGATTACCCTTTTCCGAATGCCCTTAACTTTATCTCAGTGAGAACCTTTTTGGTGTACAGGGGAAAATCGCCATTCATCATCCAGGAGTAATATGAAGGTTCCTCCTTAAAAACGGCTTCAACCGGTTTTCCTTTATGCTTGCCAAAATTAAAAATCTCGACTCCTTTATCATTAAGTATTATTCTTCCGGCAAAGTCAACAATATTATTGAAGGAGCTGAATTCGGCAAGCTTCTCAACATCATTCTGGAGATCACTGTACCTGTCAAGCTGGGCTTTCAAAACCTCGAACGTTGCTGTTGTGTCAGCCATTGAGCTATGCGCGTCAGAAAGGTCTTTCCTGCAATAGAACTGGTAAGCAGCTGAAAGTGTCCTCTGTTCTTTCTTATGGTAGATCACCTGAACATCCACATATTTCCTCTTTCTGAAGTTGAAGTCGATTTCTGCCCTCAGAAATTCCTCTGCCAGGACAGGCAGATCAAATTTGATGGCATTATAACCGGCAAGATCGCAACCTTCGAGAAACATGGTGAGGTTTTTGGCAATCTCCTTAAAGACAGGCGCACCGGTAACATCAGAATCTGAAATTCCATGAATTGCTGTTGCTTTTGGAGGGATCGGCATTTCAGGATTTATCCTTGTGCTCATCCAATCCTCTTTCCCATCGGGATTGATTTTAAGCACCGAAATCTCTACAATCCGGTCGGTCGAAACATTAAATCCTGTTGTTTCGAGATCAAAAAAAGCTATGGGTCGTCGGAGGTTAAGTTCCAATTATCAGGCGTTTATCATCATGGGCATAAGAAGCATCAGCAGGTCTTCAGCTTCATTTTCAGTTTCCGCCGGAAGAAACAATCCAGCCCTGGTTGGGTCTGCAAGTTCGATCATTACATCCTGTGATGCTATGTTTGCAAGGATCTCAAGGAGGAATACCGATTTAAATCCTATTTCCATATCATCACCTTCGTACAGGCATTTTATCTTTTCATATGCAGAAATTGAAAAGTCGATATCCTGTGCCGAGACCGTACCTGGTTCCTTTAAGCTGTATCTTGACA
Source organism: uncultured Bacteroidales bacterium (assembly GCA_963849615.1). GTDB lineage: Bacteria > Bacteroidota > Bacteroidia > Bacteroidales > VadinHA17 > LD21. The sequence continues at coordinate 4,619 of CAWKIC010000054.1, forward strand.
AGATTGCTTGCCTGATTGGAGAAGACGGAAACACGTCGGAGCGTATTATAAAATTCGACTCTGTCGATAGTAACTTTGCGCGGATTGTTCTTTGGTATTACAGAATTATAATTCGGATAGTTCCCTTCAACAAGACGGCAAACCACCTTATAATCGTTTAGATTGAAAAACGCGTTTTTGTCGTCGAATTCAACCGTGACCTGTCCTTCTTCCCTCGGAAGGATATTTCTCAGAAGCGAGGCAGGTTTCTTGGGCAGTATGAAAGATGCATTGTCGTCAGCATGAGCATCAGTTCTCTGATATCTTACAAGCTTGTGGGCATCGGATGCAACGAATGTTATCTTGTCGGTTGATGCTTCGACGAATATGCCGCCCATTACAGGTCTCAACTCATCATCGGCAGTGGCAAAAAGAGTCCTGCTTATACCCGCAAGCAACACGTCTGCATTTATCGGGAATGAGAACTTCTTATCCTTTTTTATTGCGGGTAATGCCGGGAAGTCTATTCCGTTCTGGCCCACGACATTAAATTTTCCGTTTTCTGAAGTGATAACAACAGCCAGAGTATCGGGATTTATATCGAAAGCAAGCGGCTGAACCGGGAACTCTTTTAGTGTATCGAGCAGGATCCGTGCAGGCAGTGCGACAGTCCCGTCATCACTTGCGTTTTCAAGCTTCATCCTGGTAATAAGGGTCGATTCAAGGTCGGATGCAGTTATTTCCAGATCGTTTCCTGCCAGGTTAAAAAGGAAATTATCAAGGATCGGGAGTGTGTTTTTCGAGCTGATTACCCTGCTAATTGCCTGCAGATGACCAAGAAGCTCTGTGCTGGATACAACAAATTTCATTTTATATGGAGTTTAAGGTTGTTTACGGATTTCAAAGTTTACTTAATTAACTTCAAGTAAATGAATTGAAGCATTTTTTATACTCAATTCAGAATCATCAATATTACAAAAAAAACTATTAACCTCAAACAAAATATTATTCGGGGAAGAAATAAGATTTCTTTTTGAGTATCGGATCAATATCAATATATCTTATTACAAAAACCTCATCTCATCAACCAGTTTTTGCCCACAATCTGTCACTGCGGTCGTTTTTATCCGCACCTCTCTCCAACTACCCGCTCCCATAAATTCAAAACAATACTTTTCTCCATTTCGTCTTACAACTGTTAACCGGTAAAGCGGCTGCCCTTATTTTATGGTCTTTTTCCTTCCGGAGGGATATCAAGAGCCCACGTTTCGAACTGAATGTGCGTAAAATAAGAGATAAACCTCACAACCCTTGAGGTATCCCAGCCTGTAAGATCGTTTTTCAGATCGGACAGGTGGAACTTTCCCACGCTCCTTATTTCAAATGATGATACGGGCTCCCGTAAGTTCTCAACTGTTACAGATGAAATTTCAGAAGGAAGAAGTTCGAAAAGGGTGAAGGGCTTCCAGAAAAGCTCATTCAGGTTAAACGCCGGGCCAATTTCGACTTCATTTCCGGGAACATAAACTATGAATGGTTTGGAACCCTCCTTTAGCTTCATAATATTACCAAACGAATTCGATTTTGTTTTATAGACCAGAAATGACTTTAAGAGTTTCCTGCCCTGAAAAACCCTTACTTTTACCGGGACAATATTCTTATTAACTATTTCATTTTTAAACAAATCGGGAGTAACCGGTGATTTTATTTCCAAATCGGCAAGGATCTTTAGAATGAATAAAATACTGCTTTTCCTGGTTTCAAACCTTCCATTGACAAGCCAGAATTCATCCTTTTTTTCGAGGAAGAGCTTTTGGGTATCGGCAGTGAACTCAATCCTTGTGATCTCCCTGGCAGGATCAACGGAAAAGAACTGTTCCCTCCCCCGAATGGAGATCGGCCTTTAAGCAGATAAATGATCAGGAATAATAGGGCAATGAAAAAAACTAAACTTCCGATAGCTCTCTTTGTCATGTTAAACCTTTGTATACTTCCTTTTCCTGAAAAACTCATAGATTATCCCTGCAAGCACGACTAAAATTACCGGACAGGCTATATTTATTATCTGCCACATAAAACGTTCATTTTTAATACGTGAAGTGTCGAGCAGCCTGAGTTTCAGTTCTCTTGACCTTAGTTCCATTATTCCATTATCATCCACAAGGTAATTCAGGCAATTGACAATGAAATCCCTGTTGCCATACATCTCTCCTGTATAAATATCCTGTCCGAGGGTAACAGGAGTTTCGACAGTGCCGGTTCTGCGCACCTCATTCCTGATTATGTCACCATCGGCAATGACAATCATTTTTGTTTCAGTGCTTTCATTCTTTGGCAGGAATCCTTTATCTGTAATTTCCGTTATCATTCTGTTCCTGAAAGCAGACTGAAATTTTCCTTCGAGCAGAACGGCAACGGGAAGATTTGACTTATTGAATTCGTTCTCAGCGAGCGGTAATTCTGCCTCTTTCAGGCTGATCATAAACGGCGGTGTTAAAATCCGGGAATGGGCAGAGGTTGAGAGAAGCACCTTCTTTTTTATGCTCCTGTCGAGCCCAACAGTGTCAATATAGTTTATGAATTCACCTCTTACTTTATTCAGGTTTCGTGTCACAGGATGACCCGGGGCGGGAGCCAGTTTAGGATAATAGAACCAGGGCGCGGATACTACCTGCTGACGTGTTCCGCCGCTCATCAGGGTAAGCCTTATCATAATGCATTCAAGATCCTGTACCACAACGGGATTGATCCTTGCCCCGTACCTGAACAGCTGGTCCTCGATGTTAAGCGGCCGGTAAAGCGCTGCGGTCTCGCCGTTAACAAGGCTGTCAGAACTGACATTTACCTCCTCAATCAGCCACACAACTTTGCCGCCATTCATAATGTACTGGTCCAGAACAAATTTATCGATTTCAGTGAACTCCTTTTCAGGTCCGGCGACTACAACTGCAGCATAGTTATCAAGAATGCCGGGATTACCGGCAATTGTTCCCCTGTCGATTGTAAAGAATTTTGCAAGATTAAAGGTAATATCAGCAACTTCAATTTCCGGTATTTCATCCTGGCCTTCAAGAAATGCAACTTTGTAAATCGTATCGGAGCATAGAGTTGAAATAGTCTGGATCATCTCATATTCAAGTCCTTCATCGGAATGAAGCAGATTTTGCTCCAGCAGATAACGGAGTGATTGTTTTTAAGAAAATTTACCGGAACTTCTATTCCGTTATAGTTTACTATCATTCCCGGAAAAATGATTTTCTGCTGGTGCCACCTTCATGATCACCTGCCTTATATCGACAGGATTAAGTCCTTTGGCGATAAGCAATTTGTATTGATTATTACGTTTTCAGCTGACTCTTTCGCTGCAGAGGGATTTATGAATTCATAATCAGAGTCTCTTTGCCCTGAAGCAACCTGAATTCATCGAGCATATCACTCACTGAGCGTTTTAGTCGTTTAAAAGGCATTGTCCATCTCACCGTCGAGATAGACCTGTATATACACGTCGTTTTTGAGGCCGGACAGGACGTTACGGGTCGGGCCTCGAAATAGTGTACCTGTGATCTTCGGTAATATCAAGCTCTTATCCGTTAGGAATGAACCAAGGACTGTACTGCGACTACTATCCCAATCATTATCAGAAAGTGGCTCCAGCTTTGCCCTTTAAGTTCTTTATCCCTCCGGTATCAGGTTTAACTTTTTTTCTTCCATTTACTCGAAATCAAACTAAGCCTGGTGGCCTCATTGAAAATTACTACCACTCCTGAAAATAGATTATATCTCCGATATCAATTACTCCCCTGC
>CAWKIC010000055.1:0-12447 GCA_963849615.1 uncultured Bacteroidales bacterium
TCCACCACCCCGTTTTTAATTACTGCAAACTCGAAGGGTGTTTCAATCCTTGAAAAGTGGAATGAATTCCGGAGGGCAAAAGCAATTTCATTCTTATCTACCTGCATTGTCTTTTCCCACTGGTAGACTTCAGAGATCATCTGGTCGCTCATGTTACGGAATTCGTAGGCTCTTCTTTTTACCCAGTCAAGGAACTCCTGCCTGTTGATATTTACAGAGGTCGGAACAGTATTTATTCCCTCATTTTCCCTTACGACATTAAGTTCTCCGGGTTTTTCCGGTGAAGTAATTATATAGGTACCTGAATCGGCAAAAAGTAGTATCGTTATGTGATACGACCGGTGGATTGAACTTCACATTTCCGGAAGAATCTATGGAGCCTGTAACTGACTGGCTGGTAACACTGTAACTATAATTTTTCCCATCCGTTGAAGAATAGCTTCCTGATACTCAGGTAACTTGTTATATCGCCTGATGATGATTCGGGTATAGATGGGTCATCAAACATGAAATCATTGAAGAAACTCATCCTCCTGTTCGACTCAATAGTATTTGCAGCATCGTTCAGACTGGCAATGACCGCCCTGTTGAAATTTTCATTAAGGATGCTTACTGCATTACTTATCCACACAATCTGCACCCATATTATCCCGGTAAGAGACAAAAGCATCATGAAAATCAGTACTTATGAACTTGTTTTTGCTCATGATGCAAAATTAACTGATTTAACCACTTACATGTTCAGGTTTTAACTTTTCCTTAACTCTAATTAACTTGATTTTAACTGGTAATTCTTTATGGCCTATTACCTGATCAGAAACCTTATGTAACAGTATTTCATGTTTACTTTCATGAAAAACCCAAAATGAGACCGGGAACTCCTCCTCATTTTATTTATACTTCTGCATCTTTGAACAGATGCCATACATCCCCTTCAGGGAAATGGGCATTAATCGTGATCTTTTCCTTCTTTACCGGATGAATGAATTCGAGTCTTCGTGCAAACAGGCTTATACTACCGTCCTCATTTGACCTTGGGAATCCATATTTAAGGTCCCCTTTTATGGGACATCCTATTTTAGCCAGTTGTGCACGTATCTGATGATGACGCCCTGAATGGAGCTCAATTTCAAGAAGGAAAAAACGCTCTGACCTCCCTGCCAGCTTGTATGTCAAAGATGCTGCCTTCGAGCCTTTTACCTCAGTATCATAGACATAGGTCTTATTCTGCGTCTCATTTTTTTTTAGGAAATGTGTCAGGACTGCTTCATCTGAGGGTGGTCTTTCCCTGACAATTGCCAGGTAAATCTTTTTAACTTCCCTGGTTCTGAAAATTTCATTAAGGCGTGCAAGCGCTTTTGAGGTCCGGGCAAAAAGAGTAACCCCGCTAACCGGACGGTCAAGCCTGTGGACAACCCCCAGAAAAACATCTCCCGGTTTATTGTATTTCTTAGCCAGGTAGCTTTTTTTATTTCTGAGTCAAGGGCCAGATCCCCCGTCCTGTCACTCTGAGCCAGGTCGGAAGATTTCTTAAAGACTGCAATCAGATGGTTATCCTCGTAAAGTATTTCAACCATTCTCTGCAGTGCTAATATTGTTCTTTCTCATTTGGAAACGACTGGCTCCTGGACATCACTGATATATGTCTGAACAGCCCCTTTGATCTCTGCATAAAGATTATGGTAACGTCTCAGAAAACGGGGGGAAAAATCCTGGGTAATGCCCAGCATATCATGCAGTACCAGCACCTGTCCGTCGTCTTACGTCCGGCGCCAATGCCGATGATCGGGATTTTAACGTTCCTGAACCTCTGCTGCCAGCCTTGCCGGGATTTTTTCAAGTACCAGCGCAAAACATCCTGTCTTCTCCAGAAGATGGGCATCTTCAACCAGTTTCCTTGCTTCCTCATCGTCCCTTGCCCTTACCACAAAGGTTCCGAATTTATGAATCGACTGGGGTGTGAGTCCCAGATGTCCCATAACCGGGATGCCGGCGGACAGGATTCGTGCAATGGATTCGATTTCGCTGGCCACCTTCAAGTTTGACTGCACAGGCACCTGTTTCTTTCATAATGCGGATGGCCGAATTGAGGGCTTCCTTTGAATTTCCCTGGTATGATCCAAAAGGCATATCTACAATGACAAGTGCCCTTTCTACTGCCCTTACCACTGATGCAGCATGATAGATCATCTCATCCAGCGTGATTGGGAATGTTGTTTCATGGCCGGCCATGACATTGGAAGCTGAATCACCTACAAGGATCACATCAATTCCGGCTCGATCAATGATCTTGGCCATTGAATAGTCATAAGCTGTCAGCATGGAGATTTTTTCACCCCTCAATTTCATTTCCTGCAAAACATGGGTGGTAATTCTTTTTGGCTTTTCGATGCAACTGACATAACAGAATTTAGTTTAAAGTGATGCAAAAGTTAATATAAACACTGGATTAATCACTTTGTATAAAATTTCTTTTTGATTTGCAGGCTATGGAATATGACAGGTGTAAAAGGAGAACTGTCGTTTTGTCATACAGACAGGTGCGATGCCATATATTGCCTTAAAAGGCAGTTATTTACTTCAAATGGCATAATCCTTGATTATTAATCTGTCAGAAAAATGAATATTCACTAAAATAAGAATAGAATGAGCAAAATAATCGGAATTGATCTGGGGACAACCAATTCATGCGTTGCAGTAATGGAGGGTAATGAACCGGTTGTAATTCCCAACAGCGAAGGTAAACGTACAACTCCTTCGATGGTGGCATTTTTGGATAATGGTGAACGCAAAGTTGGTGATCCGGCCAAACGTCAGGCTATCACCAATCCCAAAAAAACTGTTTATTCCATCAAACGTTTCATGGGAGAAACCTTTGACAAGGTAAACGAAATTAAACGGGTATCCTATAAAGTAGTCAAGGGTGACAACAATACACCACGCGTAAAGATTGATGACCGCAAATATACACCACAGGAGATTTCTGCCATGATCCTTCAGAAGATGAAAAAAACTGCCGAAGATTACCTTGGTCATGAAGTTACCGAGGCTGTTATTACGGTTCCGGCCTATTTCAGCGATTCACAGCGCCAGGCTACCAAAGAAGCCGGTGAAATTGCAGGTCTTAAAGTAAGAAGAATTATCAATGAACCTACCGCAGCTTCGCTGGCTTATGGCCTTGACAAAAAAGCATCAGGATATGAAAATTGCCGTGTATGACCTGGGTGGTGGTACATTTGATATTTCAGATCCTTGAACTGGGCGATGGCGTATTTGAAGTAAAATCAACCAATGGAGATACCCATCTTGGTGGTGATGATTTTGACCAGTGTATCATTGACTGGCTGGCAGAGGAATTCAAAAAAGACGAAGGAATTGACCTGAAGACAAGATCCGATGGCTCTGCAGCGACTGAAGGAAGCTGCAGAAAAAGCAAAGATCGAACTTTCCAGTTCATCGCAAACTGAAATCAACCTGCCTTATATTATGCCGGTTGACGGTATTCCCAAGCATCTTGTTAAAACACTTACCCGTGCCAAATTTGAAAGTCTGATTGACACACTTGGTTCAGGCAACTGTTGAACCCTGCCGTAAAGCATTGAAAGATGCCGGATTGAAAGCATCTGATATCAGTGAAGTTATTCTGGTAGGTGGTTCAACCCGTATTCCGGTAATTCAGGATGTTGTTGAGAAATTCTTCGGCCGCAAGACCTTCAAAGGGTGTTAATCCCGATGAAGTGGTTGCTGTTGGTGCTGCCATTCAGGGTGGTGTGCTTACCGGTGAAGTAAAGGATATTCTTCTGCTTGATGTTACACCGCTTTCACTGGGTATTGAAACCATGGGCGGTGTTGCTACCAGGTTGATCGAATCCAATACGACCATCCCTACCAAGAAATCGGAAACTTTCACAACGGCTTCGGATAATCAGCCTTCGGTGGAGATCCATGTGCTGCAGGGCGAACGTCCTATGGCAGCCGATAACAAAACCATCGGCCGTTTCCATCTTGATGGCATTCCGCCTGCACCAGAGGGGTATTCCCCAGATTGAAGTAAGTTTCGATATCGATGCCAACGGTATTCTCCATGTATCGGCAAAGGATAAAGGAACCGGAAAGCAGCAGAGCATCCGTATTGAAGCATCATCAGGACTTACAAGCGATGAAATCGAAAAGATGAAACGCGAAGCCAAGGAAAATGAAGCACGCGATAAAGAAGCAACGGAACGGGTTGACAAGATGAATGCTGCCGACAGCTCTGATTTTCCAGACCGAAAAACAGCTGAAGGAATTTGGCGACAAACTTCCTGCAGATAAGAAAGGACCGATTGAACAGGCTCTCACCAAACTCAAGGATGCCCATAAAGCCAGGATCTTGCTGCCGTTGATAAAGCCATCGCTGAGCTTACTGCTGTTTGGCAGGCCGCTTCGGAAGAAATGTACAAAACAGCCCAGAATTGGGTCAGGCATCCCCACAGCCAGGACCTGAACAGCCGGGAGAAGGCAAAACACAGCCGGGGTCGGGTAGTGACGAAGTAACTGATGTTGATTTTGAAGAAGTGAAATAAAAGAGCTTAAGGATAGAGTAAAGGAGGTTGATCATATCATCCTCTTTTTTTATTCATGCATGCCTGCTGGTCTGCTGGTCTTGCTGGTCTGCTGGCTCTGCTCGGTCTGCTGGTCTGCTGGTCTACTGGTCTACTGGTCTACTGAGCTAATCTGCGTAACCTGCTACCCTGCCTACCGGCAGGCAGGCGGCAGGGCAGGTCGCGAAATCTGCGGGAAACTAAAAATTCCCTCAGATCACTCTGATTTTCGCTGATTGAAACAAATTATGATTAGCGGCGTTACTGGATCATTTCAGCCGGGACTGAATTACAGGTTATAAATCATAATTTTGTACTTTTATCAGAAATTTGCAGCTCTGTCTTATGAATTTAAGGATTATCATCATACTTCTCTTTTCTCTTCTTCAAAGCCAGTCATTTCCACAGCAGGGAAGTACTCTTAACCAGACAGATAAGTCAGGACTGAAGCAGGGACACTGGATAAAGAAGTATCCTGACGGGAATGTTATGTATGATGGTTTTTTCAGAAATGACAAGCCTGTGGGAGAATTCAGAAGGTATTACGAGGACCGGACAATCAAATCACTTCTGGTTTTTAATGAGAGCGGCTCCGAAGCTCTTGCCACCCTTTATTATCAGAACGGAAATGTAGCCTCAAAAGGAAAATACATAAATCAGTTAAAGAAGGTACCTGGCAATTTTTTTCGGTTTTAACCAGTGGTGTCCCTATCGGAGATGAAGAATATCTGAACAATAAAAGAAACGGGCTTTCGCGAAAGTTTTTTCCTGACAGCACTATTGCAGAAGTAATTAACTTCAGAAATGATATTAAGGACGGAGAGTGGATAAAATATCATCCTGACGGATCCGTAAACTTCAGAACAAGCTACATCAATGGGAAACTGAACGGGAAATTTGAAGCTTTTTTCGCAGGCGGTAAACCTGAAGTTCTGGGCCGGTACAAGAATGACTTAAGAGATGGAGTGTGGCTCATATACAACTAAAAATGGCAGTCAGAGGTTCAGGATCGAGTACTCTGCAGGCAAAGCAAAAAATCCGGATATTGATATTTATCAATCAGACTACATTGATTCACTTGAAAAAAAAGGAGTAACGATCCCTGATCCTGAAAAAACCGGAAAAAAATGGTGATCTTAAGTTCATACCCCGGCATATCAGGAAAAATATTCAGGGCATCAGCAGTTTTTCTTCTCCTGTCATTTTATCCTGCAACAGGTCAGGAAGCAACTTACAATTATTTCTACAGGGTCTTCTTCAGAGACAAGGGACAGTTGAATACCAATGAATTCACTTTGTCAGACCTGTTCTCTGTGAGAGCTGTCGAACGAAGACAAAAATCAGGGTCACATCTCCCCGACTTCAGGGATATACCTGTCAATAAAGATTACCTTGACCAGATTACATTGCTGGGTTTCAGATTACACTGCACATCAAGATGGATGAATACTGCCCTCTTTAAAACTGTGAATTCCTCAGATATTAATGGTCTGCTGAATCTGCCATTTGTCAGTGATGTTAAAATGGTAAAGAATCCCGGATTAAAGAGCAAGGTTGAGACAAATTATTTTTTTCGACTTATGCCGATGGTCCGCCGGTTTACGACAGACCTCTGTCAATGCTTGACGGGAATGCTGTTCATGATTCAGGCTTCACAGGGACAGGTGTGCTCATTGCGGTTCTTGACGGGGGATTCCTTAATGCTGATAATATTTCTTCACTCGGGGAACTTCGTGCGCGGAACGGGATAAAGGGCACCTATGATTTTGTTACGAAACGAAAGTTTTGTTTATGATTACCATAATCACGGAACGGCGGTGCTTTCTGTTCTGTCAGGACTATTGCCGGGGTTAATTGCGGGTATGTCGCCGGGTGCAGATTACCTGCTTTTCAGAACTGAGGATGTTCAATCTGAATTTCCGGCAGAAGAAGATTACTGGATTGCAGGTGCTGAGCTGGCTGATAGTCTGGGAGCCGACATCATCTCATCATCTCTTGGCTATTTTACCTTCGATGATCCGGAACTTAATTACAAGTATTCGGATATGGACGGGAACAGTACATTTATAACCAGGGCTGCTGATATCGCGGTTTCGAAGGGAATACTTGTTGTCTGCAGTGCAGGCAATGAAAGAACCAGCGACTGGATGCACATTATCGCCCCTTCGGACGGCGACAGCGTCCTGGCTGTCGGAGCCGTCAACAGCATTAACTTCATTTCCGACTTCTCATCCGCCGGTCCGGCATACGACCGTAGAATAAAGCCTGATGTTGTTGCCCAGGGAGTCAGCGTACCTGTTCAGACAGAGACATCAGTTACCGGCAGATCAAACGGGACCTCCTTCTCGTGCCCGATGATCAGCGGTATGTGCGCATGCGTAATGCAGGCGGTCCCACAAGCCACTGTCTTCGATATACTGTCCGCGATCCCGAAAGCGAGCGACAGATACCTTACCCCTGATTCTTTATACGGTTATGGAATTCCGGATTTTGTAAAACTTATATCCAGGTTGCAGGAAGAACTTGTAATAAAACCCTTAAATGAATCAGTAATAAGTCCAAATCCTTTCTCAGACAACCTTACGGTAACTTTCAGGCAACCGCCTGGAAGTCTCACAATCGAGATCTTCAGTTCATCGGGAAGACTTATAACTAAAAAAGAATACAAGTCCAACATAAGCCGTTCATTGCAAATCGATGGTCTTGGAAAAATTGCCCGCGGTATTTATTTTATCCGGCTCTCAACACCGGTTGGAAAATATGTTCATAAAGTCATAAAGATCTGAAGCTGAATATGAACGAGAAATTATCACTGACTGAATTACAGCTTATCATTAAAGACTCCCTTTACATGGCTTTACCCGGTATGTATTGGGTAATAGCCGAAATCTCGGATATCAGGGAGAACTACTCGGGACACTGTTATCTTGAGCTTGTTGAAAAGCTCCAGGATGAGAGGAGCATCAGGGCGCGTGTAAAAGCCGTGATATGGAGCAGCCGGTACCGGTTTCTGAAATCATATTTCGAAAATGCCACAGGTGAGACTCTCAGGGGAGGCATCAAAATACTTGCAAGGGTAAAAATTGAATATCATGAGATTTACGGATTAAGTCTTGTTGTGTCCGACATCGACCCTACCTTCACCCTGGGGGAGATGGCCTTAAAGCGCCAGCAGATATTGAAAAGGCTCGAGGAGGATGGTATCCTGACAATGAACAAGGAACTTAAATTTCCTGTTGTTCCACAGCGGATCGCTGTTATCTCCTCAAAAAATGCTGCAGGATATACTGACTTTCTTAACCACCTTAAAGGCAACAGTTCAGGATATATATTTTACACTACCCTCATCGAAACACCCATGCAGGGAAGCGAGACTGAACCAGGAGTAATAAATGCACTCGAAAGGGTTGCTTCAAAGATAGAATTATTTGATACCGTGGTGATTATCAGAGGAGGAGGATCACAGACCGATCTGAGTTGGTTTGATAATTACAACATAGCCTATTATGTTACCCAATTCCCATTACCTGTTTTGACGGGCATAGGACATGAGAAGGATCTTTCAGTTACTGATATTGTTGCCCACAGGTCATTGAAAACTCCGACAGCCGTCGCGGATTTCCTTATCGAATGCATGAGTAATGCCGAGAGTCATCTGAATGAAATGAGCGCTGAAATAATCAAAAGCTCGAAGGAGATATTTGAGTTGAGCAGACAGCGGATCGAAAGTTGCAGGATCAGACTGATTCCCGTCGCCAGGATGATGATCTCGGAAATAAAAGAGGAGCTCTCCGGAATGATTATCGAGATGATAAATATTGGCAAGGAATATATTGTAAGGGCGGGTCTCTTTCCGGCAAATCAGATATCAAGAATCAACACCGCCTCAAGATCGTTTCTGATGCATAATAATTCCGCCCTGATTGTGAGAAATCAGAAAATCATAACCTCTTCCGCAAACCTGCTTAAAGGAACAAAGTCCAAAATTGATGCATTGGAGAACTCGCTGAAAATTCTTGACCCTGAGAATGTTCTGAAAAGAGGTTACACAATTACATCCCTCCGTGGCAAAATAATTAAATCAAGCAGCCAGGTAAAGAAGGATGATCTGATAAGCACACTGTTCAGCGACGGACAGGTAGCCAGCAGGGTGGTGAAGAAATTATAAAAATAAACTTACAATGACTAAAAAAGAATTTTCATTTAATCAGGCTGTGAATGAGATCGAAAAGATCCTCAGAGAGATTGAGAGCGGTGAGCTCGATGTCGACCGGCTCTCCGTTGAAGTAAAGCGGGCTTCGGAACTTATAAGGCAATGTCAGAAAAAGCTGAGGTCGACTGAGGAGGAGATAAACAGCATATTTAAGGACCTGGCATAAAAAATATCCCGCAGAACTCTCATTCTGCGGGACACTACTTTACTACCCTAAACCTAAATCCATGAAAAAAACTCACGTAACCGAACGGTTACAACCTTTGTTATATTAAACGCAGTATATTATCAATTGTTACATTATTTTCGACTTTTTTATCAACAATTTGATTTTTTTAACATTCTATTTTGCTACTCCGAGAACTTCGCTGAAGGCCTGCAGAAAAACCTCCTTAGGTATGGCACCTACTGCCATCTGGGGCTTGCCTTCAACAGGTACAAACAGGATTGACGGAATATTCCTGATTCCAAAAACAGCTGCAAGTTCAGGTTCCTCTTCTGTGTTCACTTTATAAATATCAAGTTTACCGTCAAAATCCATGGCAAGTTCTTCCAGGATGGGCGCAATTATTTTGCATGGACCGCACCAGTCGGCATAAAAGTCAATCACACAGGGCCTTTTTCCTTCAAATATCCATTCTTTATTGACTTCATAATTGAAAACCTTACTTAGAAAAGTTTCCTTTGTCAGGTGCTCCAGCATATAAAATTTTTTTAAGTTAACACACGAAAGTGCTCATTGTTCAATGTATTGTGGTAATCCTGCCTTATGAAGCCATCAATACCTGAGGGTACCTGAAATTACTTATAAATTGTAACTTTGTCATGAAAAAAAACGAAGGTTATAACTGTTTATGCGTAAATGTCTAAATGACAGTATTTTCGAAAAACTTTCCGAGGTTGTCACTTCAGAAAATGTAAAGGCATGGGTAATTGGAGGATTTATCCGGGATTGCCTGCTCAAAAGAGACCATCCCGAAAAGGATATTGATATAGTAGTAATCGGAAGCGGTATTGAAATTGCACGAAAAGCTGCGAGGAAGCTGGGCCGGGGGATCAAAGTAAGTGTCTTTAAGAATTTCGGAACAGCAATGTTCAGGTTTAATGATTATGAAATTGAATTTGTTGGGGCCCGGAAAGAGTCTTATAACAGGAAATCAAGAAAACCGGTTGTTGAAGAGGGAACTCTGGAAGATGACCAGAAAAGAAGGGACTTTACAATTAATGCTCTGGCAGTCAGCATTCAAAAGGAGACTTTTGGCGAGTTTTTAGATCCTTTCGGGGGAGTGGAAGATCTCAGGAAAAAGATAATAAGGACACCTTCCGACCCCGACATAACATTTTCTGATGATCCCCTCAGGATGATGAGGGCGATAAGGTTTGCCTCACAGCTTAACTTCACAATCGAGGAAAATACATTCAGCTCGATTTCCGCTAATGCCGCAAGGATAGCTATTGTCTCACCCGAACGGATAGTTATGGAGCTTAACAAGATAATAATGTGTGAACATCCATCACGCGGTTTTATTCTTCTTGAAAAATCAGGGTTACTGAAATTTATTCTCCCTGAGCTTGAGAGTTTGAAAGGTATTGACAAAAAAGATGGCAAGGCACATAAGGACAATTTCATTCATTCGGTCAAAGTGCTTGATAACATCAGCAAAATGACAGATAATATCTGGCTGAGATGGGCAGCGCTACTGCACGATATTGCCAAACCAGTCACCAAGAAATATGATCCTGAAGCAGGCTGGACTTTTCATGGGCATGAATATATTGGAGGTAAAATGATACCTGATATATTCAGAAAGCTTAAACTGCCCTTAAACGACAGGATGAAATATGTCAGGAAGATTGTTGAACTCCATCTCAGACCCATCGCTTTATCCCAGGAAATTGTGACAGACTCGGCAGTAAGACGGTTGCTGTTTGAAGCCGGTGATGACATTGATGATCTCATGCTGCTTTGCGAGGCTGACATCACTTCAAAGAATGAGGGTACAAAAACCAGGCACCTTGAAAACTTCAGGCTTGTAAGAATGAAGCTGAAGGAGATTGAGGAAAAAGATGAAGTAAGAAATTTTCAGCCCCCGGTCGACGGGAATGAAATAATCGAAATGTTCGGAATTGCGCCGGGTAAAGAGGTTGGCATCATAAAGAATGCCATAAGGGAAGCTATCCTTGACGGTATAATTCCAAACGAACATGAAGCTGCCCGAAAACTTATGATTAAGAAAGGACAGGAGCTTGGACTGAAAGCCCTCAGACAATCATCTGACAAATAGGTCAAGCACGACCGGCAGATGATCGCTGAAGCCACCCTGATAAGTGTATCCCCTGTATGTCTGGAAAGTAGTAAGGCCCGGGTAATTTCCGTCATTTTTAAGCAGAAAATCAGGCTTATAAATTCTGAATTTGTGAGGATCAGTGTATAATCCCGACAGAGAGTTTAACAGCGGCTTTGAAACAATGATCTGGTCCAGCAGCTCCCAGGTACCCAGATAACGATAGGTCCCCGGTATGGCTGAATTGTCGGGAACTGCAAGGTTTGCAAGTGATCCGCCAGACAGGGTCAGCTTTCTGATCACCGGATCATCCGGAGTACAGTTAAAGTCGCCCATAATGATGATCTTTGACTTCCCTGATGACTTGAGCATCAACGAATCGGCGGCTGCCCTGACCATGTCAGCTATGTCATTCCTGACCGATTCACCCGCAAGAACTCCTCCCCTTCTCGATGGCCAGTGATTAATAATCAGGTGAAGAGTATCGTTAAAGATTTCACATTTGACATAGAGAATACTGCGTGACTTAAAATCAGTTTTCTTAACTGAAGCTGGCGTCCATGACCTGTGTTCAAGTAAGTGCACAATATCCTGCCTGAAAAGAAGGGCTACATCAATTCCCCGTTCATCGGGTGACTCTTCATGGATGATCCCATACCTGTAATTTGAAAGGTAGGTTCCAAAAACGAGATCTTCAAGCACCTTTTTGTTCTCTATTTCACAAAGGCCTACCAAAGCGGGAGGGCTCCATTCCCCTGCCGCTGTTATGGTCTTATAAACAGAATTAAGTTTCTTTTTATACCTGGTCTGATTCCATCGCCTCACACCTGCCGGTAAGAATTCATCATCATTTTTTACCGGATCGTTGTAGGTATCAAAAAGATTCTCAACATTGTAAAACATAAGCCTTACAGAAGTTGAATTACTGTCAATCTGTGAATAAACAATCGTTCCGGATAAAAACAGCAGCACGAGGGTGCTGAATCTTTTCATAGAGACCTGTTAAAAAGCATTTAACCATCTATATCTCCTGGCGCCGGCTCCAAATTTTACAGCGAGCGTCAGTTCATTCGACCCGAAGCTTTGTTTCCTGATATCAGTCAATGTGAAATCGTAGGCGTAAGCAAAATAAAACCTGTTGTAATTAATTCCCAGCAGAAGTATAGGGCATCGTTTGTCCTCCATGACAGACCGGCCCAGTAATCATTTTTATAATAGATCCTGGAGGTAAGATCGAGCTGAATAGCTTTAAAAAGCATGTCGGATGACTTTATAAAAGCCGATGGTTAAATTACCCAGTTAGCAGAGAGGGGAAACTTAATACCTCCGGTCAGAAAATAATGACCAAGCTCAGAATGCCCTGCTT
>CAWKIC010000056.1:0-123076 GCA_963849615.1 uncultured Bacteroidales bacterium
TCAATAACCTATTTTCCTGAGTATGAATAAGTCATTTAGCCTTTGTGTAATTGTTGTATTATCAGCAATCGTAATTTCATGTGTTCCTTTTAAGAAATACAGAGACCTGCAGAAAACCAACACGCAAAACCTGATTGAGCGCGACGATTTCAAAGCTGAAAATTTAGGGCTCTCGGGGAAAAACCGGGAGCTTGAAATAAAGATCGCCTCCCTTGAAGCTGAATCCGGAAAGCTGAAGCAGGAGCTCTCTCTTGCACAGATTGCCCGGGATAAGGCTCTTGAAGAACTGAATGTTCTCTCAGAAAGGAATAATAATCTTCAGAATGCCCAGGAAGAACTCATAAAGGGAAACGTAAGCGAAACAAAAAAGCTTCTCACCGAGCTTCAGGCTGCACAGGCCGACCTTAAGCAGAAAGAAGATATACTACGGCAGCTTGAACAGTCGATGGACCTTAAAAAGATCTCACTTGATGAGCTTACGCTTGAGCTGGAAAAGAAAAATGCACGTATGGCTGAACTTGAAAAGATCCTTGATGACCAGAAAAGAATAGCCGAAGATCTTAAGACCAAGGTTTCTGAGGCGCTGCTTGGATTTGAAAACAACGGACTTACTGTTACAAATAAAAACGGGAAAGTGTATGTTTCGCTGGATGAGAAACTCTTATTTAAAACTGCAAGCTGGGATATTGACGCAAATGGCAGGAATGCGCTGAAAAAACTGGCAGGCGTGCTCGAAAAGAATCCTGATATACAGATCACAATCGAAGGACATACCGATAAAGTCCCATACAAGCCTGGTTCGGGTCAGCTCAGGGATAACTGGGACCTCAGTGTCAAGAGGGCAACTACTGTTGTAAGGACTTTGCTTGAGGGCAGCAAAATTCAACCTTCGAGGCTGACTGCCTCAGGAAGGAGCGAATATCTTCCAATCGATCCGGGGACCACAAACGAAGCAAAGCAGAAAAACCGGAGGACCGAGATCATTCTTACTCCAGACCTGACGGAATTGTACAAGCTGATCGACAAATATTAGGGACCGCAGAAGGCAGGATCTGCGAAGATCTGCGCGATCTGCGGGAAAACAAAAAATTTCCCGCTGATTTCGCAGATTTAAATCCAGGTTTAATACGTCTTTTAATACGTATTTCTTTTTAATTTAATATGTCTTTTAATACGTATTTCTTTTTAAGCCCCTCCCACCCCGGGGGAGGGGTTGGGGGAGAGGTCCTGGACAGTTAAGATGTCTTTTAATAAGTAAGCACTGATATAAGAACTTACACAGAGTTCCACAGAGAATTTACACAGAGTTCCACAGAGAATTTATCCATCGGTAATCAGAGGTCATTCCTTGAATTCCTGAAGCCTTACTTTCATGTTTTTAAGAGCCTGCAGAAGGTTATCCTCAGGTTTTAGAAAATCCTGGTTTTCCCAGAATACCGGGTCATAGTTAGTGATGGTCCTGGAAAAGACTGAGTGTATCGGTGCAAGCTCCTCCCTTTCAAACCTGACAACATTCTCAAGCTTTACATCAGTCACAGCCATCTCGAAGAAGACACTGAACTGGGTGTTGAACAGCCTCTTTTTCCGTTTTGATGAGAATCCGAGATCTCCCCTTACATGACTCAGGAAATACCTGTCATTTAATTTCCTGTAACTTACCGAATATTTTACAGAGACAGGCCAGGTTGTAAAATCTTTCGACGGATCTGAGATAAATGACCCTTTCATCTTCTGAAGATATCCGGGATTGATCTCAAACTCGGCATTCAGGATCGCAAAATCAGTGGTGTTTATGAATAACGAGCCTTTGAACATTGTGATTTCGGCTCCCTCTTTCTGGGTGAATTCAATCTCAAAAGCCGATTCCTCATCATAAGAGACTATATCGATGAGCCTGAAGCTATAGTCCTGCATATTCAACCTGTCGATGAAGTCAAATTTGTTCTTTATCCCGTCGAGCTGAAGGCAGGTGCTCAATCCTGCTTTTAACCTTACGGTAAGTGAATCGTTTACATTAACATTGTCAATTTTCCGGCTTTTAAATACCTTGATCTGATCGTTGAGAAGCGTTCCGGTATAGGCGCTTTTATAAATCTCAAGGATGGCTTCGGAATATGATTGCAGCTCACTTTTCTTCATAACACCCTCACGGTAAAACGCAGTAAGATATGAAGGTGTACTGCCATAATTCTTCCCGATTGCCCCAAGGGTCTTGTAAATGATCTCCTGGGGGATCTGATTCCTTATAATGATTTCGGGAATGGAGATGAACTCCCTCCTCATGGCAATTCTGAAATTATTTCCAAGAGATTGCCTCACAGGGATCTCCCTTCCAAAATACCCAAGGTATGAGACTGTGATTGTATCGTTATAATTATCGGGAGAAATTTTAAATCCGAATTCCCCGTTGGAGTTGGAAACTGTTCCCTTTCCGGCATTTTTCAGGCCTATAGTTGCATATGGCAATGGCTCAGACGACTCTCCGTCGATAACTATACCTGAGATATCTTTCAGGGGCGCAACAGTTGTTGAATCAATAGCAGGCGCCTGGGGTGGAGGTATCTCTCTTGAAATAATAATGAATTCATCGATCACTGAATAAGCAAGTGAGTCGGCTTTGAAGATGCTGTCGAGAATAGCCCGCAGGGTAAGGTTCCTGAAGGTCATCTCAATTTTCTTTTCAGCATTTACCAGACGACTGTCATATGTAAAATAGTAGCCTGTCTGGCGGGTAATGAGATTCAGGGCACTGCCTGTTTTAACTGTTCCTGCCCTGAAGGTAAATGTAGAATCGAGAATGGTTACCTGGCACTTTGCATCCCATGACGGGATCAGTATGATCAACAATGCAATGGCAAAAATATATCTGGATATAAAGCCATTGACCGGCAACATTTTTAAGATAAAGTTATTTTATTGAAAGATGGTAAACATTCCCGTCTTTCGTATAACCAAGGCCAAAGCTAGTACAAATTAACCGAATAATTTTTTCTTCCGGCTGATTACTTATGGGTGAGGTCCACGGATTCTCAAGGATTTGCGGATCATCTGCAATTATGTCCATGTTATAGACCCTCTTAAGATCCCTGAAAACAACATCAAGTGTTTGTCCGTCATAGATAAGATCACCTGATTTCCATGACATATAATTTGGATTATTATTTACCTTTTTTTCTGCCGGGAGGTTACCGACAGTACCTATAAAGCCCGGATCAAGCTCGAGTTCAGCCGTCCCTGAATTGTCGGTAACCATTACCCTGCCAGTTTCAACGTAAACTTCAACAGACGATTCCGGATTACTTGTAATGACATTGAAAGAAGTGCCCACAACTCTTATCCTGGCTGTTCCGGCATCAACAATAAAAGGATTTGACGCATCGGGAGCTATGTCGAAAAAAGCTTCCCCGTTAAGCTTAACATTTCTGCCATGCTTTCCGAAATTCTGCCTGTAGGTCAATATGGTATTTCGGTTCAGGCTGATGTTGCTCCCGTCGGGAAGTGTAACCTGAAGGTTCTTCTGATTTATTGTCGTTGCAACGACGGTCTTGCGGCTTAAAATACCTTTATCCCCAAGGTAGATCAGTCCGGACCCGACACTTAAAAGAATGAGAGCCATGGCGGCTATCCTGAACCACGTCCTTGCCGTAATGCTTCTCTCAATGGGAAGGGTTTTGGTTATTAATCCGTTCTCATTCAGCCTCGAGTAAAGTTTGTCCCAGGCTTTATCTACATTTATTTCCTTTTCGTTATTCATCTCTCTCAACTCTTTCCAGTATTTAATGGTATTATGGCTGTCATCAGCCATAAACCGGCCGAGCAGATCCCCGTTATCCTTTTTTTCATCTGAAAGGATGGAAGAAAGTTCCTCCCAATCCTTTTCACTGTATTTTTCTATGTTTTTCATCTCTTTCATTGTTCTGCAAGTGCTTTTCTGAATTCCCTGAGGGCTCTTCCCATATTGGCTTCCACTGTTTTAACTGAGACAGAGAGTCTCTCGGCAATTTCAGAATATTTAAGTCCTTCAAACCTGCTCATACAAAATATCTTACCGCAACGTTCGGGAAGCCGTTCGAGAATACCTGCTATTTTAGCCTGCAGATCCCTGTAATTAAGGATATCGATCGGAATTTCCGATGTTTCCTGCGGGGCAGCTGCCATTTCCTGCGTATATTTTTCAACTACCCTGGCATGGCCGATAAAATGCAGGCAGCGATTGTGAACTGCCCGGTAAAGGTATCCGTTCAAAGAACTTTCAATCTTAATAACCTCCCTGTCTCTCCAAAGCCTGAAAAACAGATCCTGAACAATTTCTTCAGCAGTATCGTGATCCCTTATCAGCGTCTTTGCATATCGTACCAGGGATATATAGGAGGATCGGAAAAGTGACTCAAACTGTCCTACATCACCCTTTCTGATCCTCCCGATTATTTCATAATCCCCGGTCATTTTTTACCTTTTGTTTATTCCGCTTTTCTGTCGCTGAATTTAAGCTTCCTGCTCAGGCGGCGGATTGCTGATTCGATACTCTGGTCGGGTTCGATAACATTATATTCTCCCCAGTACTCAGGATCGGCAAAGGCTGCAACCTGTTCGGTAAATATATCCGAATACCTCAGTTTATCTTTACCTGCAATTTTAATTACCTCTTCGTTGGTCCGGTCAGTAACCGCTATTTCAGACATGGTTGTATAGAAGGTATTGAAGAGTTTTTTCTTCCAGTTAACCTTGAATTTGACTTCTGCTCTTGAGTAAGCAAAATACCATTTTCCATCCTGTTCACGATATCTGGTTCTGTAAGTGGCAATCTCTGGTGTAACCTGCATCCCAAGCGGTTTTTTCCGTATAAATATTGATGATACGGCTTCCTTGTCTTCAAGGTTGAAGCCGAACTCTGATTCGGTAATTGCATAGCTGTCGGCCTCAATATAGAGATTTCCCATGAATAATGGTTCATCAACAGATGGTTTCTGTCTGAATGCAATCACGTAATGGGGTTTATCATCTATTTCAACAACACCTGTCAGCGAGTAATCATAGTATTTCATTGCATCCATTGTGAGTACTGATTCGGTGTTCTTTGCAATGTCGAGCTGCAACACACTTACCGGTCCTCCCTGGAGCTTGAAAAGAACAGTATCCATTCTTTCCACATCGGATCCTTTTCTGCCCTTGTAGATCCTGGCGCCGTCGAAACGGATATCATTATTGTAAGGGGCTTTGAAGATCTCGACAACAGCCTCGCCTATAGAGACATAGGTCCGGTTCTTACGGATTGTCTCCCTGTAAAATGCAGTCATCAGATTAGGTTCATTTACATAGTTTTTACCTATCCTTCCAATGGCATTTCTTACGATAGCCTCAGGATCGAGGGGCTTTACTATAATTTCCTTGATGGGAATCGGAGCCTGAGTCATTGAGATTACATTCTTGTAATCATCACCTCTGAGTTCAATTAGCGGAACAACACGGTTCTTGTAGCCCAGGTATGTGACTTCGAGGTTCCTGGATGTTTGTGTTTCAGCGATCTTTATAACAAACTCGCCGTCGATATTCGTGACTGTGGCAACATTAGTTTCCTTCACAGCGACTGACGCAAAAATCAGGGGATCTCCCGATTCAGCATCGACCACTTTACCCCGTAAGGTAAGCAGCGTCTGCTGATCATTCTTTTTACTGTCGGGGGCCGGCGCAGAATAAATTGTCTGTGCTGTAAAGGCTGACAGGATGAGCAGAGCAATTAATGATACATTTTTAAAAGTTTTCATGGCATAAAAGCATTAAGTTAAATAATTTTTAGTTTCTATTCAGTCCGTTATTATTTTCTTTTCAATCGTATGACCAGAGATATCAGGTTTTACCCTACCGTGGCATTAAATTATTTTTTTATCTTACCAACATTTAAGAGAATTATATGCCTCGTCCGGTCAATGCTATCAGGGCAGCTTATTCGTTTTTATCGGGAACGGTTACCGGCAATCTGTCAGTTGCCGGGATGCCGTTGTCAGTTTCAGCAGAACTGACCAACCACTGTAACCTCACGTTGTCCTGAGTGTGCCTCGGGGTCCGGTCTGATGAAACGGGAACGCGGATTTATGGATGTTGAATTGTACAAAAGTGTAATATCTGAACTGGGCCCGTATCTTTATAACGTCAATCTATACTTCCAGGGAGAGCCCATGCTGCATCCACGGTTCTTTTCTTTTCCCGGATTGACAGGTAAGATTTATTCAGTGGTTTCGACAAACGGGCATTTCCTGTCGGCCGGGAATGCCGCCAGGCTTGCAGGTTCGGGATTGAAAAAGCTTGTCGTTTCACTCGACGGGATGGATCAAAAAACATACTCTGAATACAGGAGGAACGGAGATTTTTGTAAAGTGACCGAGGGAATAAAAAATGTTGCAGAAGCAATCCGATTGCAGGGCTCTCCCCTGAGGCTTGAAATCCAGTTCCTGGTAAACAGGGTAAATGAACATCAGATTCCGGATGTCAGGAAACTCGCGAGGGAAACAGGTACATTGTTAAGGCTGAAATCAATGCAGGTTATCAATAGCCGCGAGTCAGCGAAATGGATGCCTGCTTCCGGAAAGTTCAGCAGATACAAAGAGGAAAACGGTGAATTCAGGATAAAAAGCAAACTGCCAAACAGGTGCATGCGCCTGTGGTTCAATCCGGTAATAACCTGGGATGGGAAAGTGATCCCCTGCTGTTTTGACAAGGATGCAGAATTTGTGATGGGAGATCTTAAACAGAGCTCATTCAGGGCTATCTGGAACGGCCCCGCCTTCAGGGAATTCAGAAGCCGGATTTTGACGGGAAGGGACAAAATAGGTATCTGCAGGAACTGTACTTCAGGAATAAATCCGGAAATCAGGCGTTAATTTCAGGAATTTCGTAAATTAAGGGAGAATTATTCTACCGGAAATGAAGCCTTTTGGTTGTAGTAAGTCATTATTACTGGAAGGAATTGTTTTTACCTTATTATTAGCAGGTTTTATTATTCCTCCTGCTAAAAAAGCAAAATCAGGACCACAATATGAGGGAGATCTTTCTGTATCAGGTATTTCAGAAGGTGTGACTGTCTATAGGGATGAACGGGGGATGCCTCATATCTATGCCGCCAGTGAGCACGACCTGTATTTTGCAACCGGTTACATAACTGCCCAGGAGAGACTGTGGCAGATGGATCTTATACGCCGCTCATCTACGGGGCATCTTTCCGAGATATTCGGGAAAACCTTCATCCAGGCTGATCTTTTCATGAGGTGCCTTGATATTGAGGCTAAATCGAGGAATATATTAGAAGGTGAGGATCCTGAAATTATGGAGTGCCTGAACGCATATGTTGAAGGTGTGAATGCTTATATTGGGTCAGGAGTCAGGCTCCCCCCGGAGTTCAGGATACTCTCATACAAGCCCGAACTGTGGAGTACTGAAGATATCGCATGCATCATCGGGTTCATGGGATGGAACCTTGGATCGAGAAACCTTATGTCGGAGATCTTTAACTACCGTCTCGTAAATATGTTCGGGACAGGGAAAGCAAAACAGCTGATTCCTGACTGGACAATCGACAAAGAGATTGTATTCCCAGGCTTTAAAATCGACGAAATCTTACTCGACGAAGCGGCGTCGTTTGTTTCTTCCTTTGGGAAAATAGAAGAGCTTGGGATAGTACCGATGTCGGGCAGCAATAACTGGGCTGTTTCAGGCAACAGGACTCAAACAGGAAAACCGATGCTTTCAAATGACATGCATCTTCAGCTGGGTTCCCCCGGAATCTGGATGCAGATGCACCAGGTGGTCCCGGGGAAAATTAATGTCACAGGTGTGCTGATACCAGGCGAGCCGTTCATAATTGCAGGACATAATGAAAAGATTGCCTGGGGTATGACAAACCTGATGGCTGATAATCTCGACCTTTTTTGCGAAACTACCAATCCTGAAAATTTTAATCAGTACTATTTCAACGGTGAATGGAAAGACATGACCCTAAGGGAAGAGGTGATAGGAGTGAGGGGCGGGAGGAAGGACACCATTGTAATCAGGTACACACACCGGGGGCCGGTAGTATCAGGGTTTCAGGATGTTGATGATGAAGCTCTCAGCATGAAATGGGCCGGCAGTGACACTGGTGACGAGATAAGGTCGGTATATCTTATCAACAGGGCAGGGAACTGGTCTGAATTCAGAACGGCAATCAGCACTTTCAGAACAATAAGCCAGAATTTTGTTTATGCCGATACCGAAGGAAACATCGGCCTTAATTCGGCCGGTGGCGTACCTGTAAGAAAGACAAACGGTAATCTGGTACGTAATGGAGAAACAGATGAGTTTGACTGGAAGGGTTATATCCCGTTTGAAAAGCTTCCTTTCAGCCTTAATCCGGAAACAGGATATGTTTCATCCGCAAACAACAAAACAGTTGATGGAAATTATCCATTTTACATAAGCGCCGACTTTGCTCTTCCCTACCGGATAAACAGGATAAGACAGATGCTGGAAGAGAAGGAAGTTTTCGGTGTTGGGGATTTTAAAAGAATGATCCTTGACCAGCATTCGGATTTTGCAGCATTGCTTACACCTTTTATCCTTAAACTGAATGAGAAGGCGGAAGATCTCACCCCGCTTGAGAAAAGTGCACTGGGTACCTTTACAGGGTGGGACTACGATATGAGGGCTGACCTGATTGCCCCCTCATTGTTTGAGTTTTTCAGAAGGAGTCTGAGGAAGTGCCTCCTTGCTGATGAGCTTGGAGTGCTTTTTGACAAATTATATTACGGGGCCGGAGAATATTATTTATACCAGGCATTTAAATACGGAGTCGACGGATGGGTAGATAATGTGGATACACCTGAAAAAGAGACACTTGACGATATTGTGATTCAGAGTTTCAAAGATTGTGTGTCGGCCATATCTAAGGAGTTCGGGAATCATATTGAGAAATGGAAGTGGGGTAATATACATACCGTTGTAATTGAGCACCCTCTAGGCACGGTCAGGATCCTAAACAGTATTTTCCATTTTAATTCAGCTGAATACAGTGTCGGGGGAAGTGATCATACCGTAAGTCCGTACTTCTCTTTTTCTACAGGCTTCAAAGTACAAAGCGGAGCATCGGAGAGGCATATTTTCAATACAGCAGACTGGGATGATTCGTACACTATTATTCCGACGGGGGCCTCGGGAATCCCGGGCTCTGAGTTTTATCTTTCCCAGACAAAGGCATTTATTGAGGGGAAGTTCTACAGGGATGTGTTTTCGGAGGAGGCAGT
Source organism: uncultured Bacteroidales bacterium (assembly GCA_963849615.1). Classification (GTDB taxonomy): domain Bacteria; phylum Bacteroidota; class Bacteroidia; order Bacteroidales; family VadinHA17; genus LD21. Next base: position 9,273 of record CAWKIC010000056.1, read on the forward strand.
AAAAGCAGGAGCAAAATACACTCTGAAGCTTGATCCGGTGGAATGAGGTCTTATACCGTCATCACTTCCTTTTCTTTCTGAACCATCACCTTATCGATCTTTGATGTAAAATCATGGATCAGCTTCTGCACTCCCTCCTCTGCATCCTTCTCCGCATCCTCGGGAAGACCTTCCTTTAGCATTCTTTTTAGTTCATCGTTTGCCCATTTCCTTGCAATACGCAGACTTATCCTTGCTGTCTCACTTTCGGTCCTTACCTGTTTGACAAGCTGATGTCTCCTCTCTTCGGTAAGAGGCGGAATGTTTATCCTGATGACCTCCCCGTTATTCACCGGTGTGAGGCCGATATTTGCGGCCATTATCGCTTTTTCAATTGCCCCCAGGGTGTTCTTTTCCCATGGCTGGATCAGGATTGTTTTGGGATCGGGTGTGTTAATGTTAGAGACCTGGGAGAGTGGTGAGTTAACGCCGTAATAATCGATTGTTATACCGTCGAGCAGGGCAGGTGTTGCCCTTCCTGCACGCAGATGGGCAAGTTCATGTTCAAGATGTTCCAGGGCTTTCTGCATCCTGTCCTGGGTTTCTTCTATTATAAGTTCAACTTCTTCGTTCATAGGGCCGGAATTAGGTTAGGTTCGATAAAACTGGTCTCTTATATTATATCTGCACTCCACAGGGAAACAAATATAATAAATTAGCCGGAAATCCAATAGGGCTTATTTACTAATAAGGGTTCCCGGGCCGGATCCCCTGACCACTTTCACCAGGTTCCCGGGTTTATTCATATTGAAGACAATGATCGGCATGTTGTTTTCACGGCACATTGTAAAGGCTGTTGAATCCATGACTTTCAGCCTTCTGTCGATAACTTCTTCGAAGGAGATATCATCAAATTTCCTGGCATCCGGGTCCTTTTCAGGATCTGACGTATATACACCGTCAACCCTTGTCCCTTTTAAGAGGACATCAGCTCCTATCTCCACGGCACGGAGCGCTGCTGCGGTATCAGTTGTAAAGAAAGGATTCCCTGTACCTCCTGCAAGCAGGCAGACAGTCCCTTTCATTAAGTCCTCAGTGACCCTGTCCCTGTTATAAAGCTCGCCCACAGGTTCCATTCGGATGGATGTAAAAACCCTTGCCCTGCCTCCCAGTTTATTTATTGCGCTTTCGAGCGCAAGGCTGTTAATTACGGTTGCCAGCATTCCCATCTGGTCGCCTTTAACGCGGTCGAAACCTGATTCAGTGCCACTTAATCCGCGGAAGATATTACCGCCTCCGATAACAATTGCTACTTCGCAGCCGTTATTTACCACCTCATTTACCTGTGCTGCATATTCATTCAGGACATTGGTGCTTATTCCGCTGTAATTTTCACCAGACAATGATTCACCGCTCAGTTTCAATAAAACTCTTGAATAATTCATAATGAATTTGATTTGGGTTATTCTTTTAAATAAAGTATCTGCCAAATTAATAATAATTAATTGAACCAGGTAGTTGTTAGCCCTTAGGGGCATAGGCGTTAACTTAAGGAATAGGACAGCTTATGAATCAAATTGTATACAACTGATTTGCAATAATTTACATTGGGGTTGTTGAAAAAGTCAAAATCCCTTAACCGCAGAGGGCGCAAAGGGAAGACGCAAAGTTCGCAAAGAGCTGAATTTATGTGTTTTAGCTTTGCGTTCTTTGCGACATCTTTGCGTTCTTTGCGGTTAAAAAGGACTTTTTAAACAGCCCCAACTTATTTAATTGTATCTCAGCTAAATATAATTCTCAGTCTTAAACTGATTCTTAAGATCGCCTATGCCAAAGGGGGCTAAAAGCAAAAAGGCGCCCTGGGGCGCCGTGGTAATATTGAATTATGAACCAATCTATAAATTCAAAGTGTAACGATTAAAAGCAGTTACTGTTAATTCCTTATCAGCCGACTGAAGGTATTGTCTGATAGTCATTTTGTTGTCCTTGACAAAATCCTGGTTAAGCAGGGTGTTTTCCTTGAAAAATTTTCCGAGTTTACCCTGAGCTATCTTCTCAAGCATATCTTCGGGCTTGCCGTCGCGTCTGGCCTGATCCTTTCCTATTTCGATCTCCTGAGCAATAACTTTCGCGGGCACATCATCTTTATCAATTGCAATCGGGCTCATAGCAGCAATCTGCATTGCAACATCCTTATAGACCTGAACATTCTGTCCGGCCTTTGAAAAACCAACCAGTGTGGCAAGCCTGTTTCCTGGATGGATATATGCCTGAACATGGGCGGCCTCGATCTTTTCATAATAAGCAACCTCTAATTTTTCGCCAATGATTCCTATATATTCAACAATTTTACCGCCAACAGTAGTTTTATCCATCGGTAAAGCCTTTAATCCCTCAAGGTCTGTGGGTTTCTTTGCAAGTGCGATATCGAGTATTTTGTTTGCCAGTGAGATAAACTCAGCATTTATTGCCACGAAATCAGTTTCACTGTTAAGCACTATCATGGCACCCGACTTGTTATCGGCGTTAGTTCTTGCCAGAACGACACCTTCAGTAGCTTCTCTGTCGGCCCTCTTACTGGCAACGAGTTGTCCCTTTTTCCTGATGATCTCAATAGCCATGTCGAAATTTCCGTTTGATTCCTCAAGAGCTTTTTTGCAATCCATCATTCCGGCTAAAGTAACTCTCCTCAGTTTTGCAACATCTGCAGCATTTATAGTCACCATTCTAAAATCTTTCTTTATGCGTTATTAACTAATAAAATATTATTCTTCTTCCGGCTCTTCAGTTTCGGTAACAACCTCATCTTCCTCTTCAATTTCAATTGCAACAGGTTTTTCTTCAACTTCCACTTCCTCTTCTTCTTCAACGATTGCTTCAATCACTGATTCAGGGAGGTCTTTGGTTTCAAGTTCTTTTCTGATGAATTTTTTGTCTTTCATAGCCGGTTCCTTGTCTTTTTCCAGCTTTCTTTCATTAAGGCCTTCCTCAATTGCCTGGCAGAGAATATCAACAATCAGTGTTATTGATTTTGATGCGTCGTCATTAGCCGGGATCGGGAATTCGATATCGGTCGGATTGGAATTGGTGTCAACCATTGCAAAAACAGGAATACCAAGTCTCTTAGCCTCTCTTACAGCAATATGTTCCTTCAGAACATCAACAATAAAGAGAGCCGAAGGGAGTCGTGTAAGGTCGATGATGCTTCCGAGTGTCTTTTCGAGTTTAGCTCTCTGGCGTGTAACCTGGAGCCTTTCGCGTTTGGACAGGTTGGTGAAGGTACCGTCGGTAGCCATTTTATCGATAGATCCCATCTTTTTGACAGCCTTCCGGATCGTCGGGAAGTTTGTCAGCATTCCACCTGGCCATCTTTCTGTGACATAAGGCATGTTAACCTGTTTTACTCTTTCAGCAACAATCTCTTTAGCCTGTTTCTTGGTGGCAACAAAGAGGATTTTCTTTCCGGACCGGGCAATTTGCTTCATTGCAGAAGCTGCTTCATCGAGTTTAACGATGGTTTTATGAAGGTCAATGATATGAATTCCGTTGCGCTCCATAAATATATAGGGAGCCATTGCGGGATTCCATTTTCTTTTAAGGTGTCCGAAATGAACACCGGCATCAAGTAATTCTTCAAAATTTGTTCTTGGCATTTTAGCTTTTTTTAAGTTTACATTCTTTTCAATCAATTGCAGAGTAGTTCCATGCAGGAAGTCTCTGTAATTTAGATACTAAACTTGCATCTATGATGACTGATCTGTTTTTTTTAACGTTTGCTGAACTGGAATCTCTTCCTGGCTTTTGGCTGGCCTGGTTTTTTTCTTTCAACTTCCCTTGGATCGCGGGTAACAAATCCGGCAGCCTTGAGCACCGATTTGGTTTCAGGATCGATCTGTACAAGGGCTCTTGTAATTCCAAGACGAAGAGCTTCGGCCTGGCCTTTCACACCGCCGCCGTCGAGATTCACCCGAATGTCATACTTTTCAAGTACATTCAGGGCAACTAGCGGCTGGGTTACAACATACTGCAAAGTCTCAGCACCAAAATATTCCTTATAATCACGTTCGTTTACAGTTATTTTCCCCTTACCATCACTTAAAATTACTCTGGCAACGGCTGCTTTTCTTCTCCCAAGTGCATTAACTGGCTCCATATCTGTTTCTTAAATGTTTTAAAGTACTATTTTCTTAGGTTTCTGGGCTTCATGCGGATGCGTTTCACCTGGATAAACATGCATATTCCGGTATATTGCCCTTCCGAGCCTGCTTTTTGGAAGCATTCCTCTTACAGCATGCTCAACCAGGCTGATGGGATTCTTTTTCAGCATCTCTTCTGCAGTGGTAAACCTCTGGCCACCGGGATAACCGGTATGTCTTACGTATTCCTTATCAGACCATTTTTCTCCTGACAGGGAAACTTTTGCGGCATTGATAACAACAACATTATCCCCGCAATCGACATGAGGAGTAAAATTGGTTTTGTGCTTTCCTCTGAGTGTAGAAGCTATCACCGTCGCAAGACGGCCTAAAGTTGCGCCCTCTGCGTCGATAATTACCCACTCCTTGATTACAGTATCCTTATTTGCCGATACCGTTTTATAGCTTAAGGTGTTCACTTTATAATTTTTTATTTTTAAAACACTTGAACTTAATGTAAAACCCCCTATTTTGGGTCTGCAAAAATACAATATATTTCCTAATAAAAAAGAATATTGACCAGAATTTAACAATCATAAATTAAACTGGCTTAATTTTACAAACCAATATTGGATTTATGCAGGAAGAAAAAAGGATAGCGCGGGATTTTTTTACCCGGGACGTGCTCGTAGTCGCCCCTGCACTTTTGTCAAAGACTCTGGCAATAAGGTTTGATGATATAATCAGAAGATTCACCATAACAGAAACTGAAGCATACAGGGGTGAGGAGGATAAAGCGTGTCATGCCTGGAAAGGAAGAACTCCAAGGACCGAAATAATGTATCATGAGGGGGGCAGACTTTACATTTACCTTGTTTACGGGATGCACTGGATGCTTAATATAGTGACCGGAGAAGAGAACAATCCCCAGGCTGTCCTGATAAGAGGAATCGAAAACTGTAAAGGTCCGGGGAGGGTTACAAAAGTGTTGGGCATCGACAGGACTTTTTATGGTGAGGACCTGACTGTTTCTGACAGGATATGGCTGGAAGGATCGGGGATTCCGGCTGGAATCCAAACCGGAAGCAGGATAGGGATTGATTATGCGGGGGAATATTGGAAAAGCAGGCCCTGGAGGTATTTTCTGACTTGTTAGTGTTGTTTAAGGGACCCCAGCCGGAAGAGCTTATCAAACCTGAGATGAAGGGTCACGGCATTGTCCATTCTCTTACGATCCATATCGTAATAACCATCAAAAGCAAAATATAATTCCAGGAAACTCTCAGGAAGAAGAGTAATATTCACCGAACCTGTGATTATTTTCCTTATATGAACAGTCACATTTTCAATATGATCCGAAACGGAACTGAAAATAAAATTCCCCTCGGGCGCGTAAAAGTCGTGCGAGGTCCAGTAACCGGCATTAAAATCAACGATTTTATAGATGTAGAATATCTTATGCCATTCCCCGCGTCCGTAGTTTATACCGGAGGGCGCATTTCTTCTGAGGGAATTGCCCCTGAAGATCAGATACTCAAAGCCTGTCTTACCGTATTTTTGTTCTCCAAGGTCAAAGCTGACCCTTACTCCGCCGGCGAAGTTAAGATAGGTCTCAGTCTGTTCGGGGTAATCGCTTATCTGACCTCCATAGTGTTTGAATTGTAGTTGAAGAGGTACCTCCAGCCTTATCAGGTCTGCTATCAGGGGAGATGAATATTTGAATGATTCACCAGCGGAAAATATCTCCCGCTCCGAATCTCCCTTAAATATGTAATTTTCCCAGCTCAGCCAGGTATCACTGAGGAAATGATCGCTGAAAAATCTAAGCTGAAGCCCGTCTTCCGAATAGTTGGTGTACAGCCTTTCTCTGTTGTAATGCGGGTCGAATAATTCATTTTTATAGTTGGCAGACAGCGAACCGATTGTAATGGAAGTGTTTTCGGAAAAGTTATATGTTGTTGAAAAGAGAGGCTTGATAACTGAAAATTTATTTGTTCCCGCGTAGCTCAGAAGATGAGTCCCAAGGCGGAGGGTCACCTTTGCAGAGGGATGGTAGATAAGCTCGGGATGCAGGAAATAGCCAATGAGCGTATAACCCTCCGTTACCGGATTAGAATACTCATTGTTCCTTATAAAGTTAACATTCCTGAAATTGAAATATAGTTTCTCAGAAGAGGAACTCGTATCTGATTTTTCCTGCCCGCTGACCGGAACCATTGCCAGGAAAAGAAAAAGAAGCACCGGAACCGGGTATCTCATCAGGGTTTTTATTTCAGGCAAAAGTAGCAAAATTAGTTTCAAGTTAAAATGAAGTTAAATAGTACACCCATTGTGCTTTAATAACATTTTTTTACGTTCTTTGTTTTCTCGGATATAAAAAAAATATCATATGAACTCATTGTGGGGCAACTACCGCCGTCTGAACACACTTACCGGATGGGCCCTTTTTGCTATTTCTTCAATGGTGTACCTGCTTACAATTGAGCCTACCGTAAGCTTCTGGGATTGCGGGGAATTCATTCTCTCTGCTTTCAGGCTGCAGGTCGGGCATCCTCCGGGTGCTCCACTCTTCCTGATGATCGGCCGGATTGCCACCCTTTTTGCCCTCGGCGACACATCAAAGGTAGCCCTGATGATGAATGCCCTATCGGCCGTATGCAGCGGTTTTGCAATAATGTTCCTCTTCTGGACCATAACCCATCTTGTCAGAAAGGCCTACAACAACGGAAACGGCCTCGAGCCAAAAAATATCCTTCCGGTTATCGGAAGTGGAATAATAGGGGCTTTAACTTACACATTTTCTGATACCTTCTGGTTTTCGGCAGTTGAGGGTGAACTTTATGCGCTTTCTTCGCTTGTGACAGGACTTGTGTTCTGGGGTATGCTGAAATGGGAGGAGGAGGCCGATGAATCCTATGCCGGGAGATGGATCATCCTTATAGCATTCATAATGGGACTGGGGCTGGGAATTCACAGGCTTAACATCCTGGTCCTGCCGGTTCTTGTCTTTGTATTCTATTTCAGAAAATACGAAGTTTCAAGAAAAGGTGTGATCTACACTCTCCTTATCTCGGTAGTATTGTTGTGGCTGATGGTTTTCGTTCTGATACCGGGAGTCCCGAAAGTTGCCGGATGGTTTGAGCTACTGTTCGTAAACCTGATAGGGCTGCCGTATAACAGCGGGCTTATTCTTTTCATTGTTTTGCTGGCCGGGTTTCTGATCTTTGGAATAAAGTATTCGCTCCGGAACAAAAAAATCGTCCTGAATTATGTGATGACTGCAATAACCGTAATTATGATAGGCTATTCATCGTATGCAATGATAATGATACGATCCTCAGCGCGTCCGCCAATGAACCAGAACAACCCTTCAGACATCTTTTCGCTTTCATACTATATTAATATGGAGCAATACGGGAGTTCTCCAAAAATTTACGGGAACTATTACAGTGCTCCGGTAATCGGTGTTAAAAATATGGTTGCCGGTTACAATAAAACAGGTGGGAAATATAAACCGTATTACAGGCCTGAATATGAATACGATAAAAAATTCATGACTGTATTTCCTCGTCTCTACGACCCTGATCATGAAAGTGCATACAGGTATTGGGGCAGGATTAAAGGAAGGAGATATTCAGTCTCATCGGGCTCAGGGAAGGAAGCGGTTGTCTGTCCAACCTTTGTTGAAAATCTGCGGTACTTTTTCAGATATCAGACAGGATTCATGTACCTCAGGTATTTTATGTGGAATTTTGCAGGAAGGCAGAACGACCTTCAGGGCAATGGCAATCCTATTCAGGGCAACTGGATAAGCGGGATCGGTTTAATTGATGAGGCAAGGCTTGGAGACCTTGACAAGATTCCTGCCGATCTTAAAACAAATCCGGGGAGAAATACATATTTTTTTCTTCCACTTCTGGCAGGCCTGGCGGGGATATTCTGGAATTATAAAAAAAGGAGGAATGATTTCTGGCTTGTCTTTGCCTTTTTCATTATGACAGGGTTTGCAATTATCCTGTATCTGAACCAGTATCCTGACCAGCCACAGAGAAAGGGATTATGCATATGCAGGGTCGTTTTATGCATTTGCCATCTGGATAGGAATGGGCTTTATGTTTGTGTATGAGAAAATAAGAAAGTTCTTAAAAGAACGAATGGCAGCAGTTTTGACATTGGCTGCCCTGTTACTGGCAGTTCCGGTCCTTCTGGCATTCCAGAACTGGGATGACCATGACCGGTCAGGGCGCTACACTGCAAGGGACATCGGGGCCAATTACCTTAAGTCGTGTGCACCAAATGCCGTTCTGTTCACTTATGGCGACAATGATTCTTTCCCCGTATGGTACGTGCAGGATGTGGAAGGTGTCAGGGCTGATGTACGCGTTGCGAACCTGAGCTATATACAGGCCGGATGGTATATTGATATGATGAGGCAGAAAGCGTTCGACTCGGATCCGCTTCCCTTAACACTCCCGCCTGAAAAATATGCTGAAGGTGTAAGGGTCCAGCTGCCCGTTAACAGCAGGGTTGACAAACCGGTTGAGTTAAGCCAGGTGGTTCAGTTTGCCGGGCAGGATGAAAAAAAATACATGATCGATATAAGCGGCAGGGGTGATTATCTTAATTATTTGCCAGCCAGTAAATTCATAATCGATGTTGATTCTGCAAAAGTAGTATCCAATGGAACCGTTAAAGAATATTTTAAAGACAGGATTGTATCACCTATGATCTGGGAATATACTGAAAGCGATGCTTTTAAAGGCGACCTGGCAATAATGGATCTCCTGTCGACAAACAAGTGGGAGAGACCTCTCTATTTTTCCACAACAGTTCCGTCAAGTCAATATAAAGGCCTTGAAAAATATTTTATACAGGAGGGCATGGCCTACAGGATTGTCCCTGTAAAAACTACTGTGCCGGAAGAAGGGGAATTCGGGATGATCGATCCAACGGTTATGTACGACAATATGATGAATAAATTCGAGTGGGGAAATGCAGCTGATCCATCAGTATATCTTGATGAGAATAATAAGCGTATGCTCAGCAACTTCAGAAGGATCTTCGGTAACCTGGGGAAAGCTCTTCTTGTCGCCGGCGATACGACGAAAGCTGTTGCAGCTGTCCGGAAGGGGCTCGAAATAGTGCCGCCGGAACAAATTCCTTATGATTTCTTTACAATTGGTCTGGCAGAGGTTCTGATAAGGGCAGGCAACGTGGAGGAAGGAAACAAAATCATCAGCGATGTGATCAGTTATTCAAAGGAGTATCTTGACTTCGCTTCAGGCTTAGGTCCTGAATTGCGCTTTGGCCTGGATTATGCAATTGGGATAAACATGCAGTCGCTGCTTGATATTTATAATATGGCAGGGGCTCTGAAGCTTGATTCCCTTTACAAGATTGTGGAGCCCGATGTTAACAGATATTACAGCATTCTATATTCTACCAAATAGGATTTTATGAGGCTTTTCAGGCCATTCTTCCTGGCTAGGCTGATTTATCCCGATGCGCTTTTCAGGATAAAAACAAACAAAAATGAAGTGTGCCTGACTTTCGATGATGGTCCCGATCCCGGATCGACTCCCGGGATCCTCGAAATTCTTGGCAGCCATCAGGTTAAGGCTGTTTTCTTTTGCAGCGGAACTCAGATTGAGAAGTACCCTGAACTGTCAGGACTCATTACCTCGAACGGCCATATTACCGGCAATCACGGGTTTTTGCACCTTAGGGGATGGAAAACCGGAGCGGAACAATATATTGAAAATGCATACATGGCAGCAGGGTTTACATCGTCCGGTCTTTTCAGGCCGCCCTACGGAAGCTTAAGCCCATTTCAGTACTTTAAACTTAAGAAATCCTTCAAAATAGTATTCTGGGACCTGATGCCATACGATTTTGACCCGGTTTTCGGGAAAGAACGATCGCTGGGAATACTGAAAGCTAAAATGAGGCCGGGTTCTGTAATTGTCCTTCATGACAAACCAGCCTCGACTGTTTTGTCCTTTCTGGAGGAATTTCTGGATTATGCGGAAGGAAAAGGGTACAGGTTTGTGTTTCCCGGTTTATCAGGCAAGGAACAATGAAGCTTCGGAAATAAGGCGGGTGAAACTTTTGTCAACTTCAGCTTTTTGAGCATTTTCGAAAACAGGGAAGGGGTTCTCGTGTGAGTAGGGGAAGGGGAAATCCCAAACTTCAACTGCGTTGCGTGTGCTACGGCAATACCATTCAGGGTTTTTAAAATACCTGAAGCGGGGATCACCGAATCCTTAGCCAGGGTTATCGCCCGGATTTGATCCTTCAGCCTTGACAAGATGCTTTCACGGAAGCCCTTGAACCTGGCAAAATCAATCATCGAACGGAAAGCCATGCCAAGCTGGCTGGAGCGGAGGTATTCAAATAAATGATTCTCCCTGCTTATCTCTTCCTCGAAATCATTAAGATAAAAGTTGTAAACTTTTTCAAAAGCAAGACTGTCCATAATAAGTTTTGAAGTGCCCTGCATGCGGCTGAATACCGAGCCCCCACAAAGCATAAAAAGCCGCGACTCTGTAAAAAGATTTTCCGGATTGCCTATCATAAGGATCTGCGCAAGGAAGGCTCCTATGGAATATGCGAAGATATTTACGCTTTCGGTTGCCGGGATGAGCTCATGCTTTCCGCTTCTGATCTGAAGTATCAGCTTTACTATATCGGATGCTGTCTGGTGACCGGAGCTTAAAAAACGCATCGGCTCGGTGGTCAGCCGGTTACTTAGTGCAACGTTTGCGAAGCTCGACATTTGTACCGAGGTGTAATTTTCTTTCCTTTCTTTTAAAAAATCCATCATTTCCCTCGGATTGATCCATGAACCCGGCGACCGGTTAATATGAAATGAGATCGGAAAGAGAACAACATAACTCCCGTTATTTTGCGACAACCAGTAAGCCCATACGAGGTATTTCAACCAGCTTCTCTCATTCAGACCATGGAGCAGGAGGATCACCTTCCGGCTGCTGTTACCCGGCGGAACAAAAACCGGGTAAGAGAATGCCATGTTTTCATTTATCAACGCATCATTTTTGTTTGAAAAGCCATCTATGCCAAAATCCGAGCTGAATTTCAGATTGACAATCCTGGTTTCAGATCCGGGAATCCTGATCTCTTTTTTCAAAGGATCAAATACCGTTTTAAGATCATGGTAGTTCTTTGTGTATTCAGGATTCATGAATTGAGGTTCATTTATTTACAAAGTAAAAAATGATGCTTCCGGATTACAAATTATTGTGCCGGATGTACCCTTTCCGGGATGTAATATGAAATAGTGTGATATAATTTGAATATCAGGGACGAAATTCGGCCAGGGCAGATCTTAATTTTTCGCAAAAGCCCAAACCGGCGAAAAATTGTATTTTTGTGTATTGTTTCAGTTTGACAGATTATGGATCTTCAAAAACCGATACCCCACTACTTCAACGAAAAGGATAACATTATCAGGCTCATAGTTTTTACATCTCTGTTTGCGCTGGTATTCATCAATATTTATTCCCCCTTTGGATCCGACAGATGGTTTAATCTTACAAAACTTCAGTTCTTCACATTTTCAAGCCTTGTAATACTTGCAGGTGTCCTGGTTGTTGTATTAAGCAGGATAATAATGTATTACACCGGAAAAAGGCATATTATACAGGTATGGCAATACTGTGCATGGATCTTTGCCGAAGTATTGCTGATGTCGCTTGTTTACGCCATTTTCAGTAAATATTTCCTTAAAGATGCGAGGATTTTTACAGACCTTGTTGAAGTTTCTGTCCGCAATACAGCGCTTGTCCTTTTGCTTCCCTATTCGTTAATGTGGCTCTATTTATCGTGGCAGGATAAAAAGGCACAGATTGAAAGAATGGCTGAAATACAGTCGGTTTCGGGAGGTACGATGGACATGGTTCCTTTTTATGATGATAGGTCAATGCTTAAATTCTCGGTTAAAAAAGAGAACCTTCTTTATCTTGAATCGGCCGAAAATTATGTGAGCATTTGCTACCTTAACAAAGGCAAAGTCTCAAAATACCTGTTGCGCGATACACTCAAAAAAATGGAAGAGAATTTCGCTGGAACAGGGATAGATAAGGTGTCACAGATCCTATATGGTTAATTTTGAGAAGGTCAGGGTTATCAGAAAAGAAAAGGACGGTTTAAAGCTTGAACTTGAGATTCCCTCGTTGTCAGATATTCCGGTATCAAGGACCTATGTGGAAAACGTGATGCTGACTTTCTCCAAGGTACAGCGGGGTTAGTGAACCCGGATAACCAGTTCCTGATATCCCTGATTTTATTTAACCGAATGAAATACTACTTTTGAAAAGCCATTTAACAACTAATATGAATATTCTGATTCTTGGTTCCGGGGGAAGGGAGCATGCCCTTGCGTGGAAACTTTCACAAAGCAGTAAGATAGATAAGATATTTATAGGGCCTGGTAATGCGGGGACAAGTAGTGTCGGAACTAATTTAAAAATAAATCCGGAGAATTTTGATGAAGTCAAAAAGGCAGTTGAAGATAACGGTATAGGGATTGGTTATCGTTGGTCCTGAAGCCCCACTGGTGAAAGGTATTCATGATTTTTTCCTGCAGGATGACTTCCTGAAAAAAGTTCCGGTGATAGGACCGGTTAAATCCGCCGCGCTTCTTGAAGGAAGCAAGGATTTTGCAAAAGCATTTCTTACAAGGCATAATATACCTACAGCCCGTTACAGGAGCTTCGATAAATCGAATCTGAACGAAGCAGATGCCTTCTTAAGAACGCTCAAACCTCCCTATGTCATCAAGGCTGACGGTCTGGCTGCCGGGAAGGGCGTGCTGATATTTGACAGAATTGAAGATGCGGAGGAGGAGCTTGACGCTATCATGGGAGGTAAATTCGGTTCTGCCGGGCAAAAGGTAGTCATCGAGCAGTTCCTTAAGGGGATTGAGGTATCTGTATTTATTATTACGGACGGTAAATCGTATAAGCTTCTTCCCGAAGCAAAGGATTACAAAAGGATTGGAGAAGGAGACGAAGGGCTCAATACAGGCGGGATGGGAGCGGTCTCTCCCGTTCCGTTCGCTACCGGAGCTTTCATGGAGAAAGTCAGGGAAAGGATAATAGATCCCACAATGAAGGGATTGATGGAGGAAGGGATAGAATACAAAGGATTTATCTTCTTCGGACTTATAAATGTTGGCGGTGATCCCTTTGTTATTGAATACAATGCAAGACTTGGCGATCCTGAAACAGAGGCAATTATGCCAAGGATCAAGTCAGATCTTTTCGACCTTATTGAAGGCGTTGCATTGGGGAACCTTGATGAAAGAATGCTTGAGATAGATGAAAGATTCGTGTCCTCGGTAATGCTGGTTTCAGGGGGATATCCGGGAACTTATGAAAAGGGATACGAGATTTCGGGACTTGAAAGGACAGGAGAGTGCGTCGTCTTTCATGCGGGGACCAGGATTGCAGATGGCAGGGTCGTAACATCAGGTGGCAGGGTGGTTGCAGTGAGTTCATGGGGCAGTACTATGAAGGCAGCTCTTGAAGGCTCCTACCGGAATGCAGGTTTAATAAAATTCACTGATATCTATTACAGAAGAGATATTGGATTTGATCTATAGCGTCTATGTTTTTACGAAGATTCAAGGGCACCGGACCTGAAGTCATCGCACTGATTTTTATAGTTACGGTTCTTGTCTGGATAGGTCCCATATTGAATCCGGCGAATCCGTCATCGCCGGACTTTGTATGTGGAACCCATGCCTCTTTTCGGGTTACTTGCAAGCATTACGGGCCAAAATCAGATTGTCGGCCTTCTTTTAACTATTCTGCTTGTCCTTCTTACAGCCTTTCTTCTTGTAAACTTCAATACTTCAGGATTCTTCATCAGTGAAAGGACTTTCCTTCCGGCGCTGTTTTATATTCTCTTCAGCGGCCTGTTTCCCACGGAACAGGTTTTGAATCCTGCACTTCCGGCAGCAATATTTCTGATACTCGCCGTTAGAAAGATAATGGATTCATACAAAATTCAGTATACTGCGTTCTCCTTTTTCGATGCCGGACTGCTTATAAGTATCGGAAGTTTATTCTATGCGGGATTTATCTGGTTTGGCCTGCTTCTTATTATCGGGATTGTAATTCTGAGAACAGGCAATGTCAGGGAGATTATAATATCACTTCTCGGACTCATAACACCCTGGTTCATTACCTTTGGTCTTTATTATGTAACAGATAATGATCCGGGATCCCTTTTATCAGCCATAAAATACAACTTATCCGTACCTGTCCGGGATATCAGTCTGACAGGGATTGAAATTGCCGCTCTTACCGGGCTTGGAATAATCCTGGTGATCAGCATTTTATTCCTTTTTTCAGTGATAAACACCAAAAAGATAAAGTCTCGAAAGACTTTCATATTATTAATGTGGGCGTTTATAATTTCAGCCGGCATCTACTTTTTTGCAAAAGGGGTATCAATTGAAATTTTGTGGCTGGCAGGAGTACCTGCAAGCTATCTTCTTTCGCACTATTTCGTGTTCAGCAAACAAAGGTTTATCCCTGAAATTTTATTTTCACTGCTTTTTGTTCTTGTTGCCCTGATGCAGATCGGCAGGCCTTGATTGGTTCTATTTCTTTGCTGACGCGGGTTTGGCAAAATTTCTTTGTATCCAGCCAGGTACAATTGATGCTCCTACGATCAGGTAAGGATAATAACTGAAGACCCTCCAGAGAATTGCTATTGCAAGTGCAATGCTTTTGGCATATTCCGGGCTTCCCGGGATTGTATCAGAGATATATTGTCCGAGGATTATCTCTGCAAATCCGCTTCCCCCAGGAGTCGGGCTGATGATCATCATTATCCAGGTTACAAGCTGCCTGGCGAAGATCAGGAAATGTTCATCTATGACAAAGAATGCAACAAGTATTGCATTTACCACCCAATACCTGGATGTCCATGACAGGAAGGTCGCGGTAAATGCCTTAATCCAGAAAACAAAGGGCTGTCTCTTTAACTCAAGTGAGCTTTCAACAATATCATCCCCGGCTTTGACAGCCGAATCTTTCCATCGTCTCAGCAGGGGCAGCTTAAAAAAATAGACAATGGTTTTCTTAATCTTGATGGGATCAACAAAAAGTCCGTATCCTACTAAAAGCACCCAGGCAAGTATTATTGAATAGCCCACAATAGCAACAATTAACAGGTTATTTAATAAGGCACCTCCTGTTCCCTGCGCAGATGTTGTGAAAAGGATATCACCTCCGACTATCAGAAGGATTACGGGAAACATGATCACGAAATAGAGCTCGTCGAGGAAGGAGGTGGCAAGGACGATAGAGGTGCTTCTGCCCACGGAGATCCCTTCCTTGTGTATAAAGACCACTGCGACGGCAGTACCACCGACTGTTGAGGGTGTGATCGCAGAGGTAAATTCCCAGAGCATTATTACCCTGAAAGCCTGGCGCCAGGTCAGGTCCTTTTCAGAGAGGATTCTGATCCTGATGATGTATCCCAGATCTCTTCCTATCATGAAGCCCCAGGCTATTATAAGCCAGAAGACAGATCTCCAGTTGAAATTCAGGGTCTTAAGGACATCAGTGTCAATTTCTTTTACGATGAACCAGCCAACCACAGCCAGCCCGATCAGAATCGGTATCAGGATCCTGACAGGTTTAAGTTTACTTACCAGTTTATAGTGACTATCCTGTATCATCAAAGATCTGGCCTTTTGACTCCGAAAAAGAGAATCTTATGATCATCTGAAACTGAAAGCTTGTAAGCTTCTTTGATCCTTTTTCCACCCGTCAAATATTGTATCGGATGCAGGATTAAAGCTTCTGACTTCATGGTTTGAATAAATATTCGTTATTACCGGTAGAGTATTCAGGCCAGTAAGATTTAAATAAAAGAAGAGCAAAATTATGAAACCTGAAAGGGCAAACTTTAATGAATTCTTCATGACAGGAATTTTATTGAATGCTGAAAAAGATTAAAACAAACCAAATATAGACTATTTTCGAAATGAATTTTGTCTTCATAAAACAGTTATCATGGTAAACAGAAATATTTTTCGTGGCTGGCTCTTAATGACAATAATGTTTTTCAGCGGAGAGATTTTAGCACAGCCGTCCGGCAGAAATCTTCAGAACTTCAATTCCGGTTGGAAGTTCTATAAAGGAGAAGTACCGGAAGGTCAGAGTCTTGCACTTGACGATTCAGGCTGGAGGGTTCTGGACCTGCCTCACGACTGGAGCATCGAAGGCCCCTTCAGCGCTGAAAATTCAAGTTGTACAGGATACCTTCCCGGGGGGAAGGGATGGTACAGAAAAACCTTTCAGGTTCCGGAGTATGAAAAAGGCCGTAAAGTTTTCATTTATTTTGACGGAGTCTACAACAACAGCGAAGTCTGGATAAACGGAAAATATCTTGGGAAACGGCCAAACGGTTACATATCGTTTCAATATGACCTTACACAACATCTGGTTTACGGTGGTGAGAATCTTGTTGCCGTTAAGGTTGATCATTCGCTGTTTGCTGATTCACGCTGGTACACAGGCTCAGGTATCTACCGTGATGTGAAATTATTAACAACCGAACCCGTGCACATTAAGCAATGGGGAGTATATTGGAGGACCTCAGGGGTATCCGCCGCAGGTGCCGTGCTATCGGCTGATGTCACTGTAATGAATGAAACAGGTCACAATGTAAAAGTTAAGGTCGTCACCACACTGAAATACGGAAATGAGGTTGTCGGTAAGTCAACTAAAAAAATATCATTCGACGGTTCATCTGAAGAAACAGTCAATCACGTTTTTAATGTTACCAATCCAAAATTGTGGGATACTGAAAACCCCGAACTCTATTCTCTTGTCACCGAAGTACACGGCAGGGAACTTCTCGACAATACAGTAACGGCGGTTGGTTTCCGGGATTTAAAATTTGATGCCGGTAAAGGCTTCTTCCTTAACGGTAAAAATCTGAAACTAAAAGGGATATGCATGCATCACGATGCGGGAGCGCTGGGGACAGCAATTCCGAGGGAAGAGATAGCACGACGCCTTGATATACTGAAAGAGATGGGATGCAATGCAATCCGTACAAGCCATAATCCGTTTTCATCCGATTTTCTTGACCTGTGTGATGAGAAGGGATTCCTGGTTATCGACGAGGCATTTGATGAGTGGGAGCTGCCAAAGAAGAAGTGGCTTGCAGGATGGAATGCAGGAACACCCGGGAAGGAAGGTTACTCTGTCAATTTTAAGGAATGGGGAAAGACCGACCTGAGGGATTTTGTTTTGAGGGACCGGAATCATCCATCGGTAATAATGTGGAGTATTGGAAATGAAGTGGATTATCCCAACGATCCGTATACCCATCCTGTATTAAATACTGAAGCAAACCCCCAGACCTGGGCTAAGTTCAGCGAAGATCTGCCTCATGCCGGCAGGCTGGGAGAGATTGCCAGGGAACTCGTTGCTGTGATCAGGGAACTTGACGGAACCAGGCCGGTAACCGCGGGACTTGCCTCAGCTCTCATGTCGAATGAAACAGGATACGCTGATGCACTGGATGTCGCTGGTTACAATTACCAGGAGTTCAGGTACGCGTCGGACCATAAAAAATACCCCAACCGGCCTGTTTATGGAAGTGAAAACGGGATGACACTCGAAATGTGGAATTATGTTGCTGATAATGAATATGTGATGGGACAGTTTCTCTGGACAGGATTTGAATACATAGGTGAAGCAGGACGATTTCCTTCACGCTCCAATACCGCCGGTGTTATTGACCTTGCGGGGAATAAGAAACCTGAATTCTACTTCAGGCAAAGTCTCTGGAGCGACAAGCCAATGGTTTTCATTGGAACAACTGACCGGCTGACAGATTCAAGACCTGAAAGCCTCTGGGCGCATAAAAGGGTTGAGCCGCTCTGGAACTGGGCTGATGGGAAAGCTATAAGTGTCAATGCCTTTTCGAATTGCGAGGAGGTAGAACTCTTCCTGAACGGTCGTTCTCTTGGAAATAAAAAGATGGCAGCCTTTAAGAACAGAACGATCACCTGGGAAGTGCCTTTTGAAAAAGGAACCCTCAGGGCGGTTGGCAGGAATAGCGGAAAAGAAGTTGCGACGAATGAATTAAAGACAACAGGAAAACCGGTCAGGATTAATACGGTTGTTGTAGAGACAGGTCTGAGACCTGTCTCTACAACGACAACGACAACCGACATGATTCGCATATTTGTAACAATTTGTGATGAATCAGGTACCCTGGTCTATTCAGCAGACAATGAGATAACCTGCACAATCGCAGGGCAGGTCCGTTTGCTGGGAATGGAGGATTCAAATCCTTCAAATGTGGAAGATTATAAGGATAACAAACAACATGCTTTTCATGGAAAGCTGCTGATATACCTGATGCCGGCAGCCAAAGCAGGAAAGGTAACGGTTACATTGTCCTCTCCCGGTCTGGAAGGAAAAGAAATTGAGTTGGAAATTAAGGAATAGCGCCAAGCAGACCGAACCAGGGAAAAAAATGATCTGTTTGTTGTCAGCTGTGATAAAGTTGCTGATTTTAAGCATTGGATTGATAAATGATAGTGTGGTAATAATTAATTTTTTTACATTTGTCCGTTCCGGTACTATACGGATAAAGTGGAAAAACCTGAAACCCATTAACCGCAAAGTTCGCTAAAATTGAAAACCTGAGAACGCAAAGAAATGCAAATCAACATTATAACTTTGCGACCTTTGCGAAAACTTTGCGTGCTTTGCGGTTAAAAAGGACGCACAAACCTAAAAAGGAAACCAGTAACCAGATTTAATTATTTTAAGCTTATAACCATGAAAAAAATCCTCTCAATTTTTTTAACATCGCTGCTTGTTTTTTCATCCTGCAACAAGACCAAAAATAGTATGGAAAATCCATTCTTCAGTGAGTATAACACTCCATTCCAGGTGCCGCCTTTTGATCTTATCGATACCAGCC
Source organism: uncultured Bacteroidales bacterium (assembly GCA_963849615.1). Taxonomy (GTDB): domain Bacteria; phylum Bacteroidota; class Bacteroidia; order Bacteroidales; family VadinHA17; genus LD21. The sequence continues at coordinate 28,373 of CAWKIC010000056.1, forward strand.
ACTATCTTCCTGCAATTGCAAAAGGCATCGCCGGGCAGCAGGCTGAAATTGATGCGATTTTAAATAACAGCGAACCACCCTCATTTGCAAATACGATCCTGGCGTATGATAAATCCGGGAGACTGTTGAGAAAGGTGAGCTCGGTTTTTGGAAGCCTCAATTCGGCTAATACGAATCCCGTGATGCAGGGTCTGAACAGAAAGATCTCCCCGATGACCACAAGGCACAGAGACAATATCTCATTGAATGATAAGCTTTTTCTGAGGGTCAAATCAGTTTATGATACCCGTTTTACAAGCAACCTCGATACCGACCAGATAAGAGTTGTTGAGAAATACTACACCGATTTTGTCCGTAATGGCGCTAACCTTAATGAAACAGATAAGGAGAAGCTCCGCAGGATCAATGAGGAGCTGTCGGTAAACCAGATAAAATTTAATGAAAATCATCTTGCCGAGACCAACACAAACTTCAGGCTTGTTGTAGAAAAACTGGAAGATATGGATGGCCTTTCCAATGAGGTAATAGCTGCTGCTGCTGAGACGGCAAAGGCTGCCGGGATGGAAGGAAAATGGATCTTCACGCTGCAGAAGCCGAGCCTTCTTCCTTTTCTTACCTATGCCAAAAACAGGGATCTTCGTGAAAAATTATATCGTGGTTATTTTATGAGGGGAGATAATAATAATGATTTTGATAATAAAGAAACCATTCTTAAGATAGTGAATCTCAGGGCTGAAAAGGCAAACCTGCTGGGTTATAAAACATATGCCGATTATATCATCGAGAACAATATGGCCAAAACTCCGGAAGCTGTTTCGGAATTCCTTAATGAGCTGATGGTGCCAGCCCTGGCAATTGCCGATAAGGATCGCGATGAAATGCAGAAGATAATTGACAGGGAGGGAGGTAATTTTAAACTTGCCTCATGGGACTGGTGGTATTATTCGGAGAAACTTAAAAAGGAAAAATATGACCTTGATGAGGCGGAGATGAAGCCATATTTTTCGCTTACCAATGTAAGGGATGGTATGTTCTACGTGGCAAATAAGCTTTACGGAATCAGGTTCACAAGAATTCCTGACGCTCCTGTTTATCATCCGGAGGTTGAAGTCTTTGAGGTAAATGAGGCCAATGGATCCCATGTAGGTGTGCTTTACCTCGACTACCACCCCCGTCCTGGTAAAAATGCCGGAGCATGGTGCGGAAGATTCCGTAGCCAGTCGTATGAGGACGGAAAAAAGATCTACCCGGTTGTAACAATTGTTACAAATTTTACAAGACCATCAGGCGATACACCCGCGCTTCTCTCATGGGATGAAACCCAGACTCTTTTCCATGAATTCGGACACTCCCTGGCAGGACTCTTTACAGACGGGAAGTATGACAGGACCGCCGGCAACCTGCCGCGCGATATGGTTGAATTGCCATCACAGATCATGGAAAACTGGGCAGGTGAACCGGATGTTCTTAAAGTATATGCAAAACATTACAAGACCGGGGAAGTTATTCCCGACGATTTGATACAGAGGATGGAGAAAGCATCTGTTTTTAACCAGGGTTTTATTACTGTTGAATATATTGCAGCCTCCGTACTTGATATCGACTGGCATAGTATTAATGAAGCAAAACAGGTCGATGTAAATGAATTCGAAAAGGAATCGATGAACAGGATAAATCTTATGGATGAGATAATTCCACGGTACCGTACAACATATTTCAGTCATATCAACGGGGGCTATGCCGCCGGATACTATGTTTACCTGTGGGCTGCAGTGCTTGATTCCGATGCATTCCAGGCCTTTGTGGATTCGGGCGATATCTATAATCCGGAGATCGCCACCCGGTTCAGAAAGTATATCCTGACCGAAGGAGGTAAGGACGAAGGTATGGTTCAATACCTCAAATTCAGGGGCAAAGATCCTTCAAAAGAACCTTTGCTCAAAAAGAGGGGGCTACTTTAGTTCCTTTTCTGCATGTGAAATATTCCAGCCTGCAAGAACAAGAACTGGTGTTTCACCTTTCAGATCGTCAGGATTGAATTCCACTGCGACTTTCTTCTTTTCCTTTGGAAGAAGTGAAAAGTAGTTATCTTCCCAGTAGACCGGAAGGATCATATCCCTCGATTTCTGTCCCAGGATTTTCGGATTAACCGAAAAGGCGAGAGAGGTTGAAGGATTTTCGATTTCGACTACAGCGCGGTATTTTCCTTTCTCCTTAACCAGGGATGAAACAGAAAATTTAAGATCAACTTTTTGCAGGTCGTTAAGGGTCTTAAAATCAGCTTTCTCGTCACCTTTTGATGATAACCAGTAAAAATTGGAAGAGATCTCTTTATTTGCTGCATCCGTTAATCTGAGCTTCAGGAAGCAGACATCACCGGTTAAAGCGGGAAGAGCAGGGAAGGGAACTTTCAAACTTTCATCCGGCTTAATGTCGACAACGGCATCTTTTGACCATATTTCTTCCATCTTCATGCTATACAATTTAACGGAGGCTTTCAGTCCTTTAAAGTCTTTATAATAGCTGTTTACGGCACGGATCGAGTTGTCGTCATAAGAATACTGAATATGAACCGGTTCGCAGGCTTTTTTAGTTCCGTAGAAGGAACCGTTAGGGGCAAAGAAGTAATCATAAAGCTGCCAGTACATGGATGGCCATGCTGAATTATACATCCAGTAAATTATACCGCTGGAGCGGTATTTATTTCCGGCAAAGGCTTCGAACATCGCCCGGGTGGCTTCATACTGGAGGACCTGCGATTTCATACTGTACTCTTCGAGGCCGGCAGGCTTTCCATACCTCGATTCGAGGGCTTCGCGCATCGGAGGATAAAATGCTTTATGCAGCCGGATATTCCAGGAGTTGCTCATTGGCCAAAGATCTTGTTCAGGCATCATCTTGCGCATTGTCTCAACTGGCGGGATCTGCTCCCCTGAAGGCGCTGCTTCAGTGTTAAATTCAAGTTTCCCATACCAGTAAACAGGCGGAGCGTAGGCATATACTTTTGGATAGGGGCCCATGTAAAGCCCTGTATTTCCGTCAATGGAGCTTGAATCGGCGGTTGCGGATGACTGGTAGGGTCGTGTGCCGTCAAATTCGTCAAGTACGCTTATGTATCGTTTCTCAACGTCAGCAGGGGGGAAATTATCACTGCCGTAGAGCCAGTTGAAAACGGAAGGGTGGTTCCTGAGGTGGACTATCTGATCCCTCCAGCTCAGTTCCGCAATATCAGCAATATGAGGGGTCCATGTTTTCCATTGCTCCCATGAGCTGCAGCAGCACCAGCCGACAATCAGCATTATACCCTCTTCGTCGCATCTGTCAAAAAGATAATCAGAACCGCGCGGAGCCTCCATCCTGAGCGCATTCAGGCCCATGTGTTTCGCGTACATCAGATCAGTATCGACCCTCTTGTCAGATGGTCGAAGCATCATATCCTCGACATAGCCTCCACCCCTGACAACAATATTTTTACCGTTGACCTGGAATACCCTTGTATGTTTCCCATCAAAATTATTCATCCAGGAGGTGATTTCGCGTATCCCGAACCTGGTCCTGTTGATATCGGATGCTTTTCCCTTTATTTCAAACGTAAGGGTGAGATCGTAAAGGTTCTGAGGGCCTACCGTATGTGGCCACCATAATTTTGGATCATTGATCACAAGCTGTTTAAATTTATCCGGGTCGAAGCTTACAGTCTTTTTTTCGTCCGGGTTGAGGGTTACTTCCTGGGTAAAGCTGAGGTTATCAATCCTTCCTTTCAGGGTTCCTGTAATTTTGTTAGTTGTCGGATTGAAAAGTTCAGTCGAGATGTTCAGCCTTGCAACGTTTGTCGATGGCAGGTTAAGCTTTGTAACAACTTTGGTGTTTTCAATTGCCACAGGTCCTGTTGAATGTATGGAAACATCGTACCAGATCCCCATGCCCTTATCGGGTGGAGTAGGATTCCAATCAACCCAGGTAATCGTGAGGTCCTTGCCTTTCGGGGGAAATATTTCGAGTGCAAGACAATTCTTGCCGCCGGCCACAGCAAATTCGGTAATATTAAGATTATATAAACGGTAAGCTCCCTGCACTGACACTGTATCGGCAATAAGGTGTCCATTTAACCATATATTGGCTTTATAATTGATACTGTGAAATTTAAGCCATGAATTCATACCTTTGTAGTCCGATGGCAATGAAAACACCGTACGGTACCACCAGGCAACCTTAAATGGAGAATTTTCAGGAACTTCCCCTCTACGGCTTGCAGTATAACCCGGGATCGACTCGATGTTGGTCCCGAAGTAGGGATCGGGGTACACTTTGTTTTCGACAAGGGTTCCGAGCACCGTCGAAGGAACCGTGGCAGGATACCATTTCGCAGGGTCAAAGGTTGAAGACGAGATTGTTTTTCCGTCAGCTTTTATCTCTTTTGAAGATTGGATGGCCCAGTTATCCCTTAACAAAATTTTTTCATTTTTGACTGTCTGGCACATCGCAGACATTGAAAAAATTCCGGAAGCCAGAAAAATGCCGCACAAGCTTTTTGTCTTCATTTTATTTACAGATTTGTTTAAAGTTGTTGAGTAAGTATTATAAAGGTCAGTTTCTCAGTTTGATACTAAATTAGTATCTAATTAACCTAAGTTGCTAGTTACTTGTTGCTTGTTGCTAGTTATTTGATAATTAGCATCATGATTAATGCAAAAATATTAAATACATTTTAACAAAATCGCTTATTGTTCTGTTAATCAACAACTAACCAGTAACAAGGAACCAGCAACTAGCAACTTGAGTTAATTATTAAAATTACAAAAAAACAAATCCATCAGGTTGTTTATTGATTAATTTTATTGTCTGATACAAAAATATGAAAAAACTCCCTTTGACATGGGTTTGTCGCAGTCGGTAAATACAGCATGCATAAAAGCCTTTGACAATAAAGGGATCACGTCAGGAAGCATCATGGTTCCCTGTCCGTGGGCTTTTTAGGAGGGATCTGATGAACGCCCGATAAAGACCAAAAACAATTTGACAACATAAGAAGCTATGAAACCAATTAAAACAATTTTGATGATTGTGCTGCTATCAGCATTTGCACCATCTGTCAGCGCGCAGCAGAAAGGCTATTACAGGTACCCCGCAATCCATGGAAATGATATTGTATTCACTGCCGAGGGCGATTTGTGGAAGTTCAGCCTTACATCCGGTGAATCAATACGCCTGACTACCAACCACGGTGTTGAGTCGCAGGCAAGCATCTCCCCTGACGGGATGTGGATTGCCTTCACAGGCCAGTACGAAGGACCGTCGGAGGTATATGTAATGCCGGTTGGCGGCGGTACACCCAAACGTCTCACATACGATGAAGGAAACCCGGCAGTGTATCAATGGACATCTGATGGCAGGATTTTATATTCCACCAGCACCTACTCAACGTTGCCCAATCCCCAGCTCGTCAAGATTAATCCGTTGGACCTGACCATGGAAGTTGTCCCTCTTTCGCAGGCTGACCAGGGAACCTATTCGCCCGATGGTGTGCTCTTCTTCACCCGTCTAAGGGACCAGGGAAGCCATACCAAGCGTTACAGGGGAGGAACAGCACAATCGATCTGGAAATTCGACGGTACAAATGAGGCTCAGAGCCTCACAGCCGATTATCCCGGTACTAGCAAAAACCCGATTTACTTCAATAACAGGATATATTTCCTTACCGACCGCGATGGTACAATGAATTTATGGTCAATGAACACAAGCGGTACAGACCTTAAACAACATACAAGGGCGGTAAGGTTTGATCTTGAAGAGGCTGACTGTTACGAAGGCAAGGTTGTCTGTCAGCAGGGTGCCGACATTCTTATGTATGATATTCTTTCTGACAAGACAACCAAACCGGATATTAAACTTATTTCGGATTTTGACCAGAGGCGTGTTCAATGGATAAATGACCCCAGGTCTAAGATAACCTCGGTGGATCTGTCGTATAAAGGCGACCAGGTTGTCATTACATCGAGAGGTCGGATATTTTCCGTCCCGGTTGAAGGTGAAAGATGGTCGGAAGTGACGCGTAAATACGGCATAAGGTACAAAAATGCGGCATACGTTAATCCGGAAAACGAGATCATGATGCTCTCAGATGAATCGGGTGAGTTTGAGATCTGGAAAACAGATAATTATGGCTTCAACAGTCCGGGTGCTGTCACCAGTGGATCAAAGAACCTGATAGAGAGCTTTCTTGCTTCGCCCGATGGCAATTATGTAGTTTATAATGAGAAGGATAACAGGCTGATGCTATATTCAAAAGCAAAAGGTGGATCCAGCCTCATAGCCCAGAACGATTTTGGCTTTCGTGGACCTTTTGCCTGGTCGCCCGATAGCCGGTGGCTGGCTTATAACGACTTTGCTGACACTCAGAGCGGATATATTAAGATTTATGAAGTGCAATCGGGCAAATCATACCAGGTTACGACAGAACGGCAGGAGAACTACAGGCCCAGGTTCAGCACGGATGGGAAATGGCTCTATTTCATTTCTGACCGGACTTTCAGCAACTCGGTCAGAAGTCCCTGGGGAAGCAGGCAGCCTGAGCCATATTATGAGAAAACAGCCAGGATCTATGCTGTTGCCCTAAATACGACATCAGTTTTTCCATTCCGTGAAGTCGATGAACTCACTCCTGAGAAACCGGATACCACAAAGCCTGCTACTGTTAAATCTGATAAAAAGAAAACAGAAAAGCCTAAAACTGAAGCAGTGGTTAATAATGTAGATATCACGGGCATTATAAACAGGCTTTATATCGTTCCCGTAAAAGCTGCTAACATTGGCAGCTTTGAGCTTAACAATGAGTGGATCTACTGGTCAGAGTATATTCAGACCGACAACTCAGTCAATCTGAATGCTTTGAAGATTACAAACAAGAAAGAAAATGAAGTTGTTAATATTGCAACATCTATAAATGACTATACTCTTTCGGGTGACGGGAAAAAACTTCTTATCAGGGATAAAAACGGCATCGTTGTTATCAATGCCGATGGTAAAAAGCCTGAACCGAAAAAGAACATTGTAGATCTTACAAAATGGGCTTTTACCATTGATCCTGTGGAGGACTGGAAACAGATGTTCAAGGATGCATGGAGGATGGAGCGCGACTATTTCTATGACAGGAATATGCACGGAGTTGACTGGCAAACTGTTTACGATCAGTATCGTCCTCTGGTCGACAGGGTTACCGACAGGTATGAGCTTGATGACCTTCTTGCACAGATGATATCTGAACTCTCGGCGCTTCATATGTTTGTATATGGAGGTGACAAGCGCACTGCAGCTGATAATGTCTCAAACGGTTATCTTGGAGCCATTCTGACCCGTAACGCCAGCAGGGGAGGGTATGTGATTGAACACATCTACAGGTCCGATCCGGACTTTCCGGCTGAACTTTCACCACTTGGAATGCCCGGACTGAAGATCCGTGAAGGGGATGTGATAACGGCAGTAAATGGTATAAACACGCTAGACTTACCGCATATTAACCAGCTGCTTGTTAACAGGGCTGATATGCAGGTAAGGCTAAAACTTAAAAATGCAGGCGGAAGTTATGAAGAAGTTGTTAAGCCCCTGAGCGCTTCAGCCTCAAATGGACTGCGTTACAGCGAATGGGAATATACCCGCCGTCTTGAGGTTGAAAACCAATCGTCAGCTAAAATCGGCTACCTTCATCTAAGGGCAATGGGAGGAAACGACTATGATGATTTTGTTAAAAATTTCTATCCTTCAATTACTAAGGAGGGCCTTATAATAGATGTAAGACATAACCGGGGAGGAAACATTGACAGCTGGATTCTGGAGAAGCTGATGCGAAAAGCCTGGTTTTACTGGGCTCCCAGAGTAGGTAAACCTACCCCGAACATGCAATACTCCTTTACCGGTCATCTTGTCGTCCTTATGGATGAAAATACTGCTTCTGATGGTGAGGCTTTCTCTGAAGGGTTCAGGCGCCTGGGACTTGGCAAGCTTATCGGTGTACGGACCTGGGGAGGCGAGATATGGCTTTCATCAGGAAACAGACTTGTGGATAACGGGATTGCGACAGCAGCAGAAACAGGCGTTTATTCACCCGAAGGGGAGTGGCTTATTGAAGGATGGGGCGTGGAACCTGATATCAGGGTTGACAACATGCCTCATGAATCATTCGGAGGGTAAAGATGCCCAGCTTGAAGCAGCTGTGCAGCATCTCCTGAAGCTCATGAAAGATGAACCTGTGAAAACGCCGGCTGTTCCTCCGTACCCAATTAAGTCATTTGATTATAAAGAAAAACAATAAAAAAATCAACCTGACTTAACCTTCTGACATAACGACGTTTCTTCAGCCAATTTGACTGTAAAATTAAAACTAATTCAGATTTTTCCGGATTTTAGCCGCCCTTCCATTCCAGCGGATCTGAAATTCTATTCATTCTCCGTTTGGCTTAAATATTGTATTTCTTTTTTAAAGAACAGGAGGGTTCTATGGATCCAATTTCTGAAATTATTGTATCAGCGGTTGACAAAGTAAAGAACGCTGTTGTAAAGATCGACAACTATACGACAGTCAGAGGTACGGAGAGAATTTCCGGGTCAGGATCAGGATTTGTCTTTTCGAGTGATGGGCTAATTCTCACAAATGCGCATGTAATTGCAAATTCCGGAAGGCTAAACGTTACACTGCTTGATGGAGAGGAATATACAGGAGATATCACCGGTATTGACACGGATACTGATGTAGCTATAATCAAGATATTTGGCACGGGGTATACTCCGGCCAAACTTGGCAACTCGGGGGAGTTGAAAATAGGACAATTTGTAATTGCCATCGGGAATCCGTTTGGGTACCAGCATTCGGTATCAGTTGGTGTGCTGAGCGGTGTAGGGCGTACAATGCGAACGCCCGACGGGCATCTGATTGATAATATCCTGCAATCGGATGCTGCAATGAACCCCGGAAATTCCGGCGGACCTATGATCGACACCCAGGGTGAAGTAATCGGCATCAATACTGCTATTATCCCAAGTGCGCAGGGACTTAGCTTTTCAATAGGCATTGATACAGTTAAGGAAATCGCCAGGTACCTTATAAGGGACGGGAAAGTGATAAAGGCTTATCTCGGGCTGATAGTCCAGGAAGTGGACATTAATCCAAGGATAAAAAATTTTCACAGGCTCAACTCAAAAAAGGGTCTCCTGATTGCAGGTGTGGAGAATTCGTCGCCTGCCTACAGGGCAAATCTTCATGAAGGGGATATAATAATAGAGTTTGACGGAGGACAGATAGCAGGTTCAGGCGACCTGACAAAGCACCTGGTTGGCGGGGATTTAATCTTAAGACAAACTCAGATGAAAATATTGCGACAGACCAGGATGATAGACGTTGAAATTGTCCCGGTTGAACGTCCTGCAGCTTAGGTTAAATTGATTTTACACAATAAAAGAAGCCGGCACTGAGTTTTAAGAAAGTAGAAAATTGTGTTTATCAATTCATTCGTCAAATATTCGTCAACTCTGAAAGTGCCGGCGATTTCAAAATTAAATAAACAAGCTTACTGTATAGTACTGACTTTTCAAGAGTTATAAACAGTTATAAAAAGCTATCAACACCCCCAGGTTTTCTTCCGGAATTAACCAGCATCAGTTTTACAGGTATTTTATTAATAAAGCAGGAAATGGAATGTTCTGATCCACAAGCGCGAAAGTGACTGTAATTACGATCCGAAGCTCCGGCAGAGGAGAGACCTACCGTCGGGTTCCTGTAAAAATTTGAACTTTTTTAAATCTGAATTGTTTTATACTAGTGAGGCCAGCATCCTTTCCCACCTTACGAAATTATATATTTGACGAACTATATAATATTTGACGAATGATTGATAAACTTTCTCTATAAGACAGTAAAAAGGATGCTGGCTTCTTTATTAATTACTGTCTAATCCAGAAATTATTATAATCTGAACTAACGATTTTCTTAACCACCAGCCACCAACTTCTCACAGTTCGCTGAATAATGCATCAGGGCCATTAAGCCTGTCGCCTCCCGGTAGGCCCCTGATTGTATCAGCATTACCATTATCTTTGTCATTTGGTTAAAGAGGCAACTATCAGATATGATAAACTCAGAACAGAGACTCTACAAACAGGCATTCAGATTAAGTCTGTTTACAATTTTTTACAATGTTATTGAAGGCATTGTTTCAATGGCCTTAGGTTATGAAGATGAAACACTTACTTTGTTTGGTTTTGGTGCGGACAGCTTCATTGAAGTAATATCAGGCATTGGCATTGCAATGATGATAATCCGAATCACACAGAATCCCGATAGTCCTAAAAGCAGATTCGAAATAACAGCTTTAAAAATTACAGGAACGGCATTTTATCTGTTATCAGCAGGCCTGATTGCAGGAATTGTTTTGAATATCATTAAACATAATAAGCCGGAAACTACGCTTTGGGGTGTGATAATATCCCTGATATCAATTGCTGTTATGGTGTGGCTCATGAATGCAAAAAAAAGAGTTGGTAAAAAGTTACATTCCGAACCAATAATTGCTGATGCCAATTGCACAAAGATTTGTGTGTATATGTCATTGGTTCTGCTCGTTTCAAGTCTTATCTTTGAACTCACGGGCTTTGCTTATGCAGATGTTATTGGTGCTGCAGGTCTTACATACTTTTCCATATCAGAGGGCAGGGAAGCCTTTGAAAAAGCAAAAGGAAAGGAATGTGAATGCTGAGAAATTTTTTAATTGGAAGTCAGGCTCTCTGATTACCTGCCTTTGTACGGAGATATGATAAAATACCCCAATTTCAATCCGCAACAGTATTCATTTAAGAATTCATTATATGGCTTAATCTGGTCCGATTTTTGTACTTTGCAGATAAGTTTATATTCCTGATTTATCTTTTTAATCGAAAGTTCCTGATCTTAAAACTAAAACTCCTGAAGATGAAAACAATCTTTTTTGCAGCAATTTTTGCAATGTCCTTATTAACAATTGACGTGTTTAGTCAGAGCAGTTGTAAGGTACTGTTACCACGAATTGGTGATTTATACAACGGTTCCTGCAAACAGGGGCTGGCTGATGGTAAAGGCGAAGCATCCGGGATTGACCAGTATAAGGGTGATTTCAAGAAGGGTTTTCCTGACGGAGAAGGGACATATATCTGGCAGACGGGAGAAACATACAAAGGTGATTGGAAAAAAGGATTGAGAGATGGTAATGGTGAATTCACCTTTAAGGCGATGGGCAGAGATTCACTGCTTGCAGGTATCTGGAAAGCAGATAAGTACGTCGGTAAGCAAATGATTGCTCCTTACACAATTGGATATCGTAACAATGTTGGCAGGGTTATCTGTATGAAAACAGGTGAAAAGCCCAATTATGTCAAGTATAAATTCTCACGTGCAGGTGAAGCATCTTCATTCCTTGCCATAAGCAATATTCTGTTACAGGGAAGTTCCGGATCCGAAAATATAACAACAACTTTTACAGGCTTCGAGGATGTGACTTTCCCGTTTGAGGGGAAGGTCAGATTTAATGCACCCAATTCATTAAATACCTCATCGCTCGAATGTGAACTGCGATTAACAATTAATGAGCCCGGTACATGGCTTGTTACTATATACTATTGATTTAGTTTTCTAAATTAAAAGACCGGATACATATTTATTTTGTTTCCAGGGCATCGGCACTCCAATAATGAGATAAGATCCATCATGGACCTTTTCTTTGTAAAGTTGCTTCAGCAAGCTAATTAACCGGTAGTCTAGTTCCCTTTGCTTTCATTTTTATTCTTCATTAAATCAGCAAATAAGAATACTAACCCTATCGCAAACCAGAAAATGACTTTAAGCCAATTTTTTGTCTGGATAGCTTCAATGGTACCCATTCCGAAGAATAGAATGAAAACTGTTGTATTCGTGAAACTGAGTTTTTTCATTATTGTTTAATTTTTTCGTCGAACAGCCACAACCTTTTTGGAACCTGATTAATAACAACTTTATTTCCGACGCCAGGTTCAATAAAATCTTGTCCGTATTTCCAGTTGACCGGCTACAAAGGGCGTTTTGTATTTGCCAGGTTTTCTTTTAGTCTGAATTCTACAATTCGTGCTATCAGGTCAAAGGGTATTGGCTTATCAATTGGAAACTGAACTGAACCTTTTCCCTTTTTGTATTTAGATAGCTCTTCAACAAATTCCGAGTGTCCTGTTGGTGTTGCGTAAAATCCAATATGAGATTTATATCCCGCAAAATATACCAGTGGTTTCCCGTGAGTCTTAAATGCAGGCATTCCGTAACTTATGCTTTCAATAGCCCCTGGAGCTTTCTTTCTTATTGTAACCCGGATCTGCTCCATTATCTTTTGAACATCTACCGGAAATGTGGCGATGTACTCATCTATATTTTTGTAAGATCTTTTCATGACCCTTCTTCAAATTTCTTGAAGCTTCCGTGGTTTATTTATTAAAACAGGTAACGTTTACACATGTAGTAAAAGTAATAATAATTTGCTTTTATCTGGTTTCATACACGGCATGCTTCATTGCATAAATTATTTTTTGGTTCCTGATGGAACTGTCAGGGTGATGCCGGATTTTACTGGTTCTCCGAAATCCGTCAGGGATTGTGTATTCAAAATAAAACGCAGTTATGATATAAATTTCATAACTGCTTTATATTCAGAGTGGAGATTAGGGGAATCGAACCCCTGACCTTGTGACTGCCAGTCACACGCTCTAGCCAACTGAGCTAAACCCCCGAAATTAAGTAATATCTAAGTGTCACACGCTCTTGCTTCCTGGTACCTATACGGATAAGCTAACCCCCGAATCCGGACGCTAATTTAAGAAAAAAATGAAAATATCAAACCATTGTAGAAATGCCGATTTAATATACTTTGCAGTAAATGCGCTTATTTGTACTTTTGCATGAAATTTTATCTCCGGCTTAACTTTTCAGCTGGCCAATCGTTTTAACAGAAATCAGCACGATTGACTGAAAAACCGGGAGGTAATTATTACAGCAATCCGAGAGTGAGAGAACAAAGTACTGATAATAAATTACCTGTAAAGAAAGGGCATCAAAAGCTTATGATATCGGACTTTGATGATCTTGTATTTGAAAAAAGGAACAGGGAGTATGGGGCCTACCAGCTACGGAAGAGGTATAATAAAGTACTGCTGACAGGAACCCTCATAGCTTGCCTGATGGGAACCTTTGCGGTTCTGATCCCTTTTCTTTCACGACCTGATACAGAAAGTGTAGTGTTGGGGGGAGCAGGTTATGTTCAGGTTCAGTTTGAGAATCTCCAGCCTCCTGAGGAAATATATGTACCCCCTTCTGCTCCCCCTCCCGAATCTGCAAAGATTCAGGAGAATGTTAAATACGTGCCTCCCGTAGTTGTTGACTCGGTTAGTCCGATTGATTTAATTCCCGTGTCTACCGATGAAGTATTAGCTTCAATAGAGAGTGAGACAACCGAATCTGCAGGATCGGGGTTCGGGGATGGCCTTCTCCCCGGAGGGGATGGAGGAAATCTCGAGGAGCCATTATTCCAGGTTGAGGTTATGCCTACCTTTAAAGGTGGAGGCCTTAATAACTTCCGTACATGGATAGGTAAACGAACAAACTATCCGCAGGCTGCCATTGATAACAAAATCAGGGGAACGGTTTTTTTGACATTCGTTGTGGAAAAAGATGGTTCGGTCAGTAATGTGATTATCCTTAAAGGCGTGCACCCTTTACTTGATGAAGAAGCCGTAAAAGCTATTTCTGAATCGCCAAAATGGACTCCCGGATTGCAGCGCGGACAGCCTGTAAGAGTCAGATTCCAGATACCTCTTAGTTTTGCCTACTAAAATTGATGACTATCAGGTGAATAAGTTAAATATAATTGTAATTTAATTCCTATTTTTGCGTTTATCTGCAAATTAACTTACAATTCTATGAAAAGATTTATTTCAGGCCTCTCCATCCTGCTCATTATACTTTCAGGATGCGGTTCATCAAAGAAACAACTCGAAAAAGGAAACTATGAAGCTGCTATTGATAAGGCAGTAAGGCAGTTACGTAAAGATCCGCGTGACACTAAACAGATTGAAATACTCGACAGATCGTATAACATTGTAAATGAGCAGGATAATGAACGAATCAGGTTTCTCAAGCTGGAAGGAAAGCCGGCCAACTGGGATGAGATCTACCTGGTAAACAAGAGGTTGAACGACAGACAGGCTTTTGTAAGAACAGTAACTCCACTTACCCTTAACGGCAAAACAATTGAATATCCCTATATCGATTACATGCCGGAGATGATTGCTGCCAAGCGCAAATCAGCTGACTTTTATTATGCTCATGGGAACGAACTGATGAAGAATGAATTGAAAGATTCATACAGACAGGCTTTTTATGAATTCGTGAGAGCAAAAGAATATATAGGTGACTATGAGGGCATAGACAATAAAATTCAGGATGCTAAATACTTGGGAATGAGCCGGGTGCTCATTTCTCTGCGGAATATGTCGATCCTGAAGTTTCCACAGGAGTTTGAAGATGAGCTTCTGGCGATTGATCTCCCGAGATTGAACAGCGAATGGGTCGAGTACCATACTCAAAGCCATAATACAGAAGCTAAATACGACTATTATGTTAATGTGGTTGTCAGAAATATAGCAGTAAGCCCGGATCAGACGATGCAGCGGGATACTGTCGTCAGAAAGGAAGTACAGGACGGATTCAATTACCAGCTTGATAAAAAAGGTAATGTGATGAAAGACTCCCTGGGGAATGATATAAAAACAGCAAAATACAAATCACTTCAGTGTGCCCTTATTGAAACGATTCAGTCAAAGGAATGCCGTATCGATGGCGACGTTGAAGTCGTACAGGTAAACCCGGATAAAATACTTAAAAAAGATCCCATTGGCGCGCGGTCTGATTTTGAAAATGTATCAGCACGGGCATTGGGAGATGTCCAGGCTTTAAGCGCTGCACAGATTGAAAAAACCAAATTGAAGCCTGTGCCGTTCCCATCGGATATGGAAATGGTTTTCCGTTGTTCGGAGACACTTAAGCTGGCAATAAACGGCGCAATCCTGAGTAACAGGAGGTTTATTAATTGAACCGGGTTGCTGGTTATTTGTTATTAATTCCGGTACATGGTCACCTGACGACATTAGTTTAACTTTCAACCAGTACCCAGTAACCAGGACCAGCAACTTGATTTAATCAGATGATAGAAACAGAAAAGCAGGAAGAACGGGCAATACTTATTGGATTAATCTACCCCGGACAGGATGAAAGCCAGTCGCGGGAATACCTCGCAGAACTTTCATTTTTAACAGAAACAGCTGGGGCAACTCCCGTCCGGACTTTCATTCAGAAACTCAATGTCGCTGACCCCAGAACCTTTGTTGGTTCCGGAAAGATCGCCGAAATAGCAGGATATGTTGGCGGGAACGACATAGATCTGGCCATTTTCGATGATGAGCTGTCTCCAAGCCAGATACGGAATATTGAAGAGATTCTGGGTTGCAGGATACTTGACAGGACAAATCTTATTCTTGATATTTTTGCCCGCCGTGCACGGACATCTCATGCACGGACACAGGTGGAGCTTGCCCAGTACCAGTATCTTCTCCCGAGGCTTGCCGGTATGTGGACCCACCTTGAACGGCAGCGGGGAGGTATAGGTTTGAGAGGCCCCGGAGAAACTGAAATTGAAACCGACAGACGGATAATCAGGGACAGGATACAGCTTCTTAAGACACAGCTTAAGAAGATCGACATTCAAATGGCTACCCAGCGTAAAAACCGCGGTAAGATGGTAAGAGTGGCGCTTGTAGGTTATACAAATGTTGGGAAATCGACAATCATGAATCTGCTGAGCAAATCAGAGGTTTTTGCCGAAAACAAGCTCTTCGCCACACTTGATACAACAACCAGAAAAGTAGTCATCGGCAATCTGCCATTTTTGTTGTCCGATACTGTCGGATTCATCCGCAAACTTCCTCACGATCTTGTAGAATCATTCAAGTCGACCCTCGATGAGGTGAGGGAATCAGACCTGCTGTTGCATATTGTCGATATTTCCCATTCGGGTTTTGAAGAACAGATATCGGTTGTGAATGAGACACTTAAAGAGCTTGGATCAAACAACAAGCCGGTAATTCTCGTATTTAACAAGATCGATGCTTTCACATACAATGCAAAGGATGAAGATGATCTTACGCCAGTGTACAGGGAGAATTTTTCTCTGGATGATCTTGAAAAAAGCTGGATGGCGCTGGACAAGCATCACAGGACAATATTCATCTCAGCCAGAACACACGAGAATATTGAGCAGTTGCGTAATCTTTTGTATGACGAGGTTAAGGTGATACATGTTAAACGGTATCCCTATAATGATTTTCTGTTCGAAGGTTAACTCTCCCGATACCAAACTGTTTCAAAGCATTCCCCTCTTGGTTTACCCCTAAATCCCCTAAAGGGGACTTATAAGAACCCCCTTTAGAGTATACTCGTCAACTTAAGGAATAGGAAAACTTATGAATCTAATTGTATGCAGTTGATTTTCTGTAACTTAAATATGGGGCTATTGAAAAAGTCCTTTGTGAACCTTGGTGATAACCCCTGCCTGCCGGCAGGCAGGTTTGAGTACCTTTGTGGTAAAGTAATTTATTGAACCACAAAGGATCACAAAGTATAACACTAAGGAACACAAAGGGAAAAAGTCTAAAAAATCTTGTGTTTCAAAACGGGGTGGTTTGAGGAACAGGAACTAATAGAGCTTATTTGCTGCCATATATTCTGCGATCTGGATCGCATTGGTGGCAGCTCCCTTCCGGATATTGTCTGACACGATCCAAAGGTTCAGGCATTTTTCCTTCGACAGATCCCTCCTGATTCGTCCCACAAAAACTTCATCCCTGTTATGCGACATTATCGGCATCGGATACTTGAATTCTGCAGGATTATCATAAACCACAACTCCCGGAAACTGACTTATCAGGAACCTTACATCATCAATATTGAATTCTTTTTCAAATTCAATATTTACAGCTTCTGAATGACCTCCGACTACCGGAATTCTGACTACAGTGGCGGTAACCATAATGGTCTGGTCCTCAAGTATCTTACGGGTTTCATCGATAAGCTTCTGTTCTTCAGTTGTATAACCGTCACTTTGAAAGGATCCCCCGTGAGGAAAGCAATTCAGGTCGATCTGGTACTGGTATGCCATTTCCCCTTTGATCCCGCGCCTCTCATTTTCCATCTGGGTTACTGCCTTTACACCTGTTCCCGTCACTGATTGATAAGTTGCTATAACCAGCCGCTTAATTTTATATTTTCTGTGAAGGGGTGCAAGGGCCATCACCATTTGAATTGTTGAACAGTTAGGATTAGCAATTATCCTGTCTCCTTTCTTTATCACGTGACTGTTTATTTCCGGAACTACCAGGGGAACATTCTTTTCCATTCTCCATGCTGAGGAGTTATCTATAACAACTGTACCGTTTTCTGCAAATGCCGGAGCCCATTCCTTTGAAGTTGAAGCGCCGGCAGAAAAAATTGCAAACACCGGTTTTGCTTCAATAGCTTCCATAACGCTTACTACCCTGACAGCTTTTCCTTTGAATATAATCTCTTTTCCAACCGAACGCTCTG
The DNA here is from genome assembly GCA_963849615.1 of uncultured Bacteroidales bacterium. Classification (GTDB taxonomy): domain Bacteria; phylum Bacteroidota; class Bacteroidia; order Bacteroidales; family VadinHA17; genus LD21. The sequence goes on from CAWKIC010000056.1 coordinate 46,050, forward strand.
ATGCGGCAGGGATTAATTCAGAAACCGGAAAGTTTCTCTCTTCAAGGACTCTGATCATTGTACGGCCAACCATTCCGGTAGCTCCAACAACTGCTGTCTTCATAATTTAATTTGTTTGAATTAAAGTAATTACTTAAATTTACTGTCACTTTAAAAACGGTCAAAAGTAACTTTTTTTTCAATTCGTCCCGCTGCATGAATAAAGTTATTTTGCTGGTTTTGTTAATGCCTGCTACGGCATTCGGCCAGATCATTGATAATTTCGAACGTGGTAATTGTACCGGTTGGATTCAAAATCCTGAAGGCCGCTGGAATACTGATAACATTAACAGTATATCAGGCCTCTTCTCACTTCATCACACATACGATAATTCTGAATCCGGGACAGACCGGATCGGATTGGAGCTCCGGAACCTTCATCCTGACGAAGGTATTACAAGATGGACATTTACAATCAGGTACGGTTGCGAACCGTCGTCATCAAATAACTGGGCATTATTTCTTATGTCCGGATCCGATCCGGGGGCTCTTCAGGATGGAGTAAATGGATTTGCATTAGGGGTAAACCTGACCGGCTATGATGATACCCTGAGGCTCTGGAAGGTAAAGGCCGGAATATTTTATAGCGTAGTAAACAGCGGATTAAACTGGCAGACCGATATCGGGACTTCCAGAGCAGTAAAGATTAGTGTGGAGAGAACATACGAAGGACGATGGACCCTCAATGTCTCCAATTCTGATAATGTACTTATCGTCTCCTCTTCAGGTACTGATGCTGAAATTCCAGGATCCGGGTGGCTGGTCTTAGCCAATAAATATACATCAACCCGCGACAGGCTTATATGGTTTGACGATTTAAAGATCGACGGAGTTTTCTATGAAGATATGAAACCTCCGGAGATTACAGGATGTGAAGTTACGGGAAGAAATTCTATACTGCTTACATTCAGTGAGGAACCATCGCCGGGATCGCTGACCTTATCGAACTTTTCGATTGAAAATGTGAATAATCAGGTGTCGGAGGTTATACCGGAAAGTCCATTGACGGCGGTCATTAAATTTGACAGTCAATTTATTAATCAGATTACAAATAAGCTGGTTATAAATAGTTTATGCGATAAGCTTAATAATTGCCGATTGGGTGCAGCAATTGACTTTACGCCTGTATGGGTGATGCCAGGCGACATTATAATTTCTGAGATAATGGCTGATCCGCTTCCTGCTGTATCTCTCCCGGCTAAGGAATACCTGGAGCTTACAAACAGAAGCGGATTTAAGGTAAACCTGAAAAACTGGTTTATTACTGACGGATACCAGAGGTACTTTTTTCCTGATAAGAAAATTGATGATGTTACTCCGGTAATTATATGTTCATATACCGATACAATTCTATTCGGGAGCTATGGCCCGACAATCGGCCTTAAATCCTTTCCTGCGCTTACCGACGGAGGTAAGGTCCTGGCTCTGAATGACAGCACAGGCACTCTTATACATGGAATTAAATACTCTTCAGAATGGTATGGGGATGCGCTAAAATCTGGTGGCGGCTGGTCACTGGAAATGATTGACAGGGAGTTCCCGTTTTTTGGGAAAGGCAACTGGAAAGCGTCTTTATCAAAGGAAGGAGGCAGCCCCGGGACCTTTAATACTTTCTCACAAAACAATCCCGATCTTATGTTTACAGGGATCGAAAATGTATTCCCGGATGACAGCGCCAATATTACGATCAGGTTTTCTGAAACGGTATTTGGCTTGCCGGAAAAAAGTGGATCTCTCAAAATCGGGGATGGGACGATCAGGGAGCTTTCTCCTTCTGATCCTCTTCTTCAGGAATTCTCTGTTGTCACTGATGTACCTCTTGAACGAGGAAAGGTATACACATTTAAGGCAGGTGATGAAATAGTTGATTTTGCAGGTAACCGTATGAGAAGGAATGAGTTTGGTTTCGGGATCCCGGAAAAGGCGGAAGAAGGCGATATTCTTTTTAACGAGCTGTTATTTAATCCATTGTCCGGTGATCCGGATTATATCGAGTTCTTTAATAATTCCGGCAGGATCATCGATGCTTCCCGTTTGGTACTTGTTTCGGTTAATGATGAGACAAGTGATACATCAGCACTTTCTTATCTGTCGGATGAGCCCCGTTGTATTCTTCCCGGTGACTTCTATGCGATCACAACAGACAGGGAGAGAGTTCTCGACAGGTATCCTGCCTCAGACCCTTTCAAGGTACTTGAAGTATCATCCCTTCCATCAATGCCTGATGACAGGGGGCATCTGTTACTTTTCAGCTTTGATCTTGAAAAGATAGATGAAGTAGTGTATGATGAGGATATGCAATATTCTCTGTTGCAGGACAATGAAGGAATAGCACTGGAGAAGATCAGGCCACGGCAGTCAGCTGAACAGCCAAACTGGCACTCGGCCTCAGAGGCTTCAGGGTGGGGGACACCTGGTGTTGCCAACTCAGTGTATTCAGAAAAGCCTGAAAGTCCGGATATTTTAACTTTTTCTTCAACTAAAATTACACCCGATAATGACGGGAATGAGGATTTTCTTGTTGTTGATCTGGATCTGGCAGGTAATGGGAATGTTGTTTCGATAACAGTATTTGATGAAACCGGAAGCTTTGTTAAAAAATTAACAGATAATCTGTTGGCAGGGCAGGAGGCTTCAATTGTGTGGGATGGAACCGGTGAGGATGGAGGGATTGTGCGAAGCGGGATCTATATTTTGCTCATTTCCATATTTGATGAAACCGGCAAAACCGAGAAATGGAAGAAGGTTTGTGCGGTTATCCGGTGATCAGATTGCGGATTGCGGATTTTGATTTTGAACATAAATATTTTTTACCACAAAGGTTCTCAAAGGTATTCACAAAAGGTCACAAAGGTTTTCACAAAGGTTCACAAAGGTTTCCACAAAGGTTCACCAAGGTATTCACAAAGGTTTTCACGAAGTAACACAAAGTAAAACATAGAAATATGAATATTGAAAAGATTTTTAAAACACTATTGGATTGCTCTTTTAGAGTCCACTCTGCGCTAGGTCCAGGATTGCTTGAGAGTGTATATGTTGAATGTTTGTTTTATGAACTTTTAAAGGCAGACCTAAAAGTTGAAAAACAGAAACCCCTGCCGCTAGTTTATAGGGAAGTAAAGCTTGAAGCAGGCTATAGGATCGACTTGTTGGTGGAGAGTAGTGTAGTTGTGGAGATTAAGTCAATTGAAGCCTTAGCGGATATTCACCTGGCTCAAATACTAACTTATCTGAAATTGTCGGGGTGCAAGTTAGGTCTATTGGCAAATTTTAATGTTGAACATCTGAAGGATGGTATCCGAAGAGTCGTCTTGTGATCCTTAGTGTACCTTTGTGAAGTCCTTTGTGGCCCTTAGTGGTAAAAAGAGTAAGCATCCGGGGAAATAATTACTAAGTATTTAACCACAAAGGACACAATGGATTCTCTTTGGATCACAAAGTAATTATGGTGTCCGAAGAGTCGTCCTTTACCCTGCGAGGTAATAAGACTATAAAGAAGCTATTAATTCTGTCATAATGGTTGTCATGTGTGCTTCAGCTTTTTGAGCTTCCATCTGAACCGATTCGTGTGTAGTATACTCAATTTTTCCTTCAACGCCAAGGTCAGTAATGATGCTTACGGCAAAGCACTTAAGTCCCATGTGGCGGGCAACGATTACCTCCGGTACTGTCGACATTCCGACTGAATCAGCACCTATAGTACGGAAATATTTATATTCGGCCGGAGTCTCGAATGTCGGACCGGTTGTACCAAGATAAATGCCTTTATGGACTCTTATCCCGTTTTCCTCAGCGATTTTCAATGCCTTGTTTATAAGCGTTTTATCATATGATGCGCTCATGTCAGGAAAACGCGGCCCGATCCGGTCGTCATTTAGTCCAATAAGAGGATTTGGCATCAGGTTTATATGATCGGTGATTATCATTATATCGCCTATTCGGAATTCGGGATTTACTCCCCCTGCAGCATTTGAAAGAAACAGGTTACGTATCCCAAGGTATTTCATGACACGGATTGGCAGGGCAACCTGCTCCGGACCATACCCTTCATAGTAGTGGAACCGGCCTTTCATTGCAACAATCCTCTTTCCACCAAAATCACCAAGGATAAGCTTTCCGGCATGACCTTCAACTGTTGACACCGGAAAGTTGGGAATATCCCCGTAATCGATAACAAGGGGATTTTCGATCTTTGCTGTCAGCCCTCCCAACCCGGTGCCGAGAATTATACCTGCTTCAGGATCAACGATCCCTCTGGACTTTAGAAATTCAGCTGTTTCCTTTATTCTTTCCAACATAATCAAATATAAGATTATCAAATGAGTATTTGCCATTGTTTAAAAAATTGACAGATACCGGGATGTAGTAGATTGACCCTTTCAGAGAGTTCGTAATGTTAGCAAATTCCCTTAACCTGACAGCATCCTTTTCAGTCGTGATAATATACTTTGAGGATGATTTCAGGTTATTCCAGGAGTCATTGATAACCTTAATATCACGCTCATTGAAACAATGATGGTCAGGCAGATCAATATGATCTATTTCGCTGAAATACCTGCTAAGGTATCTGAGAAAGGGCTGAGGGGATGAAATTCCGGTAATCAGAACTGCACCCCGGGAGTGCCGGTCCTCATCACTCATAATCAGCTTTCGGCTGGAACTGTCCTCAAACAATGGAACAGGATCTTTATAAAGTACAGTTGTAAAAAAAAGATTCTGTTCTGAGTATAATCTCAACTCTGTTGAAATATCCTTTATTTCCGTTTCTGCAATATCTTCAGCCGATTTTGTTACAATAATGATTCCGGCTCTCATGGAATTTTTAGCACTTTCCCTCAGCCGGCCATAGGGAATCAGGTGATCCCTGGTAATCAGTCTGCCATAGTCGGTAAGAAGGATTGAAAGGCCGGGTTTTATGCTTCTGTGTTGAAAGCCGTCATCCATTACTATTATTTCAGTCTCAGGATGATCTTTAATTAGTTTTGAAACGCCATTTACCCTGTCTCCGTCAACTGCAACGAGAATTTCAGGAAACTTCTGAAAGATTTGTAAAGGTTCATCGCCTATATCACTGGCAGTGGAGGAGGCGGAAGCCAGCCGGAAACCATGCGATTCCCTTTTGTATCCCCTGCTCAGGACAGCAACTCTGTATTTTCTGCGCAGGAGATCAATAAGGTATTCTGTATGAGGAGTCTTGCCTGTGCCGCCCATTGTTATATTTCCGACACAAATCACCGGAATATCAAATTCTCTTGAAGAAAGAAAACCGGTATCATAAAGGAAATTTCTGATATCCGTAATCAGGCGGTAAAGAAGAGAAAATGGGTATAAAATGAAATATTTTCTGTAACCCATATATTAATGGACCTCAATAAAATATGGTAATCGTGCCTGTATTCCGGAGAGATTTTTTAAGTCCTGAAGCTCATTATAGAATTTAATATTTTCACCGAGCTCATTTCTCAGGATCTTCATTTTAATGTCACCTGTCAGCTGGTTCAGGAGTTTTGTGTATGGATCTTCGATGGAGGGCAATTCCCTGATTGAATATGTATCTAATCCCGCAAGGCTTGCTGCGGTGTCGATCGAAGCCTGTAAGCCGCCCATCCCGTCAACAAGACCGATCTCCAGGGCGCTTGTTCCGCTCCAGACCCGTCCCTGACCGATACTATCCACAGCGGTTGTCCTCATATGCCTGCCTTCCGATACTTTACTTACAAAATCGGAGTAGATATGCTCAATACTTTTCTGCATAACCTCTTTTTCATATATATCCATCGGCCTGTAAATCGACGGGAAATCGGAGTTCTTATTTGTGCTGACAGTTTCAGTTGAAATTCCAAGCTTCTGATTCATCAGCTTGCCGGCGTTGGGCAGCAATCCGAAAACACCGATTGACCCTGTAATTGTAGTAGGGTTTGCCAGAATTCTTGTTCCAGGGGCTGAAATAAAATATCCCCCGGATGCGGCATAGTTACCCATTGAGATAACGACGGGCTTAGCTTTTGCTGCCTGCTCCAGTTCTCTCCAGATAATGTCGGAGGCGATAGCATTCCCCCCGGGGGAGTTAACCCTTAGAACTATTGCCTTTATGGTGGAATCCTTGCGCACCGTCCTGATTACATCCGCATATGCGTTTCCCCCGATATTGTTTTCATTACCCTTGCCCATTACAATTGTTCCTTCGGCGTAAACCACTGCTATCTTATTCTTTGCCGACACCATCTTTTTGGGGTTGGGAACTTTGGTATAACGTGTCATCGACACCAGATTGATCTTATCGTCAGTAGTAAGACCTGATCGGATCTTAAGTGTGTCAATAAGTGCATCACGGTAAATGATGCCATCGACAAGCTTATTTTCAAGGGCCTCCGAAGCAAGGTAGCCTGTAAGGCTGTCAGCAAGTTCATTAAGCCTTCCGGGAGTAATGCCTCTCGATTCTGAGATATTTTCAATTACATGTGACCAGATTGATCCGATATAACTTTCTATCTGTTCTTTATTTTCCTTGCTGAGACCGTCAAGGATAAAAGGCTCAACTGCACCTTTAAACTTACCGTGGCGGGTTACCTGCACCTCGACCCCCAATTTTTCGAGGGCTTTTTTATAAAACATGACCTCACCGCTTAATCCTTTAAAATCCAATGTTGAAGAGGGATTAATAAATATCTTATCGGCGGCGGTTGACAGGTAGTATCCCTGCTGTGACATTACATAGTCAGAAAAAGCAATGACAAATTTACCGCTGGCCCTGAATTTTTCGAGCGCCTCCCTGATTTCTTCCGTAGTGGCCCATCCTGAAGGGAGAAGCCCGTTTTCGATAAGTATTCCGTTTATTTTATCGTCGGCTGAAGCTTTTCTTAAGTTTTCAAGGATTTCATTTAATCCGGGCATCGGGGTAACAGTCATATCTATAATATTGAAGCTGGCGAAGGGATTCCTGCTGCCTCTGTCGGGAATGGGATTACCTGCCTTGAGCACAAGTATCGAATTATCTGAAACGGAAGCAGGTTTTTCACCGGAAGCGACAATAGCACTCAGGCTGGCCATCAATATCACGAAGAATAGTATTGTGGCAAGTATTATACCTGTAATAGTTGCCAGAGTATAAACAAGAAAGTTTTTCATTTGTTAAGATGCTTTAATAAAATGAGTTACAAATATATAAAAAACTAATTTATAAGGAGGTCAGAATTACAGGATTTAATAATTTTAAACAAAATCTATTTAATGGGAAAAGTCGTATTCCTCGGATTGGGCACCAACCTTGGCGACAGGGAGACCATTTTAAATGAGGCAATAGAGCACCTGATCGAATCGGCAGGGGATGTAATTTCATTATCAGCGATTTACGAAACAGAGCCCTGGGGTTTCCGGTCAGAAAACAAGTTCCTCAATATGGTAGTAGGGCTCAGGACCAGACTCAATCCGGATGCGCTTCTGAAAAGAGTGATGAATATCGAAGCTAAACTCGGAAGGATAAGAACCGGGGAGGGGTATTCCTCCAGAACAATAGATATTGACATACTGCTTTATGATGATCTGGTTATCAATAAGCCTGATCTTAAAGTACCCCATCCGCTGATGAGGGAAAGGAGATTCGTGTTGGTACCCTTATGTGATGTAGCATCCGATATTGTTCATCCGGTATTTAAGAAGACAATTGCTTCCCTGCTAAAGGAATGCAAGGATGATATACAGGTAAAGTTGTTTAAATGAACAAAGGAAATGTAACCATCCTCATTCCGGTCTTAATAATTTTGCCTGATATCGAACTTTATCCTCTGCACTGTGTTTATTGCCTGATAAGACAAAACATCCGGCATTGGTTTTCCTTTTAATCTGACCCTTAAGTTAATACGGAAACCTTATTTATGGTTTTTTTAAGTGGAGCCGATGGTTTTGTCAAGTCAATATTGATTTGCATCAAACCCCTGGCACCATGAAAAGCACATTGCTGATACTAAGTTTAACGGTTATAACCGGATTGATGGGATGCAGCAAGATAACAGATAATGAGCTGATTATGCCATATATACCTGATGTGCCTTCAGTCGTCACATTTGCACCGGAAAGAGTATCAACGCGCGCCGCCGAACTTGGTGGACGCATCCTTTCGGGTGGTGGCGGCACTATTACCGAAAGCGGCATAAAGATATATGCTACAGGGACCCCTGCAATTCCAGGCCAGTCACCATCTGCCAGATTCAATGAGATCAGGATTTCCCAGCTTACGACTGAAGGAGTTTTCAGTGTTAATGTCCGGAATTTAATGTCGAATACGACCTACAATTACAGGGCATTTGCAACAAATGAAGCCGGCACTGCTTATGGCGAAATGAAAGTATTGGTGACATCATACGGCACAATAACTGATAATGAAGGCAATCAGTACCAGACAATAAAGATCAACAATCAGGTATGGATGCGAGAGAACCTGAGGTCAGGAAAATACACCGACGGCACCACCATTAAAGGAAACTGCAATTCACCAGACGAATTTGCTTTCGGAAAATATTATTCCTGGCAGTCTGTGCAGGGAATAAGTCCGGAGTTCACGGTGAATAAGAATATCTGTCCGGATGGATGGCATGTTCCAGACGATGAGGAATGGAAAGAGCTCCTGAAATCCGCCGGTGTACCTGTTGATCAGCTTGGCAAGACCGGGCCGATAGGAACTGATCAGGCAATCAGGCTTAAGGATTCAGGGTCAGATTACTGGGAAAGTGAACTTATCACCAACAGTACCGGATTCTCAGCCTTGCCAGCCGGCGTTTGCAGGGGCACAGAGGAGACTCCTTTAATCCAGGCTGGTTTCTGGACGTCAACACCATACATCTATTATGGGTTTCAGTCAGGATCTGATAAGATATTCAGGGAAATTGAACCTATAACTGATTCCGGTTTTTCGGTACGGTGCATTCAAAACTGAAATTCTAACCCGATATGATGGGTTTTTGAAAAGATTCATAGTAACCCATTATCTGCAAAACTATAATAATCTTTTTCAGAAATAATCAGATGGTCAAGTAGTTGTATATCCATAAGATTGCCGGCCTCCTTTATTTTCCTTGTGATTTTAGTGTCAGATTCACTCGGATTCAGATTACCTGACGGATGATTATGACAAACAATGATTCCCGAGGCAAGATATTCAATTGCTTTTTTCATCACGATCCTTATATCCGTCACGGTTCCGCTTACGCCTCCCTGGCTCAGTTTCATTTTGTCGATAACCCTGTTAGCCCTGTTAAGGAAGAGTATCCAGAACTCCTCATGGATCAGGTCGGACAGTAAAGGCTGAAAAATATCGGCGACATCTTTGGAACATTTTATCTGAAGGGAATTAGGCACTTCGGCAAGTTTTCTCCTTCGACCCAGCTCGAGGGCTGCAGAAATGGTAACCGCTTTTGCAGGGCCGATCCCATGGATCTTCCTCAGGTCGGAGACAGTCAGCTTTCCAAGGGAGTTAAGGTTGTTGTTTACAACACCCAGCAGCTCCCTCCCCAGGTCAACTGCTGATTTTTTCCTTGTCCCTGAACTAATGAGAATTGCCAGTAATTCTGCATCGCTCAGGCTGGAAATACCTTTCCTGATAAGTTTTTCCCTGGGTCTGTCCTCGACAGCCCAGTCAGTAATTTTAAGAGACATGCAGCGATAGAAATGATGACTCTATAAAATTAAGAAATAAAAATTGAAAGAGGGAATGATCGGTGATTTTTATTTAGATTCCTTTAGAATTTTTTTTGGGGGGTATTATCCTTTAGGTGGCTTCTTTATAACCAGTTCCATTTCAAATATCCTAATTTATATAAACTTACGAGGCCACAGAGGTAGCACAGAGGTCCACAGGGACCGTTCAAGATTGGTCGATCAGAAAAACTTTTGACCCGCAGATCACGCAGATTTACGCAGATCACTATGGCAGATATACGGGTATTCGAGAAGCCGAGTGGGAGATCGGAGATGAATTCGTAAGTATTCTGGCTTATTAGAACAAATAAAAAAGGGGCTGAATAATCAGTCCCCTTGATATTATATGATATTTCAGGTTAATTCAAGCTATCTACATGCTTAACAAGGGAAGACTTCAGGTTGGAAGCCTTATTCTTGTGAATGATGTTCTTTTTTGCCAGTTTGTCAAGTATGGCATTCATCTTTGGCAGTAACACTACTGCTTCTTCCTTTTTGGTTGTACTGCGAATAGACTTAAGTGCATTACGCATAGTTTTTGCATAATACTTGTTGCCCTCATTTCTTGTTTTGATCTGTCTGATCCTTTTTTTTGACGACTTGTGATTTGCCATGCTTAATTCTATTAATTTATTACAAATTTAGTAGTCCATAGGGGAATCGAACCCCTGTTACCAGGATGAAAACCTGACGTCCTAACCACTAGACGAATGGACCCTATAAAGAACTTTTAAAACGCGGATGCAAAGAAACGATGTTTTTTTTGATCTGCAAAATAAATTATTAAAAAACATATCTGACTGATAAAGCACCGTTTATTCCACCCCAGCCGGATGAGCCGATGAGGTTTATTGACGGCAGGATGTCAAGCGAGAGGTTCAGCGGTATCTCGTCAAAGGTGTACTCAAGTCCGAGAATTCCGTCAATACCGATCACCGGGCCTGAATAGCTAACATCAAGCCTGGGGTTGTATCCCTCATTCCAGATCCCTACATGTGCGCCACCGCCCCAGTACCAGTTCAACCCCGGATATTCCCCGGTCCACTGTTCGAATTCGTAAAGCCCGGTGACCACAAATCCTCTCCACTTACTTGCAAGAATGCCTTCTATCGCGTTGTTTTCATTCAGAAAATGTTTAACTGTCACCCCGACCGGCAATCCTGCCCTGAGACCAAGGCTTGTTCTGTAGTCCTGTGCGTTTGAAGTTATCAGCATCGATGTGGCAAGGATAAGCATAATGTAAATTCTTTTCATATCAATCAATTTATATTAGTTTTTAATCAGGTTCCCAGAAAAACCAGAATCCATTTACCCTGCCTGCAGGGGCTGTGGAAAAAGATGGATTTTTGGCTTTTGTTATCCTTTGTGATCCTTTGTGGTTCAATAAATTTACTTTTTACCACAAAGTACTCAAAGGTTATCACTAAGGTTCACAAAGTCCTTTTTCAACAGCCCCATATGCAAAGTCAGAAGAGGTTTAAAATCCCTGCACACAAAGAGAAAGACAAACAATATAACTTTGCATCCTGTGTGCTGCCATACAACGTTTCAAACCTCTTATTTGTTACACAGCAATTCTTCAGAAATTGATTTCAGATCGCATCCATCAAAATCGCCGGAGCTCATGAAGAGATACACCGGAAATTTAAAATGCCTGCCTTTGATATTTGTAAAGAGATCTGCGGAATTGTCGAAAACCGTCAGATTTTCACGACCAAATGCCTCTTTAACAATCTCTTTTGTTAATGGAGCAAGTTTCTTGACCTCGAACTGATGGGGATTGTAATAAACAAATGCAAAAGTCGCCCCGTCAAGTGTCCCTTTATAAAAAGGGATAAAATCAATATTAAGGCTTGAATAGGTATGCAGCTCAAAACATGCGATGATGTCCCGGCCCTGATATCTTGATGCCACAGCATCGACAGTCGCTTTTACCTTGGAGGGTGAATGGGCAAAATCGAGAAAGGCAGTTCCGTTTTCGTTTTCAATAAGTTTCTGCAGTCTCTTTGATGTGCCCTCAAAACTTTGTATTGCAGCATAAAAATCATCTTCGTTTATTCCGGCCGCAAGACACGCCTCTTTAGCGGCAGAGAGGTTTTGCATGTTGTGTTCCCCGAAGACCTTTACAGGGAGTGTCCTGTTATGTGTTGCAGCGTAAAATCCTGTTTTGTTCTGAAAGTGACCATGGGTCCTGTATGGCACTTTTTTAATGTTCCCGGGTGCGGCTTCAGCAATCTTTTTTACTTCAGAATCATCTGCGAAATAGATCAGGGTGCCGCCATCGGTTATTTTTTCAGTGAAGATCCTGAACTGTTCGACGTAGGTTTCAAACGTAGGAAAGACATTCATATGGTCCCAGGCAATCCCGTTAATTACGGCAATGTCAGGCATGTAGAGGTGGAACTTCGGACGCCTGTCGAGGGCTGAGGTAAGATATTCATCACCCTCCATTACTGCAATTTCTGAATCTTCTGAAATCCCTACCATGGTGTCATAACCGTCAATCTGTGAACCGACCATAAAATCGAATTTCATCCCCAGGGTTTTAAAAACATGCATAATCATTGCAGTAGTTGTTGTTTTACCATGACTACCCGCAATAACTATTCGTAATTTATTCCTGGTCTGGTGGTAAATGAATTCAGGAAATGACATTATCCTGATTCCCGATTCGACAGCTTTCAGTAGCTCAGGGTTATCAGCTTTGGCATGCATTCCCAGGATAACAGTGTCAATATCGTTGGTGATTCTCTCCGGGTGCCAGCCTGGCTTTTCGGGAAGGAGGTTATATGATGCAAGTCTGGACCGGGCTGGTTCAAATATCTCGTCATCCGACCCGGTAACAGCATATCCTTTAAGTTGAAGGGCAATTGCCAGGTTATGCATAACTGCTCCACCAACTGCAATAAAGTGAACCCTCATCCTAAACGTCACAGATCTGGATGCACTTTTTCAGCGAGGCCAGTTTGTCTTTCTGTGCTGGAACAAATTCCTGGCCTACATATCCTTTGTAACCTGCCTTGACAACGGCTTTCATAATTGCAGGATAGTAAAGTTCCTGGGTCTCATCGAGCTCGTGCCTCCCCGGAACGCCTCCTGTGTGTATATGTCCGATATGAGAGATATATTTTGTAATATTCTCTATGATATTACCTTCCATGATCTGCATGTGGTAAATATCATAGAGGAGCCTGAACCTTTCCGACCCTACCATTTCACAGAGAGCTGCACCCCATGGTGTATTGTCGCACTGATAATCCTTATGCCCATAGCTGTTCAGCAGTTCCATGATTATTGTGACACCGTATTTTTCGGCCGACGGCATGAGCTTGCGAAGCCCGGCAGCACAGTTGATCATCCCTTCGTTGTCATTTTGTCCTTCACGGTTGCCTGAGAAACATATCAGGTTCGGGACTCCGGCTGCTGCAGCTTTTGGTATCATTGCCTCAAAATCTGTAATCAGCTTCTCATGATTGGCAATACGGTTGAATCCTTTCGGGATACCCCAGTCGGTTGCGTAGCCGACAGCGCATTTAAGTCCGCCATCAGTTACCGTTTTCCAGTCTTTTTCATTGAGCAGCTCGATGGATTCGATTCCCATCTCTTTGCAGGCTTTTGTGAACTCAACCAGCGGAATATCGCCATAACACCACTGGCTTACCGAGTGATGAATGTTTCCTTTTAGCTGGGGTGGTTTTTCACCAATTCCTTCAAGACTGCTGAAAGGTTTTCCTGCCGTTACTACGGCTGCTCCTGCCATAGTTCCTATCATGTTCCTTCTTGTCATAGTAGTAGATATTAAGAAGTCCTAAATTAAGTATTTTTTTAATAGCTTTCTTAGTTACACGGTGGTCCGTAAAGCTTTGCCCTCAACTCAAAGGAAATCCACCCCTAAATCCCCCAGGGGGGACTTTCAATGCTTCACTAAGAATCCAGGCAACCTGGAAAGTTGCAGGTTTTGCTCCAAGCCCCCCTTGGGGGGTTTGGGGGTAAGCCCTTATAAAGGACTTTTTCCCTTTGTGTTCCTTTGTGTTCCTTTGTGTTTTACTTTGTGATCCTTTGCGGTATTGATTTAAAATTAACCACTAAGGTACACAAAGGGTTTCACTAAGAATTCACAAAGGACTTTTTTAGCAGCCCCTTCTTCCGGAAATCCACCCCTAAATCCCCCAGGGGGGGACTTTCAAGAATCCTCTCACCACCGTTTACCCCTAAATCCCCCAGGGGGACTTTTAAGAACCGATTTTAGCGAGGCAAATTTCTTTGCGAACTTGGGTTTTAATTCTTAGCGAACTTTGCGGTTAATGGATTTCGGCTTCCTTATAAAGGTGGCTTGAAATTAAAGTAACACAATTATGATGCTGATTGCAGCCTTGCTGTTAAAGTCTTATATTTGTAAGAGACCCAACGCAACGGGAGGATTTTATGAAAATTCCTTCAGGACCAGGTTTTAAACATGGACATTCCATAGAGCTGCTTCGAAGCGGAGAGCCCTTTTTTAATTGTAATATCAGGTTAATCGACGAGGCTCGGCACTATATCCATTTTCAATCCTATATTATTGACGAGGATGAAACAGGGTTAAATGTTATCGATGCTCTTGTAAGGGCTGCTGGAAGAGGTGTCAGGATATACCTGCTGCTCGATGCCTTTGGTACTGAGTACCTGTCGGGTGAACTGATAAAAAGAATCGACGACTCAGGGATCCTGTTGCGTTTTTTTTCTCCTGCATTTATTACAAAAGGCTTTCAGCTAAGTCTGAGACTCCATCATAAAGTTTTGTTGGTTGATGGTAAAGTTGCTGTTATCGGAGGGATGAACTTTGCGGATCGTTATCACGGGACCCGGAAGAAAAAGGAATGGCTCGATTTTGCCCTTTTAATAAAAGGACCTGAATGTGCCCGGATTAACAACATCCTTAAAAAACACTGGAACAAAGCTTTTACTCCAAAGAGCGAACGGGCGCATGAAGTGGTTCACAGCACTGAAATTTACAAGGAAAATGTAAAAATCAGGGTCCTTGAAAATAACTGGTATCGCAAGAAAATTGAAATTCTGAGAAGTTACCGGGCTGCTTTCAGGTTTGCGCAGGACAGGATGATAATATTTGCGAGTTACTTCCTGCCAGGCCGTAATGAGCGTAAGCTTCTCAGGATGGCAGGCCGCAGGGGGGTGGATATCACAATTGTCCTTGCCGCAGAGTCGGATGCCCCCATATTCAAAAGAGCTACGGGTTTTCTTTACGATTTCATACTCCGGAGTAACATCAAAATATATGAGTATGTGCCTTCAAACCTTCATGCCAAGGTTGCTATTGTTGATGGAAAATGGTGTACAATAGGGAGTTACAATCTAAACCACCTCAGCGACTATGGGAGTATAGAAATGAATGTTGAAGTGATGGATGTCCCCTTTACTCAGCAGTTTGAAAAGCTGCTTCTCAAAATTATCAGGAATGACTGCAGGCAGGTTACAGTTGAGGAGAATCTGCGGAGAAAAACATGGTATTCACAATTTGCCGGCTGGGTCTCTTACCAGATGATCAGGTTATTGATGAGGATTATGGGCCAGATGACGTCAAAGAAGAAGTCTCCAATTCGAAACTAAATCCATTAACCGCAAAGTTCGCGAAGGGGTACGCAACAGATCGCAAAGAGCTAATTATTAACGTCTTGACGTTTTAACTTTGCGTTCTTTACGCCTCCAAAGCGTGCTTAGCGGTTAAAAAGTCTTAACCACACGGACCGGGAACGATTGACCCCTAGAACTGATGAAACGACATCGAAACGAATTCAAGCACCACCGGCAACGCAGTTCTCCAGTAAGTCCAGCTGTGACTGCCATCGCGGATCCTGAATTCATGAGGGATCTCTTTCTTGCGCATTGCGATATGCACAAGTGAGTTGCCTTCAAAAAGAAAATCATCGTCACCGCAATCGATATACCACCTGACAGCCCTTTTCTGATTATCAGGTATATTTTCGATAAGACTTAATACGCTGTATTTTTTGAAATAGGATTCCTTGTCGGCATCTGTTATGCCTTCGACTCCCTGCCAGAGCTTGTAGTTTTTAAGCTCATCGGTATTTTTCGGTCCGGTGGCAGCGCTTAACGGGCAGGCTGACGAAAAGAGCTCGGGGTGATGAAGTGCATAAACGAATGTTCCTTCGCCTCCCATTGAGAGACCCGCAATAGCACGATATCTTTTATCACTTTTAATTCTGTATGTTTTTTCAACAAAAGGCATAAGCTCCTCAAAGAAGAAATCTTCAAATCTCCACTCTCCCTTGACATCGTTTACATAACCTCTTTTTCCGGTATTTGCATCGGGCATCACGACAATCATCGGAGTTGCGATACCTTCATTTATTGCCTTGTCGGCAATGTTGAGGATCTCGCCGAACTGAACCCAGCCGGTCTGGTCATCACCCGCGCCATGAAGAAGATAAAGCACCGGATAGCTACGCTGAGAGGATTCATAGTCGGGAGGAAGATAAATTGCATATTTCCTCTCCATTTTCAGAATTTTGCTGGTCATCGACAAGTTATCCATTACCTTGCCGGTCTGAGCCATCAAAGAAGCTGCAAACATCGAAAAGATGAGGACGAAGAATATTTTTCTCATAGGTTAAAGGTTAAGTTATTGTTGCCTGTTAATATTTATTGGAAAGGTATTAAAAAAATTTTATTTCCCGCAGATAACGCAGCTGTCACGGCAGATTTAATCTGCGTACGATCAGAGGGATCAGCGGGAAATTTTTACTTTTCATCTACACAAAAGACATTAGTATATTTGTTATAATGTAACTTATAAACTCTGTATGAAAATTCAGCTATTCAACATATCAAATTTCAAAGTTGACGGAGGTGCAATGTTCGGTGTTATTCCGAAAGCTTTATGGTCACGCGTGTACGCGTCGGATGAGAATAACCTCATAACTCTCACGCTTAATTCACTTATAGTCGAAACCGACAGTCATGTTATTCTGGTTGATACCGGTTGGGGTGACAAGCAGGATGAGAAATTCTTCCGTCATGTTTATCTGCATGGCGGAGAGGGTCTGATTAATGGGCTCGGAAACCGGGGGTACAGGCCTGAAGACATAACCGATGTTTTCCTCACCCATCTTCATGCTGACCATTGCGGTGGTGGAGTGGTCAAAAGCAAATCAGGAGAGGGTTATGAACTGACCTTTCCGAATGCAGCTTACCATGTAAGCCGTAGCCAATGGGAATGGGCAATAAAGAATAACCTTCGGGAAGAAGATGCTTTTCTGGAAGAAAACATAATTCCCATTTCTCAGAGCGGTCACCTGAACCTTGTTGATGAAGAGGGTGAATTGTTTAAGGGATTTTCAGCAAGGATATGTTACGGACACACACCCGGACTTCTGATCCCCGTAATTGAATATGAGGGAAGAACCCTGGTATATACAGGTGATCTTATTCCTACCATTGCACACATTCCCCTGATATGGAATATGAGTTATGATGTGGAATCGCTTAAAACGATTGATGAGAAGAGCAGGCTTCTGGAAGAAGCATTAATGAATAATTATATTCTTGTATTCCAGCATGATGCAAATGTTGAATGCTGCAACCTGCAAATGACTCCGAAAGGTATCCGGGCTAAGGACAAATTTCAGTTTTCTGAAATACACCCCCCTGAAGGGACGTAAATGAATGCTTAGTTTGCCCCCTAACGGGACCAACGCCCCCCGACCCCCTGAAGGGGGCTAAAATACGATCATCTACTTGCTTTCATTACAAGAAAAGCCTGGTGGGAGCACAGAATTAGCCCCCATCGGGGGGTTGGGGGGTGATCCTACCTTGAAAATGCTTCCCAGAAGTGATAAATGCAACTCCATTGTTTCTTTATCCATTTGTTGTTAATTTTGAAACAATATAGGATCCGGGATTTAAGTATTTTATTGTTAATAAAATAACACAGGATATGGCAGACTTTATTTATGAAAAGCAGTTCCAGATTGAAAAGGACACTACAAGCTACAAGCTCCTGACAAAAGAGTATGTTAAAACAGTTGAATCCGATGGCCGGAGGGTATTGAAAGTTGATCCGCGCGGTCTTGAGCTGCTTGCTAAAAAGGCAGTTTCGGACCTCTCATTTTTCCTCCGCACCTCACATCTCGAAAAGCTCCGCAGGATACTTGACGATCCGGAAGCCACGGATAATGACAGGTTTGTAGCCTACCTGATGCTTAAAAATACTGTTATTTCATCAAAAGAAGTTCTTCCCTGGTGCCAGGATACGGGTACCGCAATCGTAATCGGGAAAAAGGGTGAAAATGTCTTCACCGGAGTAAATGACGCAGAGTATCTTTCCAGAGGGATCTACGACACATACCAGGAAAAAAGCCTCAGGTATTCGCAGGTAGTTCCTGTCACTATGTTTGATGAAAAAAACAGCGCTACCAACCTTCCCGCACAGATAGATATCTATTCAACTCCGGGGATGATGTATGAATTCCTGTTTATTACAAAGGGTGGAGGTTCGGCTAATAAGACATTCCTCTTTCAACAAACAAAATCTCTACTGAATGAAGAATCCCTGACCCGGTTTGTTAAGGAAAAGATTAAGGAGCTGGGTACCTCTGCCTGTCCACCTTATCATCTTGCTCTTGTAATTGGGGGAACATCGGCCGAAGCTACATTAAAGACTGTCAAAGAGGCATCAGCAGGTTATCTTGATCATCTCCCTGTAACCGGTAATGCAAGCGGACGTGCTTTCAGGGACATTGAATGGGAAGAAAGGATTGAAAAGATCTGCCAGGAATATGGGGTAGGTGCTCAGTTCGGAGGTAAATACTTTGTGCATGATGTAAGAGTAATAAGGCTTCCCCGACATGCAGCTTCATGTCCGGTAGGACTTGGAGTGAGTTGCAGCGCTGACAGGAATGTAAAAGCCAGGATTGATGAGAACGGTATATTCCTTGAAGAGCTTGAAAAAGATCCGGTACGCTTCCTTCCGGATAAGTCTTCTGAACTTGAAAAGCCTGTTGAGATCGACCTTGACCGTCCTATGAACGAAGTCCTGAGAGAGCTTACAAAATACCCCGTCAAAACTCGTTTGAGTCTTACAGGTACCCTGATAGTTGCCCGCGATATAGCTCATGCCCGGATAATGAAGATGATTGATGAAGGGAAGACAATACCCGATTATTTCAGGAAACATCCCATTTATTATGCCGGACCCGCAAAGACCCCGACAGGTTTGCCCTCCGGAAGTTTTGGCCCCACAACAGCCGGAAGAATGGATTCATATGTTGAAAGCTTCCAGAGGTACGGAGGTTCACTTATTATGGTGGCAAAAGGAAACCGGAGCCGCGCGGTTATAGAGTCATGCAAAAAGTACGGCGGTTTTTACCTTGGATCAGTGGGTGGTCCGGCGGCATTACTAGCTGCCGAAAATATAAAATCAGTCGAAACTGTCGATTTTGAAGATCTCGGGATGGAGGCAATCAGGAAGATCAGGGTTGAAAATATGCCGGCTTTCATTATCACCGACGACAAAGGGAATGACTTTTTTGATGAGTATAATTCCAAATAGGCCTGGTTCATTAATTCAGCTCCTCAATTGTAAACGCATCATGTCTGTCTAGACTCAACCAGTACTTTATTGAGTTTTTCCTGACGAGTTCCCAGTAGATATTGCTGTCGAGCCCATATATATAGTTTATCTCCTTTAGCTCTGAACTTATTTTTTCTGCTATTTCAGGTTTCAGGGTAAGCCTGATCTTTTTGTCCATATATCTGAATTCTGCCACAGGGGATGATGTCGTATTATTAAGCACTGTAAGCAAACCATGACCGGGTGTTGCGCCTGTGCTTACCTGCAAACCGTCATTCATGCAGCTGAGTGGCGGAACGGAACCGGCGAAAGAGGTCGCGGTAAATTCATCAACACCGGTATTGAAGTATTCCCTTGCCCGGATTCCCATCTTTACTCCCACAATCGCAAATACTCCAAGGTGTCTGTGAAGCTCATTTGCCAGCACGCCGGAGATCCACTCATCAGTCCCGTATTTGTTAATTATCTCATTTACCGAGCCTTGTATGTCTTCAAAGTAAAACGACGGGTCGGACGGGAAAACCTTTATGACCTGATTTCTGGCTGCCGTCTCCCCGCTCAGGATTTTGATCATACATTCCCTTAATCCGGCCGGATCAGAAGGAACACAATCCGATACATTTCCAAGTGTTTTGTTTATAAAAAGATCCTGGTTGTGAAGGAATATTGCTGCCATTTCATCAGTTCCGGTAAATGAGAACTTATGCTCTTTTAAATTTTCAGATCCAAAGAATTCAGAGATTTTTTTTCCATAAGGAGTTCCGACTTTATTTATCATGTTAATAAGCTCTTCGTTGTAAAAGTCAGCTATACTGAATTTCCTCACGATCCTGACCGGGATCTCCTGTCTCAGAATCCCCACCGATGAGTTCTTATCGATATTATAATTAAATCCATCCTTATCACCTGATCCATCCGCGCTCCAGATAAAATCCTTAACCTGCGCGCCAAAGCCGGGGATTTTCCTTAAAAGATTGTAGGCTGTCGACATGCTCCCCAGGCAGATAAAACTGATTTTGGTTTTTTCGGCAGCCATTATGGCACTTGTCATTATGATAAAATCATCTGCACTTCCGGAATTGATCTCAGTTTCATCTCCCCATTTGGTTTGGAGCGCAACGGGGAATTCCTTTGGCTTATAATTACTGGTTCTGTTAATAGCGACCGGAATTCCTTCGTGATGAAATGAATTAAGCAGACTTTTAACCTTTATGAATGCATTTTCTGCCAGAAAGTGCTCCGGGCGATACAATGATCCCCAGCACCCTGACATCCGGTGATGCCAGCAGCATCGTTATTGCCCTAATATCGTCAATCCCTGCGTCGGTATCAATTATCACATAGTGTGAGGGTTTCCATGGGTGGGAATAAAGGGTGACGCAAAGCATCAGGCTGATAAGAAAGAAAGCGACTCTTTTCATATTGTAATATTATTCCTGCAAAAATAATATTTATTACCTGCCCAACCTCCCTGCGCGGTAACTCCGTGCGGCTTTCGGGAGGAAATGAGTTTCCGGTTTCCCGCAGATCACGCAGACCTGCCTGCCGGCAGGCAGGTTTGCGCAGATTAACCCCCATCAATGGCACTGTCATTGCGAGGAAGCATACATCGTAGGTCGACAAAGCAATCACCTATTTACTGTAAATAAATTACTACTAAAATGACCTGACCTGTTCCGGATTTAAGATAATTTTTTATCTTGACGCAAACTTTTTTTGACCCAATGAAGAAATTTCTATTATGGTTCACACCGGGGCTAATTGCGGGGATCCTGATTATCCTTGGAGCGGGCAGTGCTATTACCAAAACGTCAACAAACGAATACTGCATGTCGTGTCATATCCATCCCATGGCTGACGCTTCATGGAAAAAATCGGTTCATTATGATACTGAGTCGGGGTACAGGGTAGCCTGCGCCGAGTGCCACCTCCCTCCAAAGGGACATGGGTACCTGTGGGCAAAAGGGAAGACAGGACTCCGCGACCTCTGGAGCTACTGGACAAAAGACTCTGCATCGTTCAACTGGGAAGACCGCAGAAGACTTGAAGTTGCACGGGGCTATACTTATGAAAGCTCCTGTATAAAATGCCATGAGAACCTGTTCCCCTCCAAACTGACAAAGGAAGGCGAAGATGCTCATCTTTATTATACTCAACAGGAAAAAACACCCGATCTTCATTGTATAAACTGCCATCTGAACTCAGGTCACTTTATAGAAGGTTATACGCACGGCAGCAATACCACATTCGGGTCAACATCATCTGCCCCAAAGGAAATATTTGTCGAACCCTCAACAGTAACTGAATTTAAAAACTTTACAGAAAAGATCCCCGCATCGACAGTTACATTTAATATGGTGGCTATTCCGGGCGGCACTTTTAAGATGGGAAGCCCGCCGGATGAACCATTCAGAAAAGAAGATGAAGGTCCTGTAAGGGAAGTTGAGCTGAGTCCTTTCTTCATGGCGGAGGTGGAAGTAACCTGGGATGAATACCTTGCATTTTATGTTCAGACAGCAGCCGAGGGGCGGTCGACCGATACCGAAGGGCTTGCGAAACCAGAACGCATCCGGCCAGGGAGTTGATGCGATCTCAGGTGCTACACCTCCTTATGGTCAGCCTGATCAGGGCTGGGGAATGGGACAGAGGCCGGCAATTTCTTTTTCATATCATGCTGCTGAAACCTACTGCAGGTGGTTGTCGCTGGTTACGGGTAAAACATACAGGCTGCCTACCGAGGCCGAATGGGAATATGCC
Organism: uncultured Bacteroidales bacterium; assembly: GCA_963849615.1. GTDB lineage: Bacteria > Bacteroidota > Bacteroidia > Bacteroidales > VadinHA17 > LD21. The sequence continues at coordinate 68,128 of CAWKIC010000056.1, forward strand.
TGCAGGGCAGGCGCACACCGGACCTTATTTCTTTGAGGGCGATCCTAAAAAATTCGAGAAGACAGGCTTAAGAGCCAGAATTTCAAAAAACGATACTGCGGTAATCAATTCATATGTGGTTTATAAGGGTAACAGCCCTTCCAAAACACAGACTCCCGATTTCGTTAAACCTAATCCCTTTGGTCTGAAGAACATGCCGGGTAATGTCGCAGAATTTTGTGCCGACTGGTATCAGTCCGATGCTTATTCACAATATCCCGACGGCGTCGTCAGGGATCCGAAGGGGCCGGAGACGGGTGAAGAACATGTAATCAGAGGAGGTACATTCATGAGTCCTGCAGGCTCCATCAGAAGTGCTGCACGTGACTACACCAGAACCGAGGCCTGGTTGAAAACCGACCCGCAGATGCCCAAAAGTATCTGGTGGTACTCCGACTGTTTCAACGTGGGTTTCAGGGTGGTTTGCGAGTTTGATAACAAAACAGGGAATCCGGATCCTTCAAAGTGATTTTTATGTTATTTGTATAGAAACACAAAAAGAAAATTGACGAAGGTGCTTGTTTTTGCCAAACAAGTTATATATATTGCGTGGCTTTTAACACTCTTTAACCCTCAACCGATTAAAAAGAACCTAACCTTAATCTGAAGATTTAAAGAAAAAGAAGTACAAATAAGTAAATTATAATGAGTGTAAGTTTTACACTTACTCTTATTATATATAATTTATTAATAATCTAAAACCTGGCACCCGGAACTCCTGACCGGGAGAAATTAAATGCAGGAGACCTGAATGATAACCAATAACCAGTAAACAATTAAAACAATCCTAATATCTAACTTTTATTAACCAACTAACAGTGTAACAGTATGAAAAAAACTCCCAGCTGCTTTTGGTCCTTGCGGCCAGATGTAAATTTTCGCAGGCTGCTATTCCCTGTGAAAATTGTAGTTCTTCTTCTGTTCTGCGGCCTGGCGGTTCCCGCCTATACATTGGCTGCAGATATTCCTGCTGTGGAAGATCAGCAGGTCAGGGTTACGGGGACCGTTACCGATGTTGCAACCGGCGAGGCAATGCCGGGTGTTAACATTCAGGTAAAGGGAACCAGCCTTGGTGCAATCACCGACATCGATGGTAAGTATGAAATCGTTAATGTCGACAGGAATGCGACCCTTGTATTTTCATTTATCGGTTACGTAGCCCAGGAAGTTGCACTTGGCGGCAGAGTGGTGATCGATGTGACTCTTTCAGGCGACTTAACAGACCTCGATGAGGTCGTTGTTGTAGGTTATACAACTCAGAAACGTGCAAACGTTGTAGGATCTGTAACCTCCATTTCCGGCCAGAGTATCCAGTCTATTCCGTCTCCCACAGTTGCCACAGCTCTGTCGGGCCGGTTGCCTGGATCAGTAGTTATACAGCAGAACGGCGAGCCCGGTCAGTATGGAACAAGAATTCTGGTTCGTGGCCGTAGTACTCTTGGAGGTGACAGAGCTGCCTTATCTTCTCAAACTAACCCTCTTGTTATTATTGACGGTGTTCCCGGACGTTCAATGGATGAAATTGACCCCATGGATATTGAAAGCCTGTCTGTCCTTAAAGACGCTTCGGCTGCCATCTATGGAGCTCAGGCTGCAAACGGTGTTATTCTTATAACAACTAAAAAAGGAACAGAAGGCACACCAAGGCTTAACTATCAGTTTTATCAAGGCTTCATGACACCGACTGTTATACCTGATGTAACCAATGCAGCAGAGTATGCAACCATGCTTTCTGAATACCAGGTTGGAAAGGGTGCATCGAGGACATACTCAGATGCAGACATTGAATTATTCAAATCAGGTGCAGATCCCTGGAGACATCCTGATACCGACTGGTACAGCGACCTTATTAAAAAATGGACAACTACTTTCAGGCATAACATTACAATTGACGGCGGAACAAGGGGAATGACCTATTATGTTTCTCTCGGACTGAAAGGTGATGAGTCGATGTATAAACAATCCACCACCAATTACAAACAATATAATGTCCGTGCCAAGGTAGATTTACCAATCACCGACTGGCTTAAAACCGGAATTGAACTGGCAGGATTCCAGGTCAGCAGGGTTTATCCCTACAAATCGGCTGATGCCATTGTTGGACAGTCAACACGTCTGACCCCGACCACCTGGTCATTCTGGCCAAATGGTCTCCCGGGTCCTGATATTGAATATGGAGATAACCCTGTTGTTACTTCAACGTTTGCAGGAGGCAGGAACGACCAGAAAACCTACAGGTTACTGAGTTCGTTCAACACAACACTTACTATCCCCTTTATCAAAGGACTTGCTTTGAATGCTATTTACAGTTATGACCTTACAAACTACTACCAGAAAGCATTTTACAAGCCATGGGTACTCTATTTTCCACAATGGGATAATGCCACTATAAATCCTTCTACGGGCTTCATTACCGACATGCCATTAAGTCCCCAATTAAGAGGGCTTTCCTCTCCGGAGAATACTGAAAGATTTGACAGGACACAAAACAAGACAATCAACCTTGGCGCCACTTATGCAAGGAAATTTGGAGATCATAACATATTCCTGTATGGCGGATTTGAACAATACACAAATGATTACAACTGGTTCCGGGGATACCGTCAGTTTTACATCTCATCGCTTATCCAGACGATGGATGCAGGTGGAAACCTTAACAAAAACACTGATGGACAAGCATCGATTTATGCCCGTAAATCATATATAGGACGCCTCACTTATGACTTCAAGAGCAAGTACCTTGCTGAGGTTATCTTCAGGGCAGACGGATCGCTTAAATTCCCGCCTACTAAACGTTGGGGCTACTTCCCCGGATTAATGTTAGGATGGCGTGCATCTGAGGAAGGATTCTGGAAGGACAATCTTCAGTTCATCAACTATTTCAAGCTAAGGGCATCGTACGGTATGATGGGAATGGACCCCGGAAATGCTTTCCAGTATCAGAACAGCTATGGCATGGGTGCAGGTATGGTATTTGGCAACAGCGGAGCGATTGAGACAGTTGTTGGTCCCCCGACTATTGCAAACCCGAATATTACCTGGGAAACACAGACAACCAAAAACGTTGGTTTTGAGTCAAAATGGTTTAATGACCTGATCAGCCTTAATTTTGACTATTTCTATAACATAAGGCAAGATATCCTTGCTACAAGGGATGCATCCGTTCCGGATTTCACAGGTCTTTCGCTTCCCAGAGAAAATATTGCAAGGGTCGATAACAGAGGCTTTGAAATTGAGGCTGGCATCCACAAAAACATCACTTCTGAATTCAGGATTGATATTTCAGGTAACTTCAGTCATAATCACAACGAGGTTGTATTCAAGGATGAGCCTGAAAGAGCAGTGGCATGGCAGCGTGAAACCGGTCATCCGTATAACGCATGGCTGATGTACAGGTGCATCGGTGTTTTTGCCGACCAGGCTGCAATCGACGCCTATCCTCACTGGACTAATGCCAAGCCGGGCGACCTGATATTTGAAAATGTAAAAGACGATGATGTAATAAATGGCGACGACAGGGTCCTTATTGATGAAGTGGATGTGCCTGAGGTTTTCTACGGCTTTAACATTGATGCCACGTTTAAAGGATTCTCACTGACTGTTATGTTCCAGGGACAGGGGAAATTCTATAAGGATAATTATTATGATAACAGACGCGGTGAAGCCGGAAACTATTTCCAGTGGACATACGATAACCGGTGGACACCGACCAATACAAATACGGATATTGGTAGGGCTTTCAACCGGGACGACTTTTACTGGTCAAAAGATGTTAACCGCAGCACATACTGGCTTGATAACACCGCTTACCTCCGTCTGAAGAACCTTGTTCTGACATATAATCTTCCCAGCCGCCTCTTTAAAGGTATTGGTATCTCAAAGGCAAGCGTATACTTTTCAGGCAATAATCTTGGATTGCTTTATACGGCAACAAAGAAGTTTGATCCTGAAGCAAGTGGGGCAGGGGTCTATCCTATCATGAAAACATTTGCTTTCGGAGCAAATATCGGCTTCTAATTGATTAAGAAATTAATAAATAGTCTACTATGAAAAAATTATTCAGTTATATAATCTCGATAGCGGTGCTGATTCTTGCTCTGCCATCTTGCACCGATGTACTCGATCAGCAGCCCGTCAGTTCATTTAGTGAAACTGTGGTATTCGCTGATGTAAATGTGGCAAAGGCCTACCTGGGTAAATGCTACGACAGGATGGGAGGCAATACTGATGCCGGTATCCTCGGAATGCGAGAGGACCTTCTGTCATCAGGTACTGATCAGACCCTGTGTATCCACCGTCCGGCTAACTATGTTCACATGAAGGGAACTCTTAGTCCCGATCAGCTTGGATTTTTTGCCAATAATGGCTATGGAGGTTTTCTCCGCTGGCCTAATCTTTACCAGAATATTCAGAATGTCAACACGATTCTGGCAAACATAGATAATGTGCCTGCCACTACCACAGCGGAAGAGGATCTGAAGAAATCTGTTAAAGGACAGGCGTATTTTATACGGGCTTACGAGTATGCCATTCTTCTTATGAACTATGGAGGTTCAGTAATCGCAACAGAACCATTCGTACTTGGAGGAGATTTCACACAAACAAGATCAACATTACAGCAAACTCTTGATCAGGTACTTTCGGATATTGATGATGCAATTGCCAATTTACCTGCTACAATAGAACAGGGCCGTGCCACACGCGGCGCTGCTGCTGCACTGAAATCAAGAGTACTTCTGTTCTGTGCAAGTGACCTTGTTAATGGTGGTTACCTGCCATCGAACGATCTGGTATCATTTGGCGCTACAGGCCAGGCAGCCCGCTGGGCTGCAGCCAGGGACGCAGCAAAAGCTGTAATGGATGGAACATATGGTGCTTATGAACTTGCAGGCACAATTACTGACCCACCCTCTCCAATGACCGATGCCGTTGTTCAAACCTATGCTAATAACTATTTCAATATCTTCAATCAGAAAGGAACCTGGAATAAAGAAACCATCTGGGGTATACAATTCCCGCTTACAGGCGGTAATGTTAATAATGCAAATATCTGGTTTGGCCCCTGCGGGTATCACAACTGGGGTAACAATGACCCGACAGAACAGGCAGTAAGGCAGTATGAAATGGCCGACGGAACCCCGTTTGTATGGGATAAATATACACCGGGTGATCAGGAATTGCGGACCGCTACTGCGGCCCAGCTTGCAGCCGACCCGCTGAGGAGTCCCTATAATGGCCGTGAACCGCGTTTTTATGCAACGATTCTGTACCATGGAGCACCCTGGCAGACACGTTCTGCAGATGCTGCCGGTTTTGATCCCTTCAATAAGGTTCAGACAGGGCATTTCTACAACGCTGATGGTACACAAAAAGCCATCGGAGTCGATACAAGGCAATCGCTCATTGAAGGCTGGAACGGAACCAAAAACGGTTATTATCTTAAGAAATTCCTCGATCCCGCTACCGCAGGTCAGTTTTTCCGTAATACAAATACCTGGGTTGAGTTCCGTTATGCTGAAATTCTGCTGAATTATGCCGAAGCTTGTATTGAAGTTGGCGGTGCAGATCTTCAGAGTGGTCTGGACGCCATGAACATGGTCAGAAATCGTGCAGGGTTACCTGACAGGGTTACTGCTGATCAGGCACAGGCCAGGACCTGGGTTCGTCATGAAAGATACCTTGAACACTTTGCCGAAGGGCATCAGTGGTATGATATGCGACGCTGGATGACTGCTCCCCAGGTTATCCAGGATCTTCACGAAATCAAGATAAAGGAATTTGTAACAGGTGATTTTGAGTGGAAACTCGATCTTACAACCACACCTGAGGCAAGATCATGGGCTGACGATGCCTTCTACTGGTTGCCCCTTGCACGCAGTGAAATAAATAAAGCCACGACGTTACAGCAGACTCCGGGATATGAATGATCCTGATCGTGAGATTTAATATACTTAGTTTTGAAAGCCGGTCCGAAGGGGCCGGCTTTTTGATTTCATTTTGGATCTCTGTAACTCCTCAATAGGATCGCATGTACTCACCCCCCATCCCCTAGTACTCACCCCCCCGCCCCCTCTCTACTTCGTAAAGAAGGGGTGATAGCCTTGTAAAATAATTACATAGGGTAATTGAAAGAAGAATTGTATTATGGACACTTTTTATATCGATCATAACAATCTATAAAGATATGAATATCAGTTAAATATAACAAAGGCTCCCCCTCTTTACCGGGTGACCCTAGGAGGGAGCCAGACTGCGCGAAATTGAAAGGGGAACGTAAATTCGCTGAGAGCGCAATTCTCCCCCTAGCTTTGCAGGTCTGAGCGTAAAACTTGCCGTGCAATTTAGCGAAGGAGCTAGCCTGCGCGTAGAGAGGGGGATTAAGGGGGTGAGTATGTTACCGGTAAAAAGCATAATACCAGAACGTATTCCCGAATTTCTGACGCAGCGCCGGTTCGGCGGATTTCAGATTGTTACCATACTGCTGAAATGTCTGGAGAAACTGATTAAACCTTTGCGCGGTCTGAGGGTTTGGAGCGAGAGTTCCCTGACCGGCCATCGGACCCAGATTCAATGTCTTATAAGCTTCAGCAGCTTCTTCTATATGAATCGGCATCCTTTTGAATCCATATTTACCAAGGCCCTCAAGCTGAGCCGCGATCCCCATATAATCTTTCTTAAGCAGCATAAAGGCAAGCTTATATTCAAATGCTTTTCTGTTCAGGGAATCGTATGAAAGGATCCTTTCTACATTTATGTAAGGGTCATCAGTTATGGAAAAGTAATCGTGGTTAATCTTTTCCTTTCTTTTCAAACCAAGAACCGGATCCGAATCGACCGCCTGATCGTTGAACAATAATTTTTCGTAGCGTTTCGCTTCTTTCCTGTAGAAAAGTGTCTTCTTCTGGATTGAAATATACTTTGAAGCAATTTCATAATTACCATTTATGATCTCAGTCCTGATGAGCATCTTCAGATCTTCGGGTGTGAGGCCATTCATTATCATATTCTCGTAAGCCCACCTCTGCGCTTCATTTATTACACCGACTGCGTAATAAAAATATCCTCCCCGTCTGAGTATTTCGCCCGACATTTCCCATTTCAGAAAAAGGGTCTGACCCTCCGGGTCCTGCCTGAGATTGAAAAGCTGATCATTGAGCCTGCCTGTCTCGCAAAGGGCAATATTATTAAGGTATATCGTCAGTATATTGTTCGGTGGATTTCTTTTGGTGTAATCAACTACTTCATTGTACCTGCCCTGGCAGAATAATTTTTCAACAGAAAAATATTGTCTTGTCTTTTTATCGAAGCGGAGGATTGAAATAGTTAATAAAACCAGCAGAATAATAAATGAAGGTCCCGGCTTTTCTAAAATTCCCGGAATTTTAATGGTCCTGAACAATTTGATCTTTATCCGGGCAGTTAAAGGGAGAATTGCAATCAGGATCACATACAAGGCAAGGATCTTTAACTGAAATCCTGCACCGTTATCAGAAAACGGGTAAGTCAGGAGTGTTCCCGCAGACTGAAAGAGGAAATACTCTTTTAACACAAAAATAATCACTGACATGATCAACCATAACACAATAAGCTTAAGCCAGTCTTTTCTAAGGGTTCTGGTTACAATGTGAAGTGTGAACATCAGCAGAAATATCCAGGCAAACGCCCCGGTAAGAAAATACCAGAACGGGATGATGATGACCGGAAGCCATCCTTTTAAGTATCTTATTGTCAGATAGAAAAATGCAAGCTGTAGCAATAATCCTGTACTGTTATAGAGAAGGTACTGGTAATTGGTATGGAAATAAAAGAGGGCGGCTCCAAAAAGAAATGGGATCAGGACTTGTTTTCTGCCCGCCAGGAAATTGATGATTTTTGAGATAAAGAAAACAACCAGAAAAATAATTACCGACACCAGGACAGCCCCTGCAAAAGGTATATGAAAAAATGTGGTAATAAAATTGCTCAGGTAAATAAGAGGCGATCCGGGTTGATGGAAATGTTCAGCCAGATATTCGTGTGAGAAAACAAAAAGAGAAGTTTGCTCCTGGTAATATGCGGCGTAATCAGCAAAGAAGCCGAAATAGAGGAACATCAGAATAAACAGCACCAGGTAAGGCAGGAGATCAGGAAATGGGTTTTTTGTTTGTTTGACCTGGTTCATTTCAAATTCGGATAGCTTATTTTTATCAGTTCCCTGCCCATTTAGCCTGGGCAGCCGGAGCCCTGGCGGTTCTTCGGATACTACCCGGATCAACCCGGATCTTCAAAGTCGAAAACTCGGGAACATTGAAACTCTTAAGCATCTTCACGTAAAGATCGGGATCGCGTTGTGGCAGGATGAACGGTTTCCCGGCATTCCCGTTTTCATCAATATGGGAGATAAAGAGCCTTGCTGTCAATCCGTCGATCCGCTTACTGCTGAAAATAAGCCATCTTCCGTTTGATGACCAGGAGTGATAACTGTCGGTCATATCGCTGTTCAAAGCCATTGGCGATGCCTTAAGTGTACGGAGATCAATCGACCACAGGTCAGCTTCCTTATGCCAGATCGGGAAACACCCATAGTCAGAAAGGGTCAGGACCAGAGATCTTCCGTCAGGGGAGACCCTGGGGAAGGAGACGCTTTTTTTCAGTTCTGAAGCATTGAAAATGATTTCAGCCTCACCAAATCTGAGTGTTGAAGGATCAAAGGGGACCCTGAACAGATCGTAGCGAATTTGCTGGTAATCAAAGATTTCACCGACCTGTGGAGCTCTGCAGAAATAGAGCCAGCCACCATCGGGTGACCATTCCGGATAGGTGTCCATAAATTTTTCACTATCCGTGAGATTCACATTCCTGATCTCATTCCTGCCAACGTCATATAATACCAGGGAGGATTCCAGATCGCTCACTTCTACCTTCTTGTTGAGCGCCGAATGGAATTGCTGCACTATTTTATTGGATGAGAAAGCCACAAATTTACCTGAAGGATGCCAGCGTGGATAAACAGCGCCGTTTTTCATCTCCGCAGTTTTCGGGTTAACCTTCTTAAATCCTCCGTTCTTATAGAGATAGGTTCCGTTATGGCTGCCTCTCATATGAAAAAGGAAGTCGTCGGTTTTGCCATTGTTAAAAGAGTGACAGTTAACACAATTGTGATCGACGACGCTGTTCTCAATCACCGGGTGTTCTTTAAAGCTTTCAAGGCTTCGCTGAATTATACTTATCTCATTCCAGCTTTCATAACCCGGGTAAAGCTTCCGGTAGGTTACGTAAGGATCAACAGGTTCAGCTATTCTGTTTTTTATGGATTGGAATTTCGACCAGTTGCCTTTGTCATCCTTCGTAAAAACATCAATGTTGAAATCACTGCCCTTATTGGCGGTGATAAATTTCTTCCATTTCTTTAGTGGAATCCGGATTATACCCTTTTTACCCGTGACTTCAATTTCAGTTCCTGTGCTGATGAAAATCTTGCCAGGTATGATGATCCTGCTTCTTTTATTTTGAAGTTAAGCGGGGCAATGTTGGCGGGTATAGTTATGTCTGTATAATCGGGATCTATAGAAGGATACTCATCGATGGGGGTAATGCTTCCATGAGGATTACTGCCACAACCGTAAAATAGTATAATGATGATTAATAAGAATTTATATCTTCGGAATTGTGTCATTGAGATTTCTTAAACGAAAGGGGAACGTACAAATTTAATATCTTTTTGGATATTACCCGTTTCACAAAGAAATTAAGAACTTTCACAGAGTTCCACAGAGGTTTCACAGCTCCACAGAGGAGCAGCCCTAAATCCCCTGAAGGGGACTTAAATTATAGCCCCCTTCAGGGGGTTGGGGGCAAGCCTGACTCTGTGGATCTCCGTGTCTTTTTCACCCGCCGTATCCCCCTGGCGAAGGCGGGCTCTGTATAACTCTTTGAAAGTTCTTGAATTTTTATTGTAATTTCGGAGTTGTAATTAATGATTCACTGTTAAAAAACTTTAAATTGATGCTAATCCTTGGTTTTTTAATTCACTATAATTACATTTGGTTACAAACTCTATCTTTCGCAACCAGTTGTTTTAAGTTCTCATAAATCTAATCTGACCGAATATGAAAAAATCAAGTATCTCAAGACGTAATTTTCTTGGCAAGGCCGCAACTGTGGGAGTTGCTGGTGTTATGGTGCCGACTATAATTACAAGCTGTTCACGTGAAGCAAAAAAAGTTGTTGAAGTACCAACCTTTTTGGATCTGGCTCCTGACGGCCCGGTTCTTAAGGCCGGCCTTATCGGTTGCGGCGGCCGTGGGACAGGTGCAGCCGATCAATTTTTAAGTGCAGGTCCAAACCTTCAGGTTGTGGCTTTGGGTGACACATTCCAGGACAGAGTTGATGCATGCAGAGCAAGTATTCTAAAAAACCATGGACAGGAAGTTCCTATGGAAAACTGTTTTGTAGGTTTTGACGCATTTCAAAAAGTAATTGATGCAGGTGTGGATGTTATTATTCTGGCAACCCCTCCATCCTTCCGTCCGGAGCATCTGGCGGCAGCAGTTCAGGCTAAAAAGCATGTTTTTGCTGAAAAACCTGTTTGTGTCGACCCGACGGGTGCAAGGTCAGTGATGGCCACTGCCAAGAAAGCTGAAGGAATGGGATTATGCATTGTTACCGGGACACAGCGCCGTCACCAGCGCGACTATGTTGCAAACTGGCAACAGGTTCAGCAGGGTCTGATTGGGGAACTGACAGGCGGTAATGTCTGGTGGAACGGTGGAAAACTATGGCATCGTGATAATGATCCTTCATGGACTGAAATGGAATGGATGGTACGTAACTGGGTTAACTGGACATGGTTATCAGGTGACCATATTGTTGAACAGCACGTTCATAACCTTGATGTGATGAATTGGTTCTTCGGAGCTCATCCTGTTAAGGCAGTTGGTTTTGGTTCAAGACTCCGTCGTGTTACAGGCGATCAATACGATAATTTCAGCGTTGACTATACTTTTGAAAACGGAATGCATGTTCACAGTATGTGCCGGCAGATTAACGGTTGTGCAAATAATGTTTCTGAAAGACTACAGGGAGCAAAAGGTTCAACTAACTGCCAGAATACTGTCACCGACCTTGCAGGCACCGAATTATGGAAATATGAATATCCACTCGATAAAGACGGGAAACCGACAGGTCGCGTTAGTGTTGATCCTTATCTTCAGGAACATATTGACCTGGTAACTGCCATCCGCACAGGGAAAACATTCAATGAACTGGAAGCTACAGCAGTATCGACGATGATCGGAATCATGGGCCGTATTTCTGCTTATACAGGAAAAGAGACCACGTATGAGGAAATGATGAATTCAGACCTCAAGCTTGGCCCGGCAGTATTTGCATTTGGTCCTGTTGATATTCCAAAAGAAGTTCCGATTGCCGGCCTTGCTTATGATGCAGCTGCTGAGGCTGCAAGAGCAGCAGAGAGAGCAGCAGCCAGAGCCAAAAGACAAGCCGAGGCTCCGGCAAAACCTGCAACCAATTAAAGGTTAGATACACAGTATTTAATTATAATAAAAATGGATAACTCAAGAAGAGAATTCATAAAAAAAGCTACAACAGGTGCTGCAATTCTGGCAGCACCTTCCTTTATCGGATCTTCAAAAGCCGCAGGACAACAGAAGGCATCAGATGCCACCACACCGTTCAAGCTGAAATACGCGCCGGGTCTGGGTATGTTCCGGCAGAATGCAGGCCAGGATCCTGTCGATAACATTAAGTTCTGTCACGATATGGGATTCAGGGCAGTATTCGATAACGGATTGATGAGAAGGGAACCCGAAGTACAGGATAAAATAGTTAATGAATTAAAGCGTCTTGGCATGGACATGGGTCCTTATGTTCTGAGAGCTGATTCCGGAAAAACTGACTTCGTCCTGAATAATCAGGAGGTTCGGGATACACTGATCGCTAACATGAAGGAGGGTGTTGAATGTTCAAAAAGGACAGGTGCAAAGTTTGCACTCATTGTTCTGGGCAGGTATGATGTTAAACTTCACCACGATTATCAGACAGCAAATGCTATTGACAACCTCAGGTACTGCTGCGATATAATGGAACCTGAAGGGATAACTCTTGTCCTGGAACCCCTTAATAATTATATCAATCATCCCGGACTTTTCCTTACCGGCATCCCTCAGGCATTCGCTATCTGCCGGGCTGTAAACAGGCCTTCATGCAAGATTCTGAATGATCTTTATCACCAGCAGATAAGCGAAGGAAATCTGATCCCGAATATTGAAGCTGCCTGGAGCGAAATAGGCTCTTTCCATCTCGGAGACAGCCCTGGCAGGAATGAACCTACAACAGGAGAAATAAACTACAAGAACATATTCAAGTACCTCTATAATAAGAAATATGACAGGACCCTTTGCATGGAACATGGCGTAAGCAACAGAGGTACTAAGGAAGGCGAAGCACGAGTGATACAGGCGTATCGCGAATGTGACAGTTTTGAAGTGTGATATAAAACTGTGGGGATGTTTTAAGAAAAGTCAGGGACGTTGCTTGCAACGCCCCTGCCTATTTTAATATTTAACAAAGTCTTCAGACCTCCTGCATAGTGGAGGGACTCCCGTATCCCACAGCTGGCGTGGATTTGCGATAATTTGCAATCCGTGCTTTTAATTTGGGACAAAAAAAGATTATTTTAGATCCTTAATAATAACCGAAATACTAAATTACTTATTATGCAACGACACTTTAAGATCATCACAATTCTTGTGACCGCCATTGGTATTACATTTACCTCATGTAAAAAAGATTACCGGCTTTTTGTAGGCGGATTCACAGAAAAAGAGGGAGAAAAAGGAGTGTCAGTTTTTGACTTTAACAGCAGGAACGGCGGGTTAAAGCTTATCTCCGAATTTGATGCCGGTCCGGCTCCGTCTTATTTTTGTTTTTCAAAAAGAGGTAATCTCTTTTATGTCCTGAATGAAGTCATGGAGTTCAGGGGGAATTTTGGCGGAGGATTGTCAACATTTAAGTACGACAAAGAAAACGGACAATTTTTAAAGCAGAATGAGATCCTGATTCCCTACGGGGGTCCGTGCTATATTTCAATGTCGCCCGACAGTGGTTATTTATTCACGGCAAATTATCCAAACGGCTCGGTTGCTGTGGTGAAACTTGATAATGATGGCATTCCCGCAACTGTTACTGATACCATTTTATATAATAAGGCTGAGCCTGATGCATCGCATGCACATATGATATTAAACGATCCTGCCGGAAAGCAAATTTACGTTTCCGACCTGGGCCTCGACAGGATTGTTGTTTACGACTTTGACAATAAGGAAGGAAAGCTCAGTCAGTTGCAGAATGGAATCACAGTGGTTCCCAAAGGGTCCGGACCGCGTCATTTTGCATTTAACTCTGATGGGTCAAAACTTTATCTGATAAATGAACTGGGGTCAAAAATGATGGTATTTAATATCGATGAGAGCCAGGGACTTACCCTGCTTCAGACACTGTCGACAACAAGTGAAGGATTTGAAATGGATAACTACTGTGCTGATGTGCATTTAAGTGCCGACGGGAAATACCTGTATGGTTCCAACAGGGGTGAGAACACAATTGTAACTTTCAGGATCGGGAACGACGGCCTTCTCACCCTGGCCGGACAAACCACGTGCGGGGGCGACTGGCCAAGGAACTTTGTTATTGATCCCTCGGGGAAGTATATTCTGGTTGGAAATCAGAAATCTGATTATATATCGGTATTAAAGATCGATAAGCGGACTGGAATGCCTTCAGATACTGTTAATAAAATAAGAGTAAAAAGCCCGGCATGTCTTAAGTTTTATTGATCCGAAATCATCAGCAGGCTTAGTTGCAATCCTGCTTTGTCATAATGATATCATTCAGGTCATAGCCTGAATCGGTGGCTTTTTTAAAGAGCCTGTCAAGAACTGACTGATCAAGTTTCTTTTCTCTTGCAAGGATCCACAGGTATTTTAATTTTGGTTCCCCAATAAGCACATATTTATAATCTTTATCCAGTTCCATGATCCAGTAATCTCCTTTAAACGGCCAGAAGAACTGAACCTTAAGCCTGGAGGGCACGTTCTTATCAGGAACGGATGCCACGCCTTTTGCGGTGTTTGACTTCGCGGGATCGGAAATATAATTTCCCTTATTCACTACTGCTATTTTACCATCCTCCCGTAAACTATAGGTAGCAGTGATGCACTTTAGTTTGGATTCGAATGTGAAGGGCTTACGTGCAATCTCATACCATGTTCCGGAATATTTTTTCAGATCGACAGAAGGGACTACTGCAAGATTTTTTTGGCTTCGCGTACTGCTAAAGAACATCATGATAATCAGGATTCAGTAAGGTTTTTTTCATTTCCATGTAATTGCTTTGGGATTACAAAGTTACGAAAAAATCCTCTTGGTTTGCAAGAGGTTTCTATTAACAGCAAACAGGTCTCCCTGAGCTGTTCTCAATTTGCAAAAAAAAATATCTTATAGGTAAATTCAAAAACCTTTTAACCGCAAAGCACGCAAAGTTGCCGCAAAAGTTATATAGTAGCCCTTTGTGTACCTTAGTGCTGAACTTTGTGATCCTGTTGGGTCAGGGTAAATGGATTTATTTTTTTACCACTAAGTACACGAAGGTCCTCACAAAGGGGCACGAAGGAGATCTGCACGTTTATATAAAATAAGAACGCAGGATAATCTATATAAGCGCCCTTAAAAGACATATTAAATTAAAAAGAAATACGTATTAAAAGACATATTAAATTAAAAAGAAATACGTCTTAAAAGACATATTAAATTAAAAAGAAATACGTCTTAAAAGACATATTAAATTAAAAAGAAATGAGGCATTAAACCTGGAATTAAGTCTGCGGAGACCTGCCTGACGGTAGTGCAGGTTTTCACAGATTCCTTCGATTGATAAAGTTGAAAGCCGGAAGACCGAAGACCGAAGACAGAAGAAAAAAAGAAATGCGTCTTAAAAGACAAGTTAAATTAAAAATATTCAAAACCAGGTTTAAAAGCTAGTAGAAGAGTCACCCCTCTTTGCGAAGCAGAGAAGATCCCGGTAGCGATTGGGAGGGGGCTGAGGGGGGTGAGCATAGGAAGTGAATCCTATATTTCTTTTTGATTTACTTCAAACTCTAAAATTTTATTTGTATAATTATTACCTTATTATTTGAGCAATTTACCGCATGGATCGTAACGCATTAATTCAGAATTTACAGGCACAGCAATCGTCTCAGTGGGACATAATTATAATAGGAGGGGGCGCCACTGGCCTGGGCATTGCATTTGATGCTGTGACAAGAGGTTATAAGACCCTTTTGCTTGAACAATCTGACTTTTCAAAAGCGACATCATCCCGCAGCACAAAGCTGGTTCATGGCGGAGTAAGGTACCTTGCCCAGGGCGATGTCCTACTTGTCAAAGAAGCTTTGGAGGAGCGCGGGATAATGCTGAAAAATGCACCTCATCTTACTGCCAACCAGGAATTTGTGATACCTCTCTACACTTTATGGGATCTTTGTCTTTACTACACAGGCTTAAAGTTTTATGATATTTTGTCAGGCAGATTAAGCATGGGCAAATCTTATTATATCGGAAAGCCTGAAGCCCTTTCGCGGTTGCCTCTGCTGAAGCCTGAAGGACTAAAAGGCGGAATCGTTTACCATGATGGCCTGTTTGATGATTCCAGGATGGCGCTTGCCCTGGCTGAAGGTGCCGTAGCCAGGGGAGGGACCATACTCAACTATTTCAGGGTCAAGGGCCTGTTGAAGGATGATAATAAAAAGATCACAGGTGCAGTTGTTAAGGATCTGGTTTCAGACAGAAAGTACACGGTCCATGGCAGGCTTGTAATAAACGCTACAGGAGTATTTGCAGATGAGATACACAGAATGGATGTTCCTGCATCAAGTCCAACTATCCGTCCGAGCCAGGGTGTCCATATTGTCCTCGACAACACTTTTCTGCAGAGCAGCTCTGCAATAATGATCCCAAAAACCGACGATGGAAGGGTTCTTTTTGCAATACCATGGTACGGGAAAGTCGTAGTGGGAACAACTGATACACCTATTGATACTGTCGGACTTGAACCGAAAGCTCTCGACGAGGAGGTCAATTTTATACTTGAAACAGCCGGGACCTATCTTACAAAACCTCCGGGGAGGAAGGACATATTATGCGTTTTTGCCGGTTTAAGACCGCTTGCTGCAAATCCTGATAATCCTGCCTCAACAAAAGAGGTTTCCCGAAGACATAAAATAACCTTATCCCCGTCAGGCCTTCTTTCCATAATCGGAGGGAAATGGACATCATACCGCCGTATGGCTGAGGAGACTATTGACAAAGCCATTAAGGCCGGAATGCTTGAAAACAGGAAATGCTTCACAAGAAACCTGAAGCTTTATCCTGATGGAATGACCGTAAAATCGGAGCGTTTGAAGATCTACGGTGCAGGTGCACAAGAAATTGAAAAAATGACGGAATTTCAGCCTTCACTTGGCGTACCACTCGATCCGAGGTTGCCTTATACCGCAGCAGAGATAATATGGATCTGCCGGAATGAAATGCCGCAGACAATCGAAGATATCCTTGCCCGCAGGACCAGGGCGCTTTTTCTGGATGCAAGGGTAAGTGGCGAAATTGCACCTGAGGTCGCCCGGCTGATGGCCAAAGAATTTGGATTTGACAGTGACTGGCAGGCAAATCAGCTTGCCGACTATAAAAAAACTATTACTAACTACCTGTAGTATTTGCTGCAGGTTCAAAAACCTGACTAAAATGAATGATTTTATTCTGGCCTTCGATCAGGGAACTACCAGTTCCAGGGCAATAGTATTTAACAGGAACGGGCTGCCGGTAGCATCGGCACAGAAGGAATTTACCCAGATCTACCCTAAGCCCGGATGGGTGGAACATAATGCCGAGGAAATCTGGTCGACGCAGGCGGGAGTAGCAACGGAGAGCATGGCAAAAGCCGGACTTATGAGCACCGACATCGCCGCAATCGGAATCACAAACCAGAGGGAAACAACTGTGGTGTGGGACAGAACAACCGGGAAACCGGTATATAATGCCATTGTCTGGCAGGACAGAAGGACTGCTGATTTTTGCGACAAACTTAAAAGTGAAGGACATGCAGGTACGATAGTTCAGAAGACAGGCCTTATTATTGATGCTTACTTTTCTGCAACCAAGGTACGGTGGATCCTCGACAATGTAAAAGATGCCCGGAAACTTGCCGAAGATGGCCGGCTGGCCTTTGGAACTGTCGATTCGTGGCTTATATGGAACCTGACACAGGGCAGGCTTCACGTCACCGATGTCTCAAATGCATCCAGAACGATGCTGTTTAATATACATACACTTGAATGGGACAAGGATTTACTTGAGCTGTTCAGTATCCCGGCAAGCATGCTTCCTGAAGTAAGATCATCAAGTTATGTCTATGGCCATACTTCCGGTCAGTTTGCAACGGAAATACCTGTTGCAGGAATTGCAGGCGACCAGCAGGCAGCACTATTCGGACAAATGTGCACCGAACCGGGGATGGTCAAGAATACCTATGGAACCGGATGCTTTATGATGATGAATATTGGTAATAAACCTATTGAATCGAAAAGCAGGCTACTTACAACAGTTGCATGGAAAATCGGAAATGAAACCACATACGCTCTCGAAGGAAGTATCTTCATTGCCGGAGCCGTTGTGCAATGGCTTCGCGACGGACTGGGCATTATCAGTAAATCAGGCGATGTGGAAGAGCTTGCCTCCAGAGTCAAAAGCAGCGAAGGAGTTTACTTTGTCCCGGCCTTTGCCGGATTGGGTGCACCCTACTGGAACCAGCATGCAAGGGGCACCATTGTAGGTATTACACGAGGATCGACCTCTTCCCATATCGCAAGGGCGGCTCTTGACAGTATTGCATATCAGACACTTGAAGTGCTGCTTGCAATGCAGAATGATTCAGGAATTGAAATTCGTGAATTAAGGGTCGACGGTGGAGCAACTGTCAACGACAGCCTGATGCAGTTCCAGTCCGAACTGCTGCAGACAAAAGTTGTCAGACCTAAAATAACGGAAACAACAGCCCTGGGCGCTGCATATCTTGCAGGACTGGCTGTCGGATACTGGGACAGCATGAATGAAATAAGGAACCAGTGGCAGGTTGAGAAGGTATTCGCACCCCGGCTTACAGCCGATAAAACAACTTCACTTATTGCAGGCTGGCACCGTGCAGTAAAAGCAGCTGAAGCATGGTCTTCAGCGTAACCGGTAGCAACGCAACCCGCAACCGGGCCGAGCGTTAAGAAATTGCCCAGTGGGCAATTTTAGCGAAGGAGCCAGCCTGCAGGGGAGCAAGTCAACCAGCAACCAGTAACCAGCAACCAGCAACCAGATATCAGTTACTAATCACTAATAAACCCAGAACCAAAATGAGTCCATTTTTTGCAGAATTTTTCGGAACCGCCATGATCATAGTATTCGGAGGCGGAGTAGTGTCCAATGTAGTATTGAATAAGACAAAGGGGAATAACAGCGGCTGGATTGTGATAACCTTCGGGTGGGCAATCGGGGTCTTCACCGGTGTATTGATTGCTGCACCATACAGCGGTGCACATCTGAATCCTGCAGTAACGCTTGCACTGGTAATAGCGCACAAGTTTTCTCTTACCCTGTTGCCCGTGTATGTGGCAGCCCAGGTACTCGGAGCTATGTTTGGCGCAGGGCTGGTGTGGCTGGCATACAAAAAGCACTTTGACGCCACAGACGATGGTGATTCAAAACTGGCTGTATTCTGCACGGCGCCAAATATAAGGAGCTACTGGTACAATGTAATTACTGAGGTTATTGGTACCTATGTTCTTGCTCTTGCAGTTCTTTACATGGCAGAACCCGAGGTTGGACTGGGTTCTCTGAATGCTCTGCCTGTGGCTCTGGTGGTACTTGGTTTAGGATTGTCCCTTGGCGGTCCGACGGGTTACGCAATTAATCCGGCCCGTGATCTGGGTCCCCGTATCATGCATTTTCTCCTGCCGATCCCACATAAAAGAGACAGCGACTGGAGCTATTCCTGGGTTCCTATTCTGGGTCCGCTTCTCGGAGCAACACTTGCTTCGGTTATGTTTCTTCTGTTTAACGGAAATTGACAAAGGGTTCAATTATCTGAATTAAAAGTGAGGTTTCTATTCTGAGAGGAACGAATTGAAGCGAAGAATCTCATTTCTATTTCTAATATAATCCGTAATAATCATTTTTTTATTAATTTTAACAAACATTAAACAAATCTCAAAACAGTTTGTTGTTCTCTATAAATATTAACAAATTTAATTCTGATTCTATGAAAAAAGTTTTACTATTCTTTGTAGTGGTAATCCTTTCATTACCACAATTGTTAGCTCAGGATCCCACTTTTGAGAAGGGTGACAAAGTCCTTAACCTCGGAATCGGATTTGGATCCGCCTGGTATACCGGAGTCGGATTTAAATCACAGATTCCACCTGTTTCAGCATCGTTTGAAATCGGTATTGTTGATAACATTCTTGAAAAAGGTGTTATCGGAGTTGGAGGATATTTTGGGTATTCTTCATATAAATACAATTATGGTTCAAATGACTACGGCTGGAAATATACAAACCTTTTTATTGGGGCAAGAGGGAATTTCCACTATCCACTGGCAAATAAGCTTGATACCTATGTCGGCCTGACAATAGGGGTTAATGTCGTAAGTGAAAAAGCATTTGGAGGTTACACAGGGACCTCATTTGGGTCTTATGGTGGACTCAGGACTGCCGAGTTTATTGGTGCAAGATATTATTTCAGTGATAGTTTTGCTGCCATGCTTGAACTCGGATATGGTGTGTCCTACCTCAACCTGGGGATAGCTCTTAAGTTCTGATAGCCCCGGATTTTTTTAAATTCATTTAAATTTAATCTAAAACAAAAAGCAATCAGCCGGAGGGCTGACTGCTTTTTGTTTTTACTCAGAATGGTACTATGTAATTTGCAGTACCTGAGAACTTACACTATTTTGTAATTTCTACAACTGCGTATTTTGAGATCCTCCAGAACTCGTCCGGATCTTTAATCTCAATGTAAGCTATGTTGTTTTCGCCTTCACGAACCAGTTCGTATGAACCTGATGGGTGTTCGGTGATAAGCTTTACATTTTTCGAATTAACAGCGATGGTCTTTGTCTGGGTTACATCGATTTTTTCGAAAATGCCATCCGGAAAATCCTGAATCAGATTTTCTTTCCTGCCAAGACCAAGAAAACCACCTTCTTTTGAGAGAAGCCCTTTTTCTTTCAGATCCTTGTAGGTACCTGATACAAGAAATGCCTCATTCATCTTGCTGATCTGGTTGCTTATTGTTTCAGACTTCATTGTCAGTGTATCCCGAAGTGCAACCACATTGGTGTTAAGCTGAGTGATCTCGACATCTTTGCTGGCCAGTACGGTTTTAAGCTCAGACACCTGACTTTCAAATTGAGTCATTGATGCTTCAAGGTCGGTGATCCTGGTCTGCAAGCCTGTGATCGTGCCACCAGACTTTTTTAACTGGGCGCTCAGATTTGCGATTTTCTTCTTGTTTTCATCAATCAACGTGTTAATCGCCTTAATATCCTCAAGGATCTGGTTCTTTTTATCCTTTGAGAATTCAGTGCTTGTTGATTTCATTGAAAGAATGTTTTCTTTCTGTTTAATGGCACTCAGATTTTTATCAATCTGATCGAAAGTGGTAAGCCAGTCGTTGATCATGGAATCACGTGCTGTAAGCTGCTCAGTAAACGTTACCTTCTGGGTTTCCATCAGTGTCAGTTGTTCGTTGTGATCGCGATTATAACGACTATAAAATAGGATCCCAAGCCCCACCAGCAGTATAAAGCTGATGATACCTGTTGTCAGGGCACCTCTTGTAAGTCCTTCTTTCTTTGCAGTTTTTAGTTTGTGCTGGTCGACCACATTCTGATTTGTTGATTTGGGGTCATTGAATTCTTTGTTTTCCATTGTATTTCCTCCTTGATTAATTAAAATTTATATATATAGAATTTCCTTTAAACGTGAATTTTACTCCTTTCCCGGTTTGGTCTTCCCGGTCCTGTTCCCTTTCGCAGTATGATAATCTCCCGTCAGGGATTGTCCGGTCATAGCGCATGTCACAAGAATGCAGGTTGAAAGGCTGGTCGAAGTTTTTTTAAGATTATTCATAAGTAACAGTTTTTTAATCACCGGTATAATTACAATTTCTGGGCCGGTTATATTAACATTCTCACTATGAATAGTTTAATAAATACAGAGAAATAAAAAAATCGTTCATTTTGAAAGTCCTGTTCTCATTTTGAGAAAAAAGTGCATGAAATTGAAGGAAGTTACAAAATAATTCAATCAGCTCCAATTAATTCGTTTATCCCACGGATTAACACCGGGTTAATACCGGGTTTCGGAGTTTTGAAATCCCCCTGTTGTGATTTGACGTGCCAGGTCAGTGTGCTTCAGATTTTTTTTCTTCTTTTAAGATCCGGTAGATGGTTGAAATGCCAATATCAAGCTTTTTGGCTGTCAGTCCGATATCATTATTGCACTTTGCCAGGGTTGCTTTAATGATCCTGAGTTCAGAATCCCGGAGAGTCAGGTCTGCACCGGTGAATGCATCAACCGGATCACCAGAATCCAGCACAAAGTCGGATGCTTCAATTTCTTCTTTTACCGACAGTGTAACGGCAAGCTCAACAAGCGATTTTAGTTCCCGTACATTGCCGGGAAAGGAATAATTAAGCAGTTTTTTCTGAGCCTGTACCGACAGTTTTCTTAATGGTATACTGTTCTCTTTGCAGAAATTCCCCATAAAATGCCGGGCGAGTATCAATATGTCATTTCCCCGGTCGCGCAGGGGTGGCAGTTCGATTGGCAGCCCCAGAAGCCTGTAATAAAGATCATCCCTGAAATTTCCTTTTTTAACCTCTTCCTTCAGGATTTTATTCGTGGCTGCAATGATCCTGCAGTCGGTTTTTACGGATTTGTTGCCGCCAACCCGCACTATTTCCTTTTCCTGCAAAACCCTTAATAGTTTTGTCTGAAGGTTAAGGCTCCATCTCTCCGATCTCGTCAAGGAACAGGGTTCCTCCATCAGCCTCTTCAAAACGGCCGATACGACGGAAGGAGGCTCCGGTAAAAGCGCCTTTTTCATGGCCGAATAATTCACTCTCTATAAGTTCTGAGGGTATCGCCGGAACGTTCACAGCAACAAATGATTTGTCCTTACGCTTTGAATTATAATGAATAGCTTTTGCTACCAGCTCTTTGCCGGTACCGGTTTCACCCGAAATTATTACGGTTATGTTTGTATCCAAAGCCTTATCTATCAGCTCGTAAACATTTTTTATTGCCTGGCTTTCACCCAGAATGCTTTTTCTGAAACTATATTTTTTTTGAATTTCCCTGCGGAGAGTTGAGATCTCCCTCTTAAGACTTAGGTCATTCCTTAAATTCTGGATTGTGTTCAGCAGCCGGTCCTTTATGTCATCCGATTTGGTAATATAGTCATAAGCGCCCATTTTCAGAAGTGTTACCACCATATTTATATCCTCCTGCTCGGAGATAAGAATTACCTGTATGTCATTATTCTCCTCACGTATCCTTTTCAGGACCTCCAGCCCTGAAAGATCGGGAAGCCGGTAATCAAGGGTAACAATATCAGGTGTTTCATGAAGACAATTCAGGAAATCACGGGCGTTGAAAAAGCTCTTTATTTCATAGTCGGGATTCATCGACAATGTGTATACCAGGAGTTTGTTATACCATTCATTGTCCTCAACCACGAAGATTTTAACAGGTCTTTCAGTCATAATTTATTGATTACCGCGTCTGGGATAATCATTACAAAATGCAAAGTAATAAATTATGACCGGATTAAGTAGAGAATTTAATTCATTTTCGAAAGATGTTCATTCAGGAGCAAGCTGACAGATTCAAATTCCCTGAGAGATTTTCCCGTCAAGGTAATAACAGATTCAGGATTCAGGTTATTCCTACACTCTTTTTCAATTTTGCTGAGCAGGTTATAAAGCTCCATAGCACCAATATGCCTGCATGCCGGCAGGATCTTATGGGCCAGGTTTGCCACCGATTCCCATTGCTGCAAACCGGCTGCGGCCTGCATCTCTTTCAGCAGACCTGTGGTTGTAGTAATAAATGATGCCACCATCTGCTTTACAAACTGATCGTCGCCACCTGAAATATGATACAAACTACGCAGATCGACCTTGTTCGGATTTACTTGTCCCTCATTTATGCTGGCAGGTTCCGCAAATGTTATTCCGGAACTATTCCCTGTGACTGATAGAATGGTCGTCAGGAGCATTTCCTCGCTGAAAGGTTTTTGCAGGAATGCATTCATCCCGGCCTTTTTATATTTCTGCCAGTCTTCATTTAAGGGAGCTGCCGATACAAACACAACAGGCATTTCGGATTCCCTGATCTTCATTTCATCACGTATAAACTGTGTGGTCTTTAGACCGTCTATTCCCGGCATACGCATATCCATGAACAGAAGATCGTAGTGCTCTTCTTTCAGAACTTCAAGGGCTTCCATACCACTGACAACCTCATTGCATTTTATATTCCACCTTTCAAGTATCTTCTTGAAAAGCAGACGGTTATATTCTTCATCATCTACAATCAGGATTTTTAGCTTTGTAAGTTCTTCAGGTATTGAAACGGGAAGACGGAAATCTTTTTTAACCTGTTTTTCATCACCTTTATGATATGGAATATGGCAGACAATTTTTGTTCCCTGATTCTTTTTGCTCTTAAAGTCGATAGTCCCGTTTTGCAGCTGGATGAGTTTTTTAACTATCGACAGCCCGAGTCCTGTTCCTCCATATTTCCGGGTTGTGCTCATTTCAGCCTGGGTAAAATCCTCAAATACAAGGTTTATTTTCGATTCGTCGATCCCTATACCTGTGTCCGCAAACTCCATTATCAGGTCTAACTCATTACCCTGTTTTTCAGCACTTCTTACTGCAAAAGTTACAGTGCCATCTTTTGTGAACTTTACCGAATTGCCAACGAGGTTTATTATTATCTGTTTCAGCCTGTATGGATCGCCAAGAAGAACCGGAGGGGTAGCCGGATCGAGCGAATAGCTCAGCTGTGTGTTATTCTGCCTTGACTGCCTTTCAAAAAGGGAGTAGACTTCAGCAAGGATCTGATTAATGTTGAAGTGCACTTTTTCCAGGACCAGTTTATTAGTCTGCAATTTTGAAAAATCAAGTATATCATCAATAATTTTTAAAAGATGGTCGGAGGATGATTTAATGATCTTAAGTGAATGTGTCGTATTTTCATCAAACGATTCATGAAGGAGTTGCTCGGTAAAACCTGAAATTGCAGTTACCGGTGTCCGGATCTCATGGCTCATATTTGCCATAAATAGTTCTTTAGTCCTGGCAAGTCTTTCTGCTTCTTCCTTTGAATTTTCAAGTGCCATCTGATAGGAATAAGCATTTCTTACATACCTTATTAATATGAACAACACAAGTATTGCAAGTAAGCCTCCTGATATTGAAAGCATTATCAGCAACTTGTAAGTTTTGGCTGCAACCTGGTTGGCTGATTCGGCTTTTGCCCTTATGTGTTCGGAGACTTCGTTCTCCATTTTAGTTATCAGGTCATAGAATTTTTCAGTGATTTCACTGCTGTTTATCGCCAGCTGCGATTCGCGGGTAATCAATTCATCTTTGGTAGTGATGTTTTCCTGAACCACTTTATTGATATCGTCTGCCAGTTCCTGTTCGTCGAGGACTGGTTCCGGAGGGCGGCTGAAGACCCTCTTGAGGATGCCCCTCTCTTTCTTCGGGGCAGTGGCTGAGGCTTCGGTGAACTGGTCAGAAAGTTCCCTCAGATAATCAACGACACTATTATCTTTATAGAGCCCCAGCAGCTTGTTCCAGATGACGATGTTCTCCTCAATGAGTTTGCTTATTGTGTCAGTCTGGGCCAGAAGTGCTGAATCATTTCCACATTCGGCTCGGAGCTTGCTTATTTTGTCATCGATATTTGAAATGACAGCATAATAAGGTTTTATATCCGACGGGTTTTTGGTGATCGTATATATCCGTACGCTGTTGCCTGCCTTTTCGAGACCGGTTGAAATTTCACGGATGCTGAAAAGCCTGAGTTCGGGGTTAACATCTATCCTGATCGATGAAACAATAGTTGAAAGATTCCGGTACAACAGGTAGCAGGCAGCTGAAAGTACAATTACGGCAATTATCATTAACAGCCCAATCTGAAGCTGGACTGAATTTTTTCTCAGTGTCTTGTTATACTGATCATTCATTAACCCAAAGTAACTGAAAATTTGTTTTCAATGTACTGTTGGAGATAAAGACTGCAAAGCGCCGGGGCAAAATTGTCCTTTACAACAAAATAATCGTATGGGATCTGTTTGCTTTTTTCTTTTACTTCTTTTGACTGCGAAAGCAAAACGACCATTGTATCACACGAGAGTTCCTTAAGCATCTTAATTATATGAGAGGCATTGATGCCATCACCCAGGTAATAATCAACAAAAACAACGGTGTCATTGCATTCGAGCTCTTTTGACCTGACCTTCCTGATATACTCGGATGCATCAGTAAATGAACGCAGAACAAGCTGATGATTTCCTTTCAGAAGGAGGGAATTTACACTTTGTTGTATCGCATTCGACAGCATGTTGTTGTAGTATTCATTGTCCTCGATCACAAGCACATTAATTGACTTTTTCATATCACTGGGTTTTATATTCACCTGATCTCAATCCAAGAATGTGCCAACTTTGAACGAGTCAAACAGAATTAATGTATATAATTCATTATTAATAGATTAGATTTAATTTAGAACTCCTCTAACACCGAAATACTTTAAAATATTTTCTCATTTTGAGAAAGACGGGAAAACTAACAGGACTTATCTGACTCATTCTGTATTCATACCGGGTTGAATTGAGGAGTTGCTAAAGAAGCCTTATTCCATTCACCCCATAGCCGATCTTAAGGAATGAGATAGCTTATGAATCAAACTGTATACAACTGAGTTGCAATAATTTACATTTCCCCTCCACCACATGCCTCCCCTGCAGGCTGGCTCCTTCGCTAAAATCAGCCACTGGCTGATTTCTTAACGCTCGGCCCCCTTTTCAAGGAGGGGTGGCCGGGACTATATGCCATTCACCCCCCCTTATCGTTGTAATGAAACCATTGTTCTTATAAGGTTTGCAGCCCAGGAATATATATTATGTTCCAGAATTTGCTGTCGCATCTGATTCATCCGGTACTGTTGTTTTTTCCTGGACATCTCA
Organism: uncultured Bacteroidales bacterium; assembly: GCA_963849615.1. Taxonomy (GTDB): domain Bacteria; phylum Bacteroidota; class Bacteroidia; order Bacteroidales; family VadinHA17; genus LD21. The sequence goes on from CAWKIC010000056.1 coordinate 94,528, forward strand.
AGTGCTGCTTTTATTGAATCAGCCATTTGTTCAATATCGTAGGGGTTGATGATAAGGGCTCCCTGGAGTTCCTGGCTGGCCCCTGCAAACTGGCTAAGGATCAGTACGCCGTCATTATTGTTTCGCGAAGCTATAAACTCCTTGGCCACCAGGTTCATGCCATCATGCAAAGAAGTTACCATGCAGAGATTGGCTGATTTGTAGAAGGGCATTATTTCTTCATGGCTATGGTGTCGCACAATGAGGAAAATAGGCTTCCAGTCTTTCAGTTTATATTTCATATTGATCCTGACAGCTTCTGTTTCGACCGCTGTAACAATGTCGGAATAGCTTTTAATTTCGGTCCTGCTCGGAGCGCCGATCTGAACAAAGGTGAATCTGCCCTGGTATGAAGGGTACTTTTCAAGGAACCGTTCGATTGCCAGAAATCGTTCGAGAATCCCTTTGGTATAGTCAATTCTTTCAACACCAATACCCATAAATTGAGCTTTGATGCCTAGTTTTAGCAGAAGTTCAGACGGAGGTAAAACATCGTCATCCTTTTTGTCGTAGTCCTTCAATGTGAATGAAATACTGATAGGGAATGGTCTGACCAATGTGGTCTGATCGCCAATCTTAACTGACAGGTTTTCCCGGATCACTCTGGAATCAATCGAATTATTGACAGTTTCAAGAAAATTATAGCAATGATATGGCGTATGGAAGCCAATCAGGTCTGAACCCAGCATACCCCTAAGGATCTCCGGCCGCCAGGGACATATGCTGAACGACTCAGGATTGGGCCAGGGGATATGCCAGAAGATAGCAACAGTAGCATCAGGCCGTTCCTTTTTTATCATCTCCGGCAGGAGAGCAAAATGATAATCCTGTACAAGCACGAATGGTTGTTCAAGATCCTTAATCTCTTCAATTACAGCTTTTGCAAACTTGTTATTTACTTTCCTGTAATAATCCCAGTCTGTTTTCCTGAACACCGGACGTGTATGAGCAATGTGGCATAAAGGCCATATCCCCTCGTTCGAAAAGCCATAATAAAAATGATTTTCCTCCTCTTTGGAGATCCAGATACGCTTCAGCACATACTTCTCTTCATTTGGCGGCACAGGTATCTTGTTGAACTTGTCGACGGTCTCCTTATCCGCATCACCGGTCCCCGAAGCGATCCAGAGCCCGCCGCATGACTTCAGAATTGGCTCCATGGCTGTTACCATACCGCTTGCAGGAACAATACATTTTATCTCCTTCCCGGAGTGGACATGCATATATGGCTCCCTGTTCGAAACAACGATGAGGGACTTGTCCGGCAGCATTTTCCTCACCTCCTCCTTCAGTCTGTCCGGGGTCCATATGGCTTCGCCTGCCGTCCGGAGTTTTACTTCCTCCTCGGCGATTTCGCGTGCCTCCTGCATCGCATAGGCAATGCTTGTGATCTCTTTACGCAGGGGTTCAAGAAACCCGGCAGAGGATTTCTCATGCAATTCTTCAACGTTACCGACCTGAACTGCTTTCACCCAGTTTACTATTTTATTGATCGGCTTAAATATGCCCCAGCGGATTATAAGTCCTGTGGCAAGGACCATCAATAGTACCTGGATAAACAACCTTATGAAACTGCCAAGGGTGATCCTTCTTAGAATTTCTCTTATATAACCGGCATCCGAATAAAGTATCAGGGCATTCTTGGCTATCTGATTCTTTTGTGATGGTTTAATATATTGAAAGATGTCTTTTCCACCTGCTGAAAAGAAATTGCTTACTGAAGAATCTGAGTTTATCGACTGGAGAGCATAACCAGTTGAATATTTCAGATATGGTTTTACAGCAGGACTAAGTGAGACGAACTCATTATTGTAATAAACGGCAAAACCCAGGAGATTGTAATGTTTACTAAGGCTGTCGGAGAGTCTCATCTGATAACCAACGTTATAAAACCCTGAATCGCCAAGCTGCAACCTGATAAACTCTTCGGCAACCAGCGAGCTCCTGTCTTTTAGTTCTTCCTTCAGCCGGATCCGTTCCCTGGAAATCTCAAAAAAAGTAAAAGTCAGCGCAACAAGGGCTACTGCTAGCAAGGCGGATAGAATATACGAAAGATTGATCTTCATGATGTCATATATGAATGATCAATTTTTATGAATCCTTTTAAATACCATCTCATTCAACAAACTTTCCAGGAGTTCTATGACCTGTTCAATATTCGTCAGTTTATATTTTGCCAACGAGTTACCCTGTCCGATCTTAAACGTAAAGGAGTTATTATTGTTCAGCAAAGCCTTAAACATATCCTCATCTGTCTTACCGTCGCCCATTGAAAGAATAAGATCATAGCTCCTTTTGTTGAGCAGATACCGGGTTGCAGCTCCCTTATTTATATTACTGCAAAGGATCTCAACCACCTTACCTCCGTTGAGGATTTTCAGATCATTCCGTGAAGTGTATTTTTTCAGAGCGTTGCTTAATTTTTTCGAATTGTTTTCTCCTGTTTGCTTATCAGCATTTCGGAAATGCCAGGCAAGAGAGAAATGTTTTTCTTCGACGAAAGAATTTGGGGTCATGCTGCAATACTCATTCATTATTGGAAGCACTTCCTTCATCCAGTCCGGGCTGCCATCCAGCAAAATCCTCCACATCCCGTTTTCCCTTATCACTGCCCCGTGTTCAGCAACTATATCTATAGGTAAATGGCCTACCATCCTGTCAATGTCGTCCTCTTTTCTTCCGGTAATTATAACAAGCTTATTCCCCGGAACCTTTGCTATTTTTTTCAGAAGATTAAGAAGTTCCCCCGATGGTATTGCAAGAGCAATATCGGGTTTAAAATCAACGAGTGTACCGTCAAAATCGAGCAGGATCAGCCTTCGCCGCGTATTCCTGATCTTTTCCAACAAATCAGACAACATGTCATCATTCAGTCTTCTTTTCATAAAGTCACGGTTTTATGAAGCTGAATTTCTCTAACGGTACTTCAGGAACGATCCCATTTAGAATTAATGCCGACTGAATAAGTCCGAGGTGGGAGTAGCCCTGGGGAAAGTTGCCCATAAGTTGTTTGGTGGCAACGTCGATATGCTCGCTGAACAGGCCGAGGTGGTTTGAACATTTGAGTATGTTTTCGAACATTAAAACAGCCTCCTCCCTGTATCCAATTTTGTACAGGCTGTTGATCATCCAGAATGTACAGATCACCAGTGAGCTGTGAGGCACCCCGAAATCGTCCTTATTAATATAACGGAACATCATGCCATCCCTGGATAGCTCCTTCCTGATATTCAGGACAGTACTGATATACATCGGGTCGGTGGCTTTAATAAAGCCATAATCCTCCATCAGAAGCGCTGAAGCATCAAGATATTTGCTGCCATATGATTGTGTGAAAGCTTTTATTTCATCATTCCATCCATTGGCGAGAATGTCATTTCTTATTTTTTCCTGTAATTCCGACCACTCTTCAGCATAGGAGTTTTTTTTGACCATCCTTGCAATCCGGCATCCTCTGTCGACAGCTACCCACGACAACACCTTGGAGAAGACAAAATGTTTGCTCTCGCCTCTGATTTCCCATATTCCTCTGTCAGCCTTAAACCAGTTGTTGCTGACCATTTCTATCATGCCCCTTACGAAAGTCCAAAGTTCTTCAGTCCAATCAAGTGTGGATGGAAACAGTGTCATTGATAGATAAATAGCATCGATAAGAATACCATATATATCATTTTGCTTCTGAATATAAGCAGAGTTGCCAATTCGAACAGGACCAGAATTCTGATAGCCGGAAAGATGCCTGAGAATTTTTTCTTCAAGATTTTTTTCACCTCTGATACCGTACATGATCTGTATATCTTCGTGTTTTCCTTCATTTACGGTAAGCAGGAAGTTCAGGAAGCGTTGAGCTGAAATGAAATGGCCGGTATCGAGCAGGACCTTGATTATCATCGAGGAATCACGAATCCAGCAATACCTGTAATCCCAGTTGCGTTTCTCGCCGATAGCTTCGGGTATTGAAGTAGTTGCAGCTGCAATAATTGCTCCGGTCTTTTGAAATGTCAATAATTTCAGGACCAGAGCACTGCGCGAAATCTCTTTTTGGTATTTGGAATATTGCCGTGTCCGGTTCGACCAGTTCATCCAGTAGACAAGGGTCCGGTGGTACTCAAGATATGCCCTGTGGATATCAATATCGATGAGTTTCTGATTATAACAAAGAAGAAAGAAATTGTCTGAAGTTAATTCAATCCACTGTTTTTCAATTATCTGCTGATAAGGAATGCCGGAGTAAAGGTAGATGGACTCATAGCGGCCCTCGGTTGTAAAACTTTTAATATAGCCCTGATGAATTTCATGTTTAGTTTCGGATGAGGCGAAGTTCAGTTTCGGGTTGTATTCAAAACGTATAACCGGCTTACCTTTAATAACCTTAAATATCCTGAAGATTTCGGGGGAGTTGTAGTAGCCATCTTCGGTCATATATCTGGGCATAAAGTCGATGATCTCAAATGAATTGAATTCATTCGTGAAGGTGGTTATAAGAACGTTTGTTTTCCCCTGATAGGTCTGATTGATAAGGTATTCATTCTGGGTAGCAATGCTGAAATGACCGCCCTTTTCATAATCAAGGATACGGGCAAAAACGGCCGCTGAATCAGGGTCGGGCAGGCAGCACCAGTCGATCGAGCCCTGTTCCGAAACCAGGGCACTGCTCTTGCAGTTCCCGATTATTCCATAGTTAAGGTTCTTAATCATATAGCTAATGTTAGAACAAATCAGGTACTTATAAGTTCAGCAATCCTAAAACGGTAAGTGGTATGCACAAAAGGAAGAATCGCCCTTATTACCTTTAAATATAAATAGAAAAAAGGAGCCAGACTCCAAGAGTGGCTCCTTTCACCAAATACACATAACCAAAGAGAGCTAATGGTACTCCTTATGTACCAGGCTTAAGAAAATGTTGTTAATTGTTCTTGGATCCCTCCTTCATCCAGTTAAGTATTTTGTTTTTATCTGTTGTCGAGATACTTCCGGCATGACCGCTGCTAAGCATGTCATAAATTTTGCTTGAAGTATAAGCTGCCGCGTTTACGTAACCTCCATTCACCAGATTTGTGTAATAAGTCGATGCTGTGGATGAAATTGTCCAATTGTGGTTGTGGCAGTCGTTGCATGGCGCAAGCACTGGAATCACATCATTGGCGAATGATAATGCTGTTACAACAGCTACCGTGGTAAAACTCCATGTATAAGCGGTTGTTAGGGTATTTCCAGCCACGTCCTTAACACCGGTAGTTACGGTTGCAGTATAGAACAGTACTTCCTGCAAGATTTGCAGATGGTGTAAAAGTGGCTGTATTGCCCGAGTAAGTTATAGTACCCGCTACAGAGCTTCCTCCCTTGAGTGTGAATGTTGAGGAAGTGAATGAAGTTGCATTCATTGCTTCGTTAAATGTAACTGTGACCTTACTGTTTACGGCAACTCCTGTGGCGTTGGCCGAAGGTGTCACTGACTGAACCAGGGGCTTTGCTACATCGGCAGCTGCGGCTGTCGTGAAACTCCATGAGTAGTTGGCAGCCAGGGTATTTCCTGCAGCATCCGCTACTGTTGTGTTCACCGTTGCGGTATATACTGTACTCGCTGCAAGGGCAGATGTTGGGGTGAATGTTGCTGTATTGCCTGAAAGTGCAACGCTTCCTCCAACCGGCGTTGTTCCACGTGCCAGGGTAAAACTCGAAGTTGAGATAGTCGTCGCTTTCATAGCCTCACTGAAGGTGGCACTTATTTTACTGCCTGTGGCGACTGAGGTCGCGCCTGAAGCTGGAGTAACCGACTGTACTGTGGGCTTTGTTACATCTGTCACTGTTGCAGCGGCTGTTGTGAAGTTCCATTTATAGCCAGCGGCCAGGGCATTACCTGCAGCATCCTTTGCTCCTGTGGTTACAGTTCCTGAGTATACTGTACCAGATGCAAGAGCGGACGATGGGGTGAATGTGGCTATATTGCCTGAATACCCTATAGTTCCTGCAACACCTGTACCCCCTGTTTGAGGGTGAATGTTGTACCGTTGATAGTCGTTGCATTCATCGCCTCGCTGAAAGTAACGCTGACTTTACTGCCCGGGGCAACTGACGTCGCGTTTAAAGCAGGAGTTACTGACTCTACTTTCGGAGGTGTTACATCAGTCACTGTTGCAGCGGCTGTTGTGAAACTCCATGTATAGATAGCGGCCAGGGCATTTCCTGCTGCATCCTTTGCTCCGGTTGTTACAGAGGCTGTATAGAGCTTACCTGCTGCAAGAGCCAATGAGGGAGTTAAGGTAGCTATGTTTCCTGAAAGGGTTACGCTTCCAGCTACAGGAGTGGCTCCCTGCATAAGGGTAAATGTTAATGAATTAACAGTACTTGAATTCATTGCCTCATTGAAAGTAGCAGTAACTTTACTTCCTGCTGCAACTGAGGTGGCATTATTTGCCGGAGTGACGCTACTTATTGAAGGCGGGGTAGCATCAGTTGTTACACCCGTTGTTCCCGCTCCTATTGTCGTAAAACTCCATGAATAATTTTTACCTGATTTGTCATCATCATCATCCCCATCATGATCTCCATCTCCATCATCATCATCATCGTCACCATCACTGTTTGTTTTGGCTGAATAAATAAACGAACCGATGTAAACAGAGTTGGATTTTAAATCTGCAGTGGGATCAAATGTTATGACTTTTCCGGAAAAAGATAATGTGCCGGCAACGGATGTTGACCCTGCTTTAAGGGTTACTGATGTAAATGCTTTCATCCAGGATTTCACCTCTTTATTTACGGTAACGATCAGTGAGGTTGAAACAGGGACATCTTTGGCACTGTTTGAAGGCTTTACCGATACTACTGAAAGGGTATTATCCCCATGATCTCTCCCGGTCCTGAACTTCCATGAATAATCACCATGGTCGTCACCTTTACTTCCACCGGTTTTTATCGTTGCTGTGTATTCAGTCATTGGCGCCAGGTCAGCGCTGTACGCGAAAAGGGCAGTTGTTCCGGAAACAGTTACTTTACCGGGAACGGTGCCCTTATCATTTCTAAGTATAATTGATGAAGAAGCCACTTTGGACAGATCTGTCCCGGGCTGGAAGATAACTGCAATAGCAGGATTAACTTCCACACTTTCAGCCATATTAGCTGGGTAGATTTCCTCGATTCCAACAGCAATTAAATCATCATTTGGTGATGACATATCAATCATATCTTCTGTACAGCCTGACAGAAAAATGGCAATAACCAGAATTTTAACCGCCATGAGAATCGCTCCATAATAAAACACTTCTCTTCTCCTTGGAGAATTGTCACTCTCACAATTTTTAGTTTTTCTCATAATCACTTTTTTAAATGTTTAGAAAATATTCGACGCCGTCTATTTGAGAACCGCATTGAATTGCAAATATTGCCTTTTTTGTCTCAGGGCTCACATCATATATATCATCTTCCGGGCTATTGCCCTGATATTCAGGAGGGATTTGCTTTTAAAAGTGATAAATATGATATTCTGTATTTCGTCAGTTTAATGTATTGTTCTGCAAACAATGATATAAGCTTAACAATAAAGATCAGAATAAGGTCTCCGGAACCGGATCCTTTATCGGTCGTTATAACCCCTTAGCCGACGATGGTAGTGAATGATAGTTTTATGGTACCCTGTTATGAACAAATCTGCGGTTCGAACGTCATATTTTAAATAAGAGATATACAGATGGTACCCAATCAGATAAACAGAAAATACAGACTATTTTTTTTAGTTCTGATAATGTTTTTGCTATTCATGTATGCCTGTACTGTGGCACTCTGCCCGGCATATACCAGCCAGTCATACGATAACCACGACCTGATACCTAAGTCTTTGAAGAAAAGGTAGCAGTTTACCGGTGTTATATCAAAGCAATACATTCCAGTAACTAATTGATTTAAGGTCAATTAAAATACACCGGTACGACACGGGCAGGTAACTATACAGACGGCTAAGGACTTTGCCCATGATAGAACAACAATCGAACCGCCGGTTTGTTCGTTCCCGATAAGAAATTTCTTACTGCCTGAACTCTTTTTTACCTGATTATTAAAGTTCCCAACCCTTCCTGTATTCCCTCACAAGGTACTTATTGGCATCAGGAAAATTTGTAATCTTCATATTCACAGAATCATATTCCACCCTTTTCCCTGCCCGCAGCGCAACTGCTCCAAGCAGTATTGTTTCAGTAACCGGGCCTGCGTAAATGAAGCTGCCGGGTGACTGGGTGTTATTTTTGAATGAGTTGATCCAGACATTATTGCCGTCTTCTCTCGGTCGTTGCGGCAGGAGCATGGGGCTGTTTCCACAACTTTCTTATTTATGTATAAGAACAGGGCTTTCACCCCTGAATCCGGCAATTATTTTTCCTTTGTCACCAACGAACATCATTCCTTCCCTTTCGAGTGATTTACCTGAATCACTAAGTTCGTCCGGATTAACAGGCCTCATTCCGCCGTCGTACCAGAAGAGCTCAAAGGGAGGAAGTTCGGGCTGTGCATCGAATTTGAATCTGATTATGCAGGATAACGGGAAAGCAACATCATTTTTAACACCCACAGCAACATTACCCTGAAGGGCACATGTTGTTGTACCATACGCTTCAGCGCTTTTGGCAGGCGTATTTATTCCAAGAGCCAGGAAAAGAGGGAAGAGGCTGTAATGTCCCATATCGGCAATACTTCCTGCTCCAAAGTCGTACCATCCACGGAAAACAGCATGAGTATAATTTGGATGGTATGGCCTGTCAGGAACAGGTCCCAGCCACAAATCCCAGTTAAAGTCCTTTGGTACAGGTGGTGTGTCAGTAGGATTTGCCTGCCATTGTGGCCACATCGGTCTGTTCGACCAGTTATGAATTTCTTTTAGTGTGCCTATTGTTCCTTCGCTTATCCATTTTTTGATCACGTCGTAGTCAGGTCTTTTGCTCCATGCCAGCAGATGTGTGCTCATACCTGTTTTCTTTGCAGTATCAATCAGTAAGCTTTGGCTTCATACATTCTGTTTGCAATTGGTTTATGGGTAACAACATGTTTCCCTTTTTTCATTGATGCAATTGCAACAGTTGCATGAAGATGATCAGGTGTCATGATCTTTGATTGCATTCACATCCTTCTCTTTTTCGAGCAATTCCCTGAAATCTTCATAGGAGGTACATCCCTTATAAGTGCCTGAATCTTTTGATTTTCCATAGTATTTCTGAACAAATTCCTGTCCGATATCCCTTCCTCCGGGAATTCCCTTAAGTCCTTCTCCCCATGTCTTATCACCCAGTGCAGTGCGGATGCTGTTTCGGACATCATTTAAGGACCAGTCGACATAGTCGGTTGTGAATTTGTTAGGATCACAGACAGCAACAATCTGCAGTGCGGGATTGGAGATCAATGCAGTCATCTCCCTTAAACCCTGGGTGCCGCATCCGATGTAGCCAAGGGTTAGCTTGTCGCTTGGAGCGATATATCCGGGTCCACCCAGTACCTGTCTTGGAACAATTGTAAATGCAAGGGAAGCAGCAGCAGCCGATCCCAGAAATTCACGACGGTTAATTTTTTTTGAGGTTGCCATTTTTATGATTTTTGTATTTGACTAAGGTTTATCTGCAGGTTATAAATTGATCACCGTGATTTACCCAACTCTATCAGGGTACAATTTAATAAAGTTATTAAAGTCCTTAACAAAGAGCAAATAAAAAATAATCTGATATTGGCAAAGCTTGATTAATAAACCTTAGTTGCGCTTATATAGATTATGCTGTGTCCGGTATTTTGTTTAAGACCTCTCCCCAACCCCTCCCCCGAGGTGGGAGGAGCTTAAGAACCAGGGACCGAGCGTTAAAAAATTGCCCGGTGAGCGGTTTTAGCGAAGGGGCCAGCCTGCAGGGTTGGCATGTGGTGGGGGATAAAGGGGCATAGCCGATCCTAAGAATCAGTTTCAGACTGAGGATTGTTTAATTAGTTGAAACACAATTTCTGGTAATTTGTTTCTACATAATCGGGTCCCTGAAGGGACGGGTGTTGTTTAATAAACGCACTGTATGTTGACGACTAGGCCCTGACGGGACAGGGTTGTCATTGTCTGCAGAAATATGAACTCAACTGTCCCGTTAGGGACATTATACAGGTAGCTAATATTGGCCTATATTTGCAGATATAATCAAAACGCCATTTTGCAAATGAAAACATTAATCCAAAGCCTGAAAACCTTATTTATCACCCTGATGTTCTTTCTTTCCGTATATCTGCCGCAAAAGCTGAATTGAAACCCAGGGAGCGGAACATACTTGCAATTGAAGCCAAAGCCATAAATCTGCAAGAAGTCATGATCGCCGATTCATGGAAAAATCTTCCCGGTTACAAAACCAGACAATTCTGGGAAAACCTGCCTGCCAATATCAGGCAGGAATATATTAAAAAGGCTGAAGGTTACCTCGAATATAACTGGCCGGTTGTTAAAGCGACGGATTATCTTGAATTTATACGTTCAGGTGATCGTCGTCAGAGCGTCTATTCAGCTTGCAGCAATGCACTTATTTCGCTGGTAATGGGTGAACTTGTGGAAGGCAGGGGGAGGTTTACCGATCAGATAGTTAATGCCGTGTGGTATTACAGTGAGCAAACATGGTGGGGATGGTCTGCACACCTGGGTGCTCAGAAAGCCGGAGCAGGTCTTCCTGACGTTAATGAACCTTATGTAGATCTGGGTGTGAGTGAGGTAACCACAAACCTGGCGGTGACCTGGTACTTATTCAAAGATGAATTTGACAGGGTACATCCACTTATCTCGCAGAGATTAAAACAGGAGATAACAAATAAATCCCTTGCTCCCTATTTTACCCGCGATGACTGGGGCTATATGGGCTTCAAAGGCGGACGCCCGAACAACTGGAATCCATGGATTAACTACAATATGCTGACCAGTTACCTGATGATAGAGACAGATCCGGTAAGAAAAACTGCCGAAGTCCGGAAGCTCCTCAATTCCCTCGATAAGTTCCTCAATGGTTATTCGGATGATGGTGGTTGTGATGAAGGACCGTCATACTGGGGCGCTGCAGGAGCTCTGTTATATGAGAGTCTGGAAATAATGAAAAATATAACAGGAGGTAAGTTCGACGTTTTCGACGATCCTCTCATTCAAAATATGGGAAAGTACTTTTATAAGGTAAACATTCATGCACCATATTTTATAAATTTTGCTGATGCAGATGCAACCACAGGTGGCAACCCATCGGTAGTCTACAGATATGGAAAAGCAATCAATGATCCTGTAATGCAGAAATTCGGAGCATATCTGGCAAGGCTTGGGAATTGGGGTGAAGGTGCTATGGGGGGGAGGATCCTCGATCAGATAAAGAATCTTGGCCTCGTAAGTGAAATCCGTTCTGCTGAGGCAAAAGAAGCCCTGGTAGCCGATTTCTGGTTTCCGGATACGGAGGTAGCAGGAGCGCGTGACAGAGAAGGAAGCTTTTCAGGATTTTTCTTTGGGGCAAAAGGCGGATTTAATGCAGAGAGCCATAACCACAATGATATCGGTTCATGCCTGATGTACTATGACGGGAAACCATGCCTGATAGATCTTGGCCGCGAGGAATATGTCGCAAAAACTTTCAGCTCAAGACGTTACGAGATATGGACGATGCAATCGGGATACCATAACCTGCCCGTTATTAACGGAACTGACCAGATGCAGGGTGAAAACTATAAAGCAAAAAACTCCTCATTTACAGCAAACGCCAGATCGGCAACCTTTACAACTGAAATAGCAGGAGCATATCCCGAAGGTGCTAAGGTTAAAAGCTGGGTCCGGAGCTATACCCTCAACAGGGGAAAAAATTTTGTGATAAGCGACAAATATGAATTGAACAGCATAACGAATGCTACCAGTTCCAACCTTATCACCTGTTGTAAGGTAACCCTGGTGAAGCCGGGACTTCTGAAGTTTGAAGGCGACGGATTTACATTGAATATGTCCTATAACTCCAAAGTTGTGACTCCTGAAATTGAATTCATTGAAGTCACCGACCGTTCCCTGAAACGTTACTGGCCCGGTGGGGTGACCCGCATTAAACTCCGGTTCATCAAACCCGCGATAAAAGGTGGTCAGGCTGTGACTTTCACAAATCAGTCATAAAGCACCTCACCTTCCATGCTTTTTTCGAGTGCCCTTGCTTGTATCAGAAATTCATCAGTCTTCATCTCTTTATAATAGATCATGCCATGGGTAGAACGTATTTTGGGACTTTCATTCTCATAGAAAAAGTCCTTGCCAAGAATAAGCTGGATACGTTTAAACTGATCAACCCAGATCTTTTGGGACAGGTCACTGAATGGCCCGTCAAATTCGTAGCTTGGGAATGATGCATTTACCTGGCTGATATAACAATTCTTAAATGACCAGTTCAGGACAGCCATTGAATTGAGCGAAACCGCGGTAAAAACGTTTGCTTCGGAGGGATGGAATTTATACCAGACATTTCTGTAACCGATTATCCGCAGACCTGAGAGGTCCTTCTCCTTTTTCCATTGTCGTAAGGCTTCAGCAATAGCCTGAAGGACTTTGTAATGCGTGTCGGGTCCCGACCCTTCAGGATCGAATGCAAGGCTGATAACTGTAGGTTGCACCTCTCTCAGCATTTTAAGTATTGGTATCACATCCCGTTCTTTTTGTGGCTGTGGAGTGAAAATATCGCCCGTGTAGAATCCCAGCCTGAGATGTTCAATATCCTGGACCTTAACCCCATAATGTGCCCATACCAGCTCCTCTTCAAATTCACGTAACATGCCTTTAAGTTTCTGGATATCAGGAGGATTCTTTTCACCACTATAGCTAGATCTGAGAAGTTCAATATTCTTTTCAAGCTGTGACACCAGCTCTTTTTCCGAAGGGAGCTTATATATCTGAACCATCACCCTGGCAATACGGTGGCAGAATCCACGGAGCTTACCCTTTTTATCATTGGCAGCAATCTTATTGAGATAATGGCTGACATCTTTGTCAAATTTATATTTATACCCCAGCTCAAAAAAATCAGGATAACGAAGCATCTGTATTTTTCCAAGATGAATCAGATCAAGGGTTTCCCTGAGCAGGTTCAATAACAAATCGTTAGTGACAGCTGTAAAACCTGAGGTCAGGATTGCAAAATGGAACTTATTTGAGCTCACACGCAATTGCGGAATTATGCAGGGAAAGATCCCAAGCATAATGTCATCATGGTGAGGACCGGTATGAAGAAAAACCTGTTCTTCTTCTTTTTTAAGGCCTGCTTCTATTTTCAGTCTTGTCGACTCAATGACCTCATGAACACTTGAAATGCTCAGATCGGGGATCATCGAGCAGTATTTGTCGTTTTTCAGGTCGCTTATGTCGAGCTTATGGGCATATTTGTCGATCCTCTCACACAGGTCAGAAACTGCCTTCTCGGTTTTTTCAGATGTCCACCCGCCAAGAGTATAGTATCGTTTCTATACTGTCATCGAGCTGCACGGCTGCCCCTTCGGTAAGGTAAAAACGTGCATTTTTAAGTCTCCGGAGCACAGTCGCCGGATACAGGTTATCAGGAGGATTCTCAAGTGCATATTTTACAACCTGCGCTTTTGCCTCACCGGCAGCAAAAATTACCACCACTGCATCGGGATTATATGTAATTGTACCCAGACCGATTGTGATTACAAGCCTGCTTCTTGAGACCTCAATGCCACCAAGATCACTTGCAGAGGCAGCCTGTGTTTCAAAATTCGTGGCAGTAAGCCGGGTTGTTGAATTGTGATCGCTTCCGCGGGTGTTGAAAGCAATGTGCCCATCCGGGCCCAGGCCCCCGAGAAAAAATCCTATTCCACCCAGTTCCCGGATTTTATTCTCATAACCGGTGCACCAGTTATCTATACTGAAAATGGATGACTGCTGGATTTTTTCCTGAGGCGATATGGCTTCTCTGTTTCTCAGAGAAAGATCGATCCTGCTGTCAGGGAAAACCTGCGAATAAAAACAATCTTCAGGAAGCTTTATCTCATCAGCGTTTATCAACAGGGCCCTTGCGGGATCAAGATCAAAGCCCTTTACATAATACCTCATTACATAATCGTAGAAGCTGTTATGCTGGAGAGGATTTATAGGGTAGAATTCATCGATTTGCACAAAATGTAAACCTTTAAGCAAAGGCTTCTTTGAAAGGGTAAGTCCGTTTTCCTCCATCAGCTTCCGGTACTCCGGTTTGTCCCAGCCAGAAAGTAACTTGTTGGTCCATTTAATGAAATATTCAGGGGTTTTCCCGGTAGGCAGGCTTATAACTCCTTCAGGATTTCCGGAAACCCATTCGAGAAACCTCAGGGAAGTCAGAAGTCCGAGATTTGGAAAGTTCTGGACCACGATATAGGGGATACCAGTTGAAAGCTCCTCTCTCCCTGAACGGCTCAGGAAAGTAAGCTCTACTTTTGTTAAACCTGTTACTTTCATACACGGATCAGTTTAATATGAGTTCGATATAAAGTTAAACAGATAAAACCATTGATTGAATATTTATTTTAGAGAATAAGAGAGGAATTTAATCCGGCCAGGTTCGTCAGCTTTTTAAATAACAATCTGCCAGTTAACATAAAGTTATTTCAGACAAGAACTTGCATTAATTCGGGCTTTAAAAAAACAACGTGTTAAAAAAATCTTATTTTTGTATTAATTCTTTGAAACAAATTACAAAACGGGTTGCCAGGTTACGGGTTGCAGGTTACAGGTTGCAGGTTACAGGTTGCAGGTTACAGGTTGCAGGTTACAGGTTACAGGTTGCAGGTTACAGGTTTCAGGTTACAGGTGTAAGGGGTTTTAAATACCAGTAATAAGTAAATCGGAATAATAATTCAATTTAAATCAAGGGAAATGTCAGAAAAAGATAAAGGATTTAAGTTTCGACAGCTTTTTTTCAGAGATGCAGAGGTTGACCCGCAGAATAAACAAATTCAGAAACCTGAGCCGGCAGGCATTAATCTTCCACAGGCATCTGCCGGAGTTAAGGACCAGTCGCTTGTAGAGGATTTTGTTCAGAGGCTTCAGAATTTAATCAATAATAATAACCAGCCAGGTTTTGATTTTCTTGAATTCACTGAATCGCTTTTTGAAGAAAAGCAAAATCCGGGTCCGGAAATCTATAAAACAGTTTTCAGGATCGCACAGAAGATAGATAAAACGCTTACTTCCACACGGTTAGCCGACAGCGCCAAGTTTTATAAAGATCTGGTACATCGGGCAGCTGAAAGTGAAATAAACAAAGGGGTCTCTAAAAAACAGGAGTTGCAGGCTGAAAAAGACACAGAAAGAAGCAATCTCGACTCCGGGCTCCGGGAGACCAGGACAAAAATACAACAACTTAACAGGCAGATTCAGGAACTCCAGAATCAGGAATTAAACCTGAATAATCAACTTTCAGCTATCGATCATAAATACGAAAGCAAGTTTACTGATCTCGACAGGAAATTAGGTGCCATCCGTGATGCAAAAGAGCAGGTAATTGTAAGTATTGTTGATATTGAAGCCGGAATAAAGTCAAATCTTTCTTAAAAACAATAAAAACAAATGCTATGCAAACAGAAATCAAAACAATTACCCAGCTGCCTATTATGAAGTATTTCGATGATGCCAGGCTGGTTCAAACAGGCAAAGAGTCTCTGGCAAAATGGCGTAAAGGTGAAAAGCCAATCGGCGCTATTATTGGATTGATACTACTCGGGATTGTCGGCTACGGAACAGTCAGATGGATAATTCCCGCTGTCTTTGGTGCCTTAAGCCAGGTACTGGCTGTTATTGTTTCTATTCTGGCAATTTTTCTCGTTATATTACTGCTGCCTGCTATTTACAAGCTTTTCCGTAGAATTGTCCGTTCCTTTCATAAAGCCATTATCCGCTGGAATCCTTTCGATGAACTTGATGAGCAAAAACAAAAAATGTGGGAGACACACGATTCGTTTTTAAAACATAAATCGAAAATAAAACAGCTTCGCACCGATTTCGAGCAAATGTCGCGCGAAACTCAAAAAGTTGCTGAAAGTTCAAAAAGCGAGGTTCAACGGCAAACTAAAAAAGCAGGTGAAATAAAAGATCAGATGGACAAACTGATTGCCGCAAAGGGTGCAGGAGTTAAGGAGACCGATGAATATGTCGACCTGCAGCAACAATTTATCAATGCGACATCTGCGGGTACAAGGACCAATACCGTACTTGAAAAGAATATTGAATGGACAACCAAGTATGCCGCCCGTTCGAACATTTTTGCAAATCTCGACCGTAAGCTGGCCATTGGTGCTACTCTTCTCGAAAATAAAATAAAGGATTTTGAGGAAAGTGTGGGTATTATGAAAAAAGACTGGGAAATGGCGGCAGCATCACGTGGCGCCACAGCAATCCTGAAAGAAATTCTCGGCCCCGGCGGACAGAACTGGAAACTGGAATATGCCCTTGAATTTGTTGCCGGACGGATCTCGGAAGACCTGGCAATGACAGCTCAGAACCTTGAAGATCTGGAGAGAAATACCACGGCTTTTGATTTCGACAGCGATGAGGCTTACGAAAAACTGCTCGCTATCGGCAACAAGCTTGACGCCGGACAGATAGATGTTCCGGATCCATCAAAAATATCCAATCCTAACCACAAACTTACACGTGAAGAAAAGGATTCCACCGGCCCGCTTGGCGATATTTTTTAAATTTGACATTCATATTATAAATTGATAAAAAAAATGGCAACTGATTATCAAACCAATCCGGGAAGATCAATTCCGGGATTCCCTAAAAAGTGGACTTTGGGATTTCAACTGATTGTACTCCTGATCATTCTTGGTGCAATCGGAGCCGGTGTATATTACGGTTACCCATATCTGAATAAGGCATCCAGGGGTAATGTAGCCGATTTACGTGCCGGATTTAACAACTTTGTTGGTTTTGCGCCGGGCATTAACATGAATGGCGGCGCTGCTCCAAACAAAGAATCAAGGATGTACAAGGAGTTTGGCATAACATTCGAGGCTATCAGGATGGATGATATGCAAAAACTCAATGATGCTTTGAAAAATGGCGATCTCGATTTTATTTTTACTACTACCGATATTTCACCTATCGGGATGGACCGCACCAGCGACCTTGCCAAAATGTCGGTTGTACAGTTTTTGAAAATTGACGATTCGCGGGGGGCTGATGTTTTTATCGTTGATGAATCAATCAATACTGTAGGCGACCTCAGGGGTAAAACGATCGCCTGCGCTCTGGGCTGGCCGAGCAACACCCTGCTTCATGCCACTCTTGAAGCCGGAAGCCTTACCGAGCAGGATGTCCGGATTTTACCGATGGGTGATCCATTTGCTGCGAAAACCGCATTTACAACAGGGAATGCCGATGCAACAGTCGTCTGGTCACCCGACGATGAGGAATGCCTGAAATCGCGGCCTTCCAAAGTTTTAACAAGTACCGAACTGCTCCCTAATATAATAATGGATGGATTTATTGCCAGGAAAGAAGTTCTGGAAAAGAAAAAAGAGCTTTTTGTAAAGCTTTCCAGGGCATGGCTCGTTGCCAATTCTGAAATGAAAGACCCCGCAAAAATGGCTCAGGCTGCACAAACCTATAAAATAGCTTTCGAAGTTCCGGATGATGCAAGTATTATCCTCGACGGGATGAAAAAAATCCATTTTGCCACGTATGGCGACAATGTCAACTTTTTTGGCTTGAGCACCGACTATACAGGTCTCACCGGACAGCAGCTGTATACAAAAATGGCCCGCGTATATAAATCTGGATATGGGAACAAATTAACAAATATCGTTCCCTGGGCTGAAGCCTCCTATCCAGGTATTGTGCAATCTATCAGCGATTTACAGGGCGATGCACATGCAGCGGAAGGACAGATTCAGTTTGAAACCCCAACAGTGGCGGATGTAAACGCTCCCGCAGTTGCCATTAAACCAATTATTATCAACTTTGCAACCGGTTCATGGGCACTTACTCCCGACATGAAGGAAAAAATTGAAAATCAGCTTGGACAATTGTCTGTTGAGTTTGCCGGGATGAAAGTCCGGATCGAGGGAAATACCGACAATGTCGGCGGTGCTGCAATGAACAGGGACCTTTCAGAAAAACGTGCTAAATCGGTAGCAGACTATCTGGTTAAAACTTATAATTTCGATCCCAACAGATTTATAATTGTTGGTAATGGCCCCGACAAACCGGTTGCTGATAACGGATCGGAAGAAGGCCGGGCTGCTAACCGACGGACTGAATTTCAGTTGTTAGGAAAATAAACTACTTGAAGATTTCTTTATCAAAAAGGAGGATAAACCGTATCCTCCTTTGTTATAAATGAAGAAAATTAACTGTAATCATGGGACTTATTAAAAAGCTTTTCAGGTTTGCGGGTGAGGTTGATAAAAAAACCGCACTGGCAGTGAACATATTGGGATGGATCCTGCTGATCTTTTTCTGGTGGCTGATCCCGACACTTGGCTGGATAAAGCCTACCATACTTCCTTCTCCCTTTGACGTGATCAGGTGCTTCAAAACCCTTTTTGTGGAACGTAACCTTTTGTATAATACAGGCTATTCTATTTTTATTAACATGGGTGGTTATCTACAGGCAATGGCACTGGCAATCCCACTTGGTTTCCTTGTCGGATTAATCCCGTTTGTGAGACATCTGGTAAGTAAACAGGTTGAAGCGATCCGTTTTACACCACTCCCTGCGACAACCGGAATATTTATGGCACTGTTCGGTATTGGATTGGGTGTTAAGGTTGAATTTCTTGCATTTGGCATTTTTGTATACCTGCTTCCGGCAATTGCACAGAGGATAAAAGACATTGAAACCGACGATCATCTTAAAGCGCTGCAGCAAACAATGTGGACGTTGAATGCCAGCCCATGGATGACCCTGAAACATTTCTATATCCCGTCAGTACTTAGCCGGTTTTCAATGGATGTAATCAACCTGGTTGCTGTGAGCTGGACATACATTGTAATCGCTGAAATGGTAAACGCCCAGGGAGGATTAGGTTCGATGATTTACATGGCAACATCGCGGGGTTCTCATGTCGATCAGCTTTATGCAATTTTATTGCTTATAATTTTCATAGGCTTTATTCAGGATAAACTGCTGAAACTGCTTGACAGGAAACTTTTTAAATTTAAATACGCCTGACAATGAAGCGAAACATTTTCCAGAAACAGGATGATAATGAAGTGCCGGAACCTGTTGAACCCATTCAGGATCAGGGAACAAAGGAAAATCCTCCGGATCAGGCTTCTCCCGGCCATTTAGCTGATATCCTGAATCTTGTTGATATCACTCAGGTTTATACTGAGCACACCCCGCACAATGTTGTGTTTAAGAATTTCAACCTTGACATAAAAGATATTAAAGACCGGGGACAATTTATAACTATCATGGGAAAATCCGGATGTGGAAAATCCACTTTGCTCAGATATATTTCCGGATTGCAGGTGCCAACATCGGGAGAGGTCTGGATATACGGGAAAAAGCGGACCGACAAAGACCGGATTCCAATGGTTTTTCAGCAATATACCTCTTTTGAATGGAAAACTGTATTGCAGAATGTTGCCCTCCCACTGATACTGAAAGGGATTTCTAACGATGAGGCCAACGACAGGGCTATGGAAATGATAAAAATCGTTGGTTTGGACGGGCATGAAAAAAAATGGGCCAAATATCCGATCCTGTCAGGTGGGCAATTACAAAGGGTTGCCATTGCGCGTAACCTTGTTGTAAATCCTCAGATCCTGCTGATGGACGAACCTTTCGGAGCGTTGGATACTGTTACACGGAAACAAATCCAGGTTTTTCTCCGCTCTGTATTCGAAAATGCCAAAATCGACCCGACTGTAATTTTTGTTACCCACTCCGAAAGTGAAGCTGTTTTCCTTTCAACTGACATATATATCCTCGACTCCGGGCCGGCAACCATAAGACACCACTTTGACATTGACCTGCCGCAGAGCCGTAAGGATTCAGTGAGATATTCAACCGACTTTACTGATTATGTGAATAAGCTCGGTTCGCTTTTGGAAGACTTGAAAAATGAAGCAAAATAGTCTGCTGCAAAACCGGAATCTGATACGCAAAGTACTCGGAGACTAACTCATTCTCAGAGCAGCCGGGCAATTCTTTTAAACGGTGCAAGCAGGGTATTCCAGGGAAGCTCGGAAAGCACCATCAGTACAAGGATCTCAGGCTTAAAATATGACACTGCCAGAACTATTGCCATTCCGTTATTCATATATGTGGCGCCTATCGCAACAGCAATCCTGTTCTCTTTGCTTTCTTTTGGACATATCATATATCCGATTATATGGAGCAGAATGAATACCAGGTAAAGCACTGCAACCTTCCAGATCAGTCCGGCGGGATTTTCGAGGATGACATTCCTTTGAGAGGAGATGGCAATATAAATAAATGCAAAAAGAAGGACTACATTTGCAGAAGTGAAAAGGTGCTGGGTCTTTGTGATAGTCCGGGGCAGATATCTTTTAACTATCTGCGAAATGATCATCGGCAGGAAGACCAGGATTGCAGTATCCTTCAATATCAATAATTTATTAATTGTCAGCGAGTTGAGGTTCACCAGCCAGAACAGCAACGGGACTGTAAACGGGGCAAGCAGCTGGCTTACGATCGTCACACTCATTGAAAGAGAGATATTCCCTTTAGCAATATCTGTCAGTGCAGGTGTTGAAACTCCGGCGGGCATGGCAGTAAGGAGGAGTATTCCCACAGCAAGCTCAGAATCAAAAACCATGGTGGAAAAGAAGAAGACAAGGGGAATTGCCAGCATATAGACAAAGGCTATATAAATCATCAGCCTGAAATTCTTCATATTCTCAAGAACCTCCAGAGCATCAATCTTCAGGAAAGCCAGGAAAAGCATCATCCCAAGTAATAGTTTAGGCAGGAAGGGAGGAGCTTTGAAAAGTACAGGGGACCATAACCCCATAAGAATACCTGCAATAAGTATCAGCCAGAAATGTTTTTCAATAAGCTTACTTATTTTCATCTGCTTAATGCATCTTGCCCCGGGGATATTCCGGATTTATCCTGCCTGTAAAGATGAGGATTTTTGTTATTTAAGCAGCGCCTTGCACATATTCCTGCAAATATTTCATAAACGTTAAAACCTTTTCGACTGTTCCTTCGTTTCTCTTTGATTCCGATTAAATTTGATCCGCAGTTGCAACCCATGGTAAAACAAATAACTGAATTATGAAAATTGTGGTTCTTGACGGTTATACTTTAAATCCGGGCGACCTGAGCTGGGATGCCTTAAAAGAGTTTGGGGACCTTACAATATATGACAGAACACCTTCTGAACGGATATTTGAACGATCGGTTGAGGCAGATATTCTTTTGACAAATAAAACCGTGCTGAGCGGCGACATGTTGAAGTCACTTCCCGGACTGAAATATGTTGGGGTCCTCGCAACAGGTTATAATGTCATTGATATTGATAAAGCGGGGGAGCTTGGGATAATCGTGACAAACATACCTGCATACAGTACAAATTCGGTGGCACAGCTGACTTTTGCACTGATACTTGAGCTGAGCTTTCATGTCCAGAGGCATAGCGATTCAGTAATGAAAGGGAAGTGGTCCGGTTCAATCGATTTCACATATCGTAATTACCCGTTGACTGAGCTGGCTTCAAAAACCCTGGGGATCATCGGATTGGGAAACATCGGGCAAAAGGTGTGCGAGATCGCGATGGCTTTCGGGATGAATATTCTGGTATCTTCAAGGCCTCAGCCAGATCAGTCGCACAAGGCCGGTATTGCCTGGGCCGGAATACCGGAACTGCTCTCCCGTTCAGATATAGTTACCATTCATTGCCCGCTCATACCCGAAACAGCCGGGATGATTAATATCAATACTCTCAGGCTGATGAAAAGAAGCGCATTTTTGATAAATACCTCGCGGGGCCCGATAGTTTTGGAAAAGGACCTTGCGGATGCTTTAAATGCAAATATTATTGCCGGTGCGGGACTTGATGTACTGTCAGTTGAACCGCCTGCGGAAGATAATCCTCTTCTGAGGGCAAAAAATTGCATAATCACTCCACACATTGCATGGGCGACACCTGAAGCCAGGAGCAGGCTAATGCAGATTGCCGTTCAGAATGTCAGCGCTTTCTTAGCCGGAGCTGCCATCAACGTTGTAAACCGGGTCTGAGGAATAAAGATAAAGGACACATATTAATTTACAGAATTACGTCTTACCCCCAGACCCTAAAACTTTTAAGTAATATAACTTTACAGCTGAGGTCACCATATCCCCGACCGAAGCCGGCACCCTAAATCCGACCTGAAGGGGAATTAAATGAAAAGCTCCAAAATTTTTCAAAAACCTATAGAAACGTTATGCCTGCCAGAGGGGACGCAGGTTTTCGCAAATCGAGGAAAAGGTAGCTAGACCCTTAAAAACAATATCCGAGGCTGACGTAGAATCCTTCAGGCCAGCCAAGACCTGCCCGGAAAAGAAATCTCCCTCCGGGACGCTGAAAACGATATCCGAGATTACCGGCTATATGCCTGTCATTCACCAGGGGATTCCACTCCTTACGATCCGGATGGTACGTGAATAATACTCCTATTCCGGTCTCAAGATGAGAACTGCTCCTTCCCATGCACAAAGAGGCCACTGAAAAAAAGTTTATCCCTTGAGACATCCATGCCACATAGGGACCTCCGCCTATCCGCGCCTGAATTGCATTAAAAAATGAATCGGGGAACTCCAGAATCATGCGCTCATAATTTGCCGTAATATTGACATAGATATCTTCCAGATAAATACCTGCTGTCGCGTAAACAGAGTTTTTTCTTAATCCCTCATTTGACGAATAACTCCTCTGGCTTAAACCTTCAGTTGAAATAAGCAGTAGGAATAGAGAAGTCAACAGGTATAGTTTCATGGGAAATGAAATATATTTATCCGGCTTAGTAAAGTTATACAGAAAATTTGGTTTAAAATTTCAGGAATACGGACTGCTGCAGTCAGGAACGGATTTTTATCTGCAGTAAGAAACCGATAAAATATTAACTTTGTTTTTACACATGTATTAAATTCAAAGATCCTTTTAACCCTGCCTACCGGCAGGCAGGCGCAAAGCAGAGAAATTAATACTTTTAACTGTCAGTATGAAAAAAAGAGAGTTTATTCGTAAAATCAGTCTGTTATCAGCTTCGGCAGCGATAATACCAACATTAGATGCTAAAAGTTTTCTTTATGCATCAGGAGCTAAATTTCCCCAAAATGAAACTTCCGGATATTTTAAAGATAGCAATGGGAGGGAACAGGATGCAAAGATGGTTGGACTTGCGGGAAAAGTTCTCGGGTTGCATTGCCGGTTGCCATATTGGCTCTGCTATGGGTGCCCCTGTTGAAGGAAATTCCTGGGCAAGAATCGAGAAGGAACATGGTACGCTGGATAAGCTATTGCCTTATCATCATTATGGAAATAGTAATGACTGGATGCGTGAACCGGGGACAACGGAAGATGGAGTTGAGCGTCAAAAGCTTATGATTACAGCGATCATTGAGAAGCAGGACAGGATCAATGCAGAAGACCTGCGCCGGGCCTGGGTTGACCATATGAATCCAAATGCACCGGGACTTATATCTGAACCATTTGAAGGTGCTCTTTTATCTATGGCAAAGTCAAATATTCCTGCCTCAGACATCGGCAAATACTGCGATTATTCCGGCCTTGTGTCGTTGTCCCGGTCATGCCATCCTGTTGGTCTGATAAACGCTGGTGATATTCCAGGTGCAATAGATGATATCCGTGAAATCGGGCAGCTTTACAATACGGCCAACAGTCGCGGAATTCTTTGGGCTGAAGTGGTCGTGATTGCGATTGCGGCAGCCACTAAACCTTCTGCAACAATTGATAGCGTGCTGGGTGCCATTCTTGATAATTGCGACAGGGTAGATACACGATTTATGAGGCAGGCTGGCATTCGGGGAGAAATTGAAAGGGCACTTAAGCTGACAGCAGGCTGCAGTGATTTCAGACAGATGCGTCTGAAATTCGATGAAATCTATAGCGGTACTGGCGTTCCTTATTCTCAAAGTTACGCCAATGAAATCGTAACAAAAGCTATTTGCGTACTTCGTATGACACAAGGAAATACATGGGAGTCAATGAAAGCCGGCGTTAACATGGGCAGGGATACAGATTGTCTTACCGCTGTTGCCGCCGGCATTTCAGGAGCCCTTACGGGTAGCGGTTCTATTCCTGTGGAATTGATTAAACAGGTTGATCATGCTACATCTGTTAATCCTCATACCAGCTCAAAAAGGACTTTGGCAGAAACTTCGGATGGATTATACAATGCCTTCAGATCCAGGATAAAAAAGTTAAAAACCTACTCTGAAGCGATGGAAGGTGCTTGATTTGACTGAAATACTTCATTTCCAAAGTCAATAATATTTTACAGAGGTTAACATCAGTTGTGAGTTACTTGTTGCGGTTGCTGGTTGCTGGTTAATTGATAATGAGCATCATGATTAATGCATAAATATTGGATACGTTTTTAACAAAATCGCATATTGTTCTGTTAATCAACAACTAACCAGTATCAAAAAGCACATGGCAACATAATTTAGTTATTTTTTAAACTTGATTCTGTCGTTATCATAAAGCGACTATATTTAACACAAGAATAGAAATGGATATGATATAATATAAAATTAAATAACCTCAAATGCCAGTCACTCAGAACCAGCATCCAGCAACTTGCAACCCGCAACCCACAACCAGCAACTACCCGCAACCCACAACCAGCAACTTGCAACCCGCAACCCGCAACCCGCAACCCACAACCAGCAACCAGCAACTTGCAACCCGCAACTTAAGTTAAATAGCAGAGAGATTTGAATATTAATGACCTCAATAACCCAATCATTAGCTGATCCAAAGAAAAGTAACTACCGTTGGGTCATAGTAACCCTGCTTTTTTTCGCTACGGCAATTAATTATGCTGACCGTACGGTACTTTCAATTGCGGGTCCGGCATTGGCCAAGAGCCTGAATCTGGATTCCGTGTCGATGGGATATATTTTTTCGGCATTTGGATGGTCGTATGTCCTTGCCCAGCTTCCCGGGGGTTGGCTTCTGGACCGTTTCGGATCGAGGAAAATATATGCCATAAGCCTTTTCGTATGGTCTTTTTTTACTTTCATAACGGGGTTTACAGGTTTCCTTGTTGGTTTTTCAGCCGTCATTGCGCTTTTTATCTTAAGATTCCTTTTAGGTATAGCCGAAGCGCCGGCTTTCCCGGCAAACAGCAGAATTACTGTAGCCTGGTTCCCGACCAGGGAAACAGGTACAGCTGCCGCTATATTTAACTCTGCACAATATTTTGCAACTGTCCTCTTCGCTCCCTTATTAGGCTATATTGTTCACACATACGGTTGGAAGTATTCTTTCTTTTTTATGGGTGTGACTGGTTTTGTCTTTCTGATCTTCTTTCTGATGTTTGTACATGCACCCAGGAAATCCCGGCACATAAATCAGGCCGAGCTGGATTATATTGCCAGAGGCGGTGCCGTAACAGAAATGGATCATAATGTAAAAAACAATAAGAACAATAATGATCCTCCGGGATGGCGATTCCTCAACCAGCTTTTAAAAAACCGGATGTTTATAGGTGTCTATATTGCTCAATACTGTATAAATGCTATTACTTTCTTTTTCATTACCTGGTTTCCTGTTTACCTGGTTCAGGCAAGGGGGATGACTATTCTTAAAGCCGGGATAGTCGCCGTTTTACCTGCAATTTTTGGTTTTGTCGGAGGGAATCTGGGAGGGATATTCTCAGATCATCTCCTCAAACGTGGCTTTTCTCTTTCGTTTGCAAGAAAATTGCCTATCGTTACAGGAATGTTGTTATCAATGAGTATGATCTTTTGCAATTACACAGCTGTTGAATGGGTTGTAATTGCTTTTATGGCATTGTCATATTTTGGGAAGGGCGTCGGAGCCCTGGGATGGGCCGTCAATGCCGACACAGCACCAAAAGAGATCACAGGTCTGAGCGGCTCCCTTTTTAATACATTTGGCAATCTTTCAAGCATCATCACACCGATAGCGATTGGATATATTATAAAGGTTACCGGTTCATTTAACTGGGCATTGGTATTTGTGAGTGTTCATGCATTCCTTGCTATTGTAAGTTATGTTTTTATTGTAGGGAAAATTCAACGTTTCGAACTTAAAAAAATATAGTCAAAAGTCAAAAGAAGGAGGATAAAATATGTTAAAAGTCGGATTTATTGGTTTGGGGATAATGGGTAAGCCTATGAGTAAAAATCTCATAAAAGCTGGATACAAACTGATTGTTTGTGATTTAAACCAAAGCGCGGTGGACGACCTTGTTTCCAATGGAGCTGAAAAGGCTCTAACCCCCAAAGAAGTTGCAGAACAGTGCGAGTTCATAATTACAATGTTGCCTGATTCACCACAGGTTAAAGAGGTTGTTCTGGGGATAAACGGGTTGATGGAAGGACTGAAAACCGGGACTGTATTTATTGATATGAGCTCCATATCTCCTATAGTAAGCAGGGAATTGTCGCGGGAACTTGAAAAAAAGGGTGTGGATATGCTGGACGCTCCCGTTAGCGGAGGCGAGCCAAAAGCTACAGATGGCACGCTCTCGGTTATGGTTGGCGGGAAAGAGTATGTTTTTGAAAAAAGTTATCCCATTCTGAAAGCCATGGCTGCATCAGTTGTACATACCGGCAGCATTGGGGCCGGGAATGTCACCAAACTCGCCAATCAGATTATTGTGGCCCTTAATATAGCGGCAATGTCAGAGGCACTGGTTTTAGCAACCAAAGCCGGTGTTGAACCAGAACTTGTCTACAAGGCAATAAGAGGTGGACTGGCGGGAAGCAAAGTGTTGGATGCAAAGGTACCCCTGGTAATGGATAGAAATTTTAATCCCGGGTTCAGGATAAACCTGCATATCAAAGATCTGAGTAATGCTCTGGAAACATCACATGAATTAGGAGTCCCATTGCCACTTACTTCAGCGGTAATGGAAATTATGCAGGCACTTAAGGTTGACGGCCTGGGAGATAAGGACCATGGAAGCCTGATACAGTACTATGAAAAATTAGCGAAGATTGAAGTTAGAAGATAACCAGGTTGCATGTTGCATGTTGCAGGTTGCAAGTTGCATGTTGCATGTTGCAAGTTTGTGTTTATCCGCACCCCGCACCCCGAACCCCGAACCCCGCAACATAATTAATTTAATCTATAGCACAATAAACCAAATGGACATTGACGTAATTAAAGGAGCGCCTGTTGTGACTGAAATGTCAGTAATTCCGGTTGCGGGATATGACAGTATGTTGCTTAATCTTAGCGGAGCCCACAGCCCTTTTTTTACACGGAACATTGTTATTCTAAAAGACAATGCCGGGAATACCGGGGTTAGCGAAGTTCCTGGCGGGGAGCGGATCCGGCATGTGTTGGAGGAATCAAAGTCTTTTGTAGTTAACAAGTCAACGGGTTCCTATAATAATATCCTTAATCAGGTCAGGCAACAATATAGAGATAAGGATTCCGGAGGTCGCGGATTGCAAACATTCGATCTGCGCATTACCATCCATGCAATTACTGCAATAGAAACCGCATTACTGGACCTTCTCGGCCAGTTTCTTGGAGTACCGGTTGCCGCCCTGCTTGGCACAGGCCAGCAGCGCCAGAAGGTGGATATGCTGGGCTACCTGTTTTATGTCGCTGACAGGATTAGGACCGATTTACCTTATTTAAACAATTCAAATTATAAAGATGACTGGTTAAGATTACGGACTGAAGCTGCCCTGACCCCTGAAGCAATTGTCCGGCTGGCAGAGGCAGCTCATCAACGCTACGGTTTTAAAGATTTTAAACTAAAAGGCGGGGTGATGAACGGAAATGAAGAAATGGAAGCAGTGGTTGCACTGGCGGACCGTTTTCCTGATGCAAGGATAACTATAGACCCCAATGGCGCATGGTCGCTGGATGAGGCAGTATTGTTATGCAGGAATAAACACAATGTACTTGCTTATGTGGAAGACCCGTGTGGAGCCGAAAATGGTTACTCCGGTCGTGAAATAATGTCCGAATTCAGACGGGCAACGGGGTTACCGACCGCGACCAATATGATCGCGACAGATTGGCGCCAGCTTGGCCATTCAATCCAGTTGCATGCTGTCGATATCCCTCTCGCTGACCCTCATTTCTGGACAATGAATGGTGCGGTACACGTAGCTCAGATTTGCAATGAATGGGGATTGACATGGGGCTCACATTCCAATAATCATTTTGATATTTCACTTGCCATGATTGTCCAGGCAGGAGCTGCAGCGCCCGGAAAAATAACAGCCTTAGATACACACTGGATCTGGCAGGAAGAACAGGAACGTTTAACCAGAGAGCCTCTTAAAATTAAAGATGGAACGATTTCCGTACCTGACAA